>NZ_JBYTEI010000003.1:0-400129 GCF_058792415.1 Niabella sp. CPT15-335-S11
TGTTCACCGTTTCAGTAAGTCTGCCTAGCGCATCGTAGGTGTTTTTGGTGATCGTAATAATCGTATAGGCCCCGGCCTGCACTTTGTTTTGTGTGGTCACATGCACCAGTGGCTGCCCGATCCAGCTATACTGCGTAGTGGAGATATCAAGCCCGCCTGTGTGGTTGTAGCTTTTTAACTGTACCGGGCGGCCTTTATCGTCATAAAGCGTAAGCGTGTATATATAATCCGCGGTACCCAGTTTCTTTATTCTCGTACCCGTTACCATTCCTTTGATCCTGTCATCTTTGGCAGGTTGCTGCGCATAGGGGTAAGTGGTGTTGGATGCGGGTAGCAGGTGAATGTTGTGCAGCGGATCAAAGTTTGCATGTAGGCCTGAAGGTACGCTCCACCGTACATCGGTAACCCAACTGTAATCATCATACCAGGTTGTTGTCAGTTCTTCTGTGGTACCTACTAAATTATCCGTATATGTTGTACTTGCACTGGCTGCGGTGCGGATATTGTCAAAGCTGTATGTATTTACATCCGGTACCTGCCACTTACCAGTAACGATGGGGCGATTAAGCTCATCATAGCGCGTGTATAACCAACCGCCCTGGCCGCGCTGGTTACCATCCTGGGTGAGCACCAACCGGTCTCTTTTATCGTATACCATATATACTTCTGACGCTCCGGGTACTTGTTTTTTGATCATACGCCGCCGGCTATCATACTCGTAGCGAAAGCATTGCTCTGCAAGTATCGCTGGTGTAAGCTGCCAGATGCTACTCTGGTTCATGGCTTTTACGCCTTCAGGCTGTATCACACACCTGAGATTACCCAGTTCATCATAAATATAGTAGGTGCACATCCAGCCTGTATGGCCGCTGCCATTGATGCTGTCTTCCAATGGTGCGGTGAGCTGCACTTTCTTTAACACGACTTTCCCTTCCTTGTCTTTAAACTCGATGACCTGCTTGTTATGTTCATCCTGCGTTACGTTCTTGTACAGTTCCCCGGCAGGGTAGGTTCTTGTGGTGGCATAGCTGCCCCATTGCCCGGAAGTGGGATTATCGGTCGCCTCCCAGATCCTCACGTTGTCGCCCGTACCGTTGATGCGGTATTTGGTTTTGATGCCGTGGCGGCCGTCTTCGGTTGTGGAGATCGCTGTTTCCGCCCAGTTTTTTCCAGGTGCATAGCTCTCCAGCACCCTGTTAAGCGGGGAAGCTTCAAAAACGGTCAAACTGTAAAACTTGCTCTCGCCCTGTCCTGACAGGTGCGGGGCTGTGCTGTAATAATTTCCCTGTTGGGTTATGGCGTCGGGCTTATACTGGCCGATCACTTCGGCGCTGACGTAGGGAAGATACTTTTTTGCCTCCCGGCCAAACTCATCATATTCCACGGGTGTTACCAGGTCTTTGAACGCCTGTGTTTCTGTGTTCAGGGAACCCTGCCTTACAACGGTTTGTTCCAGCCTGCCCAGGCCGTCAAAGTACTGCGCTACATGGCTGACGTCCTGTGCCGATTTACCAAGCAGTTCATAGGGGATGGCAGTGGGGTATTTAGCTTTCCATACCTTGATGAAGTTTTTGTTTTCAACAACGCCTGGCGGCGGCGTCGGTGTCTGGGTTTTTACCACCGTGGTCACTGATAGTACCAGGTCGCCGCTATTGGTATAATATCCCTCTGTTACAATATAATAAGTGCCCGCAGCCACTTTTGTCTTGATAGAAGATGTAACGCCTGTGCATAACGGGCCGCTGTCATCATTGCTCTGTATAATAGAGCCGCTGCTATTGAGCAGGTGCAGGTAGGTATCAAAAGAAGACCCGCACAGCGAGATGTCAAGATCGGCGCTGTCCTGTACCGTCAGCCTGTAATAAATATCATCGCTGGGCTGGCCTATATCGTTCTGGTAACCGTTGGTGATACTATTATTTTTGGTATCATTGTATGTATATGTTCCGCTGCTGTAGTTGCCGATGACGATCGCGTTGCTCATGTTTACACCTTCTGTAGCCTGGGTGATGGTGACTGTACCCGATACACTTAAATTATAAGTGCCGCTGCTTGTCCCGTATCCCTCCACAACTATATAATAGGTGCCCGCCTGAAGGTTATTGGCTTGCAGGGAAGCATTGTTGCTGGGGTTACATGAAGGGCCATTATCGTCATTAGACATAACAAGACCACCATTGGCATCGAGTAGATACAGGTAAGTATCAAAGCCACTGCCACAGGTAGATACCGTGACGCTAGCCGTACTACCAACCGTAAACTTGTAAAACACATCATCGCTTGGTTGGCCGTAATAATTACCATAACCGTTCACTGTGGCATTACTGCGGCTGTCCGTGTAAGTAAAAGGACCTCCGTTATAGGTGCCCATAGCGATCGCGTTGGAAGTATTCACACCCTCACTTGCTGTTCCACTGCCTCCGGACACCGAAAGAGATGCTTCCAGGTTTAAATACCCCGTGTTGTATCCTAATCCTTCAATAACAATGTAATACGTGCCTGCACTTATTAAGGAGTAGATTGTACTGGAAGTGCCACCAATATTATCTGAGTTATAATTTATCTGAGAACCATATGAATTCAATAAATAAATAACTCCCCCCGTACTGGCATTTAGTGTTAAATACGCAGTGGTCTCGCCATAAACAGTAAAACGGTAAAAGATATCCTCACTCGGCTCCCCATAGTAATCATTACCGTAACCCATATTGTATTTTCCATCTGAAAAGGTGTAGGTGCCCGCGCTGTATGTCCCCATGTCAATGGGATAGCTCATCGTGGCGCCTGCCATCTGGGTATACCCCGGGGTGGAAAGAATAAATAACAGGAACGATAACAGCAAAAACTGCGGCCGCGGTTTGTGGCGAATGGATATATCAATTTGCATATCCGGAAATTATTTTGATTGTAAAGGTTGGTTTGTAGTCGCTTGCAGTTTCAATTTATTGTGCCAGTTGTCTTTTCTTTAACCGGTATTCTTTATACTGCTCCTTAGTCAATACCCCCTGGTACAGCTCATCACGCGTGCGCTCCAGTCTTCCGTAAGCGAGCCGTTGGCCCACACTGTCTTTGAACTGCTGCGGCACCCTGGCGCGTTCCTGCTCCAGCTTCCTGTCTATATGGTAGAGTTTAGCCGTCTTACTCCGCTCTAGGCCAAACATCTTGCCCACCCGGTCGGAATGGACCAAGGCTTTGTCGGCACTGCTGGTAAAGGGTGCTGAGCCTTGCTGGCTAAAACCACGCTGGGCAATCATTAACAATAGAAAGATTATTATATAACGCATGGAATGAGGTTTTTGAGTTTGAACTTTTAAAAGGTCTGCAGTTTTTTTAATTACATTGCGATTTTTGCGCTGATTGACTTTATCTATTACAGGCAGTCCACCTGTTGGCCCTGGTAGTTATAACATATCTTCGTTAACACCTTGCCCTGGTCGTCCTTTACCAGCTTTAATCGCCCAAACCCGTCGTACTCGTAATAAATCGTCCTGCCTGAAGCATCGGTCTCGGAAGTCATGCCGATGAGGGGCTTATAAGTGTAGGCGAAAACCTGCACTGACGGGTTATTGGAAAACCAGGTTCGAAGGTTACCGGTCAGCGCCCGCAATTGCGCATCCACCTGTTCGCCTGTCAGAGTAGTAGAGTTGGTGATATTACCGATTTGTGTTGTATCAATATGCTGCAACACCGTGGCTAAATCACTGCCTACCACCTTAACAACAGGATACTGACCCATATATCCCCATAAATACACTTCCTTCACATCGTCGAATTTCTGTTGTTCTAATATGTTACCCCGAGTGTCATAATGGTTGAAAAGAAAAGTAGTTGATAGACCGGACTCCCCTTTGTTTTGCTCCTGCAAATTTTGTGGGACATAGATCCCTGGTTGTGGGTTAAAATAGTTGGTCTTAAAAAGTTTGACAAAACTCCCGTCGATACTATCCGCCTTTTCGAGAATCACTCCCGTCATATTCTTTTCTGTAACCATATTATTAAATGGTCCGGTATAAAAATCATTCGAATACTTCAGCCTTTGAATTGACACCTTGCCATCGCTCCTGTTTGTTATCATTTTATAAGGCAGTGCGTTCCCCGTATTATATTCCGAATAGGCCGTTGTTGAAGTGACCTGTTTTCCGTCACTCGTAAACTGAGTTATAGACTCATCGTTCTTTACATAAATTGCAGACTCTATAGGGCGGTCAACAAACTCCCATACTCCCTCAATACCACGATAATCAATATCTCTAAGATATTCCTCCTCGTGAAACGTCCCAGTTCCATCTAATACCAGCGTATAGCCTGAGGGAGTCCAATTCTTATAGAACCATATCGTTTTGTACCTCCTCAACGGAACCTGAGGAATAACTCTATAATTCAGTGTCTTATAAGATGTACTCTTCCGTTGCTGCAAAACAAAGGAGCCTGAATTATAACCGAAAACGTTTTGTTCCAATAACTTGCTTTTTGTCCAGTCTTTAATAACTCCGTATCTGCCCGATGCAAAATTGGAACCATAGGTATAACCCGGGTCCATATACTTGAAGATTGTCTTACCATTGGGAACTCCGCTGCTATCAACCTGATACTCAGCAACTTCCCGATAGAATACGGGTAAACTATACATTTCACTCATATAGTCGACCGGAAATGGACTATAGGTCTTTACAATGTAATCAACATTTCCATCAACTTCTGACCGGGCCTGATAAAGCTGCTGTCTGCTGTAGTCTTCAGGGAAGGGAACAAACGACAGGGTTCCTACGCCGTCCTCTCCTATTCCGTATTTTATAATTTTTGTTATTTTATTTCCAGCCAAATCTGTTGACGATATTTCTTTGATCCTCAAGCCGGGGCCAAATTCATTTGTCAGTGAAATACCGTTGTAAAACTTGTTATTTTCGTAAATAAACTCGGTAGATCCACCGGCGGGATACCTTATCTTCTTGAGCATACCATTGAGTTTGACAAGTTCATTCGCATCCTTGCAACCGTTACAACCGGAGTAAAAATTAGGATCAGTTGAAATTGCCGGCGGCCTACTTCCGCCGCTATTGCTGTAACCCCACCAATCGCTGTTATTTGTAAACTCAAGATCGTGATTGAGAGTCGTGAAAGGAAGTGGATTCTCATAATATTCAAAATTATACACCTCAGCGATTTGCCCTCCTGAGTCGTAAAATTTGACAGAAGTTAAAGAAATACCATTGTTATTGGAAAGATCCGTTCCACCAATCGTATTCGCGTAAGAGAATTCGATCCTTTTAACTAAGACCTGACTCGAGTTAAATACGCTGATCGAGTTAATTTTTCTGGTCAAATTGTCGTAAGTGAACGACACTCTACCCTCTGGGAATTGAATACTCGTAAGAAGACACACATGATAATTTCTTGACGTTGTAATAAAATCACTTTGCACGGCACCGCCACCATCCTGAATCGGAAACCCAGGAGGAGTCCACCCCCCAATACCAATTCTCATCTTAGCTTCATAGACAGTAAATCCGACCGTATTTGGTTTAATTGCAGAACCACTATGCGTATAAACCCGCTCGTAACTGTACTTAATGGTGTCAAACGATGCAGTAACAATTTCTTTTAAATACAATGCGGTCCAAAACCGATCAACAGACGAAATATCTGAAACCTTCATATCTGCTTCTTCAACAGCGTTTAAATCGTCACCAAAAGTATATTTGTTGCCTTTATCATCCAAAACATCATATATTGCTGACCCGGACCCAGCCGCTGCCGGAAACCGAAGTGTTGTATAAGTCAGTGGGACAACTTTCTCATCTCTGTCTTTAATAAACTTTCCCGATTCTCCGTGAATACTATAAGTGAAAATGTCATTTTCACCATCCCAATATGTACCCGGATTTATGTATCTTGACATTCGATCTGTTATAGCTGGATCCGCTGCGATTATCTTTGAATATAAATCGCGAAACTGGTTATTATATTCGGTGCTGCTTCGATTGACATTTAACAGGTCAAATTTGCTCATCTCAAATCTCTTAGGCCCACACAATTCGTCGGGCCATCCCCTTATCTGTCTTGAAATGTAACTTAAGTTTGAAAATGCCCATCCAACACCAAGAGGCGAGAAATCCAACTTAGCCATCCGGCCCCGTGCGTTAAAACTCATTGACCAAGGGATAGTAAAGTCTTTCATCTTAATCTCAAACAACGGAATTGAAATATTTGCAGTCCCTGTCGAATAGTCGAGTGGGAAGTCGATAAACTTATTCAATGTACTGGTCACCGGCGAACTAGGCACAATGGTATTATATTGCCCATTTAAAATCGAGAAACTTAATAAACTGGCAGTCACAATCAACATTTTTCGCATGATCAAATAATTTAATCTCTAAAAATTAGGTCTCCGCAACATCAAAGTCAGTCCACAAAAACACCTATTCATTATCACTATTGACTTTATCAGGCTCGCAGGCTTTAACATCTCTCACACTTCTGCCCGCAGCAATCACAGGATTCGCACTATTTTTTTTTCATAATTACCAACTTTCTCACAGCCGCAAAAAAACTACGTCACATAAAACTACAATGCTACTCAATCCCATCACACAAAATATCACCATATTTTTAAAAAATTATACTTTAGTATAAAAAATACCGTTGCAGGAAATGTCAGATTTATTAGCAGGGAGCCGAACAGGCGTTTTAAGCTGGATCTTAAAACTGATGGTTGGGTTGAATCAAAGAGAGTCGCTCTCAATCAGCGAGAAAAAGAAATTTTGGCACACTCTGCCCAGGAGTTAACGATGGGAAAGATTGCTTCGAAAATGTTCATTTCTCCTGATACGATCAAGTTTCACAAGAAGAACCTATTTGCCGAATTGCACGTGAAAAGTATTTCGGAGGCAATCATGAAATCGATGGAGCTTTCATTGCTCTGAAAGTTTAGTTTGTTGAGACGGACTCCTGCCTCATGGGAGTCCTTTTATGCATATTCAGTGCATTTATTTCCTACCTTTAGCTTATAATTGTCTGTATGTATAGCCCTCGTATTTTGTGCCTGCTCATAATTTTCTTCGTCTTTAATAGCGTATCAGCCCAGTTCAACAGTGATCGCAGGCGTATTGATTCTGCAGAACGGTCTTATGTTTTTCAAGTTACAGACAAAAGCACCTGGACCCATACGAAGTCCTTTTATTATTGGTTCAAGTCGGGTCGCATTCACAGAACGCAGGGTAGTTACTATGGTGACCTGTTACACGGCAATTATAAAGTAGTAAGTCCCAATAGGCATTTGCTGGAAGAAGGGCAATTTCGCAAAGGTGTTAAGACGGGCAGATGGCGGACGTGGCATGAAAATGGATACTTAAAAACAGTTATAAAACCCAAATTAATTCTCCCCGGTAAATCATACAGAGAGTACGACGATGAGGGGAACATCATCAAATCCGGAAGCATGCGTAAAGATTTGTTTACTGGTTATGTCTGTGAGAGGAAAGGTGATAGCGTTCAGACGGTCAGGTATAACAAGGGGAAACCTATCGCAGAATTATCTAAAGAAAAATAAAGCTTGCAGTGCGCATACTTTTTTTCAAGCTTAAGGCTAGTTCGCTTGTTACCACATTAATACTTTCACTGGTATTACTGATCACAGCATCTTTGCTTTTGCTTTCCGTTTACTATTTCAAGTATTTTAAAACAAAGGAAGACATTGGCGTGAGGCTTCAGGACGACATTTTCTCCGCACAGGAATTTATTTTAAGTGATACGCTGATCAGCAAGGAGGTATTTGCAGATAGTATCAACCTTTTTAAGGGTCAGCCGGACTCCCTTTATTACACGCAGGAGCTTTGGGGCTGCATTCCCCTGGCTGGAATGAAAATGGTATATAAAGGGCGATCGAAAAGTGTTGCAATGTTTTACGGGGCGTCAGCTCATCCTTACCGTGACGCCTGCCTGTATGTCACAGATTATAACAGGCCGCTTTCAGTATCCGGGGATACGTATATTGAAGGCAAAGCCTATCTTCCCAAATCGGGGTTGCGCAGCGGCTTTTTTGGGCAGCAGGGCTTTTCACGTAAAAACCTAATTGAAGGCGAAATAGCCACAAGCGGTAAAACCCTACCACCGTTAAATCCTGCACTATTAGAAAAAGTAAAATATTTTGAAAGCCTTATTACAGACACGTTGCAAAAGTTTGAACGTCTGCCTGAGGATTCTTTATACAATCCCTTTTCTTTACCCACGCGTTTTATAAGGCTAAACAAACTGGGGCTGATCGGCGATAGAAAGATCGCAGGCAAATTTATTTTGGTAAGCGATTCTGTTATAGAAGTAAGCCCTGGCGCCCGAATTGCAGATGTGGTTTTGGTGGCCCCTTATATCCGAATCAGACGGGGCTTCAAAGGGGCTGTTCAGGCTTTTGCCCTGGATAGTGTTACTATCGAAGCACAGTGCCATTTATATTACCCTTCGGTTATTGCCGGAATTGGCAGGAACAGCGTGTCGGGAAGTGTGGGCGCCAGCATCAACCTGAAAGAAAATGCCGTGTTGGAAGGACTCGTATTGGGGATGATGCCTGAACAGACCTCCAATATAAAGCCGGTGGTGAAGGTTGGAAAAAATGCTGTGGTAAAAGGCATGGTGTATAATACTGGGTTCACCTACCTGAGTGGGAAGGTGGAAGGGTCGGTGTTCACAGATTTCTTTTTTGAGCAACGCGGGCCTATGAGTATGGAAAATATTTTGATAGACGCCACAATTGTGCAAAGCAAATGGTTTACGATGGGCAACCATTTTTCTATCTTCACGCAAGCCGATCGGCCTAAAGTAATAAAATGGCTCTCTCAAAACTAAAATATAAAATGCCGGCCTTCTCTTTGGTAGAAGCGATCGTGGCGATGGTGATATTGCTTACGATATTTTTTATTGGCATTTATTTTTTTGCTGCGGTAAATCAGCATGGCTTTAACGTGCAGGAAATGACCGTAAGCAACACGCTGGATGAATATGTGACTGCAAGTAAACTGGAAAACAATTTTTCAACCGAACGTAAGGAGCTGAACGGATGGCAGGTAAGCCGCACCAGCGAACCTTACGAAGATGTTGACAGTATGCTGCAGATACATTTTGTGATCTATAAAAAAGACAGCACGGCTTTACCTTATAAACAGAGGACTTTACTGGTACGGGTGCAGTCCCAAAGTATTACAACAACAATCACTACTGTTCCTCAATGAAAAAACGCTTTGCATACAAGACTAAAACTGTTGCCGCCTTCACGTTGCCTGAAGTAGTGGTGAGTATGTTTTTGATGGCGATTCTCTTTACGGTTGGTACTTTTATTTATATGATCATATCCCAACAGTTCCGCGTATCAGCTGAAAAAAATAGATTTTATTCTGACTACTATGTTACACAAAAAGTAATGCGCAGCGATATGGAAAAGGCTTTCACGGCAACCATTACTGATGACAACACAGTTGTCACCTTACAAATGAGGCGTGATGCCGCTGCTGCGGAAACTATTTTATATAAAATGGACAGCGCCTATATTTTGCGTGTACAGGGAGAAAGGGCAGATACCCTGTTGCCGGGTGGCATTATTGCAGCTTATAAAACTTTAAACGATAGTATACCTTTAGTAAATTATGTGAAAATTGAACACCGGTACGGGCAAAAACCATTTTTTACTTATCTTGAAAAAAAATACGCGGCCGAGCAGATACTTACCTATAACCTCCAACCATGAATGGGCCTATTGACATAAAATCATTGCATAGATTATCTATACCTTCAAAAGATGAAACGGTGGCCGAACAGCCGGAACCGGCTTCCTTTATAAAGCAGGTGGAGAACATTATGTCAAAAGACATTACGCTTTTTGGAAGGCCGTTTTCTGATAAAATAAAAGAGTCTTTTTACCTGGAGTTAGGCAGCCTGATGGAAGCGGGGCTTGATATACGCAGTTCGCTGGAACTCATACGCGATGAACAAAACAAGAAAACGCCCAAGGCCATTTTAACTGAAATCGTGGAAAAGATAATTAACGGCAGCAGTCTTTCGGCCGCCATGAAGCAAAATAAAAACTTTACGCCTTACGAATATTTTACCATTGAAATTGGTGAAGAAACGGGCAAGCTGGTTACGGTATTAAAAAAACTTTCAGAATATTATAAAAGCAAGATAAAACAGCGCCGGCAAATTATTGGTGCGCTAACTTACCCGCTCATTGTACTCTCTGTGGCATTCCTCTCCGTGTCTTTTATGATGAATTATGTGGTACCGATGTTTGCGGATGTGTTTAAGCGCTTTGGCGGGGAACTACCTTTTTTAACACGGCAGATACTATTCGTATCAGAATTTATGCAGGTATGGGCAGGAAGGCTTTTATTACTGATAGCAGCGCTGGCAATTTTTCTTTACGTGAACCGGCACAAGTATTGGTATAAGAAATACCGCGACCTTTCACTTTTGAAAACGCCTTTGGTGAAAAACATTGTTTCTAAAATCTATTTATCCCGCTTTTCCTCTACCATGCAGTTGTTATTGGGTGCTAAAGTGCCGCTGGTACAGGCATTGGAGCTGAGCAAACAGGTGATGGGCTTTTACCCGTTGGAGCAGGCATTGCTGCAAATGGAAGAAGATATTTTACGCGGTGTGCCGCTGCACCAAAGCATGGCGGGTAAAAAAATATTTCCCTCTAAAATGGTGGCGCTGGTGAAGGTGGGCGAAGAGGTGAACCAACTCGAACTATTTTTTAAAACCCTTTACGAACGTTACAGCGAGGAACTGGACTACCAAACCACGCAATTAAGTAAGTTTGTGGAGCCGCTTATCATCATTATACTTGGCCTGGTAGTGGGTGTTGTACTGGTGGCGATGTACCTGCCTATGTTTAATATGGGCAATACGATACAGTAACGGCATTAAACATCGAAGTATACATTTGTTGCCCAATGCGCAAAGTATCCTACCTGATCTGCTGCAGCCTTATACCACTTAAGATGGTCTTGCCAACAACCGGTTTGAAGACTACTTCAATACCACCGCCATTTGCAGACTTTGCGACGGTCTCAAACTCAACCGCCCGCAAATTCCCGTAATCACGGGCCAGGTTTAGCTGATCTATCACCGGAATATTATTTACACTTACGCTGAACTGACGGGCACCCGTTGCCGCCGATGCCGAATCTTTTCCGGACAAATCGTAAATCCGGTCTTCGCCAGATGTCGCAGGGTTTCCTTCAACAAAACACAAGGTAATTCGATAAACCCCGTCTTTTACATCAAAGCGATACTTTTCAATGCCCTCTACAAAAGTCTGGTAGAGCGCGTTTGAATTCGTTCCGAGTATATTTTGTGAAATCCCAACCTTGAACTGACGGTCATTCTTTTCCCTAATCGCACCGCCAATCCGCCCCCAGCTTCCGGGGGCATATACACGGTCGGGAAGCCAGACCACCCGCGTATCCGGTGAAATGAACGACTGATAAGATCCTACATTAACGGCCAGATCAACCCTGTCCAAAGTTTTCAGGTTGGAAGGAACAACACGGAAATCAATGCTGACCAGATCCCTACTACCCCTGTCGTCTGTGGCTTCAAGCAAATTGACGCCATTGGTAAAGGGTACCTTGAAACTGACCATATTCACTTCTGGCTCTTTCACGCCAAGACTCCGGCCATTCAGTTTAAGCTCTACCCGCCTGCCGTTGGAAAATACGTTGATCAGGTTCTCGGACACACCGCCGGATGTTTCATAGCCTTCACGCTTTGTGTAATTATGGGCTGCAATGGACAAAACGGGGGTGGTCAGCAAATGAGCTTTGAAAAGCGATGCTGCATCTTTTTCTCGTCGGTCATATCCAACGATCCCTTTTTTATTAATGAATGGTGTAGATTCCGTGCGGTTTTTTGCCCCGAAATCAGCAAAATTCCATATAGCATAACCGGCCAGAAATTTCAATGCATCCATTTGCCTGAGCGAAGAATGATAAAATTTAACCTGGTACTCCTGCGAGAAATCCCAGGAGCGGGGAATGGTCGTATGATTGTGAAAGTCTGCATCAGCGCCGATCTCCGAAACGATAATAGGCCGATCCGGGAACCGCTGGTGCTCACTTTTCAGAAAACGGGTCAGATCCTCCAGCTCCTCATAATACCATCCGAAATAAAGATTGTAACCGAGCACGTCTGCGATTGTGGAGACCTTGTACTTGTTATAACCTTCATCATAATGAATCGCCATGACCGTATTCCGGTATGGCGCCTCCCGCTTGGTAAGCGCTTCCAGTTTCAACGCCAGATTCCGGGTATCTTCCGCTATCCGGCTTCGCTCCTCTTCACTCAGGCGACTGTTCGATAGCATCCGGATCAGGATCTCATTCATATATCCATATAATATCACCGATGGGTGATTATAAGTCTGCCGGATCTGCTCCCGCATCATCTGCAGGCAATTATTGGTGAACGCTTCGGAGGGCGTGACTTCATTGACCACCGGAATTTCCGACCACACTAGAAGACCCAGCTCATCACAGGTGCGATAAACCTCCGGCGCTTGTGGGTAATGGGCCAGACGGACAAAATTGAACCCCATCGATTTGATCATCGTATAATCATTCCGGTGGTAATCGTCCGTTAACGCGTTGCCCATGCCTTTGAAGTCCTGATGCCGGTTGGCGCCTTTTAACGGATATTTTTTCCCATTGAGATAAAAGCCATCACCGCTAAAACGGAACCATCGCATACCAACGGGAATTGCGGTCTCATCCAGTACAGAAGCGTTTTTCCCGGCTTCAGTAACAGAGACCTCCACACGATATAGGTAAGGCGTTTCGGGCGACCACAACTGCGGCCGGTCGATAGCCGCCTGAAGATTGAACCCGGTTTTGGAAGCACTACCCAACCTGAGCGACTGTCGTTTTTCTATCACCAGCTTTCCTGTCTTGTCCAGGACACGCGCATTGACCCATACTGTTTTCACGCTGTTCCCTTGATTCACCACATCGCCGCGAACTACCAGGTTGGCAACTTGCTCGCTCACCCGGGGCGTTTCGACAAATACCCCTTCCGAAGCGCAGTTCTGAACGTCGAAGTGAACCAAATCCAACGCCAATAGCTTTACATTGCGATAGATTCCGCCATAAAAAGTAAAATCAGCATTCAGAGGCGGAATATCTTTATTATGACTATTATCTAATTTGACCTTGATGATATTGCCTTCATCAAATATCAAGAATTTAGTAATATTAAAATTAAATGCAGTATATCCACCGGTGTGCGTCCCCACAAGATTATTATTCACATAAACTTCGGCATACTGATTGGCTCCTTCAAAATGCAGGATAATATCCCTGCCTTTCCAGCTTTGATTAGGACGCAACGGGTAGGCGTACCAGCCAACACCCCGGTAATAGCCCGGCGACTCATCAAACGCATCTAAACGATTCCAGGTGTGGGGCAAATTGATCCGGGTCCACTCGGTTGAGTTGAAGTTTTCATTTTGAAGGGCCAGGTCCCCCTTACAAAAATACCATCCACTGTTAATAACGAGCTCCGCACGCGGAGACGCGTGAACGTTCCCGATACAAAGGACGAAGATCGCAGCGATGATAACACATCTCATCCCTGTACTCATGTTTATATCATTCACCGGTCTTTTGAGGAAGCGGCAAATATATTTACCTGTCAAATAAGTTATATTCAATTGCATTTTATCAAAGGGTATTTTTTGACACTGACCTTAAGCAACGCCCCGTCTCTTAGTCAGAACATCGCGGATTTATTGAAATATTTTGTAACCTGCCCCGGAGAATACTCGTTGTACCTTTATTGGTTCAAAAAAAGCCAGCATATTTCATGCCTGTATGATCCCCCGGGAACCACCTTCTTTTCAATGACCAATAAAAGTCATATTAAAGGTACAAAGCATCAGGGTTCAAAAAACGTTCAATACGTCGATTATTTCGATGGTGTTACATTTCCTTAATATATCCGAACCTTCACTGAGACAGTGAGTCAGCCGAATACAAAATTCTTAGGCGACTAATCACTTATCCGGTGTGAATCTCAGTTTATTGAGCCCGGTTTTAATTTCAGGCGCGCTCATGAAAAGATTCCAGATAAGACCGGTGCGGTAATTCTCGATCATGGGTACCACGGCGCACTGGTTGTTGCCGAGGTAGTTGCGAATGACGCGATCTTCATTGGTCACGTAAGCATCATAAAATCCATAAGGGCCCCATAACCTGTCGCCTAATTCATAATAAAAGTATTTAAGCGCCGGCATCACCGCTTCAGGTGCAAAGGGCATCGCAGCCAATGTGCCTGAAGGTGTAATAACGCCCAGATCATTCTTTGTATTGTGTGCTTTATACCCGGTCACGGAATACCCCGCAGAAAATCCCCAGCAGTTGGCCCCATATTTACTAAAACCTTTAGGGTTGGCGATGCAATAGGCTTGCTGGATCTTTGCATGAGCTGCATTTACTTTAAAATAATTGATACCGAGCTCATCTTTGAGTCCCCGCGGATTAAACCCTACATAGGAGAAGGCTGTCCAGAAGATGGGACCCACAAAAGGCTTCCCGGTATTGTGAACAACGACCGGCGAAATTCCGTAAAGCGTTGTATCGCTTTTCATTTCACCGTTGCGTGCCCATCCTTCGTAATAAGCTTCCCTGGGAACCGGGAATGTGGAAGAGGAAGCGCCCAGCAGATAGACCGCGAGGCATTCGTTGTATCCTTTCAGCGGGAAATTCTTTTCCCATCCGAAATCGGGAGACCAATGCCAGTAGACTACATTTTCTTTATTCTTTTGATACCAGCTCCATTCCATGCCTTTCCATAATAAATCAAACTTCGCGGCCAGTTTTCTTTCCTGCTTATTTCCTTTTAGCAAATATTGGCGCGCACTCAGAATGCCCTGTGCCAGGAAAGAGCTCTCTACCACATCACCGCCATTATCTTTACTGGTCGGATTGGCGAAGGGAATGGCCTTGGCTGTCCGGTCATCGATCCAATGCGACCAGATCCCATGGAAACGGTCGGCACGCTCCAGGAAGGCTGCGATCTTTGCCAACCGGGCCACGCCTTCTTTCCTGGAAATAAAACCACGTTCAATACCCACGATCACACCCGCGATACCAAAACCGGAGCTACCCACTGTAATGGTGTTTTTATCCTTTTCCGGATCATCATCCAGCATTCTCACACGTGACAGGCCGGAATTTGGAAGCGCCGCATCCCAGATATATTTAAAATACTGTTTTTGAACATATGTTAAAAATTCATCATCATTAGCAAACGATAATTTTCGGTTCTTACCCACACTGTCCATTGTTACCGATGCCATACAGGAGCCAACCAGCAAAACACCGAGAACAAACATTGCACTTTTCTTAAACATAATTTTATTTTTTACATTTTACACAAACTCCGATAGCGTTAATTGCCGTCCAGCGGAGCCACATTCTTTTCGTATCCGATGTATCCAAAGTTTTGATTCAGTTGCGCCTTCGTGTTGTCATTGATAGCGCTTTCCGGAACCGGCCAGAAAACATGAAACGGGCTCATTTCATACACCAGCACATTGGTACCACCATCGCCATAGGCAAAATGCCGGGGCTGACCAGAAGCGACATTAAAAAAAATATTATTCGTCCTGGACATTCTGTCGTAATACCAGTTCTTTTGTGACAGGGTAGCCAACGAATATCCTTCCTGTTGCAGTTTTGCTTTTGTAAAGGCCACACGGACCAATTCATTGCGGCGGAATTCTTCGAGGAATAGTTCCCTGGCGCGTTCGTCAAATACATCATCCAGGGTTGCAGCGCCGCTCATCGGCCGGGCGCCGGCTCTGGTGCGGATCACATTAACATCAACCGCAGCTTCGGCTCCTCTACCGAGCCATACCAGGGCTTCTGCCCGCATCAGGTAAGCTTCAGCCAGCCTGAAAATATACCAGTCCTGAAAGCCTCCCAGCATGTTATAATCACCAGGTGCACGCTTTTCAGTGTCCACCACTATTTTATTATACGGGATATCATCCCAGCAACGGATTGTATCGCTGCAATTGGCCTTAATGAGTTTCTTTCCATAAAGCGAAGAACTTTTTACGTTATAGACCAACGAGTCCATGGGATACCAATTTGGAGCGCTGTGACGCATATCGTTGACAAAATCGCTACCTGCCCAAAGCCCGTTGGTAAAATACCAGGTCTTTTTCTGTGCACCGATACCCCTGCCCGTCCAAAGAATCTGGAGGTTCTGTTTAACATCGGAAGAAATCGTGTAGGGTCCCGGGCCGCCGGTAGCTCCGTCGATGGTTGATCTGGTACCGATTCCGTTTAGACGCAAACCCGACTGAACAGTCTGGGGCCTGTCATACTGACCGTTATACCATTCCACCAAAAACTCACGCATCCGTTCTCCACCACCGCCACCACCTGGCGTTGTAGATCCGCCACCGGCATAGGGATCGTCCAGCACGACCAGGATCTGTTCCGTATTTGCGGGATTGGATGGATTATATTTATAAAACAGATCGGTCATGATGTTGGGATTGGGAATCTTCGGATTTGTGGTGCCCACCAACGCACCAAAACGCGATCTCATCAAAGAGAGGCCGGGCGAGTTTATGACAGCCGTGGACGTTTCCAGCGCCTTATCGAATTGCCCGTCCATCAGGTAGAACTTTGTCAGGACCATATAACCGGCTGCCCGGTTCACTTCGCCGGGAGGAGCGCTTACCGGCAGGTACTGTACGGCATCACTCAATAAGCTGATCATTTTTGTGATGATCCGTTGTTTTGTGGACGTCTGGAAGTCGAGCTTCGGATAAGCAACTTCTTCCGTTACTAAAGGTACATCACCGTAAGTAGTGATCAGGCGATAATACCAATATCCCAGAAAAAACTCACCATAGGCCCGGATCTGATCCTGCTGTTCCTTTGTGCCTTTCAGTTGGGCAGACCGCGTATTCAACATCGCCGCCCGCGAAATCTCTTTGTACGCGTTGTCCCAGAAATCTTTGACCTTACTTCCGATAGAAGGAACCAGTTGTGTGTTCCAGTTACGGGGAGAGCCATTCACTAACACGGCAAGGTCTGATCCTTCAAAGGCCCACTTCATGTTCGAGTTCCGCCCCATAACTTCGGGACGCAGATTCTTACACATTTGTGCGACCAGTGCCTTACTCCCCTGAAAGGTGCTATAGGCATTGTCTGGCGTCAGGTCTGATGGATTTTCAGGCTTCAGCCAGCTTTTAGTGCAGGATGCTGAAAGCAGCACGAAAAACAGAACCGATATATATAAATATGTCTTTTTCATAAATATAAAAAATTTTACAAGGTTACGTTGATACCAAAAGTAAATGTAGTAGGCGTTGGTGCTTTTGTTTCCACATCCCAATACAACCAGTTGTCCACGCTATAGACATTGTCAATGTTGAAGAAAACCCGTGGCGCCTCGGTCATCGGCAGCGAGCTGATCCAATTCTTCGGCAGTGTATAAGCCAATGAAACGTTTTCCAGGCGGGCAAATGAAGCTTTCTTATAAAGCGTACCTGTTTTCTTAGCGCCCAGCTTTCCCCATTCATTGGATTGATTTTCAGGCGTCCAGTAAGGAAGGTTCATTTGAGATACCCTGTCAGCATAACTACCTACCGCCAGTTCGTTGGCATCTTTGATTTGCCCCAGTTCCGAACGGATCATGAACTGCAACTGAAGGCTTTTCAAAATATTCATGGTATTGTTTAACCCGATCCGGTAGCGCGGCTTGAGATATCCGATCCACAGGTAATCTGATTTGGAATAACTGTTGTTTCCAGGCACTTTGTATGTTTTATAGTCACCGGGCGTGAATCCCAAAGCCGCAGCATTTTCAGCCTCGCTTTTTTGCCATACGCCGGTAATCTTATAGTCAAACACCTGGTCTATGGCATGCCCGATGTACCAGCCATTCGTAGGATCATCCAGTTCTTTGCTTCCGATTGCTTTACCGGTTGAATCATAAACCGTAACCATATTACCATACAGTGATTTTATTTCGTTACGATTTAATGAGAACGTAAGATCGGATGACCATTTAAAATTTTCATTGTTGACATTCAGGGTATTCATCGTGATTTCCATTCCTTTGTTATCCACGCGGCCCAGGTTGGCTTTTACCTTCGTGTAACCTGTAAGAGACGGCAGGGTACGATCAATCAGCATATTGGATGTTTGCATTTTATAAAGCTCCACGGTAAAATTTACGCGGTTATCAAACAATCCTACATCAAGGCCCAGGTTAGAAGCCAGGGTCTCTTCCCATTGCAGGTTATTGTTACCCATGGAAGTTGGATAGATGGTCACGATATTTTGCTTTTTACTATCCAGGTAGTAATCGGATCCCAGACCCGCCAGTGCGGTATAGCGCCCGATATTGCTGTTCCCATTTTTACCATAAGAGAGTCGGAGTTTCAGGTTAGAAAGCCAGTCGTCCGTACTTTGCATAAAGTTTTCCTTTGAGATCCTCCAGGCCAGGGCTGCTGCGGGGAAGTTTGCCCATGGATTATTCTGGCCAAAGGCCGAATAGCCGTCGCGCCGCATAGTCAGGGTGACGAAATAGCGATCGAGCAGTGCGTAATTCAGACGACCCATATAAGAGGCTTTCGTATCGTATTGATCCTTTGAAGTATTGGCCTGCACCATGCCCATGTTCATCGAATGCCAGCCCAGCTCTTCGGAGGTGATGAATTGACTGGCTGTCGCCGTTGATTGATATTGCGTCCACTTTGCGGAGCTTTGCAACAGTGTCAGATCAAATCGGTGGATCCTGTTGAAAGTCTTATTCCAGAAAAGCAGGTTTTCCAGCGACCAGTCGTACTGGCGTACATTATCCCTCGTGGCTAGTCCGTAAGATGCCGCGCCCTCTATCGTATAAGACGGGCGGTACTGGTTCTGTTCTCTGAACTGCACGTGGTTGTTGAATGAGCTTTCGAACCGGAACCCATAAGGTAATTTGATCTTTGCAAAAACAGAACCCGTGAGGACGGTAGCCCGGCTGAACCTGTCAAACTGGGTCTGCCCAAGCGGGTTGCGGGCCATATTATCACCGTTTGGATACCATGTGTAGGTTCCGTCTGGATTGTACATGGTTCCGAGCGGACTATTGTCATAGGCTTTCGCCCATTCTGCCGGCTGACCATCAGACTTGGTTGTTGCCACGTTTGACCGGAACCCGACTTCTAAAAAGTTGGTGATCTTGTTGGATAGGTTGATGCGCGCGCGGATATTTCTGTAGTTATCGTTAACGACAACTCCTTTATTATTCAGGTAGCCGGCCGACCAATAATAGGTCCAGGCTTTGGATTTTCCGGAAACACTGGCATTATAATCTTGTAGTGTGCCTGTGCGGAATACCTGATCCAGCCAGTTAATATGATCGTAATTAAAATAGTTCATCTTTTCATTCTGCGCCAGGTTCAGTCGGCTTAACCAAACCTCCGTCGGATCGGAGTTTGACGGGGCGCCGGAATACCCCAGCCAGGTGCCGAGCGATACATTTTTTAATTCGTAGGGATTCGAATAATATCCAGGCATGAGGTCGTTGATATTTCCGTTTCCAATGAGTTTATCCCCTCTCATTTTCAGGTATCCGGGTACGTCATATACTCCTGGTTTATCCCGAAGCGTAGCAATACTGGTCTTAGCGTCAAACCGGATCACAGGCTTGTCGCCTTTCCCTTGTTTGGTGGTGATGTTGATTACACCGCTTGCAGCGCTTGCGCCATAGACCGCCGCTGATGAGGCATCTTTAAGTACGGATACCGATTCCACATCATTGGGGTTAATGTCATTGATGCTGCCGTTGTAGATCATTCCATCTACAATGATCAGGGGCGCCGAGCTGGCGCTGAGGGAAGTCTGGCCGCGAATCTCCATTTTTGTCTGACCGCTTGTTGAAGCGCTACGTTGTATGTTCAGACCGGCGATAGATCCGCGTAAATAATCACCGAGTGAAACAGATTGTTGTGTTTCTACCTTGTCCATGCTGACCTGCGCCACAGCGCCGGTTAAATCACTTTTCTTTTGAGTGCCGTAGCCCACAACAATCACCTGGTCCAGGCTGGAAGCAGCCACAACCAGGCTGAGGTCGATCTGACTCCGCCGGTTCACCAACACGGTCTGGGGGGCGTAGCCCACCATACTGAATTCCAGCTCCGCGTTATCTGAAACAGACAGGGAATAGTGGCCTTGGTTATCCGTTGCCGTTGCTTTATTTTCTTTTTTGTAAGTAACAGTAGCACCCACGAGTGGCTGCCCGTCTGCACCTGTAACGGTTCCTTTAACAAGGATCACCGTTCCGGTTTTGTCCTGCGCCCTGGACTGAGTGAAAGATATCATCAGGCACATTAATAGCAGGACCATGGAAATTAAACCTGTATGGTTATAAGTTTGCCGCATCGTATTTTTAATTTTTATATAGATTGATCTGTTTTTTTTCTATTGAGGAACTAGCTTTCTTCCTTGTTTAATTACCGATCGCGTTAGCCGCTGAACCCGGAACACCCAGTACGGAGCCTCCATAAGTGCAGGTGATTAAGGACGATGCTTTATCACTGCCAATCATTCCACCGAAGAATTTTGCCGGAACGCCGGCGTTCAACCAGTTGATACTGCCGGAATTTGAGCAGCTTGTTAACGTGGCTGCTTTCGTTGTGAGACCGATAATACCTCCTCCATTCTGCGCTGATGTAATCGTTCCCGTGGCATCGTTCACGCAGTTGGAAAGCGAGACTGTTCCTGAAACATATCCGGCAATACCACCCACTGCAACCGTAGCATAGTCTGCCTGGCTGGTCACACTTGCGGTGTTGCGGCAATTCACAAAAGGAACAGAAGCCGAAATACCTCCGGATATGCCACCGGCTCCACAACTTGTTCCGGGGGCGGTTGTTGAAGCAATCAACAGGATCTTACCGTTATTGACGCAGGCAGCACCTGCTGCGCCCATGGAAGAGGACCCCTGGCTATTTCCTGCAATGCCACCGATAACTGTGTTTCCATTCGCTGTAGCCGTCAGATTCCCATAATTCGTACATCCGATAACAGTCTGCCCGTTCAACTGACCGATGATTCCTCCAACCTGGGCAGCGCTGCAATCCACGTTAATGTCTCCATAGTTTTTGCAATTTTTAATTGTGAAGGCACCCCCTCCTGCTCCATTTATTCCTGCGACACGGTTAGAGGTGGAGCTGATATTTGCGTAGTTGCTACAATCTGAAAAATTGCATCTGCCATAAGCCACAATTCCGCCCGCTCTTGGGTTAGTTGCTGTGCCGGTACGTTTAATGGTACCTTTAGTAATGCAATGCTCGATACCTCCTGATGTAGCTGTGAGTGAGAATCCGACCAGGGCGGCAACGTGTGGCTGAACATCCGTGCTGCTGTAATCATTCGTTGCTTCCACATCCACAGTAAGATTTCTGATAAGACCTCCGGGCGCCAGGCGGGTAAAGAGCGCCACGATTGGCTTTCCGGCGCCATCCAGCGTACCCTTGATCGTATGTCCGTTTCCATCAAATATGCCTGAGAACGCAGCATTCGCGCCAACCGTATCTGTGCTGTTTGTGCTTTGTCCACCTATACAGGGAATCAGATCGCTCCCTGCACTAATATTTTTCTTCAGATTGATGACCCCTCGGCTATCCTGCCATTTGGCGTAATCCTGGTTTCCCGCGACCGCAGCGGCGAAATCCGTCAGATCTTTCAGAGAATATATTCCCGGATCCCTCGCACCCACTTTGGGACCAAATTGTGTGATGGTAATAAACTTCCTGACAACGGCGTCTGTAGCTAAATCGCCACACCGGATCGTAAGTTGGGTCGTGCGTTTCCCATTTTCCACGTCATAGGGCGGGACGGTAACCTGTACTTTATATCCGTTTGCAGTAGGCGTGGTGTCTTTGGGGGCATAACTGACCCAATTATTGCCTGAATTAAGATAAATGGCCAATGGAGCATTAGCGTTCACTTCAAAACTTGCTACGCCGCCTGCTTCACTGAAAGAAAGCGAATCGACGTCTGTATTGACGGAATACCGGTCTTTTACCACCTGGTCATTTTTGCTGCATGATATTTGCAGGGTTACGAAAAGTAGCTGCAACGCAAGCAGTGAGTAAAACCTGGGTTTAATTTTCAACATAGCTGACAAATATTATTTTTATAATGATGGAGCCGCAATCGAGCAATCGGGAATAATTTCAAGTAATACCTTTCAGTATGAGCAGTTGTTTAACCCTGAAAAAAGCAGTATCGCTTTGAATTCATTCTCATTTCACCAGTCCGACAGCGTTCCAATCAAAGGAACTCCTTAATAAGGTGAACTACAAAATTTCGGACCCCGATTTTACCCTATCATAGGCGCGAAAAAGGAGCCATCGGCCCCATCATTTACTTATCATTAACAAAACACAAGTTATATAATTCACTGACGGCCAAATTATTATGATTTTTTGACGGTAGCTGTCAGAAAATTCATTGGGAAGAGGGCTATCAGCGCAGAAAAGCGGGTCTAAACGCCGCCGAGGGGAAAAATCAATACCTCATAATCACATCAGCCAGATTCTGATCAGGGGAAAGGTTCATTTTTTTACGCAGGCGGTGACGTTTTAGTTCTACACTTTTAATCGTTATGTTGAGCAATGGCGCTATCTCCTTTGAGGTTAGGTTCATTTTGAGGTAGGCTGCAAATTTCAGATCGTTTGAAGTCAGGCCAGGGTAATCTTCCAAAAGTCGCTTATAGAATTGTTCATGAACCTGATTAAAATTAGATTCAAACAACATCCATTCCTCATGCTCATCTTTTATATTCTTATCGATAAGCTTGATAAGTCTGTCCGATTGAAATGCAGTCAGGTTTTTATCAGTATTTTCTTTATTTCTGACCAGATCTTTTTTTAACCGCTGAAGGAATTCATTTTTTTTGATCAGGGCCATCGCAGAATCGGCTGCTTCGCGGGCCTTGGCATCTAAATGCATTTCGAGTTGTTCTTGCTTCAGCCTTTCCTGTTCCCTTTCGATAGCTTCCTGTTGCCTGTTTATCTGATCCGTCATCTTTTCTATCGCCTGCTGGTGTCTGATTTTCAGCCTGCGCGCATACCAGCGAAACAAAAAGTAACCCACAACGACGAAAAGAATGGCATAGATGACCTTTGCCCCAACTGACCAATACCAGGGTGGCAACACGATAATCCGAATAGATATCGTACCAGGTACGAGGTCTGTTTGAACGGTAAAACGATAAGAACCCGGAGACATATTCAAAAACTCCCGCTCCCCCGCAGATCCCCACTCAGACCAGTCTCCTGAAGTATTGTTACCTTCAAGCTTGTACCTGTAGTATACTTTTTTGTCAAAAACGGGAAAAGTGTACCGGAGTATAAAATAATTATACCGGTTCGCCACAGTAATCGTTGAATCGCTTTCTATCCGGCTATCGATCCACTTGTTCTTATCCCTTAACCTTACCTGGGAAAAATAAGGCTTGTAGGCCAGATAATTTTCTTTGAACGGGTTCGCCATGGAAAACAGCGCCAGTGTATTCCCTCCTAAAAAAAGATAGTGATCTTCATCTAATAATCTTATTTTTTCATAGTCGTAATTCAAATGAAAATTGTGGATGAAAAAGCTAAGCCTGTTCTTAATCGCCCCGCCTTCCCCTTTTACCAGGTAATCAAATCGATCCTCTCTGTTCCTCATCAAAACCCAATAGCTATTATTGTTGTATTGAATTATTTTCCGGCTATTTGAACTTTCACCCAGTACTTTTTCCACTTCAGGCGCTGGTTTTATCCTGGTTTCCGCGTCTTCCCAGGCCAAAATCCCATGGTCTGAGGTGATATAGACCTTTCCGTTATATTCAAATAAAGAGTTTTTGGGCGTGATGCTATAGACAGATAAATTTTGCGGTGTTTCCAGCCTCTCAACTTCGAGCGACGATGATAACCTGCACCGGTAAAGCCCTTCATAGGCTTGTTTGAAGTAGATATTTCCTTTGCTATCCTGCACCAATTCTTTGATGGGATGAATATCGCTCAGCAGTTGTTTGAAAAAACTCCATTTGCCCTGAGCGTCTTTCTTGAATAAACTCAGCCCTGTAAAATTTCCCTGTATCAGATAATTACTATCCGCCTTCAGGCGCTTCATGGTCCAGCCTCCCGCCATTGCAGATATCCGCCTGACTTTCCCATTTGCCTCCACCAGAAATGTCCCGGAAGCAGCCCCTACTATCAACTGATCATCAAAGACAGAAGTATGCCAGATAAATTCTTTAAGTTCGGGGAGCGATGAATAGGTTAATTTCCGTCCCCATTTCCAATCAGAAAAATTCTGAATCAATAATCCCTGGTTGGTAGCAAAATATATATTGCCGTTCCATACCACGGCATCCATAAACTTGGTGTGTGTAGTGTACAAGCGGAATGGTGAATTCAATACGACAAGGTCAATGCCCTTCTCGCCCACCAACCAGACGTTGCCATCGCGGTCTTCCATACCTTCCAGCACCGTATTGGATTGCAAACCGGTTGTGTTATCAATCTGCGTCAGTATTTCACCTGTGTCGTTTATGATGATTACTCCGCCATCAAACGACCCGAATAAGTAATTCCCATTTTTTAATTGCAGGCCAAACGAAACAGCGTGTGTAGCAAGCCAGACTCCGCCATTTCCTCCAAGTCTTTCCAGGTTCTTCAACCCGCTAAGGATCCAGGCGCCTTGTTTTTCAGCCGCTAATAAAATACCGTTTCCCCTGTAAGGCAACATGCATCGGATTCTGAGCGAAGATATTTCAGGCATACTTGCAACTGTTACCAGTTGTCCGTTTCGTATCTCATACAACCCGCTTCCCGGAACGGGAATAAAAATCCGGTTATAGAGCTGTTGCGCGAAAATAAAATGCTTTGGCGGGGTTATTCGCAGTACTTTCTTATCCGGGTAAAGCAGAAAAACATTGTTGAATGTTTGAAATAATACAAACTCCTGGGTCGGTATTATTTTCCAGATTTCCTCCTTGGGTACACCTTTTTTGAAAATCAGCGAGTCGAGGCTTATGTAAGGAGTTGTTGCGTCTCCCCCGGAAAAATCCCAATATCCTGCCTTTCCATAAGCGCCTGCATATACCTTTCCGTCAGCCGCTGCCGCTACAGAACGCACAATGGGGCTACCAGGTATTTGCCGTAAATCCCAGCGTGAACCGTTATAGAAAAGAACGCCACTGGAATTGGCGACCGCCACAGTTCCTAAAGTAGCCAGTTGCGTAACAGACCAGTTTTGCGTACTGGCTTCATACGTATCTGAAGTAAAGTTTATAACATTCGGTTGTCCCGGAACGGCCTGGTCAAATTGTCCGTATAGCGCAATTTGCATCGCTGACAAAGACAATAATAGAAACCCTCTTATTATTTTTCTATATTGATTCAAATCGATCTGGAAAATTCAACCTCTCCTACTTCATCTGCAATTCGATGATCTGGTCTATTTCATTGATACCCGATGGCTCCGGATAGACGGTGAGTAGGTTATTCTTCTGATTAAATTTTATTGGTTTTTTGGATTGATAATTTGTCGCCTTAAGAATTTTGACATCTGCGTTCTCTATTTTCAACTGGCCATCCGAGGGCGCATTGAGTACATGCAGAAAGATACGCTTATCTTTCTTAGTAGCCACTCCCCATTTTTGCGGGGACATAAAGCCTCCTCTGGTTCCGTAAATTGTCTCACCATTTGCCTGAAGCCACTGACCTACCGTCCGCAACGTATCAACAAACTCCTCCTGGATATTTCCATCAGGCATCGGGCCTATATTCAATAAAAGGTTAGCGTTTCGGCCGGCAGCGTTCACCAGGTAGTGAATAACTTCTTTGGGGCCTTTGTAATTGATATCGGTAATATTAAAACCCCAGGATCCGTTTAGCGTCTCGCAGGTTTCCAGCGGAACGGAAGAAGAGGCGGTCTGAAAGCTTAGTCCCGACTTATTTTCTCCCGGCAGATCCCTTTCAAACATCTGAAAATCTTCGCCCGGGAAGGGGGTCATGTGGTGATTATTGCCAATCATACATCCCGGCTGAAGTTTGTGAATCAGACCGTAAATCTCATCATACTTCCAATCGATCCTGGAAGCCCTGTCGCTGCTGCCTTCGGGGTTGGTCTGATCCCAGTGCCCATCAAACCAAATACCGGAAATTTCACCGTATTGGGTAAGAAGTTCTGTCAATTGTGCTTTCATGAATTTCAGGTAGCTGGCGTAATCTCCCTTACCCTCGCGTCCTGAAGACTGTCCTGTCCGCCCCGTTTCATGGGGATAATCATTCCTGAACCAATCCAGCAATGAATAATAAAGGAACAACTTCACGCCCTGCGCGTGACATTCATCGGCAAGCATCTTCAAAGCATCCTTGCCATACGGGGTTTTGGTGATCTTCCAATCACTCTGTTTCGTATCCCAGTTGCTGAATCCATCGTGGTGCCGGGTAATGAAAGTGATATATTTCATTCCTGAAGCCTTGGCCAATCCCACCCATTTCTTTGCATCAAAATCCTGAGGATTAAAAAAATTAATCAGCCGCTCATATTCCTTCACCCGGATCTTTCGCTGGTTCATCACCCATTCCCCGGCGCCCAGTACGCTGGATGCGCCCCAATGAATGAACATACCGTATTTCATGTCCTGAAAATTTTGGCGGGCAGCGGTCATTTCTGATGAAAGCTGTGTTGCCGGCGCTTGCGCGTGAATGAATGCTGCTGAACACAGCAGGCTGATAAGAATAATTGAGGATTTCATGTTGTTTGGTTATCGTTAATATATAACCTATAAAGATAATCATTTTTTAGCATTCTCCGAGCGATGCTATGCTCGCGGCTGACCACTTTAATTTTCGCGTACCAGGTACCTCGCGGCTGTCAGAACTGATTCTTCCACATCATGCTTTCTACTGGCCGCTCTGGCTGGTTGTTGTATTTAGCCTGCCCTTTCTGATGGTAAGCGGTTTCAATCTCTCCTTCTACCGGGAAATAGATGAGTTGACCAACCGGCATACCCCTATACACCTTGACCGGCTGTTTCACGGAGATTTCCAGCGTCCAGTGACCGCGAAAACCCACATCCCCTTTTCCTGCAGTGGCGTGGATGTCGATACCCAGGCGCCCTGTGGATGACTTGCCTTCCAGGAAGGGTACATGCGCGTGGGTTTCCGTGTATTCCTGCGTAGCACCCAGATAAAAGACATGCGGCTGCAGGATGATCCCTTCGTCAGGGATCTCAAAATATTCGATTTTATTATGTCGCTTCGCGTCCAGCACCGCGTCCACGTAGGTTGCCAGCCATCTGCCGAGGCGGACATCGTAAGAATTGCTACCCAGGCTGTTCCGGTCAAATGGCGTAATGACAATCGTACCCTTTTCAATTTCTTCGAGTATTCTTTTATCAGACAGGATCATCGTAAAATTTCTTTTTTTAAAATAGGGAGGTAAGGTAATGGATTTCAGGACAATTGCACAGCATTTTCTGAAACATTTAATAAGCGGTGGCTTCTGGTTTGGCATAAACATCCGATTTCCTGAAGTTGAAGTACGCCCGTATTGATCTCACAGCCAAAAAAGCTTATCTTGCGCGGGATAAAACTATCCCGCCATTCATGCCAGTATTTTTTGAGAAGGATCTTACGCCTGCCACCCGACTAGGTATCTGGAAGATCACTGAGGATGAGCCGTTCTTTAAAAGTAAAGTTCCCTTGCACCGTGATGTAACCCACCCCCACAAACGGCTTCAGCACCTGGCCGGGCGCTTCCTGCTGAAATATCTTTTCGAAGATTTCCCTTCACACCTGATCCGGATCGCTGATACCCGCAAACCTTTTTTGCCCGATGAGGCTTTTCACTTTTCTATTTCGCATTGCGGGGATTATGCCGCCGCCATCGTAAGCCGGGACCATAGAGTAGGCATTGATATTGAGATCCCGGATGAAAAGGTGAGGCGGATCAGTCATAAATTTGTAAACGATAGTGAAAGACAGGAACTGAAGCCCAGGACCATTCTCGATTTTACACAGATCTGGTCGGCAAAAGAAGCTGTGTTTAAGTGGTATGGAGATGGCAATGTGGATTTTAAACAACATATTCAGCTGACGCAGTGTGCTGACAGCAACAAAATAATGAATTGCTTTTTTGCCAAAAAAGACATTTATCTTCAGGTCCATACGGAACAATTTCCAGGTATCTGCTTAAGTTATGTTTTCACCAAGCTTTTATGAGAAACCCCACTGAATGTGCCTTTTGTGAAATCTTTTATTAATCAAACTATATCAAATTGAAAATGAGAAATCAATTTTTATTATTGGTTACTGTGGTAACCTTAGTATCCTGTGGGCCTACAATTTATAAGTCTGGCAAGATGAATGCTGCAATTGCCAGTCACAAAACGGTTGCCATTTTACCAGCTTCCGTAACGATGCAGCTACGTCCCAATGAAATGAAAAAAATGACTGCTGATCAGATGGATGACCTGACATCGAAGACTGGCTATGACGTTCAGGAACAAATGCATTCCTGGTTTTTGAACAGGTCGGTCAAGAAGAATTATACAGTGGGCTTTCAGGATATTTTGAAAACGAATGCCCTACTTAAAGAACAAGGAATTACCTACCGCGATCTGGCATCGACCGATGCGGTGAACCTTGCAAGATTATTGGGCGTTGACGCTGTGATCACCACCAGAATGACGATGGATAAACCAATGTCTACCGGCGCTGCTGTAGCGGTTGCCGTACTGGTTGGTTTCTATGGCACAACAAACAACGTAGTCACCAATCTGGCGATAAGAGACGGGCAGGACGGAGAAGTCTTGTGGAAATACGACTACAATGCTGCGGGATCTGTTGGATCATCCACTTCCAACCTCGTTAAAGCATTGATGCGGAACGCATCGAAGAAATTTCCCTATACGGTGAATTAATTGATTAAAAAATCGCGGGCGAAAGTCTGTATCAGGAAAACTTTAATAGTCGGTGTTCCTGAGCAAACAATTGCCCGCGGTTTTATCATTCAAAACAGTCTTCCCGTGACTGATAGTGACGGGAGGAACCTGTTCACGAATTTTTATCCAGCCGGTTCAAGATATTGAGAATATGCATAACCTTCTACCCCACCCTGGGTCCGAACAGATGACCAAAGGTCATTGGGTTGCCCCAGCAGGGTCAGCATTTCTCCCTTAGCGGCTTTTCCAACGACAGGCTGGTCAGTACCCGGACCTTTCCGGATATTCAGATTGGTTTCTTCGGTGTTGACCTTAACCTGTGAACCGGTTTCAGCGTGGGCATTAACGTTGAGAACTAAATCACCACCTGTAAACTGCGGATCAATTTGCGCATACACGTTCCAAAGCTGGTCCTTCACTGCGCCGCTTGGCGCATCGCCATCAATATATAATACGCCATCCTGTTCTCTTACAGCCAGATTGCCTACACCTGATGATTTTGCTGCATCAATCAATGCCTGATATTTTTCCTGAAGTGCCATATTTTTTCCTCCTTTTACTTTGATTAATTAACAGTCAATTTATTTTCTACTTTCTTGGGATGAGTCGCCATGACCTTTTGCAATAGTTTGGCAAGCTCAGCCTTCTTAATATTACCGCTGAGGGTAACTACGCCCTCCGCCACGGACGCTGTAACGGTTGGATTGTCTTTGACCGCATCTTTTACTGCGGTCGTCAACGGATCATCCGGCGTAATAACGGCCGGTGGGGGCAGCGTCGTGTGGTTCTCGACAGACTTTACACCTTTGACAGCCTTAACGGCCGTTTCGAGCGCCGCTTTGGTAGCATCATCTTTCACGTCTCCGGAAAGCGTAACAGCACCTTCAGCTATGGCAGCCTGTACCTGCGAAAAGTCCGGATTTGCCGTCAGGGCCGCATCTACCGCGGTTTTAAGGCTGGCGTCATCAACCTTGCCTTTACAGGCGGGCAGTACAAACGCGAATACTGCGATGGCAAAAATTGCAAGGAGTCTCTTCATGTGATTTGGATTTAAGTGTGCAAATAATGTTAACCCAACGAATTTATCACTTATCGTTGTCACTTTTGCCTGGCGCCATATTTTAAATTTGTTAATAAATTTCAAATTTCTGTGTGCCGGCTGCTGACCGGGCCGGAAATTCAAAGGTTTAGTAAGAATCAGTCATACTGATCCTTATTTTCCGGAATTCTCCTCAAGTTCCAGCAGAGCCAGGAATGCTTCGTCATATTCGCTCTGCAACCGGTTGTTCAGTGCCAGGAGTTTCTTGTAAGTTCCCTCAATTTCCAGGAACCTGGACTTATCGGCATAAATTTCGGGGTTAGCAAGTTCTGATTCAACGGTTTCTATTTCTTGCTGATTTTGTGCGAGTGCGGTCTCCAGCTTCTCGAAAAGCTTTTGCTTTTTCTGTATCTCTTTTTTCAGCTCCTTATTGATACCCTGTTTTTTCTCTGCCGGGACTGCGGTTTCGCTGGCGGGCGTCGCCACAACAACCTGAGCCGCTGGAGCGTTTTCACGGGCTCGCGATGATTCCTCCGCCGCCTGTCTCTCCTTCCAGGCTACCCATTCAGTATAACCTCCTTTGAACTCTTTTATCTGATGACCGGAGATCTCCCAGATCTTGTTGGCCGTTTTTGAAATGAAATACCGGTCGTGGCTCACCAGGATATAGCTTCCCTGGTACTTGTTCAGCGCTTCTATCAGGAGATCGCAGCTATGCATATCCAGGTGGTTGGTAGGCTCATCCAGCATCAGGAAATTAGCTTTACTGATCATAGTTTTTGCCAGGGCCACCCGCGCTTTTTCTCCCCCGCTGAGGATCCGGATCTTTTTGTCGGCGTCATCACCGCTAAACAAAAAACATCCCAACAGGCTCCTGAGTTCCAGTTCAGTCATCTGACTGCCACAGGACATCACTTCGTCCAGGATGGTATTGTTCAGATGCAGCGCTTCAAGCTGATGCTGTGCGTAAAAGCTTTCTTCTACCTGGTGTCCCCATTTCCGGTTACCTGTAAACGATTCTTTTCCTGCGATGATCCGCAGCAGGGTGGATTTGCCTTTTCCATTCGCACCCACCAGCGCGATCTTGTCGCCCCGGGTGATCTCTGCTTGTGTATTCTCTAAAATCTTGTTTTCGCCAAAAGCTTTTGACAGATGCTCCAGTTCTACGAGTACTTTTCCCGGAGATTTATCAACCCGGAAATTGATCCGTATATTAGGCCTTTCGGCGTGGGCTTCTTCAATACGTTCCAGTTTCTCCAAACGCTTTAAGGCGCTTTGAGCCTGTGCGGCTTTGGTCGCTTTCGCACGGAAACGCTCCACAAACCGCTCCTGCTGCCTGATGTACTCCTGCTGATTTTCAAAAGCTTTTTGCTGCAGATCCATCCGGATGGCTTTTTCGCGCTCGTAGAAATCGTAGTTGCCATTATAGATGTGCAACTCCTTCTGATATACTTCCACGATCTTGGTCACCATCCGGTTCAGGAAATATTTATCGTGGCTGACAATAACCACGGCGCCCTGGTAATGTTGCAGGTATTTTTCAAGCCATTCAATGGAGGGCAGATCCAGATGGTTGGTGGGCTCATCCAATAATAGCAAATCGGGTCGGGAAAGGATCATTTTCGCAAGTAGTACCCGCATGCGCCAACCACCGCTGAATTCCGAATAGGGGCGTTTCAAATCATTGTTTGAAAATCCAAGTCCCTGCAGGACTTCCTCCGTTTTGTGGTGGATGCTATATCCTCCCAGGGTTTCAAGCTCATGGAGTTTTTCGGAATAGGCATGCATTTTTTTGTCAGTCTCAGATCCGTCGTTCGCGGATTCCAGCTCCTTACCCAAATCCTCTAATTCCTTTTCAAGCCGCAGAATTTTGTCAAAAGCCCCCATCGCTACGTCCAGGATTGAATCACTTGTATTGAAACTCAGCAGATCCTGATGCAGGTAACCGATGCTGGTTTCGCGGCTTTTTTCAACCGATCCGGATGAAGGTGCGTACTCCCCCGTGATCAGCTTCAACAGGGTTGATTTTCCCGTTCCGTTAAAACCGATCAGCCCTATTCTTTCGTTGGGTTGTATATGCCAGGTAGCATCTTTAATGATGACCCTGGCGCCGAATTCAAATGTAACATTTTGCAGACCTGCCAGCATATTGACCTATTATGATTAAATTTGGCGGATTAAAACCGGCAAATTTAATTAATAATAGCCAGTTTGGCTGCAACCTGAATGATATGAAGAAATTTATTGTATTAGTGCTTGTCCTGGTGGCTGGCTTTTTTATTTATAAATACGCTTTTAGGAAAAAGGACAGTCACCATGTAAAGCCTGTACCCTTATCTGTGAGCAAGCATAGTGATGCATTCAATGAGTCAGTCGCAAAGATGCTGTCGGCTTATTATGGCATGACCGATGGTTTTGTTGAACATGATTCAGCAGACGTGCGGAAACATGCGCTGGCACTGCAGGGAGCGCTCGGTGGGTTCCGGGCTGATGAATTAAAAAAGGACAGCGGTATTTACCAGACCGTCTTGTTCCCCTGGGAAAATTCGAAGCAAAATGTTGAAACTATCTTATCTTCGCGCGACTGGAACGGGAAAAAACGGGCGTTACAGGATCTTTCGGACAATTTGAGGATGATATTACTGACCGTTAAATATGACCGGCAGGTCGTTTACTGGCAGGAATGTCCGATGGCTTTTGGAGAAGATCAGCGTGGCAACTGGCTGAGCAGCGATACGGCGGTGGTCAATCCATATTTCGGCAAAAAAGATCCTGAACAGGGTGATAAAATGCTCCGGTGCGGCGAGACTAAATTCACTATTGATTTTACGGGCGCCGATTCTGCCTCCAAATCCTGATTTCTAAAGTCTCTGTAGCTCAGTTGGTAGAGCAGCTGACTCTTAATCAGCGGGCCTAGGGTTCGAGTCCCTACAGGGACACTTGAAGTTAAAGCACCTGCGAGTGGGCAGGTGCTTTTTTATACACCTTTGTCTCTAAATCCAGTATCACCCGATTAAACGTTTCAGGAATAATATTTTTATCCCTGAACCTGCCTGTTTCCGAACCCTACGATATAGCTAAGTTAATGTGAATCCGAAAATGAATGCTACAGCACGGTGCTCAAATTGTATCTCAGGGACCTCAACGCCTTGCAAATATGTTTCTCAACAGTGCTGATTGAAATACCGAGTTGCTGCGAAATATCTTTATGCGAGAAGTCGCCTTCCCGGCTCAACAAGAATGCTTCCCTGCATTTATTGGGCAACAGGTTTATTGAAGCAGTTATTTGCCCCATAACCTCTTTTGATTCATACGTACAATTAAAATCGCGGCGCTGATTATTCAGGGAAGAGTGATAAACCGTTTTTTGATAAGAGTGCCTGACTTTCTCAGATCGCGCCTCATTCATGATCTTGTACTTAAGCGCCTGATGAAAATAAGCACTGAGCGAAGTTGAAATCTGAACTTCGTACCGGCGGTTGTAAAAGCTTACAAAAATCTCCTGCACAATATCTTCCGACTTCTGGCGGCAGCGTAATTGCTTTTGGGCCGTACATATTAAAACTTCCCGATACCTGCAGTAAATTTCATCGAAAGCTTTGGTATCGTCTTTACCTGATAAATCAATCAGTTGTCTGTCAGACAATTGTCTGTAAATATGATTACTAAACATGGCAATTATTACCTTCATATGGAAGGACTGGCAGCAAAAGAAGCGAGAAAAACCCAGCAAGACGGTAATTTTCGTTTCAGATTTGTATCCTTTTGTCTCAAAATCAGGAAAGGGGTGGAATTGAGACCGGCTACCGAATAAATTTGAATTTCAGATGAATTTTCCTCAAATTCGTTGTCAGTCAGGGCGCTGTTTAAAAATGGAACTTTCAGCCTTTTGGTTATTCATTCAATGAGAAAACCTTATATTCTTTTATATATTATTTTGTTACTGACGACGGTTGTGGCAAAAGGTCAACCTTTCTACTTTTCACATTACCAGGTAGAAAACGGCTTATCTAATAATGCCGTATTATGTATAATGCAGGACCACCTGGGTTTTATGTGGTTTGGGACCCGGGACGGTTTGAATCGTTTTGACGGTATTTCATATAAGGTTTTCAGAAATAATCCGGGTGACAAACATAGTATTGGCAGTAATGCCATTATGAGTTTATCAGAGGATAATGACAAGAATATATGGATTGGTACCGAGCGCGGACTGTTTATATTTGATGAGAACACGGAGAAGTTCGTGCAGTTTAAACATGCGGGGAATGTTTCCATTTTGTCAGTTAAAGCGATCGGAGATGATGTCTACTACATAGCTTTATACACCTTGTATTGCTATAACAGGAAGAGTAAGACCCTCAAACAGTTTCTGATAAATAAGGAAGTAACTGCGTATACAGTGACTAGAGATCGCAAACTCTGGATCTGTACTTCATCAGGAACGGTCCTCAAATTCAACAAGATCGAGAATAGATTTGATGAAACATTCGATGTATTTGAAAAATCAAGGAAGCCTGTTTCTAAATGGATACAATCTATTTTTGAGATCCGGTATGGGCTATTTCTGATCGGAACATCCAACCAGGGGCTCAAATTACTTGACACCAAACGGGGAACCTACAAAGACATTCTGGACCTTAATAAAGACAAAACAGATATTATCGTCAGGGATATCCTGGAAGTCACCCCCGGAAATTACTGGGTAGCAACAGAGTCCGGTATTTATATCCTCGATTTAACCACTGGTGGATTCACCAAACTTGAAAGAAATTACAATGACCCCTTTTCGTTGTCGGACAACATTGTACACGCGCTCTTTAAGGACAGACAAGGTGGAATCTGGGCGGGTACTTATTTTGGCGGGGTAAACTATCTGCCAAAGCAGGAAATTGTGTTCAAGAAGTATTTTCACCAGACAAACGCCAACTCAATCAGCGGAAATGCCATCAGTGTAATCCGGCGGGACAGATACGGAATGTTATGGATCGGGACAGAAGATGCCGGATTAAATAAATTCGATGAAAACACGAATCAGTTTACTTGCTTTAACCCCACACTGAGCAACCAGAGCGTGTCCTACTCAAATATTCATAGCCTACTGATCAGCGGCGATACTATTTGGGTAGGGACATACCTGCATGGCCTTGATTTGATAGCACGAAACGGAAAAAGACTTTACAACTACAATACCGAAAACTCATCTATTGGCAATAATCTTATATACACCATTCTAAAAACAAAAAAGGGGGAGATATTTGTTGGAACTGGTCAGGGTATTTTCAAATATTTTAAGAACCAGAATAATTTTCTTCCTGTTGACATATTGCCAAAAGTATTTTTCCGATCATTGGAAGAAGATCCACATGGAAATATCTGGGCGGGAACATACGGGGATGGCATATATGTTTTTAACCCGGGCAACAACTTCCTCAAACACTTCCTGTTGGCAGCGGACAAGAGACAGCGAATTGCGGGTAATATTATTAACTATATCTTTTGCGCAGGAAATTCAACTTCATGGATCGCAACCGATGGTGGGTTATACAGCATCAATTTAAACACGGATGGAATACGTTCCCTAACATCTGATGATGGCTTGCCATCCGATATAATATGTGCGATCCTGGAAGACAATAAAGATAATTTGTGGTTGAGCACGTCCAGAGGCCTCACAAAATTCAATCCGCTGACCAGGGAAATAAAAGTCTACAATAAATCTTATGGCTTGCTTACCGACCAGTTTAACTACCGGTCTGCATATAAAGATAACAAGGGAAATATGTATTTTGGCAGCGTCAAAGGTATGATCAGCTTCAATCCCGATTCAATTACGCCAAGATCATTTAATCCCCCAGTATATATTACCGGTTTTCAGGTTAATAATATAGAACTCGCCATTGCGACTAAGAACTCACCGTTAACACAGTCAATTACCCTATCCAGAAAGATTAGTCTTCCTTATAATAAATCCTCGTTCAGCATTGACTTTGCCGCGCTGGACTACAGCTCTCCTTCGAGCATCTCTTATGCCTACAAACTTGATGGATTGGATAAGGACTGGACATATTTACCAACTAATCGAAAAGTTTATTTCACAGAGTTGCCTCCCGGCGATTATTCTTTTTCCGTGAGATCTATCGAACCTCATCAGCGTGGAAATCTGACGACCCTGGCAATTCGCATACAACCGCCCTACTGGCGAACCTGGTGGGCCTATCTCAGTTACGTTTTCCTATTAACAACGGTCATATTTCTAACGATCAGGTTTTTTATTGAACGGTCTAAAATAAAAAACAGATACCAGCTCGAAAAGCTGGCGCATGAAAAAGATAAAGAAAACTACGAGGATAAGATAAACTTTTACATGAATGTTGCTCATGAGATCAAAACGCCGCTAACCCTGATAAATGGTCCCATGGAAAACATTATAGACAAAATCGAAGAATTCCCTGGAATAAAAAACAGTATCAATTTAATGAGCAGAAATTCGGACCGCCTTATGCAGTTGGCAAATCAACTCCTTGATTTCAGAAAATTTGAAATGAAGAGGTTTGAATTGAATGTGAACTATATAAATGTTTCCACATTGGCCTGCGACATTCATGCCGGTTTTAAAAGTATAGCCGACCAGAAGAATCTGACAGTATTTGATTTCAGCAGCCCGGAAACAATCTGGGCGAATGCTGATGAGGAAGCCCTGACTAAAATTTTCAGCAATCTTACTGACAATGCTATAAAATACTCCGACCACACAGTACAGGTATCTCTGTTCTATTCCCCGGACAAAAAGCATTACAGGGCTGTTTTTACTAACGACGGCTTCATTATACCTGAAGAGACCAGAGATGATATTTTCAAAAGTTTCTACCGGCTGAAAGAAACCTCCAATCAGGCGGGAACGGGTATCGGGTTAGCCTTAAGCCGATCTTTGGCAGAAATTCATGGCGGCGAACTGAAGCTGGAACTATCCCAGGATAATATAAACACTTTCGTTTTGACGATGCCAGTCAGTCCGGAATTTTAAAAAACCTAAGTAATGAAACTGAAACCTGTGGTACTTCTTGTTGAGGACAATGTAGAAATCCTTGAATTTATCGAAGACAACCTTAATCCCGAATATGAGATACGTAAGGCTCTTAATGGAAAAGCTGCGTTACAGATACTCCGTACAGATGTAGTAAATTTAATAGTGAGCGATGTGATGATGCCCTTAATGGACGGATTCAAATTATGTGAGACCATTAAATCAGATGTTGAACTCAGTCACTTGCCTGTAATCCTGTTAACTGCCAAGAATACGCTTCAGTCAAAACTGCAAGGCTTGGAATTGGGTGCCGATGTTTACATAGAGAAACCCTTTTCACCTAAGCATTTAAAAATGCAGATTGCCAGCCTGCTCGCAAACCGAAACAAAATAAAACAATTTTTCTATAACTCGCCACTCGCCCACTTAAAAACGGTGGCTTATACAAAATCCGATGAGATGTTTCTTGAGCGTGTGAACCTAATTATTTTGGAACACCTGTTGGACGAAGACTTTGATGTAGACCGTCTGGCGAAATTCATGAATATGAGCCGCCCTACCTTTTACAGAAAGATAAATGCGGTCTCAGATCTTTCTCCCAACGACCTGATTACCCTTACCAGGCTCAAGAGAGGAGCTGAATTGCTATCTGAAGGTAAAAATATCAATGAGGCTTCGGAAAATGCGGGATATTCGTCTCCCAAGATCTTCAGCAAAAATTTTGAAAAGCAGTTTGGACTGATGCCCTCGGAATACCTGCACAACCATTTGAAAGGCAAATCAACATAAAGCTCCCCGTTTCAAAAACCTATTTGTAAACCTACGTTCACTACTTTCTGATTCATGTATGCATCGCCGGCGGTATTACTGGTGACTTCCGGATCCTGCTGGTACAAATCGTAATTAGTAAATGTAAACAGGTTATAGGCGCTCACATATACACGGGCATTGCTGATTCCGAACGGCAGGGTTTTAATAGGAAGCTGATACCCCAAATCAACTGTCTTTAACCTGATGTAGTTTGCGTCAACCAACCAGAATGAAGAAGGAAAAGCAGACGGACTGTTCACTGACGCCGAGTTTGTCGTCAGCCTCGGGAACCTGGCGTTTGTACTGTTGTCCGGGGTCCATCGCAGCTCATGAATTGGTTGAAACTGACTTTGAAATGGTTCGATTCCCGTACCAGTAACAGCAAAGCTGTAGTTGAAGGATCCCTGAAATAGCACACTCAGGCTAAATCCTTTATAGTTGCCACCAAGTGTAAGTCCGACTGTAGTATTGGGCAGATTGGGCTTCCCGATCGGTCCCATATCATTTTCATCGATAACACCATCACCGTTCAGGTCCTTGTATTTCAGATCACCGGGTCTGACAGGCACCAATGGCTTGGCACTGTTAGCAATGTCCTGCTGATCTTTATAAAATCCAAGAAATGTGTAGCCAAATGGCTGACCAATTGGATGACCAGTACGCAATAACCATGGAAACGCCGGAGTAGCTTCATCCATAAAAACTATCCTGTTTTTTGCGAAGGAGAAGACTCCGGTAACATTATACTGGAAGTCATTGATATTATTCTTGTAGGATATCTGCCCGTCAATACCGGTATTTAATACCTTTCCCATATTAAACCTGGCCGTTCCTACCCCAAGAATCTGAGATATAGAACCCCTTGAAATTAATTGATCAAAACGAAGATCCCTAAAATAATCAACAGTTAGAGATATTTTATCATCAAACATATTCAGATCCAGCCCAACATCAAATTTTTCTGCTTTTTCCCAGGTTACATTATTATTCCCGAGGTCCCCTTCAAAAATAGTGGGATAGGAAACAACACTGGCTTCTCCAAACGGATACGATCCGCCGTTATAATACTGCTGATTGTACAGGTACCGGTTCCCATAAACGATATCGGAGCCAACCACACCATAAGAACCCCGAACTTTCAGCAGGTTGATTTTCTTGATATTGAAGAATTTCTCTCGGTTGATATTCCACCCCAACCCCAGTGCCGGAAATAAGCCGTACCGTCTGCCAGATTTGAATCGATCGGAACCGTTATACCCTATATTAAGATCAAGCAGGTATTTCTGCAGATAATCATATCCGATCTTGAAACTGTAGCCCTGAAACTTATTCGGTACTGAAGCAGCTCTTTGATCGGTATAGTTTTGCCGGTTAAACAGCAACAGCGATGTAAAATGATGTGCTGCAAAGGTCCGGTCGTAATTCAAGAATCCCTGCAGATTGATATTCTTGTTGTACGCGTCTGTTACACCCACCAGTGTGTACCCCGACAATTGGTACTGCCCGCGGGGATCCAGGGTATAAGAACCGTTCGCAGGATTATAATAATACGAAGGCGGCGAATATCCGTTGAACAGATCCCCCCTGAATAACTGTCTGGAAGCAAGTTCAGAACTTGCATAAGCTACGCGTCCCGTGAAGGAAAGTCCTTTTGTAATCATATCCAGTTTTTCTGCCAGACCAAAAAGGACGTTCAGATCATTCCTTTTATCCCGCTGATACCCACTGTTGGCTAATCGTGCATTAAGTGTTGCCAGATTCTGCGGGTTATACCTGTCGTATGCGTAGCTCCCGTTTGGATTCAGAAACGGGGCCGAATACGGCCTTATCCTGTTAAAATTGTAAATTTCTGAGACAATATTCTGGGCATGTGGCTGATTGATATCACCGAACCGGGTCGTCACATCCAATCTTACCGATAAACTTTTTGAAGCTTTTATGTCAAGATTACTTCTGAAATTATACCGCCTGTAATAGTAGTTGGTGTTCACCTCATTTCTAGGATCGGCAAAATTCTTAAGAGCTCCGTTTTGTGAAAATGCCCCACCCGAAACAAAATATTTAACAATATCATTCCCACCCGAAACATCAACATTCGCGTTTGTCTGAAGTGAATAAGGTTTGAAGATAGCCTCATACCAATTTACGTTTGGATGTCCGTACGGGTCATCTCCCGTTCTAAAATGCTCCAGGTCTTCCGCTGAGAACGGTTGATTCAAGCCGTCATTCGCGTATGCCTCATTTTCCAGCACGGCACTGTGATAGGAGTCCAGAAACTTTAGCTTCTTCACCGGGCTTTGCATCCCGCCTTCTCCCCGGAAATTAACTTTAGGACGGCCCAGGAGTCCTCTTCTTGTAGTAACAATCAGTACTCCGTTGGCTCCCTTAATACCATATACGGCTGTTGTAGAAGCGTCTTTCAGAATACTTATATTTTCAATTTCATTTACATTGATCTGAGAGAGCTGCTCATAACTGTATTCAATGTCATCCACAATGATCAATGGCCTGTTACCATCGGGATTCAAGGAACTCACACCCCTGATGAAAAAATCTGACGCATCTTTACCCGGCTGTCCCGATCTCTGTTGTGAGAAAAACCCGGGTAACCTACCCGCCAGGGTATTCTGGACATTTGCAGTTGGTATATTACGGATCTGTGTTGCCACGATACCGCTGGTCGAGCCCGTATTTGTAACCCGCTTTTTGGTGCCATACCCAACGATGATCACTTCATCCATTCCCTGGGTTTTTGCCTGCATCAGCACTTCAAGCTCAGACTTTTCTCCTGCTTTTAACTCCACGGGTAAATAACCCACCAGACTAAAAACTAAAGTGCTTCCAGGATTCGCATTTACGGTAAACCGTCCGTCACTGCTCGTTGCCGTGCCGGCGTTTGATTCCTTGACAACGACTGAAACCCCGTTTAACGGGCCAGTAATATCCTTTACCACGCCTGTTATCCTTTTTTGCTGGGCTAATACACCACTAACAAAAAAAATGGAGAAAATCAATAAATATATGCGACACATAAATAAGCGATTATTCGATTTATTACTTTTTTGTATCATCACTTTAATTAAAATATTACCAACCGGGATTTTGAACCATATTTGAGTTCTTGACAACCTCGTCATAGGGAATCGGATACAGATATTGTCTTGGTTTGAACACTGGATTAAACACCTCATTTACAGTAAACGTCATTCTTCCTGAAGATCCCTTACTAATACTCATACCATGAAGCGGCGTATTAACTACACGCTCGGCAATTTTCCACCTCCTTATATCCCAGAATCTGTGTTCCTCGAAAGCCAGCTCTATCCTTCTTTCATTTTGAACAGCTTTTCTCATTTCCTCTTTCGACATACCTGTTTTCAAGCCGTACATAGCGTCAGATCCGGCGTTGATACCAGCTCTTTTTCTTAAATCCTTCAATACCTGATAAACCTGATCTGAAGGCCCTGAAAATTCATTCTGAGCTTCTGCAAAGTTTAATAGCACTTCAGCATACCTGAACAGTATGTAATCATGATACACATTGGAAAAATTATTAGTCGTTTCAAAGGAGCCCATAAACTTCCGCATATAATATCCTGTTCTCGTTTCAACATTCAAGGTACCCGGGTGGCTTCTCCCTCCTTCAAACGTCTCCAAACTCGTGTTGAGCCATGCATGTCCATTAAAAAATATGGTCATACCTAGTCTGGGGTCCCTGTTGGAATATGGATCGCTGACGTTGTATCCCGAACCGTTTGTGGTTATATCCGATCCGTTTTTCATTGGAAATGCGTCCACCAGTTCCTGGGTGGGACTGGTTCGGCCATTGGCTGTGCCGGGAGAATATCCTACTGGTCCATTGTTGACTTCAATACCGGTACCCTGTCCGTCTTCCCTAACAAAGATTACTTCCCTGTTTGTTTTACTGCCCATCCCATCAACGGTAATAAAAATGTCTGAAAACAAAGCGGGGACCAGGTTATACTCATTTCTGTCAATCAGTTCTTTGGCTGCATCTGCCGCCAATTTCCACCTGTTTGCGTCATTGTCGGTGTAACCGGTAAGCTGATTACCCGGCGCAATATTTCCCCCGTTGAACAACGGGCTTGCTGCATAAAGCAGCACTCTGGATTTCAGCGCCAGGCAAGCGCCTTTCGTAACAGCCTGATAGTCGCCGGTAGCCTTTGTCTGAGCTATCGTCCGCAGGCTGTCTTTGATCTGATCGCACTCATTTACAATATAGTCTATACAATCTTTAAAGGAATTTCGCGGGAGTTGTATGTCATCACCAAGAAGCCCAACCCTATCTCCAACCAGCGGAACCCCGCCGTACCGCTTAACAAGCTCGAAGTACAACAAAGCCCGGATAAACCTGACTTCCGCTTTATAGGCATGTTTTTTCGGGAAGCCTGACGCGACCATTTTTTTCAGCGGTACCATATCAATGTTAGTGATAAATATATTAGCCTTCCGGATCCCGGAATAACAAGTCGCCCAAAAATTCTCACCGAAGGGGAAGTTCGACGAAGTAAAGCCCCCGGTTGCCAATTTATATACATCAGTGCTGCCGGTTGCTGACGATATTGCGTCATCTGTCGCTGCATCCAGTATATCCGAACTCACCCGGTTATATCCCCTTGGCACCGTATTGTAAATTCCGCTCATGAATCGTTCGGCGTTAACACCAAGTGAGTCATCCTTATCAAAAATGTACTCGATCGTATTCAGCTCCAACGGGATCTTTTCAATATTCTTGGTACATGCGGTCAGCATGATAACACACCCAATCGTTATTCTATATAGAAGACTCTTAATCATATTGAAGATATTTAGCTATTCTACACACTAAAATTTTATATTAATACCGATATTGTAGACTCTTTGGTTGGGATAGACACCACCACTACTAACTTCGGGATCAACCTTGTCGTAGGCGGCCCAGGTAAATAAATTCTGCGAATTCGCAAAGGCTGTTATTCCAGCTACCCGGAAGCGACTGGTCCATTGATACGGAAAGGTGTATTGCAGGTTGATATTCTTTATTCTCCAGTAATCGCCCCGGTGAAGCCAGAACGAACTACTGCTCAAAGTGTACCAATCTCCAAAACTGCCGTTAGCCTTTAAACGTGGATACGTCGCTATATCTGCATGCTCGGGCGTCCATCTTGACATCAGTTGGTCATAAACCTGACCATACAATTGGCCATATGCCCTTATGATCTCTGTATTCCAGTTGTCGATATATAAATTCCTGTTCCCAACACCCTGGAACAAAATGCTGAAACCAATTCCTTTGTAGTTAAACCCGGTTGTAATTCCGCAATAGAGCATTGGCTTTGTCTTTCCGATTGGGACCATGTCAAACTGATCGATGATTCCGTCATTGTTGAGATCCTTGAATTTAATATCCCCCGGTTTGATATCAAACCCCGGAATTAAAGCTCCCGATTGTATTTCCGCCATTGATCCAAAAAACCCATCGGCTATATATCCAAATCGCTGCCCAACAGGCAGACCCGTGCGCACATTCCACGGATATTCTCTTTTTTGTTCATCCATAAACAGCACCTTGGTTTTCTCAAGGGACCCGTTTGCTGTAATGAAATAATTAAACGCTCCCACATTATTCCGGTAAGTCAAATTCAGTTCGGCTCCCGTGTACAGGTTTTTGCCGATATTCTCCACAGGATAAGGTTTTCCTAATATCGCAATACTTTTGCCGCGAATCTGCAGCAAATCGGAATATATATCCCTGTAGTAGTCTCCATTAATTCCAAAATGGTCTTTGAACAACGAAATATCAAAACCGGCATTCATTTTATTTCCCTGCTCCCAGGTGATCCCCGTATTGGCCAACCCACTTTCTACTATGGCCATTTGTGCTCTCACGTGTTCAATGCCAGAGATGCCGGTTTCGTCGTTGCTTTGATTGAAAGTCTGACGCCATATGAAATAACCCGAGTTGTCTACCCCATTTCCCGTATGTGCATAGGTTGCCCTTAATTTCAGCAGATTGATCCAACTGTAATTGTCCTTAATAAAACTTTCCTTTGCAATATTCCAACCGGCGCCTGCGGCATAAAAGAGCCCGTATTGCTTGCCAGGCGGATACCTGTCATAACCGCTGTAATTAACAGCAGCTTCCAGCATATACTTTTCAAGATAATTGTACTGTAGTTTGGCTACGTAGTTCGTAGCAGTTCCGGGAAGATCAAAGTTCAGCGTCGACCGGCGCATATCTGCCATCAGATTGCCGGTAAATGTGCTGCCTCTTACTGATTTCGCATACCCAATTTCTCCTTGTGCATACCAATATCTGGCGTTGGATATAGCATAAAAATTATTTGCTTGTGAATTGGCGCTGCCGTATCGCGCGTAGGTTGTATCACTGTTTCCCGGTTGCATTAAAAATACCGGAACCTGCATAGATCTGTCGGTGAGTGTCGCGGATTGTACGGACAAATTTCCCTTGACTCTTGCCCATAGCCCTTTGACCCAACTGTCAAAATTATACTTCATGTCCACGTTTGCCATGATATCCCGGTCGTTATTCATTTTGTAGCCCGATTTATCCAGGGAAGCCTTCAGGTTCGTATTGAATGAATTATTACCACCATATGAACTATCAGGGTTATAGACCGGGTAGGCATTGTTGGGTGTTCGCAAAAGATTGTCCAATATGGTACCGACACCCGCTCCTGGCTGGTTCCCATCCTGAATACGTCCAAATAACTGGACACCGACGTTGAAATGTTTTGTAACGTCTATATCCACTTTGGAATTAATAAGATACCGCTGGAGCTGAAGGGAGGCATCGCTGTTGCCTGTCTTCAGGAGTCCTTCCTGATTCATATAACCAAGTGAAATCGCGTATCTGGCTACATTCCCTCCCCCACCAACGTTAAGGTTGTAACGGTTCATAGGAGCATTCTTTTTGAGAACTAAATCATACCAGTTTACATCGGGATAGGCATACGGATTTGAACCGTTCTTAAACCCTTCCAGATCCTTTACACTATACAAGGGCTTTCTGCCGTCATTTTGTAGTGCTTCATTTACCAGGTATGCATAGTCAAACGCGCTTACCGGTGTGGGAAGTTTGAGCGGCTCCTGCCACCCCGCTTCCGCAGTAAATGACAATCTTGGTGGTCCGATCTTGGGCTTATTAGTTGTAACCAGCAACACACCTCTTGAACTACGCTGACCCAGGTCAATTGACGACAATCCGTCCTTTAAGACAGAAACAGATTCTATGCTTTCCGGATCAAGCGAAAAGATATCGCGTTGAATACCGTCGACGATTACCACCGGGTTCTGGCCTCTCAATTTGATTGAAATTTCATTATTATCGCTGAAAGGCGTCAAACCTGTTCTTGCGAGCGTACCTGCCAGATCAGCTACTGAGTTGGCATCACCCGTACCCGCGAAACTTCTATATCCCCGGATCTGCTCTGTGTATAACCCCGGTAATCTCCCGGTGAGTGAGTACAGATACAACGGAGCGGGTGTTGTAGAAATCTGGGAAGAATTTACTGTCGATATCGATCCCAAAAACAAATCAGCCTTATGCTGGCGGTATATCACGTCAATGGTATCACTTTTTCTCAGATAACTCTCATGGAGGCGGATCAGCACATTATCTTCTTTCCCTTTGGGTTTAAAGGTTTCAATGTCATAATTCTTTAAAGTGAACAGCAAAACGCCGTTAAGTGGTGTAGTGATAGAAAATGCGCCATCATTGTCTGTGTTCACCTGGCTGTTGTTATGGGTGTTATGTACGCTCACATTTTGAAGGGGATGTCCGTAATCATCCACCACCCTGCCACTTATGTTGACGCCATTTTGTGCAGCGATACTTCCGCCTAATAGTATGAGCATAAATATACTCCATATTCGTCCCCGGTAAAATCTTAACTGCAACATATATAACCTGAGTTTATTGTAAGCTTGTAACATTTTATGGTTCAGCATTTCGTTTTTGTTATTGACAGGTAAATGTAAACTTGAATGGGTCTGATGGAGATTGACTTCCCCCATATCCCACTTTTGTTGAGCCCGATTCGTCCATCAAAAAATATTCTATTCTAACCAGCGATTGGTTTTGATTCAGGTTAAAAAATGCCCTGGGCCAAAAATCAAATCTAAACCGGTTAATACCGGGCGTCGGTTTAAAAGCTGTCTTATCGCTTATCTCACATCGCTCTATTATATTCCCATCTGAAGTATAACCTTTGGCGCAGAAGTAAACCTTTTTTGCAGTGCTTAGAGGCGTTGTAATCAAATCGCCGTCGTAATAGACCGTCTGAATATCATTGTCAGTGGCCTTTGCGAGTTCGACCATGGCGATTTGCGGGTTTACAAAATCTATTAAGTCCCCGGTACCCTTCTCAACACTCAGCCGGGCGTATTTACCATCGTGGTATTTATCACCGCCAGGAGGCTCCAATCCGTTGTAAGAATTTCCGACGAAGTATCCAAGATTGACCAACATGTTTTGTGGTCCCGCCTTTGTTACAAGTTTTACCTGGAAAGTGACACTGTTATTGACATCATAGGTTTTCGTAGAGCGGAAGACAACCCACTCCAAGTCATTAACAAGATTCCCCATCAGCGCGTATCGTTTATCCTGCATCAAGGCATCCGGCCAGGATAATTGCGTTTTTGGTTCCTTTTCAGATGCGGGCATCAGGCTCATTTTCTCATTGTTGGCGCTCAGAGCCGTGCAGGTATAATACACGGAAGTGTTCTGAGAGGCGTTCCAGGATTTAGGAACCAGGAAACCCACTACCAGCGTTCTGTTTGAATTTGTTCCTGCCGCATCAATTTTACAGTTAAGCATGGCAGTCAATTCCTGACCTGCATCCACCTTTGAAGGTTGATCAATGCTTACGATATCAGTACTGCACGCAAAAATCAGCGCAATTGCGACAAGAGAAACAAAGAATTTCCAAAAATTCCTATTCCTATAAAAGGAGATCCTTCTCTTCATAATTCAGATTGTAGAAATTAAATGATCATTGGACGGCCACCAGGGCATATTGGTATGTATTTTTTGAACAACCAGGCGATCCCGTCAATATTATCCTTCTCACCCCATTTACTACCGGGTAATTAAATTCGTTAGTAAACACGCCTGATGCCCCACGCTGTGTAAAAGAAATATGCAACGGGTGAGTTGGGTCGTCCAACTGCCAGCTACCGTTCTTCAGCACGACAAATGGAATCAGGTTCGATAATTCATAGCTGCCGTCACCATTGAACTTGATGGTGAACGCACTGAAATCATAGTTGTTGGTGATATCCACACCATTTCGTGTTACGGAAGCTATTTTCCAGGTACCGGCAATATCTTTTACGGCTTCGGGGTAGATTTTAGAACTTTCTTTATTACAGGAAAAGTTCATAAGCAGGACCATCAAAAGCAGCACAACGAGCTTTGCTAATTTGAAATTTCTCATAACAGACTATTTAGATCGATATTCTAATTATTTACCGTGCTCCAATAGGGGTTTTGAAGCAGTTGCTTCGACTTCGCAACTTCGGATTCTGGAATAGGAAATAAATACATCGCATTCCTGAAGTTTCGTTTCCTCACTTCAAATTGCTGAAACGATGGGGGCACGCCATTATCCCTGATTACCTTCATGCCATGCATCATCACGTTTTCCGTATTTCCTGCCACCATCCATCTTCTGATGTCCCAAAACCAGTGTTCTTCAAACGCCAGTTCGACTTTGCGTTCGTTGCGAATAATTACGCGCATCTGATCTTTAGTCATTCCTGCATTCAGTCCATACAAATTATCTGCACCTGCGATTATCCCGGCTCTCTTTCTTATCTCAATCAATGCGCTGTAAACATCCTGTGTCGGACCGGAATACTCGTTTTCTGCCTCAGCGAAATCCAGCAGTATTTCGGCAAATCGGATCAGTGGCCAGCAGCGCTCCGAACCGTGAATACAATTGCCGGCAATATCAGGTTTAAGCATCTTATTCACATAATACCCTGTTGTCGTTCGTTTAAATACGGCGTCAGCCCCTGCATTCACGTACAGTGATAAAGGCACTCCCATAATGGGCTGAATGTAATCGGTATACAAAACGATCAACGAAGAATCATGCATAATTGTACAATCCAGCCTGGGGTCTCTGCCGTCATAGGGCCGGCTGGCATTATATCCGGAAGAATTATCACTGATAAGTTTCCCGTTTTTCATTGGAAATGCATCCACAAGCTCCTGATAGGGATAAGCGCCATAGCCATTCCCGCCCCGGCTTGGAGGCATCCAGCTGGTTTCAAGATCCCTGGTGCCGGTCATCATTCGGGCAAAAATGTACTCATTATTCACCCGGTGAATAAACATATCCTGCAACGGATGATCTGTAACTCCTGCGTTCTGGCTGGTTGCAGTATGTATTGAGTAAACGCCCAGACCAATCACCGCTTTTGCAGCGTCTGATGCAAGTTTCCATCGGTTCAAATCTGCATTCTTATATCCGACTATCGAACGAAGAGGATCAGCGAGACTTGAATTGAAAGCGTTGTTACCGTTAAAAAGCGGACTGGCCGCATAAAGCAGCACTCTTGCTTTCAAAGCCAGGCAGGCACCTGCCCCAGCCCTGCCGTACTCGAGCCCCTGCTGCCGAGGCGGTAATATGGAGGCCGATGCATCACACTCGGATACGATATATTTCACGCAATCTTCAAAACTGTTTCTGCTTGCTGGTATGATATCCTTATCACTGTAAATTGTATCTCCAATCAGAGGAATACCTCCGTAATGCTTCAACAGTGTAAAGTAAAACCATGCCCGTAAAAACCGGGCTTCAGCAACGGTCCGCCTGATCAGGTAAGGTGCAAAAGGCAAAGAAACAGAATGCTTCAGGTACTGGTTCACGGCACGTATCTGGGAATAACAAGTGCTCCAGGCATCACCCGATACCGTGGCTGGTGTTATGGATCCGGTGGCAAATCCGGCAGATGTAGAAGCGACTCCAACCCGTGGAACATCAGCTTCTGACGATGCAGCATCCAGTCCCCCATTATTAAACCTGGTGGGGCTGAAACTAAAGCCAACATTCGCGTAAATATTACTCAAGAAATTCATGGCGTAGGCGCTGTCGTTGAAAACCGTCTGCTCATTGAGGTTGGTGGTTGTCGTCTCCTCCAGAAATTTGCTCTTGGAACAAGCGAAAAGGACGGTGACCAGGAAGGCAATAAAAACAGGAATCCTTAGCTTTATGACCAACATTTCGTCGATTTTTTTCTTCATTTTAATAAATCTTTTAGAAATTTATCCGCTATTAAAGTAACCTTGCCGGAGCAAAACCTCCATGTATTTAAAGTTTTTGTTAAAAAAAAAATTTGATCCATTGAGATTATCTAAATTTTCAGAGGAAAACGGGGGCTTATCTTTGCTGGATTATTAACATCAGACTAACATCCATTAGTTTACATAATTCAGTAGGTAATTTTATTTAGGTTATCTGAGAAAAATCATCTCCCGGAAATAGCTGAAACTGGCTTCTGGCGGGACGTATTAACGGCGGATTTAAAACCGGAAATTTGAAGAGCTTTTCAATTTTAAGCCATGCTGGTCAACTGCACTTCCGCAACTAAGTAGGACGAGATTCGTCGATAGTTTGTAAAAACGGACCTGCGAACACGAGTAACTGGCCCCGCTTTTCAGTTTTCTCAGCACGGCATGATATGAACATTAAGCAGCTTATACATAAAAAGAAAATCATGATAAGAACATTAGTAGCAATCTCTCTAATAATTCTGTCAATTCCTGCCCTCTGCCAGCAAGAACTACCAGCCTGGTGTATCGGGCCGTTCGTTCGCCCGGAAAAGGGTAACCCTGTCCTGTCGCCGGTCCCGGGGAAGTTTTCTGACCCCATGCAAGGAAACGACGTTGCCTGGGAAGAGAGTGATGTATTCAATCCTGCTGCTACTGTCAAAAACGGGCGGATCTGCATTCTTTATCGCGCAGAGGACAACAGCGCCATGGGTATTGGCTCCAGAACATCCCGGATAGGACTTGCCGAAAGCTTTGATGGAATTAATGTTATCAGGCACAGAAGTCCTGTTCTTTTTCCTGCAAACGACGATCAGAAAATACACGAATGGCCCGGAGGATGTGAGGACCCCAGGGTTGCAGTTACCAGGGAAGGTATGTATGTCATGCTCTACACACAATGGAACCGAAAAGTCCCCAGGCTTGCGGTCGCACTTTCCAAAGACCTTATTCATTGGAAAAAATATGGGCCTGTTTTCAAAAAAGCTTACAATGGAAAGTATTATGATATGCCAACAAAATCAGCCTCCATCCTGACCAAAGTTTCGGGCGGCAAACTTGAGATAACAAAAATTGGAGGTAAATATTGGATGTACTGGGGCGAGAGGCACGTCTATGCTGCCACTTCAGATGATCTCATAGAATGGACCCCATTGCAGAACGCTGAAGGCGAACTGAAAATTTTATTTTCACCACGCAGGGGGTACTTTGACAGTGATTTGACCGAATGCGGACCTCCCGCGGTACTGACAAAAAATGGGATCGTTCTTATCTATAACGGCAAAAACGCTTCCGGGGCCAAGGGTGATAAAAACTATACCGCAAATTCATATTGTGCCGGACAGGCATTATTCGACAAAATCAACCCCGAAAAAGTACTGCAAAGGCTCGACTTTCCATTTTTTAAACCAGAGGCTGCCTTTGAGAAAAGCGGGCAATATCCCGCAGGGACCGTATTCACGGAAGGTTTGGTCCTTTTCAAATCCAAATGGTTTCTCTATTATGGTTGCGCAGATTCCAGGGTGGCAGTCGCAATCGCCGATGCTTCCCGATTCTAACCTGTCTAGATCGATTCTAAATGCTTATGCCGAATTCAAAACTTTATAATTTCCGTTACATGATTAAACCGCACAGTAATTTACTGTTTCTGATCCTGATATTCATGGTAACCCATTCTGCTTCGGCTGGGGAGCCCGACCTGGTGCAATATGCTAACACTTTACAAGGAACTCATTCCGATTTTGGTTTAAGTCGTGGAAATACCTACCCCATGACCGCGCTTCCATTTGGCATGCATGGCTGGAGCCCCCAAACCGGTAAAAATGGAGACGGCTGGAAATATAAATTCAGTGACAATACGATCCGGGGATTTCAACAGGTTCATCAATGCAGCCCCTGGGTTGGAGATTATGCCGTGTTCTCTCTTATGCCGGTAAGCGGGGACCTCATCGTAGACGAGAATAAGCGAGCTGCCAGGTTCGAGCATAAAAACGAAACAGGAACGCCGAACTATTACCGCGTGAAATTTAATAATGGAAATATTGCAGAAGTATCACCCACTGAAAGAGGGGGGCATCTCAGGTTCACGTTTTCTCAAAAACGCGATAACTACGTCATTCTGGACGGGTACACCAAAATGAGTATGGTGAAAATTATTCCATCGGAAAGAAAAATAATTGGTTATGTTCATAACGGGGCTTTTGTCCCCAAATCATTGAAAAGTTATTTCATCATTCAATTTGACCAGCCATTCGAAGACTACGGGACATGGGAAAACAAAAGTAACACCATAAATAAGGGAAATCTGACAACTGATGGACCGGGAGTAGGCGCTTATGTAAAATTTGGGAAAGGTGTCAGGGTCTCCGTAAAAACAGCATCATCTTATATCAGCCCCGAACAGGCGGAAATAAATTTTGAAAGAGAAGTTGGCAAAAACAAAACGTTTGAGCAAACAAAAGATCAGGCTGCAAAAGTTTGGAATAAATTGTTTGGAAGGGTGCTGGTAAGCGGAGGAACGCTGGATCAGAAGAAAACATTTTATTCCTGTCTTTTCAGAGCCAATTTGTTCTCCAGAAAATTTTTTGAATACAATAAAGATGGGCTACCTTATTACTACAGCCCCTATGATGAACAAGTGCACAATGGCTATATGTACACGGGTAATGGGTTTTGGGACACATTCCGGACGCAGTTTCCTCTAAACAACATTCTTCACCGGACCCAACAGGGACAATATATGCAGGCTTTACTGGATGCCCAACAACAATGCGGATGGTTACCTGCCTGGTCATTCCCCTCTGAAACTGGTGGTATGCTCGGCAACCACGCGATCTCGCTGCTCACCGATGCATGGATCAAAGGAATCCGCACATTCAACCCTGAAAAAGCTTTAATAGCTTATGCACATGAAGCTATGAATAAAGGCCCCTGGGGCGGAGCCAATGGGCGTGCGGGGTGGAAGGAATACTGGCAGCTAGGATATGTTAGTTTTCCTGAATCGCAGGGTTCTACCGCGCAGACGCTTGAATACGCTTATGATGATTTTTGTGGTTATCAACTGGCCAGGGTGACCGGAAACAAATTCTATGAGAATATTTTTGCCAGACAGATGTACAATTACAAGAATGTATATGATTCGGTTACAGGATTTATGCGTGGAAGAAAGAAAGACGGCTCCTGGGTGGAACCCTTTGATTCCTACGAGTGGGGCGGACCATATACAGAAGGCAATGCCTGGCACTACACATGGTCGGTCTTTCATGATATCCAAGGGTATATTAATCTTCTGGGAAGCGATGAAAGGTTCTTAGCAAAACTGGATTCTGTATTTACCACCAGTTCAAAAGTTGTATACGGATCTTACGGTCAGGAGATACATGAAATGAAAGAAATGGTTTTAGCAAACATGGGGCAGTATGCACAAGGAAACCAACCGATCCAACACATGATTTACCTGTACAATTATGCAGGTCAGCCCTGGAATGCACAATACCATGTAAGACAGGTATTGGATAAACTATACTATTGGAATGAAGATGGTTACCCGGGCGACGAAGACCAGGGAGGGATGTCGTCCTGGTACATATTAAGTGCCCTGGGGTTTCATGCTGTTTGCCCTGGCACCGATGAATATGTAATTGGGAGCCCTCTTTTTCCGAAGGCCGAAATCACTTTGGAAAACGGAAAGAAATTTGTCATTGAAGCAGAAGGCAACAGCCCGGAAAACTGCTATATTCAGTCTGCTTCACTGAACGGCACAACGATCACCCGAAACTTCATCAGATTCAACGAAATTGAAAACGGTGGAGTACTGAGTTTCAAAATGGGAAATACGCCAAACCAATCAAGGGGTACAAAAATCGAAGACAGACCTTTTTCAATGTCAAAACCCACCACCTCTAAATGACTCAAAAGAAAACTCCCGGGGTTCCAACAATACAAGACCCGTATCGCGGATTTTCGGACCCTGCACCTGTATAGCCGCCGGGGTAATACTTTGCGGGAACTGAGGTCCCGCATCGATTACTGGTGTTGAATTTAAAATGTTACGATACCCCGGTTGCAATTAGCCCACCAAGAAGAATTGGATTTCCGCTTTCCCGACAATGCTAAAACCTGATTTAATCTGACTTTTAGCACTGATTGCGTGAAGAAAGACCACAAAATAATCGGCATTTACATTATTTTCACAGTCATTAATAACAAAACCTAGGTCTGAGGTGTACCCAAACTTATACTATATTTTCAAAGACCTTTTTGGCATTGATCTCTTTTTTCTGCGATATATCGGAACATTCGGTTTCTTTGTAGTACTTGCTTTCCTGGCAGGTATTTACTTTCTGCGAAAAGACATTCGGCAAAAGGAAGCTTTGGGATATTATTCTTTAAAAAAGGAAACACTCGTAAACTCTCATAAGCCAGCCCGAAAAAAACCGGGGGATGACATGGCCAATATTATCTCCCTGGCAGTTCTTTTCGGATACGCCGGAGGTAAGTTATTCTACATCTTCGAACACTGGCAATCATTTGTCATTGACCCGTGGAATATTATTTTATCACTATCTGGTGTTAATTTCTATGGATCGGTCATTCTTTCCTCAGTAGTGATCTGGTTTTATTATTCCCGGAATAATATAAAACCAATCTATCTGGCAGACTCCTATGCGCCGGCATTGATGATCGCCTATTCCATCGGCCGGCTGGGTTGCCATTTGTCGGGCGATGGCGACTGGGGCATCACCAACACGGCTGCCAAACCTTTTTCCTGGCTTCCGGGATGGCTATGGTCGTACACTTACCCGCACAATGTGATGCGCGAAGGTGAAATCATGAAGCATTGTGACTGGGGTAATTACTGTTATCAGTTAACGGCACCGGTCTTTCCCACTCCGCTGTATGAAGCAATTATTTGTTTTGTTCTATTCCTGGTATTATGGTCGGTAAGGAACAAAATCACCAAACCCGGGGTCATAGGTGCACTGTTTCTTATTCTGGCAGGTGTCGAACGATTTCTAATTGAGACGATACGGATCAATCCAGTCATTGAATGGCTCAACATCACCCAGGCTCAGTTAATAAGTATAATGTTGATAATGACAGGGACGCTCGTAATCATTTTCAAATACACAGGCGCCAAAAGCCCTGCCTCATAGATTTTTACCCCACTCCTTGTTGGGCTTAACACCCATATATAATACCAGCTCTCCTCCTTTTTTAATTTCCGAATAATCAATAAAGCACCGGTTATACGGTTTACCATTCAGAGTAGCTTTCTGTATGTAAATATTCTTCCTGCTGTTATTGATCGCCTTGATTGTAAATGAACTACCCTGGCTGTATACCTTATCTAAATTAAGAACGACCGACTTAAACGATGGGCTTGTAATTTCATACCGGGTGTCTGCCGGACACACTGGATGCAATCCGGATGCTGCCAAAACGTACCACGCGCTCATCTGACCCACGTCTTCATTGCCCACAATCCCTTCAACTGAATTGTGATAAGCATTGTCAACAATCGTCCTGGTCCATTTCTGCGTAAGCCATGGGGCTCCTAACCTGTTAAACAGGAAAGGAACATGATGTACCGGCTCGTTGGCGTGATTATAATAGTCATTCCACCGGAAATCACGAGGCGTTTTTCGAAAGAGATTTTCCAAATCTCTGACTGCTTTAGCCCTCCCACCCATTAAATTCACCATACCGCCCACATCGTGAGGTACAAACCATCCCTGCTGATATGGATTGCACTCAATGGTTCCGTACCATTGCTTCAGCCGGCCTTCTGATGGCCAGTCTGCCCATTTGCCTTCTTCATTTTTTGGCCTGAACCATCCCTTCTGGGAATCAAATATGTTTTTATAGGCGAAAGATCTCTTCAAATAAATTTTTGAATCCTCTTCTTTTCCCAGGTAATGCGCTAAGCGATATATACACCAATCTGCGTACGCATACTCCAGCGTATTTGAAATACATAAACCGCCGGGGCTAAATCCTTTGCTGCCGTTGCCAAATTTCTCTACAGAATTCCTGGCATACTGGTACGCTTTTTCCACATCAAAATTCCGAATTCCTTTCGCATAGGCCTCTGCCAAAACTGAAACGCCCGGATTTCCGATCATACAGCCTGAATAGGCATTCAGAAGTTCCCATCGTTCGAGGTAATGTTTTCCGGATTCATCGGCAAGCGTAACGAGCGAATTTACCAGGTCATTAACGAGTGACGGATTTATAATGGTCTGCAATGGGATCTGACTTCTAAAAACATCCCAACCACTGAAAATGGTGCGTTTAGTGAAGTTGGGAGCCTTATGCACTTTTTGGTCACCACCTATATATTCTCCGTTTACATCCTGAAATATTCGCGGATCCAACATCGTGTGGTATAACGCCGTATAGAATATAACTTTTTGATCCGGGGTTCCTCCCTGAATGGATATCTTTGAGAGTGCCCGATCCCACAATTTTTCTGCTTTATTTTTCACCGCCTCAAAATTCCAGTCTTTAATTTCGGTTTCCAGGTTTTCTTTTGCATTTTCAACGCTAACGAAAGATATTCCCGATTTCACTAGCACCTGTTCGTTTGCAGAAGTAGGAAATTCCAGGTAAAACCCAATATGTTTTCCTTCAAACTCCTTAACTGATTCTATGATCTTAGCATTTTTGATGGCGTTGATATATTCAGGCTTTTCAATATCCTCTCTTTTCCTCAACCATCCATCAGGGATAGTTGCGCTCCATACACCATATCTCCCGAAAGGCTTGCTGAACGTCATATAAAAATAAACGGTGTAATTCGCTTTCCCGTCGCCATTACCCCAACCCCCACCTTCGGCTGTACACTTTGCCCATCCGCAAATTGTGTTATCATTTATTACTTTAACGTGCTGTAAAACTGAAGTGCCGCCTACTCTTCGTGCCAGATCTACCTGTATCCTGGATCTTTTATTTTCGGGAAAGACGAACCTCAACATACCGCTGTGGGGAGCAGCCGTTACCTCCGTCTTGATATTGTAATCTGTCAGCATCACAGCATAGTACCCGGCGCCGGCCTTTTCTGATCCCTTATCATAATGCGACCTGTACCCCTTTCCTGCGATGTTCTCCCTACCCGACCAGGTTTGCAGATCACCATTTGTGGGCATCACTAAAATATTTCCAAGATCTCCATACCATCCGACGCCGCTCATTTGCGTGAATGCAAACCCTTCGATGGTCTTGTGCTCATAACTGTAGCCAGAACCGTTATCGCCACCGGTAATAGTGTTGGGACTGACCTGCACAAGCCCGTAGGGCGTAGTTGCTCCGGGAAAAGTTTTTCCCAGACCGTGGTAAATTCCTGCGGCATCAGTGCTGGTGGTAGCGCCTATAAACGGATTTACATAACTGTGAAGTTGCGACCGGGCGACTTCAATATTCAGAATCGTCAGGAACAGGATCGGAAAATGCTTCAGTCGCATCTATCGTAGGTTTTCATTTTAATGCCTTCAATTCAATTCTTCGTGCTACAGGGCGGTTGATCGAATAGATCTTATCAATCAGGACCTGCATTTCCTTTTCCCAGGCATCCCTGACGGCAGAAAAACGCGCTTTAAGATAGACGTCCTTATTTCCTCCGATCGCCCAGTCAGTCTGCGCATATTTCATCACGGTGTCCAATGCCTGCCTGTTATCTGCGTTATACAATCCTTTTTTTGCCAACAGATTAAACTCAACATATGCTTTCTGACGGAATCTTCTTTCGATTTCCCACCTTTCTTCATTCAGTTCCCTGATGGCAACGGCTTGCTGGTATTGAGGAGTTTTTGTTTGCTCTGCGAGGTTTATACCAGCCGCAAGATCCTTTGCACTCCAGATCCCAATCTCGTTACCGTCGATCGAAAGCTTATAATTCCCTGGCTTGAGATCAGTAACAGTCAGCATCTCCCGATTAAAGTTCTCAGTGAACGGATATACTTTCAGCGCATCAGATTGCTTACTTTTTTCCATCCACCCTCTCGGGATTGTATCAACAGGATAAGGCAGCGCATTTGCGAAATAGGTGAAAGCGATGCCGTTTGGATTCTTCACGACCTTGCTTATAACACAATTTTCGGTCTTTCCAACCTTCAAATTAACTGCATTTACTTCCACGATAGATACTGGTCTCCCGGAAAACCCCTGTGCTTCCAAAAACAATGACGCCATAATCAGATGACCGGCGTTGCCAGGATGAATGCGATCTGTCCCGCAGACAGTGAATGTGCTATCCGTTTGCTGGCCATCCAGGTTGATCTTTGTCATGGGCCGACTTAAATCCACAAACCCCCAGTGATTTTTTCTGGCAGTGGCTTCCTGGAAATCAGCCACCACCAACATTGCCTTGCTTTTTCCAGGAAATATATTCTTGTTATTGAACTTTGAAGTTTCATCATATGGGGAGGATGACATCATAATTTTCCGGATACCCGGGTGCCGTTTTAGCTTCTCCTCAATTTTTCCAAATGCGAGCTTAGACTCAGCAATCCTTTGTTTTGAAATTGAGTCACCATCTTTTTTCAAAAACTCAAAATAGCCAGTATCATTCATTCCAAAGGTCAAGACTACGACGCTGGGGTTCCGGTTGAAAACATCATTGCCCAGCCTACGGTATATATTTTCGGCTACATCGCCCCCAATACCGGCATTGTAAATCGTCAACTTCTGATCAGGCATCCTGGTCATATAGTACAGCCAAATGTAAGAATGATAATGTCCTCCATCCGTTATACTGTTACCCACAAAAGCTACTCGATCTCCTTTTTTAAAAGGTGCAACCGGTTGTGAAATACTCCCATAACTGAGCACTCCAAAAAAAATAACCGCAAAGATCCTTTTCATGTATCAAAATTTTTATTGTACGATTGGAAGTCACGTTCAGGGGCTTTTACAGCTATCCCGATTACTATTTTAATTCAGATTTCCCCTGGATCAATGAATTTCTGTAAAATCTGATTTAGGGTACCAACAATTTTACTCATACTTTTCATATTGCCAAAATCATTTCAGACCTTTCGAAGAAAGATCCGGAGTTTAGGAAGTACTCAGTGTTCCAGCCGCGGAAATGGAGGTAAATTGATGTTTGGGTGACATTCCATACAGACAAGATTTATACATGCTTTGGGTGTGCGCTTAGTTTCGGTGAATAGCAGAATTTATGCGTTTAGTTACAGTAGTTTTGTTATTTCGCTCAAACAACCAAAAGTCATGATTAAAAAGGGACAGCAGTGAAGCTATAAATTTAGCTACGAAATACCCGGATATTGTCAGACAATTACATAATAAATATAATATATGGGTTCAGACGGTCTTTCAACAGTGAATTTTGGGGAGCTCTGAAAGCTCCTTGCTATAATCCCCTCGGCAAAATGATAGGTACGGGGAAACGATCGATCGGGAACGAAATAAAAAAGGAAGGTACATGAACGGAATGGGAAAGATTGCAATAAGCAGGCTATTTATCGTCATTTTATTATTAGTGAGATTGAGTTCCGTTGGCCAGTCAACCTACTTCATCGACGGGTATCACGGAGGAGTCTATGGTCACTATCCCAGGAAATTCACTTCGTTTATTTTAAATACACTGGAACAATATCCTGACTGGAAGATCAACCTCGAGATTGAACCTGAAACATGGGATAGCGCTATGGTAAGGGAACCTGACGCCTACCTCAAATTCAAAGATAAATTCCAAAATCAGCGCCCAAAAAATAGTATTATTGAGTTTGTGAGTCCTGCTTACGGGCAAAGCTACCTTTTCAATATTTCGGGTGAAAGTATCATCCGCCAGCTCGAATATGGAATGTGGAAAATAAGGCAGCACTTCCCAGGAGCAGAATTCGCGACCTACTCATCCGAAGAGCCTTGTTTTACCAGTGCATTACCAGGCATTCTCAGATCATTTGGTTTTAAATATGCTTCTCTCAAGAATCCAAATACCTGCTGGGGAGGATACACAAGGGCGTTTGGCGGTGAAACCTTGAATTGGGTGGGGCCTGACGGAACTAAGATCCTAACGGTGCCCAGGTATGCATCGGAAAGACTTGACAGCGCCTCAACCTGGCAAACGGATGCGTGGACCAATTCAGAAAGCTATTTTTCAGATGCGAGAAAAATTGGCGTGAAAAACCCGATAGGCATGTGTCTCCAGGATGCTGGTTGGAGAAATGGGCCATGGTTATCAAAAAAACAGGGATCAACACAATATACGACCTGGCAGAATTATTTTGAAAATGTTGCAGAAAAACCGACAACAGACTGGAAACTCTCACAGGAAGATATTCAGGTCAGCCTGGTATGGGGATCCCAGAAATTGCAGCAAATTGCGCAAATGGTCAGAGCGACTGAAAACAAGCTGCTGGAAGCTGAAAAACTATGTACAATGGCTCAACTCGCAGGGAGTTTTAGATGGCCTGACACTACAATCCGGGAAGCCTGGCGCAACCTCCTGCTTGCTCAGCACCACGATTGTTGGATTGTTCCTCTTAGCTGGCATAGCCGCGTAAGCGGATGGATAGCGAACTGTGATCGACTTACAGCGGAAATTTTGTCAGCGGCCAAAGATCAATTACTAGACAAATCTGACAAACAAACCATTTCAGTAATTAACCTTTCAGGTATTTACAGAAAGGAACCGGCAAGTGTCTGGTTGCCTGCAAAAAACTACAGGAAGGGAATAAAGGTAATGAACGCAGAAAACAAGCAAGTACCTTCTCAAATAAACTATAACGCGGGCCGGGACTCTCTGGAATTACTATTTATAGCAGAAATCCCACCAACTTCCGGAAGGACGTTTTCTTTACAGGAAGGTACCGGACCTATTAAAAATACTGCACTTCAACCTAATGCATTAAAAAATGGGCGATATCTGCTTGAAACGGATCTGTACAAACTTCAAATCAATTCCAGAACAGGAATCATCGAAAGCCTGAAAACAAAGAAAGACAAACGAGAATTCGTATTAGTAAACGATGGTCGTAGATTCAATGAGGTCAAGGGCTTTTTTTACCAGCAGAACAAATTCCTTTCATCATGTGACGGAGAAAACGCTATAACACTGGTTGAGGACGGCCCCCTCCGAAAAAAAGTGAAAATTGAAGGTAAACTGGGGATTCATCGATTTACCCAGTATATCACATTAACTAATGGTGAGAAAAGAATCGACCTCAGCACAACGATAAATTGGTTAAGAAATGAGGGGATCGGGGACGGTCACGCACAAAATGAAGGTTATCAGGAAAAGGACAGGTACAAGGCCTTCTATGTAGACACTTCCAAATTGATCATTTCTTTCCCATCGAACCTGAACCACCCGAAACTTTTCAAAGATGCTCCTTTTGACGTAACAGAAAGCAGGCTGCAAAACACATTTTTCAAAAGCTGGGATAGCATTAAGAATAATATAATATATAGGTGGGTAGACTTATACGATCCCAATAAAAATCAGGGCATTGCTTTGTTCACTGATCACACAACCAGCTACTCCTACGGCAAGGGCTTTCCCTTATCGTTAACCCTGGCATACAGCGGAAAAGGATTATGGAATGGAAACTATGAATTACAAGATTCCAGTACTATCGACTATGCGCTGATGCCTCATGTGGGGAATTGGAAAGAAGCGGCTATTCATCATGAATCAACCCGGATCTCCGAGCCCTTAATTATATCGAGCGGCTCATTAGTAAATCAAAAATCTAACCTCCTCTTTGATCTTTCAGGAACCGGCTACGAGTTAACTTCACTACGCATTGATGGGGGCGCTCTCATAGCAAGGTTTTACAATGCAGGGGGCAAGGGTCATGCAGCTTACATCAAAACAGGAATTCCGTTCCGATCTGCCCAGTGGATTAACCTGAACGGAGAATCTGCAGCAAAAGTTGAATTATTGAACAACAAAATACTTCTGCAGTCACCCGGTTTCGGATTCCGGACGCTTCAACTGAAGATAAAATAAAAAATTTCACTAACATCAGATCAACATGAATCTTCTCAACTTACTCAACCGTCACCAGTCAGCAAAATGGACAAGGGGAAGTCGCTTTACCCGGGCCAATATATTTCTCCCGTCATTTGCCGTTATACTATTATTACTTCATTTCTCTTCGGCTTATTCCCAGGAAACTGCCAGGATCAATCCTGATATTCTCAATAGAACCTGGCAATCCAAATGGATCACCTATCCCGGAATTACTGGTGAGGAATTTGGTGTTTATCTTTTTCGCAAAGATTTCAAATTGGACATCAGACCGAACAAGTTCGTCATTCATGTTTCCGCCGACAACCGGTATAAACTGTATGTAAACGGACAACAAGTCGGTGACGGACCAGCCAGGGGAGATAATTACAAATGGTATTTTGAAACGACGGATATTTCTTCATATCTAAAATCGGGGACAAATGTAATAGCAGCAGAGGTATGGAATTTTGCAGAATTCAGACCGGCTGCGCAAATTTCCAGCTTGACAGGATTTATCATGCAGGGAGATACAGAAGTTGAGAAAATAATTAATACAGACAGCAGTTGGCGCACTTTTAAAGACGTCGCATACAGCCCGGTCACGGAAGGATTTCATATTATTGGACCAGGGCTGATCTTCGATGCGGCAAAACACCCCTGGAATTGGATGGCGTTCAATTATGACCGCGCGGGCTGGACCAAATCCAGAGAACTGGAAAATGGAAGACCTATGAAGAGTATGGCCCCCTGGGGAGATCCGGCAAGATATATCCTTTCACCCAGGGATATTCCACCCATGGAACAACATATTCAAAGATTCTCGAAAATAAGAAGGTCCGGTTTGAGTGCTTCACCATCAACATTCCTGGAGAACAAAGCCAGCCTGGTCATCCCTGCATCAACCAAAACCAGGATCCTGGTAGACCAGGACTACCTGACGAATGCATACCCTGTACTGGTTTTTTCCAACGGAAAGGGAAGCCAAATAAAAATCACCTATGCCGAAAGTCTGGTTGACAGTAACAATGAAAAAGGCAACAGGAATCTTGTAGACAACAAAAAGATATCTGGTTACTACGATATTGTCAGGCCGGACGGTGAAGAAAACCGCATCTTCACGCCTCTTTGGTTCCGGACCTTCAGGTACATAGAGCTCGAAATTGAAACGAAAGAATCGCCCCTGATCCTTAAAGATTTTTATAGTGTCTTCACAGGATACCCATTCTTAGAGAAGGCATCGTTTGATTGCGACAATCCGTTGCTCAGGCAAATCTGGAATGTTGGCTGGCGAACCCAGCGACTGTGTGCGATGGAAACTTTTTTCGATTGCCCGTATTACGAACAATTACAATACGTAGGCGATACCCGCATTCAGGCGCTGGTATCAACTTACGTGAGTGGCGATACCAGGCTTACAAAAAACGCAATAGCCTCCATCCATGACTCAAGGCTGCCCGATGGTTTGACGCAAAGCCGCTATCCAAGTTACCAGCCACAGGTTATTCCGCCATTTTCACTGGTTTGGAATACGATGGTCTACGACTATTGGATGTTGAACAAGGACAGTCAGTTTATTCAATCCATGATCCCCGCAATGATAGATATCCTGAATTGGTATGAAGCCAGGATTGATTCTTCAGGTCTTCTGGGAAATATGGAATGGTGGAATTTTGTCGATTGGGTAAATTTTAAAAACTGGAATTTCGGAACACCTCCTGAATCCCACGGAAGATCTGCAGTTTTGAATCTGCAATTTGTCTATACACTGCAGAAAACCGCTACCCTTTTGAAAGCATTTGGAATGCCTGTCAAGGCCGCCTATTACAGTTCCCTCGCGAACAACATAAAAAACAAAGTGTTCAAATCCTGCTGGGATGCATCAAGAGGGCTGCTGGCTGATACGCCTGAAAAAAAGAATTTCAGTCAGCATACAAACTCGCTGGCAATACTGACAGACGCGATTCCATTTAATCTGCAGAAAAAGACTGCTTCAAAGATGCTTGATGGTGATGATATCGCAAAATGCACATTCTACTTCATGTTTTATCTGACAGAAGCCATAGAAAAAGCTGGTCTGGCTGAAAACTATCTCTCGCTTCTTCAACCCTGGAAGGAAATGCTCGACCATGGTCTTACAACTTTTGCCGAAGTTCCTGATCCTACCAGATCAGACTGCCATGCCTGGAGTTCCTCACCAATTTATTACTTCCTCTCTCTGGTATGTGGAATAAAACCGGCTGAGCCAGGCTTCAGAAAAGTAATCATAGAGCCGCATTTAGGAGATCTCAAATGGGTAAAAGGCGTCGTTCCCCACTCGCTTGGTAATATTAAAGTATCGCTCAAAAATGGTGCGCAACACCAGTTGAGCGGTGAAATTGAACTTCCCCCAAACCTCACCGGCGTATTCAAAAATAAGGGGCGGACAATTATACTCAGGTCCGGTACTAACAAGATCTGAACAAAATGAAAATGCATTCACCCGGTGTATACGCGATGTACTTCATGGTGGCGAACAGCAATTACTTCTTATCAAAATAGCCGGTCAGTTCGGCGAATGAGTCAAATTTCATTTCATAGCGGTCCGTATCGCCAAAACCGTAGCTGACAAACACAAATGGAATGGAAGCAAGCTCACACTGTGCACTGTCGGAATCCGTGTCACCAACATAAACAGCCCCCTCCAAAGAATATCGGCTGATCAGACTTTTTATATTCTCACTTTTCGATTTAAGATTCGCTCCATGGGCCATACTGTCAGTGATGTAGTCTTCAATGCCTGCCCACTCCATGAAATACTTAATCATAAACTCTGCGCAATTGCTCACGATAAACAACTTATACTTTTGGCTCAGTATCTTTAAACCCACTTTCACAAATGGGTAAAGCACTCCTCCATTGATCCTGATTTGCTCATATTGAAAGCCGACAATACTCCGATACATCTCTTTTCTTTCCTCTGACGGAAACTCCGATAATGTCAGGTCTACATATTTGTCTTCCTCCATGCCCATGAGCCCATAAAGATCGTCTTCTGTTATACGCTTTTCTATGTTCTTTGACTTAAAAAAATCGTTAAATCCCTCCGCGTAGGATTTCACGCCATCCCAAAGTGTTCCGTCCATATCGAAAAATATCGCGTCTGTTTGCTGTATGTTAATCATATAAGTATATATTATTATTCGAGATGCAACCGGATACTGTGTCGGCAGCGCTTAGTCTCTTTTAAAGAAAATATAGTCCATGTTGATAGGTTCAATCCCGTTATTTCTCAAATCAGCGGAAATCTGTGCCCGGTGATGGGTTGAATGATTGATCACTTGAAATAAAATATCCTGTACAGAACTCACGAAATCGATCCCGGCGGATGTTTTATAGGCCAGATTTTTGTCCAGTTCCATGCCGCCCAGGACTCTCATCGTCTTTTCATAGTTATACTGATTAAATGCAGGAAGATCTGCAAATTCCCGGATCTCCCATACGCCGCAGGAAATTTTCTCCCCCAGAAGCCTCTCGTTCCAGACCTGGTGCGCATCGATCAGGTGATTAATGAGCTGAATGGATCTCTCGGGGACCATTGTCCTATTGCTATCGAGTAATTTCAGCAGTTCGCGATTATAATGAAAATTATATTCAAAAAGCTCCTCAAAAAATGTTTTCAGTTCCATCGTTTATGTTGACCGTTACTGTGTTTAAAACTATCCCGCATCTTGATATTCATCGTCATTTTTTCGGAACACTCACGGCTTCATCAGACCGATGCTTAAAAATAATGAAAATTTGCCAGTCGACATGGCCGGCGGGATTTTGTTAACTATCTGCTAGGCGACTTGGTGCAAAATTGTTTGATTCTCTTCATTAAGGTCCTGGCCTTATCAGCAATTTGCTTATCTTGCTGATAAGCCAAATAGCGGGCATTCATGGACATACTTAATAACCAGTCATAATCCCCCGATATTTCACTACATTGCTTTCCAACCAAATCTGCCAGCAATTCGTGTTTGGTTTGCCTTCTGTTATTTTGATAGCGGGCAAAGTCGTCCAGACTTTCGATCTTCGTTTTCTTTCCTTCAATAGAAGGCATTTCAAAGGGGAAGATTCTATGTGAGACAAATTGCAACGAAGCATAAAACGCGGTCGTGACAATCCAATCCGTAAATTCCTTTTTCAACTCAAGATAATTACAGGCAGCTTCGTTATGTAACCCATGTTTTAAGCGATCGTCAGTCTTTATCATACTCCAGAAAATAGCCATCAGCGTGGATACTCTTTTCGCTCAGGGATTTTGAATCAGGCATGAACGAAAATGAAATATAGAAACTATCACTTTCTACTTCGTCCTTAAACTTCCGGGCAGCAACAAACATTTCCCTGAATTTGTCAGAAATAAAGTCATTTTTTTTGGCAACAAGTAATGCGGAGAATTTTGTGATACCATCTGCCTTGAGATAGATCTTTTTTAAATCCATCTTCTTTTGTGCCGCCGTTGCAAAAAGCTTTTCAGATACAGCCGTAGCTATATTTATATTTTCTTTAAATTGCTTTGCGAGGATTTTCTTAGCTTCATCCCTCCCGTCCTGTTTACCCATTAAGTAGGCGTCAATCAGATGATCCCCAGTGTAAACACACTCCTCTTTTTTCCATTTCGGCGGAATGAATGATGATTTAGCGGTCTGTTTTTGGGTAGATGGCATAAAATCAAAATGACTTTGATTAGCGAATATAGTATTAAAATGTCAATATGGTATCAAATCCCGGGATTAGCATAAAACTGTTTATTGATTTCTATAGTTGCCCAGCATCTTCGATCGCGAAGCGAAAGCCCTCTAACGCGCTTCCTCCAAACTCCGCCTGACTTTCGCCACTTCTTCTTTCAGCCGTCGGCTCACATCGATCTTAGGTCCGGAAAAGACAAAGATAGTCGTCTGGTATTCCCGCGAGAATGGGTTAGCTATAGAATCAGCAACGAAAGATGTGTCAAACAATGGGCCCGTCACGCGCATTTCATCGGACTGCTCTGATCCTACTTTTACCCGGATCAGATGCCGGACCTTTTCGTGGGGCTGAATCCAATTCAGATAGTTAGCCTCAAATGTCACCGCCTGGATACCTTTATTACGGCTATAATAATTGATAGCACCAGCCTCCCCGTAATTGTCACACAAAATCAGCGTAGCATCCCGATCCGGCAGCTTATCGTAAGCCGCATCCACCTTCCGGGCCAACTCCTTCCAGCCCAGCATATCGGCATAGTCCTGCGGCAGCGAATGATCCTTACCACCTTCCCAGCGCAGGAGTCCCAGCTTTCTGTATGCATCTGCATGCGCAATGATATAGTCCGGACTTTTTACCGGCAGGATGAACCTGGCCATAGGTAGGAATAACATTATAGGTATCAACAACGCAACGGGACGTAAATAGCGCTTCCAACTCGTTGCTAAAAGCTTTTCCAGGTAAACCGATCCAAAGGCCATATACACGGGGTAAATACCGATCGCGTAATAACCTTTCGCGTGGAACAACATGAAAATCGACAGCGTGAAAATCAGCGACCACCAGAACAATCGATATTTTCTGAGCGGCGGATAAATCAATAACCCAATTAGGGCCGCGATGATCACAAAGAGGGAGTTAATGAAAAATAAAAGCTGCCATTGCAAAAACTCACCCGCGCTGACGTGCACAAGTTGCGTCGACGCCAGTTTTTTAAGATGATGGATCACTGGAAAAGAACGCGTGTACTGCCACCAGAGGTTGGGCAGGATCAACACGACCCCAAGTAGCAGCGCGAAGTAAAACGATTTTCTGGCAAACAGTTTCCGGTGACTGGTCAGCAGAATCGCCGGAACCAGGCCCATTAACAGGAATACAAAATTGTATTTATTCAGAAAACCCGCAGCAAAAACCAGCGCTCCCAGGTAGAGCCACTTTTTATCGGTAGATTGAATAAATTTGATGACGATATAATAGAAAGTTGTCCAGGCCAGCACATCCACCGAATTAGGCTGGAACAGACTGTTCAGACGCAACAGCGCAGAAAACAGGACTGCCAGCGAGCCCAGCACCAGCGCAAACAAATTTCCTCCCAAAGTTTCGATCGTCTTCCAAACGACGACGATAGTCAGCACGCCAAACAAAGCTGGGAAGAACTTTACCCAAAACACGCCATTCCCCAACTCCCTGATCATCCAGGCGATCCAGGATGTAAACGGAGGAATAGACAAATAACCCCAGGCTAAATGATTGGCCTGATCCAGATGCAGGTACTCATCGCGCTGCAATTCATAGACCGGGTTGATAGCCAGGTATTGCAACAGGAATTTTAATACGATGATCCCTGCCAAAACAAATCCGTTCCTGCGTATCGTTAAGTTCGTTCGCTGCAATTGTAAAATTTTTGTCAGTTCTTTTGTGGTCACCGCGCGATTCTTCCAACACCTTCACGTTCCGGCCGACGAAAATAAAATTAATTAAAATCAGGTTAACCAGGGTTCAGGCCCTGAAGGAGGGTCGTTTGCCGAAGGAATTTGAAGCAGCCTAATGTGGCCCGTTCCTGGTTCTGCAATGCAAAAAACCGTCATTCTCTGGAAATACGATCAGAAAATGCAGGGCTGTGGCGCGTTGCAGAGCAATCGCTGCTACCGGCAAAAAGCGAAAGTTTTAAAGAATAAGTCGAGGGGATGCCGGAAAACAGCGGGCTTAGGCAACAAGGTTCGCACTAAATAATTGGCACCCAAATGCCAATCCGGTGAGCCTGTTACAGTAACAAATTGATTTTGACTTGTATTTCAGCCAGAATTTCTTTAATATTGTACATCAATTTCATTAAAGCGTGAAACTAGCTCCGGTCTTATTGAAATATCTTGCCATCCACAAGCAGTTGGATTTGCCTGGCCTGGGAACCTTTCTCAGCGACCAGAACGACGATCCTAACGTGGATTTTACCAAGAAAGATGATATCCTGACCAATCTCAGGTTTGAACAAAGGAAGATTACATCATTCGATGACTCACTGGTGGAATTCATTTCGAAGGAGACGGGGAAAATGAAGGTCCTTGCTCTTTCGGATATTCAGTCGCAGCTCGATGACCTCTTATATTACCTCCATACCGGCAAGCAATTTAATCTGCAGGGATTTGGTCTGCTAAGTGCACAACCCGACGGCAGTATTACCTTTTCGAGGGAAAAAAGGTTTCCGGATGACAAGAAAAAGGAGGCGACCACTTACTTGCAGCCCCAGCATTTGCCCAACCAGTTCGCGAAAGAGAAAAACAATAAGAACCAGCGCGTCAAACCGACCATCATTATTCTGACGCTGGCTTTGATCGCTATTGCAGCTACCACCTGGTATTATGTACAATCCAATTCATCCAGGGAAGGCGAAGAAGTCCCCGCTGAGACTGTGAAATCTGAGCCGGTACCGGATACTGCGAGCGCGAAGCCTGAGACGCCGGCCAAGCCAGTCGTTCAAACGGCCCCACCCGATCATTACACCTATTTGCTGGAAATTGCCGCTAAACCGAGAGCGATAAAAAGGTACACCCAATTAAAAACTCTCAATTGGCCGGTTGAGTTGGTAACCAAAGACTCCATCACCTTCCGGCTCATCATGCGTTTACCTGTTGCGGGCGCCGATACGACAAGGATCAAGGACTCGCTAACTGTACTTTCCGGGCGGAAAGTGGTTATCAGCCCCTGAGTAACGGCATAACGCGATTTATTGTTAAAATTTCGGCTATTACTTATCACCTGAGATTCGGGAGAAGTCCTCAGCGTTTGGTTACTCGCCCACTCTCACGCCGAAGTAACGGCATAACGCAATTTATTGTTGAAATTTAAGTAATTACTTATCCCTGGGCATTCGAGGAAAATACCAAGCGTTTTGCTTCTCTCCTACTCTTAGTCCGGAGTAAAGGCATAACAGGATTTATCATTGAAATTTACGCGATTACTTATCGCGGAACATCCCGGAAAATTTCTTACTGTTCAGTTTGTTTTCCAAAGCGCCCTGGCTGTAAACTGACCGCTGGAGGGTATTTAAGGCATTATTTGGCGCAATGGCCTGGTAATTTCCATTGTTGATATAATAGAGCGCCTGTGCCAGAGATTGATCAGCGGGATCTCCCCAATCCACCAGTTTCCGTCTTTCGTCTACCAATTTTGCCGGGAAAAATCCTCTGTAAAAATCTGCATTACCTGCTCCATTGATTGTTCTGAAAGAAACTGCATAGAAGGAGACATTATTGGATAGATCAATTGGAAAATAACCTACGGGTTTACCATCGGTCGTATCTCCAATGATTTGCACATCAATGACCGGCTTCAGGTTATTGATCAGCAGCTCGCTGGCAGATGCGCTGTTGCGGGTGGTGATAAAGAATACCCGGCTCAGGTTCATGCTACCCAGTTTAATAAACCTCTCTGTGTTATTTTGAAGTGAAAATGCATTATTGCTCCACCCAAATCTCCGTTTCAGCAGCGGAAAATTACCGCTTTGTAATTGTTGGTTAAATTCATATTGGTACATCACAGAGGCCGTTGCCGATGAAGGTGCGATCAGGTTAGCCAGGGTATCCTGGGTGGCCACGGACCCGCCACGATTATTTCGCAGGTCTACGATTAATTCGTTTATGCCTTGTGACGTAAAATTCTCGAACACCGACTTCAATTCTTTGGTGTAGCCTCCCTGGAAGAACTGGTTATAGGCCAGGTACCCAACTTTTCGTCCGTTGGTCGTATTGTACACATTGGTGTACATCACGGCATTCGCCGTATGCACTGTCTTTGAAAGACTCAAAGTTTGAGCGGAACCATCCGGTTTAATAAACTCAATGTTAGCCGTCAATGTTGTACCAAAAAGCAGGTTGTTCAGGATATCGGCGCCGGCATTATTATATTCCACCACATTTCCATTGACTTTATTGATATACCACCCTCTTCTAACGCCCAGCTGCCCTGCTGTGGAACTGGTGTTCACATAGGTAATATACCATTTCACCACATTGGAAGGATTAACAGCGCTTCTGACAAAAAATCCCCAGTCCTCTCCTCTTCCTGTTTGGATCTGATCCGATTCTGCCGAGGAAACCGCAAAACTCCATTTATCCAGCCCGCTGGAATACCTGCTCCGGATGCTTTTAAGCACCGCATCTGAAGTTGCTATTGGATCGCCGGCTTTTACGAGGCTCCTGGGATTGAAGCTGTTATAATCAGGTATTTGAGTATTCCACAGGTAGATCTCTTTCGTAAACAAGAACGTTGAATCTGCAGCCAGTTGTTCATTACTTGCCTTAGCCGGAGCAGGTTCGGGTCCGCTTTTCTTGCAACAACTGAGTGTTATTGAAATCACAAACAAACTGATTAGCAATACATTTTTCATAAACGGGATTAATTAGTTTTTCTTATTTGACGTCCAAATATATTATTAATCACTGACGAGGAAATAAAATTAAATGGAATCGTTAAAAATCCGCTTTAACAGGAATTTATATTTTGCCCGTTCCCCGCTTTGGCTTACTTTTCGGGGTCGAAAATTGAACTATTTACCAAATGGCAAAGTCCTTACTAAGAAAAGAACAGGCGCTGGAATATCATGCAAAAGGGCGCCCCGGGAAGATTGAAGTCATCCCCTCCAAAGAAACCAAAACGCAACGTGATCTTTCGCTGGCCTATTCCCCCGGCGTAGCTATTCCCTGTCTGGAAATCGAAGAAGATGTTGACAATGTGTACAAATATACCGCAAAGGGTAACCTGGTCGCGGTAATCAGCAACGGTACGGCCGTATTGGGCCTGGGCAATATCGGGCCGGAAGGCGCAAAGCCGGTGATGGAAGGCAAAGGTGTGTTATTCAAAATATTTGCGGATATTGATGTCTTTGACCTGGAAGTCAACGAAAAAGATCCCGAAAAATTTGTTGAAATTGTTAAAGCACTGGAACCCACATTTGGAGGAATCAACCTGGAAGATATAAAGGCGCCGGAATGTTTTTATATCGAGAAAAAACTTAAGGAACAACTCAAAATTCCGGTGATGCACGACGATCAGCATGGCACGGCCATCATCAGCGCTGCCGCCTTGCTGAACGCCCTGGAAGTACAGCAAAAAAATATTGAGACGGTGAAATTTGTTGTCAACGGCGCCGGAGCCGCAGCCATGGCCTGCGTTATGTTATACCAGGAAATGGGGGCAAATCCCGAAAACTTCACGATGTTCGATTCCAAGGGCGCACTGCACAAGGACCGAAAAGGTTTGGATCAGTTCAAATCAAGGTTCGCCACGGCCCCAAAGGATATTTCGCTGAATGATGCCATGAAAGGCGCAGACGTGTTTATCGGGCTGAGTGCTGCAAATGTGCTGGATGCGAAAATGATCAAAGCCATGGCGCCCAGACCTATTGTTTTTGCAATGGCCAATCCCGATCCCGAGATTACCTGGGAGCTGGCGACATCAGCCCGCGAAGATATCATCATGGCAACCGGCAGAAGCGATTATCCCAACCAGGCAAATAACGTACTGGGATTCCCTTATATTTTCAGGGGAGCACTCGATGTTCGCGCCGCTCAAATCAATACCGAAATGAAGTTGGCAGCAGTGAAAGCCATCGCCGATCTGGCCAAACAACCCGTCCCCGACATCGTGAACCTGGCCTATAACGAGCAGACGATCTCCTTTGGCCCGAATTATATCATCCCAAAACCCCTGGATCCCCGCCTGCTTTGCACCGTGGCTCCCGCTGTGGCAAAGGCTGCTATGGATTCGGGTGTGGCAAAAATTGCTATCTCAGACTGGGATCAGTATGCCCAGGACCTGAACAAGCGGCTGGGTATGGACAATCAGGTATTGCGGGTTATCGGCACTAAAGCAAGAACTGCTCCCAAGAGAATTGTATTTGCCGAAGCAGAACATCCCAATATTCTGAAAGCCGCACAGATCGTGCTGGATGAAGGCATCGGATTTCCGATCCTGCTTGGCGATAAGAAAATTATACAATCCCTCGCCTCGCTTCATAAACTTGACCTTTCGGGAGCCACCCTGCTGGATCCCAGAGGTGATAAGGAAGAAGCCAAGCGACGGGAATTTGGCAAGATCTTTTTCGAAAAGAGATCCCGCAAAGGGTTTACCTGGGATGAATCGCTGAAGATCATGAAGAACCGGCACCACTTTGGATGCATGCTGGTGGAAACCGGCGAAGCTGATTGCATGATCTCTGGTCTGACTAAAAATTATGATGAGACGATCCGGCCCGCTCTTCAGATTATTGGCAAGCAGGAGGGCGTGAATAGAGTAGCCGGTATGTACATGGTGATGACCAAGAAAGGTCCGCTGTTCCTGGCGGATACAACGATTAATTTCAACCCAACCGCCGAAGAGCTGGCGGAGATCGTCATGCTGACGGCTGGTGAAGTGCGTGCGCTGAATATCACGCCACGAATCGCCATGCTGAGTTACTCAAATTTTGGGAGCAGCAATTCGCCGGAGGCCAGAACCGTGGCACAGGCCCGGGAAATTGTGAAGCAAAAAGATCCAACGCTGATCGTGGACGGTGAGATGCAGGCCAATGTGGCGCTCAACAATGCCCTGCTAACGCGGTTGTATCCATTCAGCGAATTAGCGGGAAAAGAGGTCAACACGCTAATCTTCCCTAACTTAGCTTCTGGCAATATCGCATATAATATTCTAAAGGAAATCGGCTCCATTGATGTCATCGGACCGATAGTCCTTGGCCTGAAGAAGCCGGTGCACGTATTACAGTTGGACAGCAGCGTCAGCAATATCGTCAATATGGCGATGGTTGCCGTGATCGATGCGCAGCTCAAGCGGGAAAAAAAGGAAACCGCTAATCCCTGATAAATCGAAATAAAAAGCAACAGGTTTGAAAATAATCAGAGAATTCGGACAGTTTATCCAGATGTTCGGGGGCATGTTTCAGCCGCCGGAAAACAAGAAAATGTACTGGAGGCAGTTCGTTTTGCAATGCTATGATATTGGGATTGGTTCACTGGGAATAATTTTTATCATCTCAATTTTTATTGGCGCTGTTTCTACACTTCAGACCGCCTATCAGTTGGTGTCTCCGATTATTCCCAAATCCACCATCGCCCAGATCGTACGGGATACAGTGATCCTCGAATTTGCGCCCACACTCAGTTGTATTGTGCTGGCCGGTGTTGTGGGAAGCAAGATTGCCAGCGAACTGGGTAATATGCGCGTGAGTGAGCAGATCGATGCGCTCGAGATAATGGGAATAAATGTAAAAAGTTACCTGATCCTGCCAAGGATCCTGGCGGGCGTTATTACGATACCGATGCTGATCACCATTGCGATGGTTCTCGGTATATGGGGCGGCCGACTCGCGGGCATGGCAGCGGGTATCATCGACGTTACCATATTCGACAAGGGGTTGTTGATGGAATTCAAGCCCTATAATGTTTATTTCGCGCTCATCAAGAGTTTCGTATACGCTTTTCTGATTACAAGCGTTCCCGCTTATTACGGATTTTATGTAAAGGGCGGATCGGTGGAGATCGGCTATGCAAGCACCAGGGCCGTAGTGGTATCCTGCGTGCTACTCTTGCTGGCCGATTATGTTCTTTCAGCACTGTTACTCTAATTATCTGGCCCAACTATGATTGAAATAAAAAATATCAGGAAGAGTTTTGGCAATAAGGTAGTGTTGGAAAACATCAACGCCACCATGCTTGCAGGTAAGTGCAACCTGATCATTGGTACCAGTGGAAGCGGCAAGACAGTCCTTATGAAATGTATGGTGGGACTGGTGAAGCCTGATGCGGGGGAGGTTCTGTACGCGGGGAGAGATTTTATCCATATCCCCGACCATGAAAAGAAAATCATCAGGCAGGAAATTGGTATGTTGTTCCAGGGGTCGGCGTTGTTCGACAGCAAGACGGTAGAGGATAACGTTATGTTCCCCCTGGAAATGTTCTCGACAGAAAAGTATTCTGTCCGCAAAAGAAGGGTCAACGAGGTGCTGGACCGGGTAAATATCGTGGATGCCAATAAGAAATACCCTTCCGAGATCAGTGGCGGCATGAAAAAAAGGGTGGCGCTGGCAAGGGCCATCGTCCTGAATCCGAAATATCTTTTTTGTGATGAGCCAAATTCAGGTCTGGACCCCCAAACATCAATGGTCATTGATAAATTGATCCAGGAGATCACGCGGGAATATAATATGACCACGGTGCTGAACACGCATGACATGAACAGCGTAATGGAAATAGGAGATTATATTTTGTATCTGTACCAAGGGAAGAAAGAATGGGAGGGCAACAACAAAGAGATTATTTTTAATAAAAACGCAAGATTGAATGCATTCATCTTTGCATCAGAATTTCTGCAGGATGCCAAGAGCATGCGGACTTTCCAGGAAACCGGTGAACTGCCGGAAGAAATGAAGGAAGAGATCAGGGAAGAAATAAAAGTAGAACAAATGCAGAAGGGAGATCGCGGTGTTAATACAGATGACAAAAAATAGTTAAGTAAACATTGCTTTCCGGAGCCGGAAACGATTCGAAGGGTTGAACCTGAAATTTGCAGTTGGCTTCAAATCCAATACATTTGCGTTAAATCAATGTAACAAATTATATCTATGGCAGTACTGGTAAGTAAAGAATCAAAGGTCCTGGTTCAGGGCTTTACAGGAACAGAAGGAACATTTCACGCTTCGCAGATGATTGAGTATGGAACCCGGATCGTGGGCGGCGTAACGCCCGGCAAGGGAGGCACCACACACCTGGATCGCCCGGTGTTCAATACGGTGGCCGACTGTGTAAAATCAACCGGCGCTAACGTGAGTGTTATTTTTGTTCCCCCCGCCTTTGCCGCCGATGCCATTATGGAATCTGCCGACACCGGTGTGGAGCTGGTGGTCTGCATCACGGAAGGTATTCCAATCCAGGATATGGTGAAGGTGAAGAACTACCTGGAGGGAACCCGTACCAGGCTAGTAGGACCGAATTGTCCGGGTGTAATCTCTGCGGGCGCCTGCAAAGTGGGCATTATGCCTGGATTTGTATTCATCCCGGGCACAGTAGGTATTGTTTCCAAATCGGGTACGCTCACCTATGAAGCTGCTGACCAGGTGGCCAAGGCCGGACTGGGTATCACCACAGCCATTGGCATCGGTGGCGATCCGATCATTGGTACGACGACACGCGATGCCATTGAATTATTCATGAACGATGATGAAACCGAAGCGATCGTCATGATCGGCGAAATCGGTGGTGGCATGGAAGCTGAAGCAGCAAGATGGATCAAGGAAACCGGCAATCGCAAGCCGGTAGTAGGTTTTATCGCGGGTCAGACTGCACCCCCCGGACGTCGTATGGGGCATGCCGGCGCTATTGTAGGCGGCGCTGACGATACCGCTGCTGCCAAAATGAAGATCATGGCCGATTGCGGCATTCATGTTGTGAATAGCCCCGCTGACATCGGAAATACGATGGCTGCTGTACTGGGAGGGAGACAATAGATATTAGATGCTAGACAATAGATATTAGATGCTAGACAATAGATATTAGATGCTAGACAATAGATATTAGATACTAGACAATAGATCCCAGATATTAGATGATGCGTATATATACAAAACAAATCATCCGATAAATGGACCTGCGGCGTTTGTGTGAAAATTCGTTGGTGGTATACTCGGTGTTAGCGATTACCCGATGATTCAGGCGTTATCGAAAGCTTCTTTCCAGGCAAGCACTCCGCCTTCCAGATTCACCGTGTTTTTAAATCCCAGGGTATCCAGGAACAGGCAGGCCTGGGCGCTTCGCTTGCCGCTGCGGCAATGAATGATAATTTCTTCATTTTCTTTTCCCTCGATGACTCCTAACTGCATGCGCTGGATCTCACCCAATGGTATGAGGGTGGCCCCAATATTATATTCTGCGAACTCGGCAGGCTCCCTGCAATCGATCAGATTTATTTTTTCACCCTTATCGAGTCTGGCTTTTAATTCATGTACAGTGATTGTTTCCATAGTTATAATTCAAAAGAATAATTGGTTAATTTGTTCCCCTCTCACGGCGTCTCCTCTGCTTTTCCACTGCTGTCGGCTCCCGAATTTCCACCTGAAGTATTTACAGCGGGTTTTTCTAGGCTAAGCCAGATATCCATGGTTTGCCCCTGTCTGATCAGACGCAGTTTACCATCGACATCAAACTTTTCCGGACTCTGACGATTGATATAGGAGGACGCTGTGTCCTTCACATCCGGAGCAGCTATGATCACCGCAAAACTTAGGCCCATTCCTTCAATCAGGGTCTTGGCTTCTGCATAGGTCATGCCCACAATACTGGGAACCGCCATCGCGGCGTTACCCAGACCGTTGCCTATCACCAGCCCGATGGAACTACCCATCCTTAGTTTGGCCCCGGGCAATATGGGTGCACCGTTATAGTTCTGCTCCAGCACTGAGTTTTTGGCAAAATCAGGACGATAGGTAGTATCCCCTACTTTCAGTCCAAGGTTTTTCAGCACCAGTTCGGCATTACGAAAACTATAGCCCACAATATTCGGCATTTCCACCAGTGGCGGTACAGCTCTGTTTATGGTGAGATATACTGTCCGCGAGGATTTCACGACCTCGTATTCATCAGGCACCTGCCGCAGCACTTCCAGTGGTTTCAGCGAATCAACATAAACACTGTCCGCGATTTCAATATCAAACCCAGCTTTCTCCAGGATCTTTTGCGCTTCCGGTAATGTCTTGCCAAGCACCGGAGGTACGGTTTTAGAATCTCCATGGTTGGTAAACCAGGAAAGCGAGAGTATAAAACCTGAGAAGATCAGAAGAGCCAGAACCAGGCCCGCTATAATATTTACCCAAAGCGGTTTATTTGTAATAAACTTAAACATTATAATATTTAGGCGGTAAATATAGGATTTACCCGAAACATTCCTCAATGAGCGAACTATAAAAATCCCTCAAATTTCTGCCTGATGCTCTTACCTGCTGAGGAACAATACTTGCTGCCGTTTGTCCCGGAACAGTATTCACCTCAAGCATATAGGGCTGTCCGGAACGTTCATGATAAATGAAATCAATGCGGATAACTCCGCGACAGTTGAACAGTGCATAAACTTTCCTGGCCGCTTCCCTAACCTTCTCTGCTATCTCTTCAGCAACAATCGCTGGTGTAATTTCCGAGGAATGCCCTTCGTATTTAGCTTCAAAATCAAAAAATATTTTGGTGTCATGTGCCTTCACCTCGGTCAATGGCAACGTGATGATCTCTCCTCTTGTCCGAAATACGCCGATGGTAAATTCACGACCTTCGATCATTTCCTCCACGATGACCTGACTGTCCTCATGAAAGGCTTTTTCGATGGCGCGCGGTAGCTCACTTGCATCAAGCACTTTACTCATCCCAATGCTGGAGCCTCCGTTATTGGGTTTGACAAACAAGGGCAGTGTGAGCTGCGAGAGAATATCATCCGTTGAGTAAGGGCTGTGAGCAAACAGTAAAACAGATTGGGCGACAGCCACGCCGCCTTTTCCCGCAACGGCCACAGCGTAGCTTTTATTAAAGGTGATGGCAGAAGTTGCGGCATCACAACCCGTGTAAGGGATGCCAAGCATATCAAAATAACCCTGAAGTTTTCCATCTTCGCCCGGCGTGCCGTGCAAGCCAATCAGCACCGCGTCAAAAGTAACAGGATGACCATGGACCAGAATAGAGAAATCATTCTTGTTGACGGCCACCCTGCCTCCTCCGTCCCCGGCGGGCTGGTAAAACCATCCTTCCGGAGTAATTTCTATTTTGTAAACCGTATATTTTTCGGGGTCAAGGTTCTCCTGAATGGTAACGGCACTCTTGTATGAAATAACCGATTCACCAGAATATCCACCCGTTACCAAAGCTATGTTTCTCTTCATAATTTTGATGTGAAAAAACGACCCCTAACCATGTGTTGACACGGCTTTCCCTGAAAGGAGCCCCTAAAATATCAGGCGTGTAATTTTTCTTTTTTGGCCAACAGAGATTCAACAGTCTCCTGATACTCTTCATCAGGAACGCAGCAGTCTACCGGGCAAACTGAAGCACACTGAGGTTCTTCATGGAAACCCTGGCATTCTGTACATTTATCCGGAACAATATAATAGGTATCGACGCTAATCGGGGAATTTTTTGCGAGGGCGTCTATTGATCCTCCATTCATCAGGGTGTAGGCACCCGATACCGTGGTTCCATCAGCCATTGCCCATTCCACCCCGCCTTCGTAAATTGCATTGTTGGGACACTCAGGTTCGCAGGCTCCGCAGTTAATACATTCTTCAGTGATTTTGATTGCCATAATGTAAAATTTATTGTTATGAAACTATTTTTGTCCGTATTTAACTACAAATTTGATCCGTAAATAACCACAAATTTAATAAGAAGAAATGAAACTTTTACAACGCATCCATTTGCTGGTAAAATTAGGACAATACCTTGACAGTAATGACGCCTCCTGGCAAAAAACAAAAGAAAAAGCATACGCAGAAAACACCTGGTTCCTGCCGGAATTCATTGATATTGCTGTGAAAAATATCGCCGGGCAATTCCTTCAGGAAGACATTTTAAGCAAATGGGTGGCCCGTTATCCCGATATCAGCGATGAAGACGCTACCGGCAAAACCGTAGGCCTGGTTATGGCCGGAAATATCCCATTAGTTGGTTTTCACGATTTTCTGTGTGTGTTTATCAGCGGTCACGCTGTCAGGATAAAACCATCTTCCAAAGATGAAGTGCTGATCAGGCATCTCGCAGATAAGCTAATCAGTTGGGAGCCTTCCCTTTCGACTCAGATCAGCTTTGAATCCATGCTGAAAGGCTGCGACGCTTATATCGCAACGGGAAGCAACAACACCGGACCCTATTTCAATTATTATTTTGGAAAATATCCCAACCTGATCAGGCGAAACAGGACTTCAGTGGCCGTACTTGCGGGTACGGAAACAGAAGATCAACTACAGGCATTGGCAGATGATGTTTACCTATTTTTTGGATTGGGGTGCAGGAATATTACTAAGATATATGTGCCGGATGGTTATGATTTCGGCCCGATTCTAAAAGCTTTTGGCAAATACGATTACCTCGCTGACATTCATAAATACAAAAACAATTACGATTACAATCTGGCCCTGCATATCCTGAACAACAGGTTTTATATGAGCAACAACTCGCTGCTGCTGGTTGAAGATGCCAGCCTCTATTCCCCTGTCAGCCAGTTGAACTATGAGACCTATCACTCAGCAGATGAAGTGCTGCAAGGCCTGAAAAACAATCCCGACCTACAATGTCTGGTTGGCCTGGGAGGTCTTTCTTTCGGTAAGGCCCAGCGCCCGGGGATTGACGATTACGCCGATGGTGAGGACACAATGGCATTCCTGTTAAAGCTGTGATAACTTTCAAATCTGGCGATCGCGCGGAAGCGGGAGGCAAATTTCAAGTATGACATTATATTTAATTGAATTCTTAAACACTTGTCGCTATTGGGTTTAAGCCAGGAACTGCAGTTCAGCAAACGCAAAACCGGCTTCAGAAGTACGAAACCTTTAGTAAAACTTTGTTAAACCTGATTCCTAAAAAACCAACAGACTGACAGTTTGTTATTTTTACAATAGAAAGGCACAAAATTTGAAACTGAAAAATCAAAAGAAGACCAGAATATGAAAGTGAAACAATTATTCCTGATAGTAGTCATCAGTCTATTATCAGCATTTGCCGGCATATTTTTATATGGCAAATTTTTCAAAACCAACGATTCCACCGTGGGTGGGCCCGTTAATGGCAAGCTACCTGTAAATTATGCAAGTTATCTGGAAAGTAAAAGTAGTACCCCTGAATCAACAGATTTCACCAGGGCTTCCTCGGCTGCGATCCCGGCTGTGGTGCATATCAAAACCAAGATCCCCGCGAAAAAAGTAACCAACAACCTGCCCAATAGCCGGAGCAGGGGTAATGATCCGTTTGAAGATTTTTTTGGTGATTTCTTCGGTGGCGGTGGCCCCATGATCATTCCCGAACAAAGAGCCAGTGGTAGTGGTGTGGTGATCAGCCAGGATGGATACATCGTAACTAATAATCACGTGATATCCGATGGAGAAAGCGGAATTGCCAAAGAAATCAAAGTAACCCTGAATGAAGGTAAAAAAACTTATACAGCCCGGGTGGTCGGACGCGATCCAAGCACAGACCTTGCCGTCCTGAAGATTGATGCAACTAACCTGCCTTATCTCATCTATGGAAACTCTGATGAACTGCAGGTAGGTCAATGGGTATTGGCTGTGGGCTATCCGTTCTCCTTGGAAGCCACAGTAACTGCGGGTATCATCAGCGCCAAAGGCAGGAGCATTGGTATCAACAGCAGTCAAAGTAAATCACCTATCGAATCTTTCATTCAGACGGATGCTGCAGTGAACCAGGGGAACAGCGGTGGACCACTGATAAACACTGCCGGACAACTGATTGGTATCAACTCATCGATATTAGCGCCAACCGGAACTTACGCGGGATATTCTTTCGCAATCCCGGTTAATATTGTGAAGAAAGTGGTGAATGATATTGTTAAATTTGGCGATGTGAAAAGAGGATACCTGGGCGTTACTTATTCGTCTGACAATGATCAGAACGACCAGTTCCTCAAACGTGCCGGACTTCAAGGCGGGCAGGGCGTGTATGTCATGGAAGCCCCATCTGACGGCGGCGCAGGAAAGGCCGGTCTCCGCGAAGGAGACGTGATTACGAAAGTGAATAACAAAAGCGTCTCAACCGGACTGGAAATGGCTGGTCACCTTGGCAGCGCGCAACCCGGCGACAAAATCAAGATCGATTATATCCGCGGCGGAAAACCCTATTCGACATCTGTGACGTTAAGCTCCAAACCGAGTACCATTAATATCTCCAGCGCGAAAGTATTACAGGACAACCTGGGCGTTCAACTTCAGAATGTGGATGCCAAAGATGCAGCTAAGTACAAGATCAACGGTGGTGTGAAAGTATTAAATATCAGCCCGAATGGTCCGTTGAGCAAGACCAGGATTGAGAAGGGATTTATCATCACCAAGGTAAATGGTTTAAATATCAAGAATACCGATGAGCTGGCAGCAGCGATGAGCCGTGGCCGGAGCAGCACGGTAGACTTTGAAGGTATCTACCCCGGTTACACTGGCAGATACAGTTACCAGATCAACCTTTCGGGCGATGACGACAGTTCTTTCTAAATAAGTAACGAACGATATTAAAAAGCCTGCAGAAATTGCAGGCTTTTTTATTTGATCTGACTCCGCCAAATACCGGAATAATGATGTAAATTTGAATAGTATAGCAGGAATTGTTAGGCAATATCCAAAACCCGAAACGGGATTTGGGTGTGATCATTTGTCGACCGGCATAGTCATAAAAAATATTCATATGAACAAAATGCTTGTCCTTACCGATTTCTCAGACAACGCCCTTCACGCGGCACTATATGCAAGTCTGCTTGCCCGGAATACGGGCACGGAAAAAATCATTCTTTTTCACCATTTTGACATATCAGCTTTGCTGGCGCCCAACGAAATCAGTTCTTTGCTGGCACCCGTCGAAGCTACCGGCGTTTTCAATAACTACGAATGGGCATCGGAACAAATTGAAACTACGCGGATCGAGAACCTGAAGGAACTGGACGAAATCCGGGAAAAATTGCTTGCGGCCACTGAAAGCAAAATTGACATCGAATGCCGAACGGATTCCATCAACCTGCTGGAGTCGGTCAACAAGATCTGCAGCACGGAACAGGTCGACCTGGTGGTCATGGGCATCAGGGGCCGGAGCGGACTTGAAAAAACTTTCATAGGAAGTAATGCAACTAAGGCAATCGAAAACCTGAAATACCCGCTTTTGATCGTGCCCATGCAAACTGAATTATCAGCTCCGCATACCCTGCTGATCGCCACGAACCTGAAACCGGTGCCACCAGACACGGTAGAAAGTCTGCGGCATATTATCTGGAATTGGGATACGAAAATGCTTGCCTTGTATGTTGAATCCCGCGAGACTGATCCCGCGAAAACAAAACAGGACACGTATTCGTTCCTGGAACATTTTAAAGATTTCCAACCTGAATTCCACAGCATAGCAAGCCAGGATGTAGAGGGTACCATCAACCAGTTCGCAACTGACAGGCAGGTATCCGTTATTGTCTGCCTGCATAGGGTCCGGCATTTTTTCGACAGCCTGTTTCATAAGAGCCTGACCAAGAACCTGGCCTGGCACAGCAAAATTCCCTTATTGGTGATAAATGCCAGGTAGCGGCCGTTAGTTTTTCAACACCATAAATTCCCATGGTTTCAGGGTGAATGCCTTAATAGCGTCAAGGTCCATAGGTGCACCCGTAAAAACATTGAAAAATATCCCTGCCGGTTTGGTACCGGTTATAGTGAGGTCATGCAAAGAAGCTGAAGAAAGGTTCAGTAAGACCAGCACTTCCTGCGGCCCGTTCTTCCTGAGGTAAGCCAGCACTTTGTCATCGGCTGAAGTTGTCAGCAGCCGGGTTTCTGCGGCGGAATCTCCGCCTCGTAGCGCCGGATTGGATGATTTCAGATCAAAGAGGGTTTTATAGAAACGCTGAAGGGCATAATTCCCTGTCCACGGTATGGGGTCCTTTTCAAAAAATTTCAGCCTTTTCTTCAGCGGCAGTTCCTGCCCGCTGTAAATCAGCGGAATGCCGTCCCAGGTACTGCTGAAGACAGCCAGCGGGAGCGCCATATCGCCATATTTTTCGTATTCGGTGCCGTTCCAGGAGTTCTCATCATGGTTGGTAGTAAACCAGGCCCGCATACTTCCGTGACCGATCGCCTGGTAGCGATTGAGTAATGCTCTGAGGTCTGACAGCGATTTTTTCCCTTCGTAATAGTCCTTTGCCTGATGCATCCAGGTCCACGTATAGCTGGCATCGAAAACTTTCCCATAATCGGGATTGTCCAGTTCGTCATATTCTCCCAGCCAGAAAAGTGGTTTCAGGGAGTCCAGTGCTGGTCTGGCCTCCTGCCAGAAATCCAGTTCAACCCAGGTAGCCAGATCGCAGCGAAATCCATCGATGTCACATTCGCGCACCCAGAATTTCATGGCATCCTTCATGGCTTCGCGCAGTTTAGGATTGCCGTAATTCAGCTCAATGATATCGTCCATCCCACTGGCTATTTTGAACGTTCCGGTAGCACTGTCTTTCAGGTAATATTCGGGATGCGTTTTAGTCCACACATGATCCCAGCCGGTATGGTTGGCCACCCAGTCGAGGATAACCTTAAACCCCATGAAATGGGCTGTTTTTACCAGCTCGCGAAAATCGTTCAGGTTTCCAAATTCAGGGCTGACCGCTTTATAATCGGAGCAGGCGTAGTAACTGCCCAGACTACCCTTTCTCTTTTCCTTTGAAATAGGCGTCAGCGGCATAAACCAAAGTGTTTGAACACCCATTTCTTTCAGGCGCGGGAGCTCGCCGGCGAAAGCGCGAATCGTTCCTTCGCTGGTGTACTGCCTGAGGTTGACTTCGTAGATATTGGTCTGATGTTTCCAATCCATTACTTTTCCGGATAAATTCGTTATATTTATAGGTTGGGATGTTGCTGAACCTTTCCCATCGTCATTTTTGGGCATCAAAATACAGGAATTTATCAAGACCATACATCCGGCAAGCAAAAAAATCCTGACCATAAGGTAATATTTGGATGAAGTTAGCAACAATTTATATTTGGCAGATAAAATTTATTTTTGCAGTATGAAGCAATTTGAGGTCCCGTTTTTCTACAGAAGCCCGCTAATCTCAAACATAAAGAAACAGCGTAAGGAACAGGATAAGTTGAAAAAAGATTTTACCCCCACTCTACTCGATTTCGGTCCGGTAAAGATTTTTCTGGCACGACATTTTGGTTTTTGTTATGGTGTGGAACACGCCATTGAGATTGCATTCAAGACGGTTGAAGAAAACCCGGGCAAAAATATATTCCTCCTGAGTGAAATGATTCATAATCCCAGGGTTAACGCTGATCTGCGTTCACAGGGAGTCCGGTTCCTGCAGGACACTCACGGGCGCGAACTGATTCCTTTTGACCAGCTTAAGCCGGATGATATCGTGTTGATCCCAGCTTTTGGTACCACACTGCAGATTGAAAAGCAATTGCAGGAAAAAGGCATTGAAACAGCAAAGTATAATACCACTTGTCCTTTCGTGGAGCGTGTTTGGAACCGCAGCAATGCTATTGCGAAAAAAGATTATACAATCATTATACACGGTAAACCCACACATGAGGAGACCAGGGCTACGTTCTCTCATGCTGCTTCCGATGCACCTGCAGTGGTGGTTAGGAATATGGAGCAGACCATAGAACTGGGGCAGTTTATTACGGGAGAAAAAGATCCGGGAGAATTCTACACAAGCTTCAGGGGGCAGTACAGCGCCGGGTTTGATGTGCAGCGCCACTTGCAGCGGATTGGGGTGGTGAACCAGACCACCATGCTGGCCAGCGATACCCAGGCAATTGCAGAGTATCTCAAAACGATCATGATTGAAAAGTACGGCCTGACGAAAGATAATTTACAGGAAAGATTTGCCGACACCAGGGATACGCTGTGCTATGCAACCAATGACAACCAGACTTCAGTCGCTGAGATGCTTGACACGCCGGCAGACCTGGCAATCGTTGTTGGAGGTTACAATTCTTCGAACACCTCGCATCTGGTTGAGCTTTTTGAAGAAAAGCTGCTTACTTTCTTTATCAACAACCAGGAAAAGATGATCAGCAGGAATGAGATCCTGCACTTCGATTTTCATCATAAAGTGGAATTGCTGTCGAAGAAATTCCTCCCTGAAAAAGAGCCGGTTTCTATACTGCTGACCAGCGGCGCGTCCTGTCCGGATGCACTGGTAGAAGAAGTTATTCAAAAATTAGTATCTTTTTTCCCGGAGGCAATTCCTGTTCATGAAATAGCGAAAACTATCTAACTTTAATATTGACAAAATTTTTCAGATCTTAGCGGAAAATCAAAACGTGCGGGCGCTGATCAATTCATCAACGATCTGAAAGACATCAATCCGGATATTGTAGTGGAATGATCGCAGACGCTAGATATTAGACGCTAGATACTAGATAATAGACGCTAGATATTAGATATTAGATACTAGATATCAGATATTAGGTATACGCATGTAAATGTGTATAAAACAGTCTATCGTCTAAAGTCTAAAATCTAACGTCTACTGATACTGGATATAAATCGGCTTGGGGGTAAACTTCAGCAATTCCTCCGGCGTAAACATATGGTTGCCGTTTTTCACATCGTTTTTGTAGAATAATTTGAAACCGGTAAACTGAACGGGCTCCCGGAACACATGCCTCTTATAGGTTCCGGCTTTCAACGCCTTGCTGCCCCAGCCATCCATATCCACCACAATCTGCACTTCAGGAACCTTCCTGATCGCCTTGTAGTTCATGATCATATCCTGTGTGAACCGGTGAATAACCAGTATTTTCGGTGGGAGATTGTTCTCACGCACTGCCTGCGCCAGCAGATCGATGGCATCGTTAATATCACTGGCGTCAAATTTCCCGATCACCGTTCCGGGTGTCTGCCCGCCTTTCATTGAAAACTCGGGATCAATGCCCAGGTGAAAATCGGGCTGTTTAAAATATTCGGTAAATCGGGATGCTTCCTGCTTTACAGTGCTATGACCCACCTGCAGATCCACGAAGGCCAGCCCATTGATTTCACGAGCCCACTTGATAATTGTATCCACCTGGTGAAAAGGCATACGCAGTCTGTATTTTCCATCCTGCCCCGGGCTTCCCTGCGCAGTCACTGCAATATAATGCAGGGCTGGTTTCACAGGGGTATGGGGATCAGCCTTTTCCCATTTATGAACTTCCTGAAGCAGTTTCTTGATCATTTCCTTTTTCGGATACTCGCCCAGTACTCCCATCCGCGTAGAAAAAAGATTACCGTAATAAGCCACCACGCGGTGAAAAGGCAGGACAGCTCCGGGGCGCGGATAAGGCGCTTTAGCGGGCCAGCGACCCGTGGAATCGCCATTGGCAAGCTGGTGCATGCGCTTGTCATAGTCTGCCGTATCCAGAACCGGGCCCTTTGGCTTCACCTCTTCCTGCTCAACGCGAATGGTATCTTTCAGGGAAATTTGTGAAGGGGCAATTTGCTTAGAACCCTGTTTGACTTCCTGGGAGTCGGTAGAAACACAACCCCAAACAAGAACTAAAGCCAATCCTGACGTCGCGAATATATACCTCATCTGAATAAATATTAAAGCCTGTTTACATTCAAAAATAACCTATAATCTCTATCCGAAGCCGCAAAAGCTGTCACAATTTCAGATAATAACTGAGTTCTCTTTGTAATGCAAATTCAATCTGTTACTTATGTATTAAAATAATTCCTGCTGAAGGTTGTCTTTCTCGTGGCTCGTCCACTCCATGATGGTGCTGGCGCTGTAATCGGCGAGTTTAGTGCCCACTGTTTTCCAGCCCGTGACTTCCGTTACCCGCGCAATCTTAAACCGGGCACTACGCGCCTGCCCGCCCTTGCCAGACTGCATCTTCAAGACAGGTTCTTCTTCTGTCGTTGCGCATTCCACGTAATTTCCCTCCCCTTCCTTGATAAACAGGAATTTGTTGTGAAGCGTTGTCGTTTCTATTTTAAACCGCTTCACATTGAACTGAAGCATTTTCATATCGGCATACACCGCCGTGATGATCTTTTCCGGATCAAACCGCTCTATCAGCAATACTCTCTCGGCATTGATCTTCTGCGTCATTTCCTGGTCGGTGATCTCATAATACCCATCGGTATAAATCACGAGTATACGATCTTCCGGCTCAAACATCCCCAGATAGATACCTTTTTCTTCGGCACTCAGTCGACCAAATTTATCGTCAAACCAGAGTTTCCTGCCGGCGAGCGTTGAACGACCGGCCTCTTTAAAGCGAACAGATTTTATCGGGTACTTGGTGACCGTGACACCGATACTCCCCCGGCCCTTTATTTCCAGCTCTTCGAAATAATATTCAAGCTCTTTGTTTCTGGCTGCGCAACCCGGAGTTAAAGTAATCTTCACGACTTCGGTCTCACCATTGGGATTAACGCTGAGATAGTGCACCTTGCTCTTATCATCTCCTTTCGTGAGGTCGTATTCCTTTTCGCGGGTAATACCCGTAACACTGAATCGTTTCGCAAAACTCCGCCCCGATTTCCCATCGGTATAGATCATATTATACGTGGTGCGGTCGTCGTTCTTCTGAAAAACTGCAGCATGTATAATATCCTTGCCGATAAAAGTCTTGTCGGAAACACGGATCACTTTCATAACGCCGCGCTTCGTGAATACAATGATATCATCCAGGTCAGAACATTCAAAAAGGAATTCTTCTTTCTTCAGACCGGTACCAATAAATCCACCGGGGCGGTCGATATACAACTTTGTATTTGCAATAGACACGTTTCTCGCCTCGATCACTTCAAACTGCATGATCTCGGTTTTACGCTCGCGCCCCTTTCCAAACTTCTTCTTCAGATTTTCGAAATAATTAACTGCAAAATCAACCAGGTGGGCCAGGTGAAACTTAACTTGTTTGATCTCATCCTCCAATCCCCGGATCTGTGCATCCAGCTCATTGATGTCCAGGCGGTAGATCCTGCGCACCGGTTTCTCCGTCAGTTTGAGAATATCTTCACGGGTAATTTCCCGGTTTAATTTTTTCTTGAAAGGGTCAAAAGCTTTATCGATCGCCGCAATCACTTTCTCCCAGTCAGCATATTTTTTTTCCAGCTCCTTGTAAATCCTCTCCTCAAAAAATATTTTCTCCAGGGATGTGTAATGCCATTTTTCATTCAGCTCCGCCAGTTTGATCTCCAGCTCCCGGCTCAACAACTCTTTCGTCTGGTCGGTGGACAACTTCAGCAGTTCATCGACTGTAAGGAACTGCGGCTTCTGATCCATGATCACGCAGGCATTGGGTGAAAGGGAGATCTCACACTGCGTAAACTTGTACAGGGCATCCATCGCAATATCGGGAGAAATTCCCGGCGCCAGGTCTACCTGAATTTCAACCAATGCTGCTGTTGAATCTGTAACCTTTTTGATTTTTATTTTACCCTGGTCGTTGGCTTTGACGATCGACTCAATCAGCTGATCCGTTGTAACGCTATATGGCAGGCTCTTAATGGTCAGCGTTTTTTTATCTGATATTTCAATATGTGCCCTGAGCTTCACTTTCCCGCCACGTTTACCTTTCTGGTAATCGGAAACATCCACCATCCCCCCTGTCTGGAAGTCGGGGTACAGCTCGAAACCCTTGCCCCGCAGGTATTTGATGGAAGCATCAATGAGTTCGTTAAAATTGTGCGGCAAGATCTTGGTCGTCAGGCCAACAGCGATACCTTCAGCGCCATGTGCCAGCACCAGCGGAAATTTCATTGGCAGGGTCACCGGCTCGTTTTTCCTGCCGTCGTAACTAAGCTGCCATTCAGTAGTCTTGGCGTTGAAAGCCACTTCCAGCGCAAACTTGCTCAGCCTTGCTTCGATGTAACGGGGTGCGGCCGCATCATCGCCGGTCCGCACGTCACCCCAGTTTCCCTGTGTTTCAATCATGAGGTCTTTTTGACCCATGTTGACCAGCGCATCTCCGATGCTGGCATCCCCGTGAGGATGGTATTGCATAGACTGACCAATGATGTTTGCGACTTTGCTGAAACGGCCGTCGTCCATCTCTTTCATCGCGTGCAGGATACGCCGCTGTACGGGTTTGAGCCCGTCTTCTACAGCCGGAATAGCCCGCTCCAGGATCACATAGGACGCGTAATCCAGGAACCAGGTCTTAAACTGACCCTGAATACCCGTAGTACTCGCTTCCTTAATTTCTTTCTGTATTTGTCCCTTCATATCTTTTCTCCAAACCTTATCAACCCAAATTCAAAACGCTGAGCTGTGTTGCTCGTATTTTAATCACCCTCACCGACTGTTTCAGTCTCTTCTTTAGAGGCAATCTTCACATCAAAACTTTTCCAATCCGACGAAAACTCACCCATTAGTGATATTTTACCTTCATCGATCAGTTGTTTCATCCGCCACATCAGGAAAACATCACCGGTCTTAATCTTCATACGGTGCAGGGTACTGCTGAGCACCCGGGCAGCTTTCTGCCAGTTCCCGGTAACACCAGCAAGCAGATCAGCATCATAAAAATCAGCCTGCCTGCCTATGATTTTTTTACCTCCTTCGAGTACGCGGACGATCGCATTTTCTTCCATCAGTCTTGTCCATTCATCCGGATCAACTTCAAACTCGCTGAGGGTGACCGGGCGGGCTAGTTTTTTAGCCTTCAGAAATTCAGAAGGCCTGATCTCATGCAGCCAGGAGGGATAAAAAATCTGACCCTTTTCATTGATAAAGGGCAGATTATTGAGATACAACACCATCACCCTGCCCTGAAAATCCTTCAGTTGGGGTATCAGCCAGTAATAACCACATACATCATGCTGGTTCTGACCCATCCAAATCCATATTACTTCTTCCGGGTTTTCTTCCAGTGACCTGATCAGTTTGTGGACCGTCAGCTTATCATCTACAATTTCCGTCTGTCCTTTATAAGGCGAAAGCTCCAGTAATTCCTGCCACCAGTCGCGCCGCACCCTATATCCCTCCGGTTCATAGATCTGCTGAATGGGGCCGACTGCAAAATCGTCTTTAATCTGGACCACTTCTCCAGCCAGACTTTCATCAAGCTCCTGCACATTTTGCATCAGTTGCACTTCTGCCTCATTAAAAACAATATGAATCATGCTTCTTGTTTACCTATTAAATAATATACCCCCGTAGTGAAAAAATTTCGAATTCCCCGCAGCCGCTGTATATACTTCCACTGTTCCCTCGCCTTCCATCCAAATTTGAACTGATAAATAGGGTTTAGTAAATAGTGTTTTTGATTCAGCACTTTGTATCCCGCAGCTCTAACAATTATTTCAAAACGCTCTATCGAAATGCCGGTATCGCGGATATCCATCATTTCCTGCACGTTCTCGCCGGCAGCCTCAAGAATCTGCTGATACACCCGGCGTGGCAGCAAGTGATAATAGGGGGTACGGGAAAGAATCTTATTTTTCAGGATCTGCTGGTGCCCCCCAAAAGGCATTTGCCAGGGAGGGAATCCAACAAAAATGACACCGCCCTGGTTCAGAAATTTTCCCAGATAGGTGATCATTTTCTCCTGCTGCGGAATATGTTCGATGACATCTTTCAGCAGGATAATATCGAATTTATGCTGACTAAAATCCTGTTCGATTTCCGGATCATAAATATCAACGGTCAGGAATTTAACATCACCCCGCTCAATGTATTCTTTCAAAAAAACCTGCGCGTCTTTTATTCTCACGGCATCCATTTCAATACCCACACCCTGAAGACCCAGGTCCAGAAACGATTTCAGAATCCCGCCTTCACCACAGCCCAGATCCAACACCCTCATCCCCTGTTTCAGCTCTTTGATCTGGCGGATAAAAGGAATGATGAACTGCGTTGTTGTAGCAATATTCATTCTGAAATACCTTTCCTTATCCATATGAAACTCGTGCATAGCGGGTATTTTATCAGCTTACGGCAGGTTCCTCCTCTTCCACTTTATCCATCTCCACCACCAGGTTATCTATTATAAAATTCTGGCGGTCGTGGGTGTTTTTGCCCATATAATATTCCAGCAATTGCTGAATATGATCGCCATGTTCCAGGCGCATCAGTTGTTTGCGCATGCCGTTGGTAATAAACTGAGCAAACTCTTCGGGGCTGATCTCTCCCAGTCCTTTGAAACGAGTAACCTCAGGTTTACCGGTCAGCTTCTTCATGGCTGCCTGCTTTTCTGCCTCACTGTAACAATAGATGGTTTCTTTTTTATCACGCACCCGGAAAAGCGGTGTCTCCAACACATAGACTTTTTCCTGCTTCACCAGATCCGGAAAAAACTGCAGGAAGAAAGTCATGATGAGCAGTCTGATATGCATACCATCCACATCGGCGTCGGTGGCAATCACCACATTATTGAATCGCAACCCTTCGAGTCCTTCTTCAATATTCAGCGCGTGCTGCAAGAGGTTGAATTCTTCATTTTCATATACGACTTTTTTGGTAAGCCCGAAGGAATTCAGGGGCTTGCCTCTCAGACTAAATACCGCCTGCGTCTCCACATTCCTGGCCTTGGTTATAGACCCGCTGGCACTGTCGCCCTCGGTGATGAAGATCGTGCTTTGGTTTTGCTTTTCTATAAACTCATCTTTTCCTTTCGCCGGGGGCTCGTCATTCAGGTGATACCTGCAATCCCTGAGTTTTTTGTTGTGCAGGTTTGCTTTTTTGGCTCTTTCGTTCGCCAGCTTTTTGATACCAGCCAGATCTTTTCGTTCCCTTTCGCTTTGCTCAATCCGCTTCTTAACGGCATCCGCAACCGAAGGGTTTTTGTGTAAATAATTGTCCAGCTCCCGGCTCATGAAATCGCCCACGAACTGGCGCATCGACGGACCATGATGATCCACATTTTGCGAGCCGAGTTTGGTTTTGGTCTGGCTTTCGAACACAGGCTCCACCACCCTCACCGCGATCGCTGCGACGATAGCGGTACGGATATCGGCCACGTCATAATCCTTCTTGTAAAAATCGCGGATCGTTTTCACGTAGGCCTCTCTAAATGCCTGCTGATGGGTCCCGCCCTGGGCCGTATACTGTCCGTTTACGAAACTGTATATTTCCTCTCCATAGGCATTTCCATGTGTTACGGCCAGCTCAATATCCTCGCCTTTCAGGTGAATGATTGGGTAACGGATCTCATCCTCGTTGGTTTTTCTTTGCAACAGATCCAGCAACCCATTGCGGCTCACATAGGATTTTCCGTTAAATATGATTTTCAGCCCTGCGTTCAGGAAGCAATAGTTCCAGATCTGGTTCTCCAGGAATTCCGGAAGAAATTTGTAATTTTTGAATATGGTGTCGTCCGGCGTGAAAGTCACCAGGGTGCCATTAGCCTCTTTGGTTTTCGTTTCCTTGTATTCTTTGATCAATAGTCCCCGGTCAAATTCGGCGGCTTTTTCCTTCCCGTCTCTGACGGATACCACCCGGAAATACTGACTGAGCGCGTTCACGGCTTTTGATCCCACACCGTTTAAGCCTACAGATTTTTTAAATACACGACTGTCATATTTGGCGCCGGTGTTCATCTTACTCACCGCATCCACTATTTTCCCCAGTGGGATACCCCGGCCGTAATCACGCACGGTTACGGTTTTTTCTTTCACGGTGAGCTCGATGTTTTTACCATATCCCATCGCAAACTCGTCAATACAGTTGTCGATGATCTCTTTCACGAGCACGTAAATGCCGTCATCCGGACTACTGCCATCTCCCAGCTTTCCGATATACATACCCGGTCGCAGGCGGATATGTTCCCGCCAGTCGAGACTTCTGATGCTATCTTCATTATATACTGTTCCTGTCGATTCCACTTTCGCTTTGGCCATTTAAAAATCTCCTGTTTTTTCTTCCTCCCGACCGTTAGAAGACATCCATTCTGCATCCGTCTTTTAGATGCCGGGTTCGATACAAATATAATAAAAGACAGTTCCAATCAGCATTTGGGAATTATGCACAGGTGTGCAGAATAGGTTTTGGCGTTCACCGGGCTTTCCTTGGGTCAGACTGTCAATTGTCTTTGAATTTCATTTTGGTTAATGATGGTCTATTCCATGATCATTACCTGGTCCTTGTCACTGTTCTCTTTCCAGCGAACCAATACTTTTTGCGTTTCAAATGAATCAATATACCTGCCTACATAATCGGCCTGGATCGGAAACTGCCGGCTGTAGCGGCGGTCAATCAGCACGCACAACTCAACTTTGGCGGGCCGGCCAAAATCAATCAGAGCATCCAATGCGGCACGCGTGGTTCTTCCGGTGTACAGCACATCATCGATCAAGACTACTTCCCGGTCCTGAATTGAAAAGGGAATATCCGTTTCGTTGGCCGTATGCAGGGAATTCCGGACATCATCGCGGTAAAAGGTGATATCCATTTTACCATAATTGATTTTTGCATAGGTGGGGTTGGCGATAATCTCCCCGTAAATCCGGTCGCTCAGAAAAATGCCCCGCGGCTGCAGACCAATGATCGCCATTTTATCCGGATCGGGATGGTTCTCTATGATCTGGTGGGCCAGCCTTTTAATGGTTATGGCGATTTGTTGTTCAGTTATGATCGATTTCAACATACAGACTTTTTAAAGGCGCGGTTAAACGGCATTGTAAAATTGCGGAAATAAAATGATCCAATCATTTACTTTTCTACAACCTACCCGTCCGGAGACCGCGATCAGGGTTCCTGCATGAAGGGATACCTGTAGCCTACCGGTGGATTAAAAGTTTCTTTGATCGTGCGGGCACTGAGCCACCTGTACAGGTTCAGGATTGAGCCGGCCTTATCATTTGTACCGCTGGAACGCGCACCGCCAAAGGGTTGCTGCCCAACCACGGCACCGGTGGGTTTATCATTGATATAAAAATTACCCGCCGCGTTAACCAGTTTTCTCGTTGCGAGATCGATGGCATTCCGGTCATTGGCCATGATCGAACCCGTCAGCGCATAGGGGGATGTTTCGTTCAGCAGATCCAATGTTGCTTCGAACTCATTTTCCGGATAGACATATAACGTAAGTACCGGCCCGAAAATCTCTTCACACATCGTCACGTATTTCGGTTTCTTCGCTTCAATGAGGGTTGGCCGCACAAAATAGCCGTTCGATTGATCACATTCGCCTCCAGCCAGGATCTCTGCATCTGGATCTTTCCGTGCATTCTCGATATAGGTTTTTATCGTATTAAAACTTTTCGCATCTATTACGGCGTTGATGAAATTGGTAAAGTCCTCCACTGAACCCATTTTAAAGGATTCGATGCCTTCAACCAGTTTGCTTTTGACTTCCGTCCAAAGATTTGAAGGGATATACGCCCTGGATGCAGCCGAGCATTTCTGTCCCTGGAACTCAAATGCCCCCCGCAGCAGCGCCGTTACTACGGCATCTGGATTTGCGCTCGCATGGACCATCACAAAATCCTTACCACCGGTTTCGCCGACGATCCTCGGGTAGGATTTATACATGGCCATATTCTTGCCGATGGTCTCCCACATATTATTAAACACAGCGGTGGATCCTGTGAAATGAACGCCGGCAAATTCTTTGTGGTTGAAGCAAACTTCGCCTACTTCCGGGCCACTCACGTAGATCAGGTTGATGACGCCGGCCGGCAATCCAGCTTCCTGCAGAATCCGCATAAACATCCGGGCGGAATAGATCTGGGTATTGGCACATTTCCAGACAACCACATTGCCACACAAGGCAGCAGAGGTAGGCAGATTGCCGCCGATAGCTGTAAAATTGAATGGTGTCACTGCCAGCACAAATCCTTCCAGCGGGCGATATTCCATCCGGTTATGCATGCCGGCGCTGTTCGATGGCTGCTGCTTATATATCTCGCTAAGATAATGCACGTTGAACCTAAGAAAATCTATCAGTTCACAGGCACTGTCGATCTCCGCCTGGAATACATTTTTGCTTTGGCCGAGCATGGTGGTGCCATTCATCAGGCTGCGGTATTTGGTAGAGATCAGATCTGCCGCTTTTAAAAAGATGGCTGCCCGGTCCTCCCAAGGCATTGCCGCCCAGCTTTCCCTGGCCGCCAGGGCAGCGTCAATGGCCTGTTTGACATGCGTTTTATCTCCCCTAAAATAGTATCCCAGCACATGACCGATCTCATGCGGGGGATGAATTTCCTGACGGTCGGAGGTCCGCACCTCCTGCCCACCGATATACATGGGAATATCCGGCTGTTCGCTTTTCAGCAGCGCAAGCGTCGCCTTCAATGTTTTCCGCTCAGGGCTGCCGGGTGCATAATTCAGGACCGGCTCGTTAGCGGGTAACGGATAAGAAAAAGTCCCCAGGTGCATATAATTTATTTTTAATATTAAAATATGATTTTTTCAGTCTGACAGCGCTGATCTTCCAGCATCCCTTTGTATCTCGCATGAACCCAACCTAAGTTGCTGATCATTCCGATGTCACTTCCTTGCTCATCATCAGGTAGGCCTTGATAAATCCATCCAGCTCACCATCCATCACCGGCTGCACATTGCCCACTTCAAATCCTGTGCGATGATCCTTGATCATTTTATAGGGATGAAACACATAACTCCGGATCTGACTACCCCATTCTATTTTCTTTTTACTGGCGTTGGTGGCGTTTTTCAGCTCTTCCCTTTTACGCAACTCCTCTTCATACAACCGGCTTTTTAGCATCTGCATAGCCTTTTCGCGGTTGCCTATCTGGGTGCGTTCTGTCTGGCAGATCACCACAATGCCTGTGGGAATATGGGTTAGCGACACTTTCGTTTCAACCTTATTTACATTTTGTCCGCCTGCTCCCCCGCTTCGGGAAGTCTCCATTTTCACATCCGCATCCTTTATTTCAATGTTGATCGTATCATCCACCAGTGGGTAAACGAATACCGATGCGAACGAAGTATGACGCCGCGCATTACTATCGAACGGTGAAATTCTCACCAGTCGGTGCACGCCGCTTTCCGCTTTTAGAAAGCCGTAAGCGAACGGTCCATCAAATTGGAGGGTGGCCGTTTTAATACCAGCTCCATCGCCCCATTGCCAGTCGAGCTCCGTGATCTTCCAACCCTGTTTGTCGCCATACATTTTATACATTCGTGCGATCATCTCGGCCCAGTCCTGGCTTTCGGTACCGCCGGCGCCTGAATTGATCTGCATCACAGCGGGCAGCTCATCTTCCGGCTCATTGAGGGTGCTTTTAAACTCTGCATCTTCAAGAGCTTTGATGCCGCGATCGTAGGCCTCCTGGGTCTCTTCTTCCGTAGCATCGCCGGCTTTCCAGAATTCAAACAATACGGCAAAATCTTCCACCTCCGTTTCCAGCGATTTGTATAGATCCACCCAATACTCGTTTGTCTTTAGTGATTTCAGGATACCGGTTGCGCGCTCGTTATCATCCCAGAATCCCGGGCTTAGCGATAACTGTTTATCCTCAGCGATTTTTTGTTGACGGCTCTCGACGTCAAAGAAACCTCCTTATCCCGAGAACGCGGGACCGCATATCGTTCAATTTTTCCTGTGTCATGGGGCAAATGTACGGCTTTAAAGCCGAATTTTAAGGTGATCGGGTAAGACGAAAGATTTGAGACGCCCCGTCTGCCTCCGCTTTCCGATAGGCTCACCTCCAAAGGTGTATAGACCAAACAAAACTTATTTTTTTAAACCGATTTATTTTCGTATCTTGATAGATTGGTGAGATACAAATGAACAAGATCAGCGTGACCGGTAACTGGTCTTGCAAGCTATTCCAAAAACGTCGGGCACCCGGGCGATGGATCAGGCATTGTTTCCGTTGATGGCTGGAAAAACAGGCTAACGACAACTCAGGACAAATGAAAAAGCACTTAGATTTAACAAAAGATTGGGCGGCCTGCAACCTATCCAAACTGAGACCGGCCTTAGTTTTAATTATGTTTCAACGACTAATCTGCATAATGATCCTGACGGTTCTGTTCCAGAACATTTCGTTCGGGCAATCTCAGCTTCATGGGAAAGTCTTCCGGGCCGGCGGCGAAGACTCAATCATTGCAGGAGCCAATATCACCAACCTGACCAAGAATATCACAGCCACATCTGCAAAAGACGGTACCTACAGAATCCTTGCGGATAGCCGCGACCAGGTGAGTTTCTCCTTCATCGGGCTGGTCAGCGATACTGTTATTGTGGAACACCAGTTACTAATCTCAGGCTACGATGCCGTGTTGGGAACCAGGGCCACCACACTGGAAAGGGTGGTTGTTTCGGGCAATTATCAGCAGGATTCGGCTAACCGACGAGAAGCATACCGCGATATTTACGATAGCCGAACGGGCATCACAGGGGGAAACACGCCCACGGGATTTGGTCTTGTGCTAAGCCCTTCGAGGATATTTTCGAAAGACAGCCGTCAAAAACGGGCTTTAAAAAAGAGACTTCGGGTACAGGAAGAGGACGCTTATATCGATTATATGTTCCCCGCATTTTGGGTGAGCAGTGTTACCGGACTGAAAGGTGATTCACTTCGGCTATTTATGCTCAGGTATCGGCCAACCTATCAATTTTGCCGACAGAATGACCGCACAGGTCTGACTCTTTATGTAAATGAGAAATATAAAGAGTTCCGGAATCCGAAAAAGTAAACCGCCTGGCGATTTAGTTTGAATCAGTTTTGACTTGCGGTCAGGCTCCTGAAATCCACACTGACCAACTTACTCACACCGGGCTCCTGCATGGTGACCCCGTAGATCACGTCCACCGTGCTCATGGTCGTCTTGTTGTGGGTAACAATGATAAACTGGGAGTTGTCGCTAAACTGACGGATCATATTGGTGAACTTCCCCACATTGGCATCATCCAGCGGTGCGTCCACTTCGTCGAGGATACAGAAAGGCGCCGGCTTGATCAGGTAAATAGCGAACAATAAAGCCGTAGCCGTGAGCGTCCGCTCTCCCCCGCTAAGCTGAGTGAGCGAAGTCGGTCTCTTACCCTTTGGTTTCGCAATTACATCTATGCCCGTCTCGGCCAGATTTTCCGGATTCTCCAGGATCAGATCACATTGGTCATCTTCAGTAAATAATGACTTAAACACTTGTTGGAAGTTGTCTCTCACCAAGTTAAATGTTTCAAGGAACTTCTGATTTGCCGTCGATTCCACTTCTTCAATTGTCTTCAGGAGACTCTCTTTTGCATTGACCAGGTCATTCTTCTGCTCGACAATAAACTCGTACCGTTTTTTCATTTCGGTAAATGCCTCGATGGCGGTAGGGTTCACTTCTCCCAAATTCTCCAGTCTTTTCTTCAGGCGATCTGCCTTTTCCTGCAGGTCTTCCAACGGCGTCTCGGAGGTACGCTCTTCATCGAGGATATCGTCGAGCTTTATCCGGAACTCCACATCCAGTCTTTCCCGGGTACCTGCCAGCTTTAATTTTAGTTCGTTGAGGCGATCCTTGATGGCTGCCAGCAAATGCTCAACCTGCTCTTTCTCGCGGGTCTTCAGCCTGAGCTCACTTTCTTTTTCATTGAGCCGGTTCCTGAAATTGTAATAGGCCTGATCTGCTTCGTCAAGATTTTTCTTGTCGTCCTCCCTGGACCTCATCAATTGTAAGAGCGTCTCTTCGAGCGTTTGAAGTGAAGTAGCAGCGTCCTGAATATCCCGCGCGGTATCTGATAATTGCAGCGCGCTCTGCTCGACCTGAGTCTTCAGATCCTTCAACTGATTCTCTTTGAATCCCAACTCCTGGCGCAACGCATTGATCTTGCTCTGTTGCCGGGTTACATGAAGATTGAACTCGTTGAATGCTTGTGTGGATTTTGCAAAGTCGGCTTCAGCTTCTTTGAAGAATTGATCAATTTCATTTAACTTATTGATACTAAGTTGATATATTTCACTTAAGTTAACTAATTGTTGACGTGACTCTTCGATATTTCCCTGAATGTTCTCCAGTTGTGTATTCAGTTCCGAGAGGCGGGCTGCCGAGCTATTTTGCTGGCTCTGGATGTTCTCCAATTTATTTTGCAGGGTGAATACCTGGTTCGAAAGTTGCTGGATAGATTTTCCCAGTTCGCGGATGGCATTTTCGCGAAGATCCTCATTGAAGGCGATCACTTCATTATGTCTTTTCTGAATTTCGGCCTGGAGCTCCCTCACAATTTTTTCCTGTTTACTGATTTCTGCCTGTAATTTCTCCAGGTTTTTGGCCCTGCCGATTTTCTTTCCTTCGATCAGTCCAACGCTGCCGCCGGTCAAGGTAAATTTACCTTTTACGTATTTTCCGTTCTTCTCGATCACCACATTACCATTGGCATTTTCCAATGCCTCTTCGCCATCCGCGATATAGACATTCCCCAACAGGTGACGAGCGAGGTTACGGTATTTATCATCTACCTCAACTACGCTCATAGCCGGGATGGCTCCATTCAGCGCATGTTCGGACTGACTGGCAATTTCCCCGATTTTATTGAGCAGGAAAAAGTTCGCTTTTCCCTTTTTATTATTATCCAGCAAGTGCACAGCCTCCAGGCCGGTTTGCAAATCTTCGACCACATAGTAACTCAGATATGGCTCCAGCACATTTTCCAGTGCGGTCCGGTATTCTTCCTTCACATAGAGAATATCCGACAGGATGGGCGCCTGGTGATCCCAGTCTTTGTTTTTATGCAGAAATTTTACGCTATCGGGATATCCCTCCATCGAATCGATCATACTTTTGAGGAGGTCGTGTTCGTTTTTCTTTGCATCAAGCTTCCGGGTTTCACCAGCCAGTTCATTCCGTAGCTCTTCCAGCAAGCCTTGCGTCTGCAGGATCTGTTCCCTGGTTCGTTCGTCATGCTCCTGCAGTTGTTCCAGCGACAACTGCTGCTCAGCCAGCTCGCGTTCTTTTTCCTTCCGCTCGAGTTCAAGTTTCTGAAACTGCTCTTCCCGTTGTGCCCTGTCTTCTTCAAGTTGCCGGATAGCGCGGCTGGTATTCTGAATGGAGGTATCAGCAACTGCAACTTTCTTTTCAACCTCGAACTGGTCGCGCTGAACCTGCTGATGTTCCATTCGCTGGTTATTAAGTTCGAGCCTTCTCCCTTCTAAACTCTCTTTTTTTGATGTCGTATCCAGTCTAAGGTTTTCCAGTTTTTCGGTAAGACCCTGGAACGAAAGTTCTTCCTCTTCAATTTGTGTTGTTGTAAACGCAATGCTGTCTTCGATCCCCTTCACCTGTGCATCGCTCTTACTCAAGAATTCATTGAGGTTATGCTCCTTTTCTTTCAGATACTGAAGCCTTTGCGCAGCGAGGTTTTTATCGCCATGCCCCGTTCTCACTTTCTGTTCCAGTTCATTAAATGCGTGCTGCATTCCCTGGAGGGCTCGTTCTTTTTCAATAAAAACCAGCTTCTCCTGCTCAACTGCCGCCTCTTCGGATGCAATTTCAGCTTCCAGTCGGACGGTCTTGTCTGTTTCCGATTCCTGCTGTTGCGTCAGTTCCCTATAGGTCAAATTAAATCCTTCGAGGGCTGCTTTAGCCAGTTCGATGCTGATGGCCCGATAGTCCTTCTTGATCTCGTGGTATTTCTCCGCTTTTTTAGCCTGACTCTCGAGGGTTTTCAGTTGGTTATGGATCTCAAAAAGAAGGTCTTCGATCCGGTTCAGGTCCATTTCGGTAGCGTCCAATTTGGACTTGGCCTCTTTTTTCCTGGTTTTATAAATGGAAATCCCCGCGGCCTGCTCCAGCATCCGGCGGCGGCTGTTGTCCTTATCCTTGATCAGGTCGTCCACCATGCCCAGTTCAATAATGGCATAGGAATCGGTGCTGATCCCAGTGTCGAGAAATAGGTTCTGGATATCTTTGAGGCGACACTGGACGTCGTTCAGTCGGTACTCACTTTCCCCGCTTTTATAAAATTTACGGGTGATGCGCACATTGCTGAATTCCGTTGGCAATAGGTTCTTGGTGTTTTCAAAGGTGAGGCTAACTTCAGCCAGTCCGCTGGCCGACCTGGTTTTGGAGCCGTTAAACACCAGGCTGTCGAGGTTTTCACTTCTTAGTTGGCTGATCTTTTGCTCCCCAATCACCCAACGGATACTATCCACGATATTAGACTTACCGCAGCCGTTCGGACCTACTATTCCGGTGATGTTTTCATCAAAATTTACGACCGTTTTATCGGCAAAACTTTTAAATCCTTTTATTTCCAGACTTTTTAATCTCACTATGAATCCTCTTTAATTTGGAAAAGCGAATATAAATAATCGACAGCCAGACCGGAAAATCCATTTATACACAATTCCGGACTTCACTCCCTTAAAATGTGGATAATAAAGATCGGTCAGATTTGTGGATATTGTTTATGAACAAATATTAAGCCGGGGAGGCACGATTCAGTTCTAAAACACGTCGATATATTTATACAATTATTATTTAGATAGATGTAATAAAATGCTATTAATCACATTATTAATCTAATATACTATAACGTTTATCTTGCTCAAAAGTTGTGCTGATTTAATTTTGCATCATTAGAATCAGCGCAATCCATTGAACTTGGGCGCGACTTGGTTTTATTCACTTTTCAACAACCCAATCCCGGAGATGTTGAAAATTCGCTCCCAGTCTTCCGTCGCGGGCGACGGTGGCTTTGTCGATCATCACGCTGTTTGTTATAAATAATTCATCGAGGACGTACTTGATCAGTTGTTCGCCAAAATACCGGCTGGCATCCCGGGGCAGTTCATTGGGCAGGTTATCCACAGCGACGACGTCAATTGAACTTTCGAGGTAGGGTTCCGTTTTTTGCAGGGTTTGCCTATCCACACCGTAAACAGGATCTTCGATGCTGGCTGGTCCGAGATTGATTGGAACAGCTCCTCCCTTGTCGTCTGCCACATCTGAAATAGTCCGGATACGAAAGCCCGGGTCTCTGATATCCTCGGGTTCGAAAAACCGCGGCGCGCCGGCTTCCCAATACAGGCCATTCATTAAAATATCGGTTTGGAAAGTGTACGGTAAAAATTTACTGCGGTAGTTTCCGGGATTCAGGTGAAAATCGTCGCGGCTATACTGGCCTGATTGATTAGTGGTCATTTTAGGTTCAAACAGGTCGGCGCCATTCAGCCGGGTATAGACCGCGTAAGGATAGCCCCGTTTAAGGTATTCATCGGGTTCCACTTCCAGGATCCCCATCAGGTTCATGATCTCGATCAGTCCGTGGGCAACACGACCGCTTCCGGTGGCGGCAATTTTGATCGCGGGAAGTCTTAGCCCAAAATAGGTATGGATCAGTTCTTTGAAGCTTCGCTGCCGGTAAACCCTCTCAAGTTGAAAAAGCCCAGATCGGTTTCCCCAGGCCATGATTCCGTTGTGAGCGCCAACGATACCCGCGAAAAATCCAAAACCAATGATCCGCTGTCCGTCTCCAAACTCCATGCATTCAAAGTCGATGAGCCTGATTTTTTTGTTTAAGATCTCCTGCAACATGGCACGGTTTTGCGATTGTTTTTTCCGGGTGTGTGAAAAGAATAGGTAGGTTTTCTCTGGAATAAGAGATTCCGGGGGACGTTCCTTGATCCCCAGCAGGAAATCACAGGGTTCCAGGTCTTCTGACACCTGTGCTCCCGCCAGGCGGTATTCATCATCATCGAAACACCGGTAGGGTGAAGGCTGTACACTTATTTCCAGACCGGGGTAGCGGGCCAGCAGCCACCGGCACTGCCTGGGTGTGAGTGCTACGCGGTTATCCACCGGAGTTTTTAGTTCCCGGACCAATCCGATTTTTGTCATTTTTGAATATTTGCAAACAACCCTGGCTTTTTGTTGTTACCAGTTGTAAGAATCACTTATTGATAAACCAGGGAATGATGAAAGACCTGACCAGAAAGATATGGAAAATTTTGTCGGATTGGCTTTTGCCGAAAAAATCCTGTTGTAAGTAACTTTGCATCGCAAACGTTGCTCGCAAAAATAATTGCCTGCTTACATCATTCTTTTACGCCTAAACTTTGTAATATTGCACCCCGTTTCATCGTCGTTGTGACTGGCAAAGAACTATTTGCATGCCAACGAGAGCGGCGAGGAATTATTTGAATGCCCGGATGGCGGAATTGGTAGACGCGTCAGACTCAAAATCTGATTTCAGCAATGGAGTGCAGGTTCGATTCCTGTTCCGGGCACCACGCCCCCTTTTTAGGGGGTTTTTTATTTTTATCAAATCCTAGCAAATCAATCCTGGCAAGGGTTCCATGGAATTATAATTCCAAGTACTCCTTTTTGTTACTCTCTTGTTTTTGTTTTTTTTGTACCTTGAGTAGGGATTTTTTGCTTATATGCTTCAATAATGATAACGGCATTGAAGAATTATCACTGATTCATTTTCGACTGTATAAACCAGCCTGTGCTCCAAATTAATACGGCGGGACAAGAAACCGGATAAGTTTTCCCTGAGTGCTTCTGGTTTACCTGTTCCCTGAAATGGGGTACGGGTTATTTCTTTAATCAACCCATTGATTTTTTTAAGCATGGATTTATCTGCTTGCTGCCAGTACAAATAGTCTTCCAAGGCATCGTCCATAAAAACTATTTTCATTCCTCGATGAGTTTTCTTTCCTGGCCATTGCCTTTTTCATATTGATCCACGGCTCTCTGAAGACGCTCAGCATTTTTTGCGGACTTTAACAGATAAAAAGTTTCCATGATGCTTTCATAATCTGATTCTGAAAGCACGACAATATTCTCGCCTTTGGTACGGGTTACATATAAGGGGCGATGGCTATTAAAGACCTCATCCAGGTACCCCTTTAATTTCTGCCTGAAATCTGAATAGGTTGTTATCATGCATACAAAAATAGTAAAAAAACAAAATTGTACAATATCTTGTACAATATTTATTTCAGAACACGCGATAATAGCTCTCAGTCGTAGTCCTAAAATACTAATTGTCAAATAGTTAATGCCTTAAATCTCCTGCCGTCAAGAGCGCATCGCTGACAAAATCCATCGACCAACATGCGTGTAAGCTGTTGTTATCAGGAAGTTCTATACTATACGCACCCGCTTTATTGCGCCTGAGACGTTTGCGTCTGAAATGCCCATCTTCCGACAAACTTCCACAGCCCTTACTCCTTGCTCAGATTGCCTGATTACAAACACAATCTGTGCTTCTGTAAACTTTGACTTTTTCATGTGCAATATTTCTTTTTCAAATTATAAATATTGCCCCAATTTTCTACTTTTAATGCTACGGTTTTTCGGGAAGAGGTCAAATTCAACTAACTGTCCTGTATATTCCATTGCTCTTTTTCACCGAATGGAATTTTCCGCTTTTCATTGATTAAATTAATGTACTTTTTATGAACGTCTTCGGACTGCTTCACTCCATTAATGATAAGCTCCCGATTATTTAATTCAAATGAATACTTGGCACCAGGTTTAATGAAGCCGTCCTTAATAAGCGCATCTTTTAGTGAGTTCACCACCCGCTGCTGTTCTATGGACATGTCTTTTTGCTTCTGTTCCTGGGTTTCTTGCGCCTGCAGTAAAGACTTTTGCTCGTTTGTTGGTAATTCTTGCTTCCCCGACCACTTCTTTTTTTTTTGAATAACCTCTTGCTGCTTGGCCAAACTCACCCTTTGTTCATTTGCTTTATTCGCTTGTGCTGTGGAATTGTTAGACTGCGCTTGAGAAAAATGGGCTAACAGCATTATTCCCGCAGTTAATAAAAAATTACGCTTTCCCATGTCATTTGTTTTTTAGTTAAAAAATAATTTGACCTCCTCCATATTCAGTAGCCGCTTAAATTATAGAATCGGACTTACAACTGCCCGAGCCGGCTTTAATTGCATTCATTTCTGCAACCGGCATTTTTTCCAATACAAACTTGTTCAGTTTCATGGCTGGTCGTTTAATTTTTAATAAATGGCTCTCTTAAAGGCTGGAGCGTTCTCCTATTATACTAGGCCAAATAATGAGTGATATAAATACACCTCCGTCACATAGCCCGAAACCGATCCGTATTTTTAGTATCCCGCGATATACGGGAAACCTTGCTGTTACCAAGATTTAGATTCACAGATATCCGAAAGTTTTGCAGTTTTGCATTAAAATAGTTTTCAACGACGTAATCTGAGTAATGGCGCTTTGTGACCGTATAGTTCTGCTTGAAAATGTCCAAGGCGGATACCATAATCTGGATGAGATCCTTAGCGATGGAGAATCTAACATTACTGCTGAAGTAAGCAAAAGCCTCTTTCTCGTTAAATCCATCCATGGAAGGAAAAGATTGGTAATATGAAGTTTGCCAAAAAGCTGTATTCTTTTTGTTAAGTGCAACGCTATTGCGAATATAACATGTTGCCCCAAAGCCTTTATTAGGAAGCACGTGTAAGTCAGGACGTTCAGATCGGCTATTGGCATAGAAAGTGGTTGCACTGCCGTATAAGTTCCATCGCTCAGTGAATTTGAGCGTATAGCTCAAATTCATTACGTAGCGACGTTGATTGACATAATTTTCAGGAGTCACACTATTAGTACCATCAGGATGAATAAGGGCAACATAGTCGATGCCATCGGATAACTGCACGTAAGAAAGGTACAAGGCTAAATTATTCTTATACGTATAACCTATGTCAACATTATTGGTAAAGGACGGCAAAAGATAGGCGTTCCCTGACACATAGCTATATGCACTTGAATAATAACGAAATGGATTCAGATCATTAAAACCGGGTCTTTCAATCCGCCTGGCATATGCGAGGTTGAGAACATGATTTTTGCTTATATTGTAAAGCACAAACAGGCTTGGGAAAATATTACCATAATTGTCTTTATTAGTCAGGGATAATGTAGGAGAAACTCCTTTTAAACCCGTATACTCATAGCGAAATCCCACTTTTACCGCCCATTTATCACCTATATTCTTATTGGCAGAAATATATAAAGCTGGCGTTTTCTCTGTGTAACGGAAGCGGTTACTTATTGAAGAGTCATATACATTTTGACCGCCTATTTTGTTATAAGTTTCCAGCGCACTGTAATTTTTGATTTGAGTATAGCTCATACCTGTTTCAATCTTAGAAAAGGAAGTCGGCAATTCCGCATCTGCCATGACCGAATTAATGTTATAGTTAGAGTTGCCGAAAAATTGAGATATTTTTGACCTTGCAGAGGACGTCGTAATTTCAGAAGAGACCAGTTTGTTCAAGTCATTTGTGTTTTCAGAGAGGTTATAAGTCAGCGACAATTTTTTACCTTTGTCATCCAGTCGATAATCGATATATGCGGACAACCCTTTACCCAATGGTTTTTCTCGAATTTGAGAAGGGGAATGCATCATCGAATCGATAGTCGATGAAGCATAATGACTATATGTGCTGTTCTCAATATCGTTATTTGATGCTTTTCGATAACTATAATCCAGCACTAGTCCTGTTTCTAACTTTTGGATAGGTTTCCATTTAAGAATGCTGTTCACGGAAGAAGTGTGTTCGTTTCGTAGGGAGTGGCGAGAGATATTTAAATCCCTTTCGCTAAATTTAAATTGTGTGTTCTGGATATTTTCCAATTTACTGTTGTCATTCGATATGCTAATGGTTGCTTCAAAGAACTTAGATTTATAATTTATGGTTGTTGCTTCGGAGAAGGACGGATAAGACCTTTGTAGGTAAGCTATGTTGATTGATCCTTGCCAGCCCAGGTTTGGATTCTTTTTCAATACGATGTTGATATAGCCGCTATTCCCTTGTGCGCTGTAGTTGGCGGGAGGAATGGAAATTACCTCAATTTTCGCAATATCATCGGATCGAAGAGCCTTTAACCGTTGTTTCACATCATTTTCGCTGAGATTTAAAGGTCTTCCATCAATCATTACCCTCAAGTCACTTTTGCCAATCATTTTAATACTCCCGTCGTCAGTTACTTCTACTCTCGGTGTTTCTCGCAGCAAATCTACAACGTCTAACCCTCTGCTGTAAATACTGTTTTCTACGTTAAAAACAATACGATCCACTTTATACTCTATCAGCTTTTTCTGCGCAGTCACCGTTACACCTGCCAGCAGAGTGGTTGTATCGGTTAATATTATTTCTAAGTATAAGCTATCTAATGCACTAATATTTTTAAGATATGAGCGATGGCCAATTGAGCTAGCCTGTAGCATATATGTTCCAGTAGATAACCTGAAGCTGAAACGTCCAACGCTATCACCAATTTGTCTTTGAATGAACACTGAATCCTTGTATACTGTAATGGTGGGATAAGGAATTGGTTGGATAGAATCTTTAACCTGCCCTACTAAGTACACGCTGTTCTGAGCGAAACAGTATGAGCTTGAAACGAAAAGAAGTAAGCAGTACGTAGCTATTCGTGGCATTCATTAAGATTTAATGGTCAGTTCAGAGGAAACCTCTATTCGGGTAATTATTGGCTCAAGTAACGGCATTTGTAACAAAATTCAATGCATTTCGAGGACATTATACTGACTACTCTGTCATCGCTCCAGAAATATCGCCAGAATTAAGTTAATTACGAACATCTGAATTTATATATGCGGTAGTTCCTAGATTCTTTAAAAGTACAGTGGACCAACTTACCCTTGCCTGACTGGTGACCGGAGCAACGAGCAATCAGTAGCAAACCGTTTCGAAAACTCCGTCCTGTTTACAAGGGGTTAAGACAAATCACCTTCCGGATATTAATACTACTGCAAGGCTACTTCCAAATTCGATGAAAAGCTAAATCACGTTTTGCTGAAAAAAAAATATTTTGTCAAATTCCTTTAAAAAACTATCCTTTAGAATAGAACATTTTTCACATTTGATACCGGTTTAAAACGACAATATACCTCCTATTGCATGAAGCATATAATTCAATTAAATTTTTGGCAGTGACTGAAATATTGGAAGCAAAAGGTTCTGAATTTTATTTTTGTGGAAAATAAAACCACAACACTGTGATAAACAATGATTTAAATACATTTTCTTTTTATATATTTTGTAATCGTTAACTTTTTAGTAAATTCAATTAGCTAAGTAATTTGGGAATTGTTTATTTTCAGATGAATGAAAGCCGCTTCCCATTAACCAAAATAAATAAATTAAACCAACGATGAAAATATCAGTTAGTGACTTCTTTAGGCCGGTGCACCTAAGCGAAGAATTTTCTGATGAGGACTATCAAAGAACCCTGCCCTACATTCATTTTGCAGAGGCGCTTAGTGCAATAACGTACCAATCAATTTATCTCATTGATTATTATAAAAGGGGGTTTTTATACGTCTCAAGTAATCCCATTTTCCTTTGTGGATTAAAACCTGAATCTGTTTTAAAAGATGGTTACCTGTTTTATCTAAAAAATGTCCCTACTGAGGATTTAGAAATGCTTTTAAAAATCAATGAAGCAGGTTTTTCCTTTTTTGGCAAAATTTTAATGGAGGACAGGTTGAAATTTGCAATTTCCTACGATTTTCACTTAATCCAGCCTGGAGGAAAGCATACACTTGTTAACCACAAGCTCAAACCTCTTCTCCTGGACAAACACGGAAATCCATGGATAGCACTTTGCATTGTTTCAGTATCTGCGAACACCAAATCTGGCAATGTCCGCTTTAAAAGTGTGAAGTTAAATAAGTCTTTTGAATTAAACCTTTCAACAAATGAATGGACTCAAGTAAAAACTATTAAATTAACAAAAGGAGAACGGGAAGTCCTTATTTTATCAGCTCAAGGTTTGACATCTGAGGAGATTGCGGAAAGGTCATTTTTGACGCTGGCAGCAATAAAATTTCGTAAAAGATCCATTTTCAATAAGCTAAACGTAAACAATATGAGCGAAGCAATTACCATATCCATGAACCTCGCACTTCTTTAATTTTTTGGTGCTACATTAATAGACACTTGAGAACCTGGCTTCAATATATTGAGGCATATAACTTTCAAAAGCTGGCTTTGCAATGATTTTTTTGAAATACGCTAAATCCTAATAATTGTCTCCACTCAAATACCTGCCAGAATTAGAGGAAATATAATTCTTCAACCATTCAGAAGTTACGTATATAGGAAGGGACTCTGATCCCAAGTATTCAATTGAATCTTTGAGGCAAAGAGAAGAAATTTCCATTCTTTTTAGGGTATTAATGAGCTTTTTATCACATTCCGCAAATGTCAATCCCTGACCCATATGTTCAAAGGGGGAGAATCCATTAAATAGCAATTTTTTTAAAATAGGCAAAGACAAATAGCTATGCTTTTTCAGTTATGCCGAAAAATCTACGAGTTCTTTAAATGCGAACTTTTGAATAAAAAAAACGTATCTTCACCATGAAAGTTCACCTGATAAGAGAATTAGTTATGGCAACCTTCAAATACAAAGTAATTACCAGTAAGGCTCAATACAGGAATTACGGTGACGCATTGGAGCAATTGGTGTTTTCCTGTAGCAAAGACCGGGATACAAAGGATGAAATTGCCTTACTTACCCTCCTTGTCGAAAAATGAGATGAAGCACATAACTCCTTCAAAGAGCTGGACCCCATACAGCTCCTGCGATCCCTTATGAACGAAAAGAATCTTAAACCTAAAGATCTGGTACCAGTTTTAGAGATAAGTAAGGGATATATTTCAGACATACTGAATTATAAAAAAGGACTTTCCAAAGTAGTCATCGGGAAGTTAGCCACATATTTTAAGATTTCACAAGAGGCCCTTAACCGGCCGTATAAATTTTTAGTGCTTGAAAATCCTCCTTTGAGAAATGCCCGTGTAATGCATACAACAATTAATTAATATACATAATTTTTAAAGAATTCTTATTCTGTATTTTCCAAACTAAACGCAACGTAACTATCTCCTGATGGAACATCCAGTTTTCCACCGCCACAGGCAATAACCAGGTATTGCTTTCCATTTACTTCATAGGTTGAAGGAGTAGCAAACCCAGCAGCGGGCAGTGATGTCTCCCATAGAAGTTTGCCGGTTCTCTTATTAAATGCCCTCAATTTCCCGTCTAAAGTTGCGGCAATAAAAAGTAATCCTCCCTTCGTTACAACGGCCCCTCCATAATTTTCGGTACCAGTTACCGGAATTCCCTTTTTAGTTAATTCGGCGTATTCTCCCAAAGGATTGTGCCACATGGTCTCTCCTGTATTCAGATTGATAGCCGTTAATGTTCCCCACGGAGGCTGGTTAGCAGGATATCCTTCACGTGTACGCAGTTTATTATAACCCGTCATTGTATAAGGCACAAAGGGCGATTTTTCCGTTCTACTGATCACTTCTTTATTCTCAGAAGCGATAAATTGGCCTCTCCCCTCCTTTTTCAAATCAAGGAGAAATGTGAGCAGTGCTTTTTTATCATCCTCAGAAATTTGTTTAAAAGACGGCATCATCCGTCGCCCATTATTGATGATCTCAGATAACTGTGTAGCGCTATATTTTTTGCTAATGTTTTGCAGGATGGGATAGCTCCCACTCCCTTCTCTGTTTTTGCCATGACAAGTCATGCAACTATTCACATATACTGCCCTGCCATGTTCAGCCACCGTTTCCTGCGGTTTTTTGTCTGTTGCATTGGCCTTAACCATGGTCAATGTCCAGGGGACCTGGTTGGCATTCACATATAAATATCCAGTTGCCGGATCAAAAGCGGCGCCCCCCCATTCTCCACCACCATCAAAGCCAGGCAGCAGAACGGTTCCCTTTTCAGATGGGGGTAAAAACATTTTACCGGTTTCCAATTCAGCTATCTTTTTCCGGACTTCGTCCTGGGAAGATTTGGGAACAATCGTATTTATATTTCCTTTCGAGAAAAATTGTAAGGCAAAGGGTTTTGGTAATTCCGGTACCGGTTGTGTAGGCCATGGTTGTTCCCCGAAAAGTGTTGAGCTATCGGGTACCGGCATTTCACGAACCGGAAACAAGTGCTTCCCATTATCTCTGTCTAATACAAAAACATATCCTGTTTTGGTGATTTGGGCAACAGCATCAATTTGTTTTTCATTACGTGTAATAGTCACCAGGTTGGGAGGCGCAGGAAGATCTCTATCCCACAAATCGTGATGAACAGTCTGAAAATGCCAGATATATTTCCCCGTGGCTGCTTTGAGCGCAACAACACAATTGGAAAAAAGGTTTTCTCCTTTACGTAATCCTCCATAAAAATCAAAAGTTGACGAGCCGGTAGCAATGTAAACCACTCCCCGTCTCTCATCAAGACTCATCCCCGCCCAACAGTTGGCGCCACCGGTATATTTCCAGGCTTCTTTATTTCCCCAGGTATCATAGCCGAATTCTCCCGGATGCGGAATAGTATGAAATATCCATTTACGCCTGCCGGTATGAACATCATAAGCTCGGATATGACCGGGCGCCGCGTCACCCCCTTCGGCTACCCGCGTTCCCAGTATCAGCAGGTCTTTATAAATAATACCGGGGGAAGTGGAAACTACATAAAGGTTCGTCACATCACGGTCCAATCCATCGTGAAGGTCAACTTTTCCGCCACTGCCAAATGAAGAAATTAATCTTCCTGTCGCTGCTTCCACAGCATATAGAAATGAACCTGCCGTGTAAAAAATACGCTTATCCTTGCCATCTGACCAATAAGTGACACCCCGGTTCACATTTACTTCCTTTTTTGTTTTTGAAGGATCGGCAAACGGATCAAACATCCATATAGGTTCGCCTGTGGCAGCCTTTAAAGCAAAAAGCTTCAATTGGGGGGAAGTGGCATATAACACACCCTCAACAATAATAGGATTGCATTGTATTTGTTGCTTTACAGCACTATTGGTATCTCCGGTATGATAGATCCAGGCGACTTTTAATTGTTGCACATTGTTGGTGTCAATTTCATGAAGCGAAGAATAATGGCTTACTGATTTATCGCCAAGATAACTGCTCCAGGTATTATGTTTATGTCCTGGCTTCATAGTGCAGCTATATACGGACAGCAATGTCAGTATATAGAAAAGATTATTCCTGTAATATTTCTGATGCCTAATGATCATATTTAATTTAAATTATGGTAATTTTCGTTAAATTTAGTCTCAAAAACTCGTGTTCCGGGCGAACGCCCACAAATAGTCTCATACTCCTTTGGAAAATTATAAAAAATACATTTTGATGATTCATGCCGAAATCCTTCATTTATGAGATCGTATATATTCACCGCTATTTTATTAACACTTACCTGTGCCACTCTGGTGGCGCAGCAAAATGTGGGTTTTAAACAGGGAAATTTGTTATCACCACAGGTGAACCCCGACAATTCCATATCCTTCAGACTCTACGCACCGCTGGCCAAAGTGGTGACCATAAAAGGTGATTGGGAGGCGAACGGGGGTTTCGGAAGAATGGAGAAAGATGACCAGGGAGTGTGGAAATTCACCACGCCTGCCTTGCCGTCCGATCTGTACCTGTACACATTCAGGGTGGACAGCGTTCAAATGCTCGACCCCCTGAACTCCTTCTCCATACGCGACGTGGGCAACCTATTTAGTGAGGTGATCACCCCTGGCGGAGACGGGGACTATTATTCCGTAAAGGATGTGCCACACGGTAGTGTAATCCGGACCTGGTACCCGTCTGCCGAATATAAGAAGGATCGCCGCATCACCATTTACACACCACCTGGATATGAAACCAGTAAAGAGAGATTTCCCGTACTTTACCTGCTGCACGGCAGCGGCGGAGATGAGGAGGCCTGGATTACCTTAGGAGCAACAGCGAGAATTCTCGACAATCTCATCGAGGAAAAAAGGATCGTTCCGATGATTGTCGTCATGCCAAATGGAAATCCATCAAAACAGGCTGCTCCCGGCGAAACACCTGAGAACTTAAATTATCACCCGGCCATGAGCCATCTCCTGCCCCACTTCCTGGAGGGTTCCTATGAGCAGTCCTTCGGTGAGATTGTTAAGTTTGTCGATACGCGCTTCCGGACCAAAGCCCTAAAATCGCAACGCGCCATTGCTGGCCTTTCGATGGGTGGCTTTCATTCCTTTCTCATTTCTGCCAATCACCCGGACTTGTTTGATTATGTTGGGTTATTCTCTGCTGCTACCGGGACTGACAGATTGGACAAAAGTTTCCCGGCGTACCGCAATATCGATGAAAAATTAAAGGTGCAGAAAAATAAAGGTTTTAAACAATATTGGATCGCGATTGGTAAGACGGACTTCTTGTACGAATCCCTGAAGCAATTCAGAGCGAAACTGGACTCGCTTCATTTCCCTTATACATACGTTGAATCATCCCGCGGGCATATCTGGAGCAATTGGAGAAAATACATGCTTCAGTTTACACCGTTGCTTTTTAATGATACAGCAAACCGGCAAAAACAAAAAACAAAATCGCGGGTGCATTAATTTGGATGGAAACTCAAATCACCCAAAGTTCGGTAAGTATGCCTTTTGCGTTAACAAACAGAATCAATCGCGCCCGCCCAACAATCATTACGCAGGTCTTAAAAGGACTTGGTCAAATCATGCTCCAGGAAAATGCTGTTACAGGATTGTTGTTCCTGATAGGTATCTTTTATGGCTCTGGGACCATGGGGCTTGCAGCTTTGGTAGCTACCATCTTCGGGACAATGACAGCCCGCTTATTGAAATATCCTACAACTGAAATCAATCAGGGGCTTTACGGCTTTAGCGCAGCACTGACCGGCGTTGCGCTGATCCTTTTTCTGAAACCCGTTCTTATCGTATGGATCTTTATTATAGCTGGTTCTGCCCTCGCAGCCATCATTCAGCATTTTTTCATCAAAAGAAAAATACCCGTATTCACGCTTCCGTTTGTATTAGTTACCTGGTTGATTTTGTTCTTGTCGAAATATTATTCACTTCCATTTGCTTCGCAGGAACCCTCAACCCTTACAGGTGCTATTGATCATTTTACTTTTGCAATAAGAGGCTTCGGCCAGGTCATATTTCAGGGGAGTTTAATTTCAGGAGCCATTTTTTTTACTGCGGTATTCGTCAACACCCCCATCGCTGCGCTGTACGGGCTTGCCGGTGGCCTGCTCAGCGGTATTGGAGCATGGTATTTTTCGACTCCTGTCCCGGATATCAACGCCGGGCTGCTTAGCTTTAATGCCGTATTATGTTCTATTGCTTTCGCGGGCGGCCGGACCAAAGATGGCCTTTGGGTAATTGTTTCGGTCCTCTTATCTCTCGTCATTAGCCTGATCATGTTGCGGTATAATCTTATCCAGCTTACATTTCCCTTTGTCGCCGCGTCATCTATGACGTTGGGGATAAGAAATCTGATTGTGAGGTTTAAAAGACAACTTGAGAAGGGTTAAACGTAACACAATGGGCGCGGGCTTTCTACGCTTAATGCCGTCAGCTTTCACTAACCAGCACCATTGTGCCTCCGCCTGACAGTCAACATACGTTTTATCGATCTTCTGGTTTTAAGCTCATCGGCTTTGCTAAAAACCCTAATCCTTTTCAGGCGCCCTGAGTTAATTAATTGCTCTTACTGCCTGACCTTTCAATAATTCTGTAATATTTATCGTCTTCCAGGGATTCCTATCGACGTTTGGATAGATGCTTATACTCACGGTATCGGCTTCGTCGATACTCATTGTAGCGTAGCCGCAAAAGTCCGCGTATTCAAAATGACTAATGAAAGGCTTCTCTTCCGCCAACAGCTTCTTTCTTTCTTCGAGGCTCGCTGGAGAAAAGCCGGGCTCCAACTCCGTAAGTCGGGAGGTATAATTATTTACTCCGGAAAGCTCATGTTTTATCTTGTCATCGGGGCGGGAAACAACACTTCCAATGGCAAGCTGTACAAAACTCCCTTCAGGAGTATCCCGCCTAACAATCGATGTTTTATGCAAATGAGCTGTTAATACGATAGCCCGATGTTTCCCTAGAAGTCCTAACAGTTCGTTTCTCTTTGCAACATCCTCCGGCCTGGCGAAAATATGCCAGTTTGACCTTGCATTATAAGGCACAACGGGCTGATGCAGACAAAAAAATACGAGTTTTTGTTTATTTTTTTCCAGTATACCTTTCGCCCATTCAAGGCTTTCTGCCGCATCGTAACAATCAAAAATCAGAAACCGCGCATTTTTGTGAACAAAAGTCGCATTGGCTTTAAAGACGTCTGCTTTTTTATTCTCATTCCTCTGCCAGGGGATTACCTTCTTATCATACACGAGTGGTGCACCCTCGCCGGTAATATCATGATTCCCTTTTACAACAGCAAATGGACGTCGTAATTTTAGTTCACGTACATAATCAATAAACTCGGTAACTTGTTTATTAGCCAGTTCCGCTGAGCCACATAATCCCTCCACAAAATCACCTAATTGCAGATAAAAATCTGCATTCAACGACCTGCCCTTTTCCCTAACTAATTTCATCAGTAGGGGAAAATTCTCCTTAGTAATCCGGGAATAGTTTTCTATCTGCACGATGTCGTTTGGATACCTTGTCTGGACATACTTCATGTCATGATGTTCCAGTTTGTCAAAATGCAGATCGCCAAGCAACATAAAACTAAACCCGTTTTTTCCAGAAATATTGAAGTCGAAGTTTTCAGCTCCAAACGGCAATGCTGCTGAAAAAATACCTGCCTTCGCCAGAAACGACCTTCTGTTCATATTTTATTTTTTAAAGTTATCAAATGTTGCGCGGATATATTTATCTCCGTAAGTCGCCGAAGGCTCAATATGCGTATTTTCCTTAAAATTATTCCATGAATTGATGATCACCATTTTATTTTTCCCCATATTTCTTTTGGCCACATTACAAAAATCCTTATAAAACTTGTCATCTCTGCCCATCACAAATTTTTTTGTTCTGCTATTCGACAACCTGTCATCAAAGCCGGGAAATACAACCGGCACAAAATCGATATTCCAGTTCCTGGCAGAATCGCTCCAGTTTTTCCAACTGATATCGATATACGATGGAAAGAACACGGATCTGTCGTAATTATCGGTTGACCAATCCGTTATAGCTATCGCGTCCATCTGTTTAATGGCTTCGGAATAACGCTGGGGTGGGATCCATCCGGTGGGAATTTCTCCGAGTAGAAATGGGTTAATACCCAATTTCCCGAGTTCTAAACTCAGTGTATCCCGTAATCTTTTAAAATCGATGATTGTACCGGTATTATTCTGGATGCTCAATGAAGTCAGCATAATCACCGGCTTCCCTCCGATCTTGTAATAAAAATCCTTCGCAAAATAATCATTGGCCAAAGTCTTGCATTCATTGATCATCTGGGTCATCTTAGCTCCCTGCAATGGTGCGCTGACAGATACTTTGAGGTGACTGAAATTATAACTGATGACCATTTTGGTTTTAGACCCCGACACAGCACTAAATGCGTTTAGCTGGGCATTGTCGGCGGTCCCGTTCCAGGGAAAAATAAAAAAATCCAAACCTGCTTTTCCGCCTAATGAATCATGCTGCTTTAATACCGCGGTATTTACTGAATTATACTTACCCAGAACCGAGCTGTCCGTGATTGCTGTCCAGTAGGCCTCATTCTTGCTCTGGTAATAAGCTCCCAGTTTGATAGTTGGATCATTGGGTGTGTCAGGAATTTCATAAACAAAACCAGTTGGTGGTAAATATTCATTTCTTTTTTGGCAGGAAGTAATGACCACTAAAATTATAAACGGCAATAATATTCTTATCTTTTTCATTTGTTTTGTTTTTAGGGTAACAAAGGGTGTTTTGTGCCGGGCAATGAAAACCAGAGTTTGGTGAAAAGATCGTCAGAACCATTTAGGTAGCTGACCGCTTTACTCACCTCCTGAGGATTGGTCTGATATTCTGAAGCAGGATAAATTATCCTTTCGGGTAAATATTTATATGCGCCGTCGTAGGTAGCAAACTGAGGTTCAAAAAGTAATTTTCTGGTTCTTCTTTGTAAAGTCCAGGAATCCACACCTTGAAAAGGTATAGCTAACCAATGCTGCATAACGATTTGCCGCTGAAAGTCGCCTGGTTCCACAAAGCTGTCAAACAACTGAAGCCAATCCATAAATTCCTCCCGATGTCCGGTCGTATCACTTGCAGTCCCCCATTTAATTCCCAGCACGTTCTTATAGCTGTTAAGGCTTGCGGCACTGATGCCATATCGTTCAAAGGAAGCTGCAATTCCTTTATAGTATTCTGATTCTGCATCGCCGGCATTGCCCCACCACCCTTTTAACGCCATCTCTGCCTTCAGGAAACAACTCTGCGCATAGGATAGGAAAATATACTCAGCATCAGGTTTTGTAAACCGGTCACCGATCGGTGAGTAATCGACCTGCTTTAACCCTGTGTGCGGATTGATAATTCCACCCGCGAACTGGCCTCCTCCACCATACGCAATATTCTGACCAAAATAAGTTCCCTTGTATGGGCCCTGTGTCGCAGGTTTTCCATAAACGGCCAATCTTGGATCATTATAGGGTTTGGTAAAATAGACAAGCGTTTCACCGAGGACCGGTATAGTTGCCTGGTTCGCTGTAAAATTATAGACGGCTCTGTCATACAACGGATTCCAGGTATCACTCTTGACACCCCATTGAGCGGCCGCTGTTTCTGCGTTTGAATTTATCGTATTGGTCCGGTCATTATAAATCTCCTGAATAACGGGTCTTGCTACCTCAGGATTTCCGTTAGGCGCGGCATTTGAGATCCTGACGGCCAGGCTCAGCCTCAGCGTGTTGGCAAACTTCTTCCAGCTAAGTAGGTTACCGGCGTAAATCTTGTCTGCCGATGCAGAATATTTATCACCATTTATATCAATGGAATCATAAATATTCTTTAGATCTTTTAACAGATACAAATAGACATCTTCCTCCCGGGTATAAGGAATTGAAGGCTCGCCGGTCAAGGCGTCATTCACTGGAATTCCTCCCCACACAGCCACCGCATTTGAAAAAATATAATCTTTCCAGAGTCTTGCAATCAGCACTCTGTTTTTAAAAGCGGGTTTGCTCCTGTATTTTTCCTCAATTTGATTTACGGGTTGCAAGCTGGCAATAAACGTACTGCTCCAATAATTATCATTGGAATTAGGCGCATAGGTGTACCGCTGAAATTCGCCCTGAAAGCCTGAAAAATGTTGTGTGTAATTGAAAAAAATAACCCTGTTCATTTCCCCGCCGAAGGTATTCATGGTGGACAATACCGACTTGGCGAGTAAATAACCTGGATCTACAATAGTCGGATCATTGGGGTTTGTATTAATTTCCTTAAAATTTCTGGTACACGAAAGCAACCCTAATACGATAATCCCCGAAATAACTTTGCTATTCAATATTCTTCGCATTAACATTTGGATAGATTTAAAAATTTAAGATCAGGTTAGCTCCGTACATTATATTAGGCGGCAGCGCTCCATTTTCAATACCCTGGCCATTACCTGATGTTGATGTTGATTCTGGATCTATGCCTCTCGGCGTTTTCCTGTATAGAATGGCCAGATTGCGGCCGACCAAAGAAACGCGGGCATTTTTAATATAACCGGATGTCCAGCGCTGCGCAGGAAGCTGATGACCCAATGAGGCTTCCCTAAGCTTTATATACGATGCATCGAACAAGGCGAATTCAGCATAGTTCGGTCTGGCATACTCATAGTTTTGAGGCGACATAAAACGGTTATTGGGCTGACCGTTTTGGAAATATGCGTCCCATTTGGCGCCTCCTGTCAGTTCGGAGCCCGACTCTCCAAATATGATGGCATGTTTATAGTAATCATCTCGCCCATTCAATGTTTCAGCGATTACGCCATTCACAAGCATCCTGGAATAGGAACCCGAGTACAACATCCCACCCATTTTTGCATCGATCAATATGCCAAGATCAAATCCCTTGAAAGAAAATGTATTACTAAACCCTCCGATCCAACGTGGCTGTGCGGTCCCGAATGCCTTATCATTGTCTTTTATTAACAATCCGCCGCCATCTGCAATTAACATTCTGCCCAAATCATCCCTCTTCACGCCCAGGCCTCTTAGATACCCATAGGGTTTTCCTACTTCAGCGAAAACATAAATAAAACTGGAATTATTATTCAGCTGAAAGCGGGGCACACCCTCGACGAGTGACTCCACCCTGGAGTTGTTCTTACTATAGTTCAGGCCGGTCGTCCAGGAAAAACGCTTTCCTTTGATCACTTCTCCGGACAGGCTCAATTCGGTGCCCCAGTTCCTGATTTTACCTGCATTGTAAACCCTGGTTTTGTATCCACTGGATGCCGGCAACTGCGCCGTTATTATTTGATTTGTCGTATGCCCATCATAATAAGTAGCATCCAGGGTAATCCTGTTCCTAAATAGCCGAAGGTTAAGTCCGGTTTCAAAAGAGCCTGTTTTCTCCGGTTTCAGATCCGGGTTCGGCCTCACGGTCGACAGTGAAGCAATGGGAGTCTCATCCCAAAAACCATCAAACGTGAAGGTCTCCTGAAGTCTGTATGGATCGGTGTCATTCCCCACAACAGCATAGGATGCCCTTAGCTTTGCATAGCTCAGGGTGCTGCTTTTTATTTTTAGCAGATCAGTTAAAATAAGGCTTGATCCGGCAGACCAATAGAAGTAGGAATTATGGCTGGCCGGTAGTGTGGATGACCAGTCGTTTCGCCCGGTAAGATCAAGGTATAAGGAATTCTTATATCCCAAAGAAGCTGCACCAAAGGCTGAGTTTATTTTCTTCCGCCTTATGTACTGGTCATTCACCGGAGTTTCTTTCGCATTAGAAATATTTATCTTATCTGGCTCCAACAATGAGTTCACACGTTGCTGACGACGCTCAAATCCCGAAGAAAAGCTTGTTGCGCCTGTATTCACCAGCAATGAAAAATCCTTACCCAACTTTTGATTAAGTGTCAGAATCCCTTCCAGGTTATAATTTTCCTGCTTACTATTGAATAACCTCAGAAATCCATCCGGATTGCTCGCAATGACGGAACCTTTGTTATTAAACTCGAATCCATCCCACCAGTAAAGATCCGTTCCTAACCGGCCGGTGAATTTTAATGCTTTCGAAATGGTGATTGTAGGACTGAATAACGCAATGATCCTGTCTTTTGAGTCCTTGTTTTTATTTTCGTTAATGACCCAATAAGGATTGCTAAAATTCCTGTGTGTTCCGATTTCTTTACCAGTATTTTCGTCCTTGTACGGAATCAATTCCGACAACTCGGTGCTCCGTGCCATATGCGCGTAAAGCTGAGTTGGATTTCTGCCATTGGCATTTGAGTATTGTCGGTTATTAACAATATCTTTTATATAATTGATCTTTGTATCAAAACTTAAGACCTTGCTCAATGTATTCTGCAGACGGAAATTTATATTATGTCTGTTTGACAAATTAAAACCCTTTACCACGCTATTGCCGTTCACATTGGTATAGGAAAGCCTGTAGTTAGTACTTTTATTGCCTCCTTCTGCAGCAACTGTACTGGTGATCAGCGCTGCTGTTGAATAAAAATCCTTGACGTTATCCGGATGTGGCAGATACGGTTTTAATTCACCATTGATTGCATTATAAGGCTGCCCAAGCATTGGTGATCCCCAACTTCTGTAGTTCCGGGTTGCGTCGGGGATCCGGTATTGATTATCTATGTAAAAGCTTGTACCAACGCCGTAAGCATTCTGGTACTCGGGGAACTCAGATAATTTCTGGAACATGGAATTAATGCTAGCACTAATATTCGCCCTGCCGTCCGTTGACCGACCCTTTTTGGTCGTAATCAGAATAACGCCATTCGCAGCCCTGGAGCCATAAAGAGCTGATGCGTTAGGCCCCTTTAACACCTGGATGTCAGCGATGTCTGCTGGATTTATATCAGCAGCATTATTTCCATAATCAATACTGCCTGCATCGCCCGGCTCATTGTCAATTGGCACACCATCAACAACAAACAAAGGCTGGTTATTACCCGTAATTGAACTGTTTCCCCGTATTACGATCCTGGCCGATCCCGTATTGAATCCGGGGGGAATTACTTGAAGGCCCGCTACTTTGCCCGACAGAGCACTCAGCACATTCGGCGTCGGGTTTTCATTAAGTGAAGCCGGATCCACTCCCTGTTGACTGTAGGTCAGCGATTTTACGGCCCTTGGAACACTCAGCGCAGATACAACAACACTATCAAATGCAACCGAAACGGGTGAAAGTCTGACGAGTACATTGTTACCATCGCCTTCCTTAACCGCAAAGTTCTCCAGTTGATAAGGTTCGTACCCTATATGTGAAAACGCAATATGTAATCGAGCGCCAGCGGGTATTCCGCTCAGCCTGAAAATTCCCTGAACATTGGTAACTGCAGATCTGTCGTAAGCGGAATCCAAACTGATTCCCTGCACAGTCACACCGGAGATTGGTTCTCCTTCCATTGTGGTAACGGTACCTACAACCACCTGGCCGGTTTGTGCAAATAAGAACGTCGATTTAGTCGTTAACAGTATAAAGACAAAAAAATACGTTCTCCATCGAGTTAAAATAAGCATAGTATTCAGTTTACTGTTCATTTAAGTATTCTGGTTTTACGATCCTCGTGCTGTCATTTGCCTGCGTCCGCAGATTGGTACAGTTCTTTCCCTTAGCCCACTTAGCGGGGTGAGAACATCTGGATCTGGCTGGCAGCACGAATAAAAATCTGATTATCCTTTTTCTCCAGCCTAAGGCCATTCATGTTCGCGATTAATGCCAGCACTGTTTGAAGTTGGTCGGTTGGCAGTACCTTGCCCGTAAAGTAGATTCCTTCGATTTCATCTTTTTTATAGGTTATCGGGATATCATACCTCGCGCTAAGAATATCAAATACCTTACTGAGGCTATCATTCACAAAATTTATTTCCCCATAAGACCGGAGATCACCTCTGACAGTCTTCTTCGGTTGAATAGCGTTCAGTTTACCGGTCGCGTTCCCTGTATGTTCAATCTTATATTGCTGAGTAAAAATATTCCAGAGAAAAACTTCTCCGGCTTTCAGCTTTACTTCTGCAAGGGCGCTATTTGGGTATTTTATAGAGACTTTTCCTTCAATCAGATTTACGCGGATCCTTTCTTTTGATGTCGTCACCCGAAACTTAGTCCCGGTGGCAATGGTCTGAACATCGCCCGACTCAACCGTGAACGGATACTGTTTGTTGGCGTGTACGGTGAAAGCAGCGGTACCAACCAATTTGACCGACCTGTTCATTAAAAATGCCGCTTGATCAAACTCGATTGAACTACCCGGGTCTAATTCAACTGTAGAATGGTCCGGCAGATTATACCCCCTCAAGTAACCGGAAAGATTTTTAATATGTCTGACCGTATTAGCAGTATTATTCAGAGAAATTTGTTCCTCCGATTGCGAGTCATGCCGCCATTCACTCTTCCAGAATAGGTGAAGACTCAGTGACACGACAATTAGAATAGCAGCCGCAGATAGCCAGCGTAATGCAGCCTTGCCGATAAAATATCTAAGGTTGTTTTTTTTGAGGCCATCCGAGGTTTCACCTTCAAACGAACCGTAATAGAATGCCTCCAGGTCATCTCGCAGTTCTTCACTATGATCAAGCAAATCCAGCAGTTCTTTCAGCTCTGACTCACTGATGTTACCCTGCCAGAATTTATCGATAAGATGACCCCTGTTATCCATAATTTACTTAAAAACGACAGAAAGTAAAAAAAGGGGGGGTAGGGCCGGATTATCAAATTGTTACCAGAACAAAGTTGCTTAACTGCACTAAATAGAGCAGGATTCGCGGAAATTTATTGAAGTTTTTCCGGATAAATTTTACAGAGGATGCGACGTATTCTTTAATGGTATGCGGGGAAATGTTCATCATTTCGGCAGCTTCCTGATAGGTCTTGCCCTGAAGTTTGCATAATTCTATAGCCAGCCTTTTCCTTTCAGGTAATTTGGCGATGGTATCGCGTAGGATCTGCTGATAATCGGCTCCATCGACCTGTTCTTCGTTTGAATGCGCATTTGCAATCGACATGGAACTCAAAAGCAATTTTTGCTTTACAGCAAATCTTAAATAATCTATAGAACTGTTATAGCTAACCCGGAACATCCATGACTTCATTTGGGCAAAATCCTGAAAATTCCGTTTCTCTTTCAGTAGTTTTACAAACACGTCCTGTAAAATATCTTTCGCTTCATCTTCATCGTGAACAATTTTCAAGATATTTTGGTAAACCGGTTTGTAAAAGTACTTATAGACCGAATCAAAGGCAGTAGGCTCACCGGATATAAATCGTATCAACAGTGCTTCATCTAACATAGCCCGCAAAACTAGGGCCGAAAGTCAAACACATTGTTAAGGGAATAATAACTGAGCATTAATAAATTGTATCCATGGCGTGAATTTCCGGCCCTGGCCTCAGCCGTAAAACAACATGACGATTACAATAAAATAAAAATACCTGAGCATCAACTTCAATTCAAAAATTTGCAATTTTATAATATATAAACAACCAACCCTCGTGTGGCTACATTTTAATGATATCAGGCAGTAGCACAAACACTGGGTTTTATCAATCCAACACTTTCTCCAGCACAGCAAATTCAAGTGGTTGCAGATGCCGGCCGCTGACTGCATCTTCAATGAAGGGCTTTCGGATTCCCGTGTCCTCAAACCCGTGCCTTACATACCAGGCGATCAATTCTTTCCTTGCAGAGATGACGGTCATGTACACAGACCGGCAGCCCAGCGATCGTGCATATTCGTCTGAGGCCTGTAAAAGTTTCTTTCCGATACCCGCGTTCTGCTGATCGGGGCGCACACTGAGCATTCCCAGGTACAACCTGTCGCCTTGCTGCTGAAGGTTTACACATCCCAGCATATTCCCCGCCGTATATTTCAAAAAGACAGAATCCGGTTGCAGGATCAGTTGCCTGACTTCCTCCTCTACGGTCCGGGTCTCTCCACCAATCAGCTCCGCTTCTGTCGTCCAGCCCTGCCGGGAAACATCACCCCGATAGGCGTTGTTAAGCAGTTTAGTTAAAAGGTGAATATCTGCCTCTACCGCGAAGGATATCTCTTCCTGCGTAAATACAAAATCGTTCATCAATAATCTCTATTTGTCAAGAATACGCCCAAAAGTAAACGAAAATTGGAAGGCAGACACCTTCCAATAATGCTCAACCCCGCACCTGTCTCCATTTTCCTTTATTTTTGACGGAAGGTATTATTTCACTCCCGGTGTCTAAATCAAAAAAAACAATGAAATCCCTGATCCAGCTTAAACCATTCAGATACGTTTTGCTCCTGCTCTTTCTGTTCGCCGGTACTATTTCTTCTTTTGCGCAGGAACTGGGTGGTATCCAGACCGGTAACTACGCCGGGGCCCTAGACCTGTACGGTAACCCGGCTAAAATGGCTGGCAGCCGCTACAGGTTCAGCCTGATCCTGCCGTTTATTGTGCAGGCCGACGTCCAGAATAACCAGGCTTCCTATGGCCTGAAGGACCTGACCCGAGCCTTTAAACCCGATTCCGTGTTCAGCGACCTGACCCATAACCCTGGCACTCTGAACGCCACGGGGCTGCTTCAACTCTACCTGCCGACCCTGATGTACAGACTGAACGAAAAACACACCGTCGCCATTGGCGCCAGAAGCCGCGTGCTGGGGAATATTTCCAATTTCGATAATAAACTGGCCAATCAGTTGCTGAATAACCAGGTAGGTAACCAGGATTTACCGTATCACCTTGACCTGGCAGGCGACCAGCGATTAGCGATCCATGGCTGGAATGAAATCGCGGGCAGTTACTCCGGCGTACTGATAGATCAGGGCAAACACCTACTAAAGGCGGGAATCACGCTGAAGTATTTAGGTGGTGCGGCCAGCCGTGGAATCGCTCTAGAGAACCTGAAAGCCACGTTAGACGCAAACAGTCTGGTGGGCGACGCGTGGTTAACCAACGCCTCGGGTAGGCTGGATATCACTACCGGCGGCAGTGATAACCTCAAGGGACTGTTAGAAAAACCGCTCCGGACGGTCACCACTTTCAAAGGATCAGGCTTTGGGGCAGATCTGGGCCTGATCTATGCCTGGCAACCAGCCAAGACGGGAGACGTTCGCTCCGGTTGGAATGATGAGGAAAACCCCTACGCCCTCAGGATCGGACTAGCGTTGACGGATATCGGGCGTATCAGCTACTGGAAAGACATTCAACGCAGCGGAGGCTATGATTTGCATATCGCCGCGAATCGACGGTTTTATTTGTCGGAAATTCAGTCAATCGACTCGATCCGGTCTGTACTAGACCGGCACCCGGATTTTTTTACACCATTGGCCAATCATGCGGCCACCCGTTACAATGTGGCACTCCCCGCTACGTTAAGCGCGGATGCAGATGTCCACCTGCATCGCGGGTTTTTTGTCAACCTCCAGGGAAGAATCAACCTGGCCAACCGGAATAAAACAGTGAACGCTGGTTATCCTTCAACCATTGCCCTTACTCCACGTTGGGAAAACCGGCATTTTGGCGTATATGTTCCCTTAAGTTATAATGATATCGGTCGAACGAGAGCAGGTTTATCGCTCCGCCTGGGACCTGTCGTAGCCGGTAGTTACAGCATTTTATCTAACACCTTGGGGAAGACTGGTCAGGCTGACGTCTTTTTTGGCGTCGTGACTGGGTTTTTTCCGAAAAAGAAATAGCTTCACACACTGGAATTAAAAAAATATCACCGGTTGTAGAAAAACTATCGTCAATTCAGTTTTGCCAGAGCATTTTTTATTCTATCCCAGGCTTTTTCGATATTCTCCAGGCTGTTGGCATAGGAAAAACGCACACAGTTCGGCTCACCAAAAGCGGCGCCCATCACGGATGACACATGAGCCTTGTTGAGCAGGTACATGCACAAGTCTGCCGAATTCTGGATAACGGTCTCGCCGTCTTTCTTTCCATAATAAGAACTCATATCCGGGAACACATAAAATGCGCCTTCGGGTTCATTGCAGTGAATGCCTGGAATTTCCTTCAATAATTCCAACACCCTTTTCCGCCTTCTGGCAAATTCTTTGGTCATTTCCAGGCTGGGTGTAATGTCGGTCGTCAGCGCCGTAACTGCTGCCTTCTGCGCGATGGAACAGGTAGCGCTGGTGATCTGCCCCTGCAGTTTTTCCATAGCCTTCGCGATCTCAATATTTGAGGCCGTATAACCGATCCGCCAGCCAGTCATGGCAAAACCCTTACTCAGCCCATTGACAAGAATCACCCGATCTTTCAATTCATCAAAACTGGCGATACTTGCATGGCTGCCGACATAGTTGATATATTCATAAATCTCATCTGCAATAATAACGATCTGCGGATGTTTCTTAAATACTTCTGCCAGACCAGCAAGTTCTTCGAGGCTGTAAACGGCCCCGGACGGATTACAGGGTGATGAGAACAGGAAAGCTTTGGTCTTCGGCGTGATAGCCGCTGCCAGTTCAGCAGGCGATATCTTAAATCCGTTTTCCACGGTCGACCTGATCTCTACGACTTTAGCACGTGCGATTTTCACCAGCTCGCTGTATGTTACCCAATAGGGAGTGGGAATAATAACTTCTTCGTCATCATCAGCCACAGCAAGGATCGCGTTGGCGAGGCTTTGTTTGGCGCCCGTGGATACGACAATATTTGCCGGTTCATAATCCAGGTTGTTATCTCTTTTCAGCTTCGTGCAAACCGCTTCGCGAACATCGGGCAGTCCGGGTACGGGGGTATAATGGCTCCAGTTATCCTGGACAGCCTTTATGGCCGCCTGTTTGATATGTTCAGGTGTATTAAAATCGGGTTCACCCAGGCTCAGATCAATGACATCTATTCCCTGGGACCTTAATTCACGGCCCAGCTTTGCCATTTTAAGGGTTTCGGGTTCGCTAAAACGCTGTAAAAGAGAAGATAAGGACATTGTTTATGTTTTAAATGCTAAATTAAATCGGCCCGAAATTACTAAAAGAACACAGATTCTGCATTGGGCCGACCACTTATTTCCTAATTTCATAAAAGTCACCGAGACCCCCCGCATGTTGAAACGCCGCTGCAGGCGGCAAAAAGGCAGACCCGGGAAGTAAGAATCCGTGATAATCCACCCAAATCCCACGTATATAATTGTATTCAATACCTTATCTTTGCAGCCTTTAAAAACGGGTGAAATCCCGAAGAATAAACTATCAATACGTATGCAACTCAAAGGCTTGATCAGATTTTTCACAATCTTACTAATTGTTTACTCGGTTTACCAGCTTTCCTTTACCTGGTTCGTTCGCAACCATGAGAAAAAACTGGAGAAATCCGCCCATAGTTTTGTTGCTGCCAACTACCCTGCTGCTGCCACAAAATATGCATCTAACAAAGACTCTCAGGATCTCTATCAGGTGATGCTGGATGAGGCTTACCGCGAGAGGCTGAGCCGGCTGAAGGACAGCACCAAAGATGAGACTATAACCTACGGTATTACCGGGCCGATCAGTTATCAGAAAGCCAAGGAAGAGGAACTGAACCTCGGTCTTGACCTTCAAGGAGGTATGAATGTGACGATGGAGGTGGAAATGAGCGGGTTATTAAGGACCCTGGCGAATAACTCCAAGGATCCCAATTTCGTTGCTGCACTGAATAACGCAGACCAAAGAAAAGCCAACAGCGATGCGAATTTTGTGCGATTGTTTGTGGAAGAATTCCGGAAATTGAGCCCCAATACCAGGCTGGCCACTTTATTTGCAACGGCTAACCGGGATGAACTGAAAGTAACCGATAGTGATGACAAAGTAATTCGCTTTCTGAATCAACAGGCAAAGACTGCTTTTGAAAACACAGCGAGACTGATCACAACCCGTATTGATAAGTTTGGTGTGGCCCAGCCCAATATCAACTCTGATCCTGAAAAACAAATTATTACGGTAGAGCTTCCGGGTATTCAGGACAAAGAAAGGGTGAGAAAAAACCTTCAGGCTTCTGCCAATCTGCAGTTCTGGGAAGTGTATAATATTTCCGAAATCTGGCCAAGCATTCAAAAGGCTGATGAGGTGTTTTCTACCCTTCACGGTGCAAAGTCATCCCATGATACTACGGCAAAGGCCGTAGCTGCAACGCCGGCGGATTCCTCAAAGGCTGCCAAAACGGATACTTCCAATTTGCAGGAGCAACTGAAGCAACTCGCCAGCGGTGAACAGAAAAGTACGCAGGCGGCCGCTGCCACAGCAACAAACCAGGAAAGCGAAGCTAAAAAACATTTATACGGATGGATCGGATTTTCGGCTGATCAGCAAGGCAGGCTTTTCGATAACGGTCGCATTGGGCGCGTGATGATCAACGACACTGCAGAAGTTAGAAAATTCCTGGAAACCCCGGCTATCCGCGCGCAATTCGCTTCTGATATTGCCTGGATGTACGGCATTCCTGAGAAAAAATCACCATTTGTTGAATTATACGCTATCAAAACTTTTGGCCGTGATAAGGCGAAGCTGGAAGGTGAAACCGTGACCAATGCCGGCTTTGATTTTGACCGTACCGGTAAAACCAATGTAACACTTGAAATGAATAGTGTTGGAGCCCGGATATGGGCCGAAATGACCCGTGCGAACAAGGGGCGTTATATTGCCATCGTGGTGGATAATACCGTGTACAGTGCACCTGTGGTCAACGAACCGATTGAAGGCGGAAGGTCAAGCATTTCGGGAAACTTTACTACAGAGGAAGCGCGCGACCTGGCCAATATTCTGAAGATTGGTAAATTGCCTGCACCAGCAAAAATTGTGCAGGAGCAGACGGTTGGGCCAACACTCGGGCAGGCAGCCATCACCGGAGGTATAACCTCGTTCATAATTTCTTTCATCGTCATCTTTGCCCTGATGCTCATTTATTACAATACGAGCGGATGGATCGCAAACATTGCCTTGATACTGAACCTGCTTTTCACCATCGGAGTCTTAGCAGGATTGGGCGCTTCTCTCACTGCGCCTGGTATTGCGGGTCTGGTGTTGACGATTGGTATGGCGGTGGACAGCAACGTAATTATCTATGAAAGAATTAAAGAGGAATTACGAAGGGGCAAAGGATATCTTTCGGCAATACATGATGGTTATCATCGTTCGTTGCCGCCAGTGCTCGACGGACACGTTACTACGCTGATCACAGCCTTCATCCTGTATTACTTTGGACTGGGACCGGTAAAGGGATTCGCTACAACTCAGATACTGGGTCTGTTGCTGTCCCTGTTTTGTGGAATCCTGGTAAGCCGCTGGATTACCGATTGGTTCACTGATAAGAACAGGCACCTGAATTACTTCAGTAAGGTGAGCAACACCATCGTGAAGAAATCACATTTCAAATTCATCGAGTTCAGGAAAAAGGCCTATATTATTTCTATAGTTGTAGTTCTGCTGGCATTGGGAACGATGTTTAATGGGTTTGATTACGGCGTGGAGTTCGAAGGTGGACGTAGTTACCGGATCGAATTTGGTAAAAAAGTGGATGTTGAAAAAGTACGCGATGACCTTAAGAAAACGTTTGAAGGAGAAAGTCCGGTCATTAAAACAGTAGGTGATGCCGCCACGCTGGATATTACCACATCCTACCTGATCCACGATCCCAGGGCTGAAGTGGCAGACTCGCTGGTATTCCTGAAATTATACCAGGGATTGAAGCCCCACCTGCCGGCCAATACGAATTTTGAAAAATTTGACAGTGATTTCAAATCTGGTTCTAAGAAAGTACTACCCACGATTTCGGACGACTTGAAGAAGGGGGCGGTTAAAGCGACAATATTCGCCATATTCGCCATCTTCCTGTACATCTTCCTGAGGTTCCGGAACTGGCGATATTCATTGGGTACGATATTCTCACTGGTACATGATGCGCTGATCATGCTGATCGTTTTCTCGTATGCCAGAAGGCTCAACCTGCCGTTCCCGCTGGAAATTGATCAGCATTTTATAGCTGCAATCCTGACTGTACTTGGATTCTCCATGAATGATACCGTGGTGATCTTTGACAGGATCCGGGAAGACGTCCGGCTATATCCCACCATGGATCAGAAGGCACTCGTGAATAAGGCTATTAACGAAACCCTGAGTCGAACCATCATGACCTCATTAACCGTATTCCTGACTGTACTGATCCTGTTCATTTTTGGTGGTGAAGTAACCCGCGGTTTTGCTTTCGCGATGTTGATCGGGGTGATCACGGGTATTTATTCCACGGTATTTGTGGCAGCTCCGGTACTGGTTGACCTGAAGGGTGGTATTAAACATGAAAAGAAGTATACGGATATCCACGCTTCGAAAATTCAGGCTGAAAAGAAATAAACAAGGTTCGAAATTGTTTAAAAGAGGCTTTCAATAAATGAGAGCCTCTTTTTTTTAAGGCTGTCCACCAAGGCGGACCAGTCCACGACGGCGGGCAGGCCCACTAAGGCGGACTGATACTGCTATTGTAAAATCCCGCCATAGATTTATCTTTGCGCCTGTTCATGACTACAGCTAATTCAGACCAATCGCAGCTCACCAGCGATCCATATGCATCTGTTCGAATACCGGAATACAGGAACCTCATCATGGGCAGGTTCGCATTTGTAGTGTCTTTAAGAATGATCAGTACGCTGGTTGGCTGGTGGATCTACCAGCTTACGAAAGATCCATTGGCCATTGCACTGGTGGGGTTATCTGAGTTTGTGCCTGCTTTTTTCCTGGCCCTCTACTCCGGTCACCGGGTTGATGTCAGCGATAAGAAAAAACTCCTGGTCTCCGGCGTTGCCGGTTACTTTACATTAGTAGTAACTCTATTTTTCATCTCCACATTAAAAACGGGTTCTCCCGGAGACAATAGACATATTGCCTGGATGATCTATGGGGTTTTTGTATTTAATGGCATATTAAGATCGTTCACAGGCCCGGCCATGACAGCCATGGTCGCATTTATTGTCCCGAGGAATCTTTTACAAAACGCTACAACCTGGAACCAGGGCACCTGGCTGGCTGCTTCGGTTACGGGACACGCTACCGCAGGTTTCCTGATCGCACTGATCGGCATCAGTGGCACCTTGCTGGTGGTTTGTGGATTCATATCGCTTGGATTTCTATTCTTCACCTTCCTGAAACCGAAGCCCCCGCAAAACCGTAATACGGAGCAATCAACCTGGCAGAGTGTAGCGGAAGGATTACAATTTGTTTTGCGCACGAAAGCGTTATTCGCAGCCATGACGCTGGATATGTTTGCCGTGCTGTTTGGCGGTGTGGTCGCCATCATCCCTGTATATGCTTCGGATATTTTGAAAATTGGGCCCATGGGGTTTGGATGGCTGAATGCGGCTGTGGATATCGGCGCCATCATCAGTGTAATTTCCCTGACGTATTTTCCACTTCGAAGAAACCAGGGACGAAAGATGTTGCTGGCTGTGGCAGGCTTTGGTCTGTGCATTTTGGTTTTCGGATTCTCCAAACTCTTTTGGCTTTCCTTTGCCGCGCTGGCCATTGGCGGTATGCTTGATGGCGTAAGTGTTGTTATCAGGGGAACAGTGATGCAGCTTCTGACGCCAGACCATATGCGCGGCCGAGTAAGCAGCGTCAGCAGCATGTTTATCATGAGCAGCAATGAGCTGGGTCAGTTTGAAAGTGGCGTTGCAGCACGCCTGTTGGGCGTTGTACCGTCGGTTATTTTTGGCGGACTAATGACTTTGATGGTAGTAACAGGCACATGGATTAAATCGCCCACACTGAGGAAATTTGAGTATTAGTTAAATTCGTTTATATGAATCCAAAAGTTCTTATTGTCGGACAGGGACTTTCAGGAACTTTTCTTTCCTGGTTCCTTTACAGAAACGGAGTTGATTTTGTCGTTATTGACGATAATCAACTTAACAGCTCATCAAAAGTAGCCGCCGGACTGATCAATCCCGTTACTGGTCGCAGGCTGGTGACTGTCTGGATGGATGATATCCTCCTCCCCTTCGCCGAAACATCCTACACGGAGATCGGTAAGTTCATGAACGTAAATGTCATCGAAAAAAAAACGATCCTCGACTTCTTCCCAAACCCCTTCATGAGAGAAGGCTTTCTGAAGCGAATACAAGTTGGTACAAAATACATTGGTCTGATAGATGATCCTGCGTTCATGTCGGAGTTTTTTAACTACGAGTTTGGCTGCGGCACCATAGAACCTGCCTACCTGGTTCATCTGAACGAATTAATCACCAACTGGCGACTTTTTTTACAAAAAGAGAATAGGATCATTGAAACAGCTTTCGATCATTCGATCCTGCATGCTGAAAATAACCGAATTATTTATGGAGAAATCGAAGCGCAAAAAATTGTCTTCTGTGACGGTAAATGGGGCGCTCAGAACCCCTGGTTCGCTCCTTTGCCGTTTGCACTGCACAAAGGAGAATCGCTGCTGGTGGAAATCGAAGGCCTACCCCCTGACTATATTTATAAGAAATCCGCAGCGATCGTTCCTCAGTCAGTACCCGGACAGTTTTGGGTGGGTTCAAATTATATCTGGGATTATGCCGATGAAAATCCCACACAGGCCTTCCACGATACAACGGTCTTAAATCTTCAAAAATGGCTGAAGTTGCCATTCAAAGTTGTGGATCATCGGAGCGCCATTCGACCCGCAACGGTGGAAAGGCGGCCATTTACTGGATTTCATCCTGTCCATTCAAATATCGGTATACTGAACGGCCTTGGTACTAAAGGCTGCTCCCTTGCTCCTTTTTTTGCCAATCAATTGGTAGAAAACATATTAAACGGAACCCCTATTTTGAAAGAAGCAGATGTGGCGCGTTTTAAAAATGTACTGACCAGATCCGTTCAATAACCCAGGTTTGACATGAAAGTTTTTAGCTTCGATATATCTTTAATACCTGGGGCCTTTTCAAAACGGCTATTGAGATCCAGCTGAACTTTTTGAAAGTCGGGATGCTGATCTGTAAAATCCAGGATCATCGTTTCATCACCCGGCCCGATACCACCGCTCAGAAAAAAAGGTTTGCCCGCGGATATATCCGCAAGTACCTTCCAATCGAATTTCTTACCCGAGCCTCCGTACAGACTGGTCTTAGTGTCAAACAGGAACATATCTCCACAATCCAAATAAGGCCTTAGCATTGCTGAAATATTTTCGTCTCCCTGCAGCCTGAAGGCTTTGATAACTTGCACCTCGCCTGACAACTCCCGGCAATAACCAGGACTTTCCTCACCATGAAGCTGCACCAGGTTCAGACCGTAATCCTTAACTGTCTTCGCCACTTTTCCAACTTCTTCGTTAACAAATACACCTACTTTTTGGATGGGTTGCTGATACCCCGCAAGGTCGGCAGCTTTTATTTTGCTAATGACAGTCCGCGGTGATGGTTCATAAAAAATAAATCCGGCATATTGGACACCGAGCCGCACAAGTTCGTCTACCTGAGCCAGGTTGGTCATACCGCAAACTTTCACGGGAATTAGCGTTTTCATTATTTCAGATTTGTGCTTTCAACTTTAGTTCATCCACGAAAGCTTTGAATGCCAGGCCTGTATCGCGTTGCTTCATAAAATATTCACCGATCAGAAAACCTTTGAATCCGTTTTGTCTAAACAAATGGATTGTCTCGACCTTGTCAATACCACTCTCCGCAATTTTTATTTTGGTATCAGGAATCTTCTCAGCCATGCACAAGCTCCTTTCAATATCCACATTGAAAGTCTTCAGGTCCCGGTTGTTTATACCAACATGTGTGACTTCATCACAAACATGACCCAGTTCTTCTTCAGCATGCAGCTCGAGTATCGATTCTAACCCAAGCGAATTTGCTGTTTGAGCAAATTGCCTGACCTCTGTAGGCGTCAGGCAGGCCGCTATTAACAGAATTACATCCGCCCCCAATGATTTAGCCTCCACTATTTGATATTCATCGATGATAAATTCTTTACGAAGGATTGGGATATTGTTCATCCGGGCCGAGAGCAGGTCCTGGTCGGAACCTCCGAAAAAAGTTTCATCCGTAAGAACAGATAGTCCGGCTGCTCCGGACTTAGTATATTCAGCAGTAATCTGGCGAATATCGGCATCCTGTTTGATAAATCCTTTGGAAGGTGATTTGCGTTTGAATTCGGCAATGATGCCAGTGCTGTTTTCGGTCGTCAGTGATGCGGCAAGGGAGCTAACCGGAAGTAAAAAGTTCTGCCGTGCCTCCAGAGCCGCCAGGGGTGTATGTATTCTTCTCTCTGAAATTTCTATTTTCTTTTGTGCTACGATAGTATCCAGGATATTCATGGCAAATCAGGATTGAAGTGATATTAATTTGTTTAAGCTGGCCAGCGCTTTCCCCGACCGGAGACTCTCTCTGGCAGCCGCAAATGCGTCGTCGTATGCCTCAAAACTGCCGGCCACCTGCAGTGCCATCGCGGCGTTTGCCAGGACTACGGCTTCCTGCTCCTGCGTTCCATTGCCCGTAATGATATTCTTAAAGATCCGGGCTGCTTCTTCAATGGTGGAACCCCCAAAAATTGATTCAGGGCTTACTTCCATGCCACCCAGCTCCATCGCGGAGGAAACCCTTTCTCCCTCACGCGTAATAATTTTTGAGTCATCGGTTAGTGATATTTCATCATATCCGTCCAGCGAATGAACGATGGCGAACCCGCCAGGTTGCATTTGCATCAGGTAATTATACAGTCTGGCCATTTCCAGGCTATAAACACCAATAACACTAAAGGAAGGAAATGCAGGGTTTACCAGGGGTCCCAGCATATTGAAGAAGGTCCGCACGCCAAGGTTCTTGCGAATGGGGCCTACATTTTTCAGAGCGGGGTGAAATAATGGCGCGTGCATGAAACAAATATTGGTCTCTTCCAGTTCTTTGTACAAAGCTGCATTATCGTTCTTGAACCGGTAGCCCAGGCTTTCCACTACGTTGGATGCCCCGCTGATCGTAGACGCCCCGTAATTTCCGTGTTTGGTGACTTTAAATCCGGCGCCCGCCACCACAAAACATGCCAGGGTGGAAATATTAAAACTATTCTTCCCATCACCGCCGGTACCGACAATATCGATCGTGTTCAGCCCATTAAAGTTCATCGGCAGACAGAGTTCCAACAATGCATCCTGAAATCCCTGGAGTTCCTGCAGGGTAATACTTCGCATCAGGTACACGGTCATGAACGCCGTGGTTTCATGTTCGTTGTAAACTCCTTTGCCAATGTCGACCAATACCTGCTTGGCTGTTTCTCGATCGAGGGTCTTATGTTCAAATAAGATATTAAGTATCTTTTTCATTTTTTTGATAAAATTAGTTAACTAAAATGCTCATCCGTTTTCCCCCGGCCTCAGGATGCCAGCCAGTTTCGCATGATTTGCTCCCCCAGGGGGGTCAGTACACTTTCGGGGTGAAACTGCACCCCGCGGATGTCATAGGTCCTGTGTCTCAGCGCCATGATCATATCGTTATCATCAACGGCGGTAATTTCTAACTCGGGGGGAAATTCTTCTCTGGAGACGACCCAGGAATGGTAGCGACCGACTTCGAGTCCGGGTGGAAACTGCTTAAAAAGCCTATCATCCTTTTTTACGATGGTACAGTTGGTTGCAACGCCGTGATACACTTTTTCCAGGTTGATGAGTTTTCCGCCAAAAGCTTCGCCAATGGCCTGATGACCGAGACAAACCCCCAATATCGACTTGGTGGCGGCGTACTCACGGATGAGAGGAAGCAAAAGACCTGCTTCGATAGGAATACCAGGACCTGGTGACAGAATGATCTTATCGTACTGGTTGACGTCCTCCAGGGCAATCTTATCGTTTCTCACAACATCCACTTTCTGCCCCAATATTTTTACCACCAGATGGACCAGGTTGTAGGTAAACGAATCATAATTATCAAAAACTAAGAGTCTCATTATTATATTACTTGATATTTAACTATTAATGTCCTTGGGAAAAATTATTTTAGTGATTACATTGAGCCATGCTACATCAAAGAATACGTTTTCAGAATATGACTTATGCTATTAGATTTCTCACTGAATTTTTTCTGCTGCCAGAATAGCTTTTTTGAGTGCACCAAGTTTGTTGTTCACTTCCTGCAATTCATTTTCAGGTATGCTGGCCGCAACTATTCCCGCGCCTGCCTGTGAAATCAGTGTATTATTCCGGCTCAGAAAGGTCCGGATCATAATAGCCTGGTTACAGGAACCATCAAAACCCATAAACCCGACGGCGCCGGCATAATAGCTCCTGGCAGTGGGTTCCAGCGTACTAATCAACTCCATAGCACGAATCTTGGGGGCGCCACTGAGAGTACCGGCAGGAAATGTTTTGCCAAACAATTCAAAAGCGTGGGTATCGGTATTCACGGTGCCGGTCACTTCACTGACGAGGTGTATCACATGTGAATAGGAATGAGTTTCTCTGAAGTGACTGACCTCAACCTGGCTGCAGCCGCGGCTTAGATCATTTCTGGCCAGGTCGACCAGCATAACATGTTCCGCATTTTCCTTTTCATCACTTTGGAGCCGGAGGGTTTCCTGCGCATCTATTTTTTCAATACCCGTACGTTTTACAGTGCCCGCAATCGGGTGAACAGTCGCCTTCTCGTTTTTTATGATGAGTTGGCTCTCGGGTGAGGATCCCATGATCTTATAATCACCATAATCAAAGAAAAACAAATAGGGCGATGGGTTAATATTACGGAGGGTGCGATACACATTGAATTCATCGCCTGTAAAAGGCTGTTCAAATTTCCGGCTGAGGACAATCTGAAATACGTCGCCGCGATGACAATGCGCGATCCCCTTTTTGACTATTTCCCTGTAATCTTCATCGGTCATATTGGAACTTTCTTCACCGTTGCGTTTAAAGGGATAGACCGGAACGTCTTTGCTACGGATCAGCGAGTGAATGAGCTCCACTTCGCTCCTGATGCCATCAATTTTATTTTCACAAAGGAACAGCTCATCTTTGAAGTGATTGATGGCGATGACGTACTGGTACAGACGGTAGCGCATCAGGGGGATTTGATCCGGATCGGCCTTCATAACAGCGGCGGGCAGGTCTTCAAAAAAGCGGATGGCTTCATAACCGGTGTAACCAAAAAGTCCCTGCGCAAAGGCTGCTTCTTTCGATTCCGGTTTAACGGTTTCGAACAGCGCCATATAATCTTTGAGAATATCCGTCACCTTTTGGTTCCTGGCCAGGGGAATTTTTTGGGCGGTCTGTCCGGGTAGTTTCAGGTCGATGCTCTCTCCAGATGTAATTTCCACACCGGCGATAGCGTTGATACCAATAAAAGACCAGTTGTTCTCAGACGCGTTGTAATCGGCGCTTTCCAGCAGGATGGTATCGCGAAACCTATCGCGCAACCGCAGGTAGATACTTACGGGCGTATATACGTCGGCGAGCATTGGCGTGACACTTGTCGTAATTTTCACTTTTTCCATTATAAACAAAATGTTATTTTAACAAAAAACCCCGGAATATCCGGGGTCTGTATATATTTATACTAGTTGACAATAGCTTAGTCACACCCCGGAAGAGTCTGTATGCCACCACCAAAAAGTAAATTGATAATTGTTCATCGGGTGCAAAGATAGGACAGCGCGATTTTAAATCAAAATTTTTTATGATTTTGACTATATTTGCGCTCCCCAGCGGCACTTGGACTTGATCAGGGAATTTGTAAAGGGATGTGTAACTGGTAGGGAGTTTCGAAAATTCCCGATCGCAAAAAGACGGGTTTTGGGCCGGTAGCTCCCCGATATGTATCGGGGCCTGCCCGGATGACGAAGTCGGACGGGGATAGAGCATGGCGCCTAAAGCGCCAAGGTCATTGGTTCTTGTACTTGATTTTTGGAAAAATATTTTTGGTCCGGTAGCTCAGTTGGATAGAGCAACTGCCTTCTAAGCAGTAGGTCATTGGTTCGAATCCAATCCGGATCACCATATGGGACAAGTCAAAATTCAAACGACTTGTCCCATTTTTTTTGGGCTTCAATTCCTTGTCTATTAAGGATATAATGTTGATGATTTCGTTCAATCTTTTGGTTCGATGTTGGCAACCGTCGAATACGAGATTTTCAGGGAACATCGAACCAACTATCTTTCGTTTTAGTTCTACTGTACCTTCTCTATACAATGTATCAAGCTGTGCGATGTTGTTAAACGCCTTGTTCCATAAAGGCTCTACCGTTGTTTGGAAATTTACAGCAGCCTTTAATTTTGCTTCCAGCCGATTGATCTTTTCCTCACATTCAGATTTGATAGCCCGATAATCATCACCTTCAATATCGCCGCACAAAAGCAGTTCCCTTGCTTTTACAACACGGTTGTTGACCTCCTGCAATTGTACCTTCAAATTTTTTTGTTCATCTCTTTCTCCACGTTCTTTTGACTTGTATGTTGACGTAATTACTTCTTTGCACATCTCAAGTCTTGAAAGCGGCCAAACATATTTTTTGATTTCTTCAAACATTTTATCATTCGTGTCTTTTGCTTTGTAACGAACGCCGCAAGCAGAACTGCAATGATAGTAATGGTAATATTGTGTTCTTCCTTTTGATGCACTGGCGGTCAACATTCTTCCGCATTTTGGACAGATTAAGAAGCCTCTCAATGGAATGCTGTCATCGGCTGTAACTTTTGTTCCCAAAATCCGTTTGCGTCCATCCAATACATCCTGAACATCATAAAAGAGTGCTTCAGAGATCAAAGGTTCATGTTGTCCTTTTGCCAACAGGCTTTCTTCTTCTTTGTATTTGGGAATAAATATTAACCCGCAGTATATCGGGTTTCGTATGGCAACCCAAAAGTTATTCTTGCTGCACTTTAATCCTTTTTCTTTTGCTTTCTTCCATACTTGTTCAGTATTGAGCTTACTGCGGGATAGTTCTTCAAACGCCCACTTCATTATATCACCCTGAATATCTTTCGGGGCAATATATTTCTTACCGTTCTCATTAACCTTGTTGGCATAACCAATAGGTGCGGTTCCCATCCAGCGCCCTTCTTTCTTAGCTCTGCGCATCCCATGAAACACATTTAACGCTCTCCGGTCATTCTCTACCTCCGGTGCAGCGAGGTAAAACGCCAGCATCATTTTATTTTCTGGAATGGAGAGATCAAGCGGTTGTTCTACCGCCTGCGGCTCGATACCTAACCGACGAAGGGTACTGATCATTTGATACGCATCTCCTGCGTTACGGCTAAACCTGTCCCATTTAGTAAACAGGATAAGGTCGGTATGCCCTTTGTGTTTCCGTAAATCACCCAATAGTCCTGTCCAAGCCGGTCGTTTGAAAGTCTTAGCTGAATGGTCTTCCAAGATCACTTTCCTAACCCGGATATTGTTGATTTCACAGTATTTCCGCAAACGTTCCTCCTGGTCACGTTGCGAATAGCCTTTATCGGCCTGTTCGTCCGTACTTACCCGTACATAAATGTCTGCTATTTTCATGCTAAAAAATTAAGTGTGGTACTATGTAAAGATAAGAAGAAAAATGAAATTGAACATGGTTTAATAAAATTATCACGTCATAATTTACTAACTTTGATACAGCTTTGTTTAATATTAGAAAACCGACAAGGTTTAATAGGAATTGAACGCCCATGTTTAATAACTTAACAGGCACAAATAGCTTATTAGCCGCATAAAATTTAAACTATTCGATATGGCCACACCCCGCGAAAGATTGGTAGAATCGCTTAAATTCCTGAAAGAATTACAGGATAACGGCATTGTCGGTATCCATACCGATGAAATGCCCAACAGGAAATACAGGGAGATACTGCTTAAAAACGGCTTTATCCGTGAGGTGACAAAAGGATGGTACATACCTACCGACCCTGCTGAAAAGGAAGGTGAAACCACGTCTTGGTATAGTTCCTATTGGGATTTTATTGCCAAATTCCTGAATCACAAATTTGGCGATGACTGGTGCTTGTCGGCAGACCAGTCGCTGCTCATCCATGCGGGCAACAGCGCAGTACCTCAACAGTTGATGATACGTTCGCCACAAGGGAATAATAACCCTACGCCCTTACCGCATAACACGTCCCTGTTCAATTTAAGGACTGGTATTCCACCAGCGGATCAAACCATCGTAACCAATGGAATCAGGATGTACAATCTGCCTGCCGCTTTGGTTTACAGCTCACCAAGCATTTATACAAGGAATGCAATAGATGCCCGCACAGCCCTTACGTTGATAAGAGATGCTTCGGAGGTACTACCTATCCTTTTGGAAAACGGGCACACCACATTTGCGGGAAGGTTAGCAGGCGCTTTCAGAAATATCAACAGGGATAAAATAGCTGACCAGATTGTAGATACTGTTAAGCAAGCTGATTATGATATACGGGAAGAAGATCCTTTTGAAACCAAACTGAACATTAATCTATCCTCCCGTGAACGTTCTCCTTATGCAAACCGGATCAAGCTTATGTGGCAGCAGATGCGTGAGATTATTATTTCCAGCTTTCCCAAAGCTCCCGGCATACCCGATGATTCACAAGCCTACCTGAAGGATGTTGACGACATTTATATAACAGACGCCTATCACTCCCTCTCAATTGAACGGTATCGGGTGACACCGGAACTTATCGAAAGAGTAAGCAGCGGCCAGTGGAACAGTAAAGCGCATGAAGAAGATCGTAAGCAAAGGGATGCTATGGCTGCCAGAGGCTACTACCAAGCCTTTCTGCAGGTGAAGGAAACCATCACAGCCATATTGAAGGGAGCCAATGCAGGAAAGCAGGTGGATAAAGATCACTCAAAATGGTACAGGCAACTATTCGACCCAAGCGTTACCGCCGGGCTTTTAAAGGCGGCGGACCTTGCAGGGTATCGCAACCACCAGGTATATATCGGGAACTCCAAACACGTTCCTCTGAACGTGGATGCTATGAGAGATGCCATGCCCGTTCTGTTTGAATTATTAGAAGAAGAACCGGAGCCATCGGTTAGGGCAGTATTGGGTCATTTCATTTTTGTTTTTATTCATCCATACATGGATGGTAACGGACGAATAGGACGGTTTCTGATGAATGCTATGTTGGCTTCGGGTGGATACCCGTGGACGGTTATACCTGTGGAAAGGAGAACTGAATATATGCAGGCATTGGAGCAGGCAAGTGTAGGGCAGGATATCAGTTCGTTTGCCACTTTCCTTGCTTATCTGGTCAACGAGCGGTTAAAAGGGATAATCGTAGCTAAGTTGCCTGACGCTAAGTAGGAAGGCTACATTCTATTTCGTAATGCGGCTACAGCATGTTTGCGGTGCAGATGAACACTTTCAGCCTGATAGTTCTCATTACTTTTTGTCTCTATTTCCTGTGGAAATTTTCTGCTTTTAGTCAATAAGCTGATAGCTGTACTCACTGTTGTGCGATGGAGTTTTTCGCCGTTGAACGTCAGGTTATCGGGGAATAGTGTACTTACTATTTTTCTCTTTTGGATAACAGTCCCATTTTGAAACAACTCATCTAAATGCGATACTTTTGAAATGGGAAGATTCCATAGTAGTTCCATATTGTCTGAAAAGGAAAAGGAAGTTTTTAGCTTTGCTTCAATATCAGTCATTCTTTCGTTGGCTTCTGACTTAATGGTACGATAGTCTTCGCCTTCAATTTCTCCACGCAGCAATAATTCACGAGCCTTTGAGAGCCGGTGCTTTATCTGATCCAGTTGAGCCACCAAGCGTTTCTGATCTGCCTTCTCAACACGGTTCACATCCATGAAAGTAGCTGTAATAATTTCCCTGAACAATTTAAGTTGCGGAACATTACGAACTTCATTCCCGATGGCTTCTATCATTAAATTGTTTGCGTCATCTGCTTTATAACGTACACCACATTCGGAACTGCAATGATAGTAGTGATAGTATTTGTTCCTTCCTTTTGAAGCGCTGCCAGTTAAAAACCTTCCACAGTTAGGGCAAATCAAATAACCTCTTAATGGAATGTCATCCTGTGCAATTACCTTTTTACTTACTGCTTTTCTCTTTCTGCCATCCAGCACATCCTGCACATCAAAGAATAGTGAAGCGGCAATAATTGGTTCATGTTGCCCATGTACAAGCTCACTTTGTTCATCTTTGTGCTGAGGAACGAAAATCAATCCGCAATAAATAGGGTTCCTTATCGCTACCCAAAAATTATTCTTGCTGCATTTCAACCCTCTCTCTCTGGCTTGCTTCCAGATTTGTTCTGTGTTCAGTTTATTGCGAAAGATTTCTTCAAATGCCCATTTCATAATTTTAGCATCTTTATCTTTTGGCGCAATGTATTTCTTGCCATCTTCCGTAATTCTGTTTATATAACCAATCGGAGCTGTGCCCATCCAGCGCCCTTCCTTTTTAGCACGCCGCATACCATTGAATACATTTAATGCTCTGCGGTCATTCTCTACCTCCGGTGCTGCGAGGTAAAAAGCCAACATCATTTTATTTTCAGGAATAGATAAATCCAATGGCTGTTCTACTGCCTGCGGCTCTACTCCGAGATGCCTTAAAAGGCTGATCATTTGATAAGCATCCCCGGCATTCCGGCTAAACCTATCCCACTTTGTAAAAAGAATTAAGTCTGAATGTCCCCTTTGCTTACGCAAATCTACCAGCAAGTTCTGCCAGGCAGGTCGCTTGAAGGTCTTTGCTGAATGATCTTCAAAAATCACCTTGCGTATTTGAATGTTGTTGATGTTACAATACCTACGCAGCCTTTCCTCCTGATCTCGTTGGGAATAGCCTTTATCTGCCTGCTCGTCTGTACTCACCCTGATATAAAGGTCTGCAATTTTCATAGCTGCTTTTTACTTTACGATCTGTGTTACGATTTCGGCATCGCAATGCCGCATACTTATGTTTTGCTCAACTACTATGTTCGCCATGCTGTATAAGAAGTCAAGTATAATCTGCGCTTCTTCGATATTTACATCAATTCCATCTTTACGTAAAATTTCTATCGCCTTGTCTGGAGTGATTCTCATCAATACTTCATCTTCCATCTCACACCTCCTTTTTAGATGACAAAAGCCCATTGCGGGCTTTTGCAAAACTTTCCAAATCACTTTCCTATTTTAATCGCTTCTTTCAGCAAAATATATTTTGCTTCCCTTCATGCGATTAAAAGACGGCTCATACCTTATATAACCGTATTCGCTTAGTTCCCTAACGCATTTGTGGTAGGTGATAGCGGAGGATAATTTTGCAATGCTTAATATCTCATGACTGAAAACCTGAATAGGATTGGCAAAGCCATTTTGTATGCGATACTGTAACAAAGCCGCATAAATACCTATATGAGTAATGCTGATGCGGGCATCAGTTCCTATGGCTTCAAAAAAATCCGACAAGTAATACACCCGATCCATTGCTCATGCCTTTTATTACCCTATTCTCATCCCGTTCTTTTTTTCCTGATTTTGTTGCTGTTGCTCATTGACCTTATGCGTCACTTTCATGGCATCCATTGTTTTATTTCCCAATGCTGTATGGAGCGTTATCTTCCTGGAATGCTCATCGTAAATATTTACTGATTTAAACTGCGGATTAGCTTCAATATAAAACCGCTGTTCATTTCCATCCTTCACAAAGCTCACCGACACACGGTTTCCATTTTTTAATTCCGATTGCAGTTTATCTGCTTTGCTTTTATTGAGCAATTCCTTTAAAGGAAGCTGTTGCAAAGCCTTTTCAAGATCGTATCCGTAATCGGAGTGGAATTGTTTGATTCGGAAATTACCGTTTGGGTCTTTGTCGTTAAAATCAAGCTGCATCCAAGTTCCACCGCTCTGGATGCAACGACCTGATAAAAGATTATAGCATTCGGTGGCATTTACATTGTTCCCGTTGCGCATAGTAAAGTATTGCTGCCGTTTTTCATCAGGTTTGGATTCATTATACAGGGTTGTTTTATACCCTTCAAGCTGGTATGCACCGGATTGATCTTTAGCGAACGATAACTGATGATCTAACCTTTCTTTATCATTGAGGTAATAGGAAACTGGAATGGAAAATTGTTGCTGCGCAAGTTTCATCTGCTCATCAATTTTTGCAGAAAGGTCAGGAAAGCCAGCACGCTGCACCTGATGGTGCAACGCCTGGCTGTTTTGCTCTGTTTTCCTGTTATCCTGTCTTATTACAATTTGTTCCTTAACGGGCGCAACTAATAGCCTGCGCAACAGCCTTATCAGTAGATTAGGATAAAGCTGCTTTTCAATACGGTTGCGCTCTTGCCGTAACACCCTGAGCGCAAACCGCTCGTCCAGATCCTGCGTGCCTTTATACTTTGCAGCAATACGGTCGTAGTAATCCAGCTTTTCTTTTAGCAATGCTTTATTATTTGAAAGGCTGAAAGAAAACAGCTTGCTAAACCGTTCCTCCCTCGAACGCCATTGGTTCAGCTCTGATTCCACTCTGTTTATAAGACTGTTATTCATAACCTGATTTTTAAGGATCAACTAAGGCATACTATACGTTACCAGATCATAGGCATAGGTGCTGCAATCGGCGGCGTATTCCACACTGCCGCTTACGATAGCGCCACCTATATCACTCGTGACGGCAGCAATCCACTTAACGATGTTTTTAAACTTAAAGGCCGCCGCCGGAGCCGGGGGCTGGAGCATATTTATCCAATAATAAATGGAGTAACGTGCTACCGATGCCGCTTTAAGGGCAATTTCACGACCTTCAGGACTAAGCAGGTTGTTTTGCATTACCCTGCTCTCAAAATCCATAATCATGGCTTTAATCACCGGATAGGGACTATTGCTATCCGAAAGTCGTTTGATCAATTGCACCAGCGAATCCAGGGCGGCCTTTACTGGTTCTTCATAAGGACAATTAGCTATAAGCGTTTCGATCCTTTCGTTGCTTTGTGTTACCGTCTGGTTTACTGTTGAGAAAAATGATAGAGGCGGCTCAATACGTTCCATTTCCCTGCAAAAGCGAAGTACACATTGCGTTGACGCCTCTACATTAGGTGTATCTGTAACAGGCTTGCAGTTCTGCACGTATGCCACAATCTGATTATGCCAATAGCCTATGCTATCGTAGGCATTTTCCGGGTTTTCAGGACTTGCGTCGCCAGGTGCTGATCTTAACTGCGCAATTTTATTTTCGCCTTCTGCTATTACAGCTTCATTATCTTTCGTACATGCTGAAAGGCTTATTATAAATACCAGCAGCATTAATATTTGACTTCTCATTTTTCAATCTGTTTTTACGTTATAAATAGTTTTCTTTTCACCATTTCAACTTCACTACTATTTATGATAGCCGGGCTATTTAGTCTTTAGCTGATGCTTTGGTTCCTTTTCCTTTTCTTAGATGCCTTCGGTATCTCAGGGCCATCATCTTCAGCAGGTATCTGCCTTTCCTTTTTAGCGTCTTGTTTAGCTGACTGGCTTTCACCTTCAGACTGCTGTTCTTTTTTCGCATGTCTGTTATCCACCCTTTGCATACTGCCATCATATATGTTGATTGTCTTGAATTGAGGGTTAGCTTCGATGTATTGTTTTTGCTCCGCACCGTTGACCTGAAACGTGGCAGATTGCAGGTTTCCTTTTTTAAGGGAATCCATCAGATTGGATTTGTATTCCTCGTTACCTAATTCCCTGATCGGATGCTTGGATAAAACCGCTTCCAAATCGTAGCCGTAGTTTTCATGATAGTGCTTCAGCTTGAAATTGCCGTTGTTATCACTTTGTTTAAAGTCCATCAGTACCCAGGCGTTGTACACCTGTCCTTCTTTATTGGTGAGGTCTTTATTCACTGACCTTCCTTCCATCAGGTTATAGCCTTCCTTCAGGGTAATGTTGTTGCCTTTGTTGACGTAGAAGGTTTGCTCCATTGTTTCAGAGCTATTTTCCTTTTGTACATTCACCTGATAGGAATTAAAGAAATACATATCGCTTTGCTTCGATTGGCTGAAATTCAATGTAGCGTTTACAGTATCGTTGCCATACTTCGTTTCATAGGCCAACTTAAACTCCGGGTTTCCTTCCTGAATTTTTTGCTTCAGGTCATTTTCCAACCCTTCACCGAAGCCGGTGTACTTTACCTGGTCACGCAGGTATTCAAAATTTTTCTGATTCATGACTTCTGAATTTTGATTGTTATTTAATTGTTCTCTTTCTAATCTCTCGTAATGAACCGCTACCATCAGGGACACGTCAACGATGCCCTCCCTTTCAATCATTAGCTTGCTGTTCTCGGCAGCTTCCTGCATTGTCTTATATGCAGACCGTATTGCCAGAAAGTTGTAAAAGTCTATGTCGGTTGACATTTCGTAGCAGAACTCCCTAACATCATATTCCGTGGAGAATGTGAATAGGTCTTCTTTAGTTACTGGAGAAACATCATCGAGAAAGGCGACAAATTCCTCACCTTCCCAACGCTTTTTAGTCAGGTATTCAAGAATATCCTTGTAGTCGTCTTTCCTTATTTTCATAACATATCTTTTAGCGGAAACGAATAATTGAAATAGAATGGAACAGTTTCAATGGAGCGTTCAGGTTTAATTAACCGGAACTGCCTTTACAATTTTCTTGTTCTTTATATGCAGTTCCAGATGCCTGCCGCCGTTCTTCTCCATCATTTGAACTGCGAGGTACTTCTTATCAGGAATAGTAAATTTTGGTACAATAAAAACGATGGTAGTATCTGACTGCCCGATTACTTTGGTCGTATTGTTATGTACAAGTACAGGTACTATTTCTATCTCCTGCGTAGCAGTTCTTTTGCTTTTCTTTTGGTCACGGATGTAAAGCCTGAGCTGGTCAATATCATAGTTGATATTTGTTTCATTGGCAATATTGAAGCGCATCAGCATAATGTCATCCTGGATAAACAGGCCGTTTAGTTTAAGACGAATGCCGAAAGTTTCATCCTTTATACCCCGTATCTTTTTCTTCGATTCAAAAGCCATTGAAGCGTAATTCTCTATTTGTTCCTGGTTGATACTTTCTGAAGGAATAGAGATGGTGTTTTGCTTTGTCAGACCCGCTAATGAAATATTGAGTATAGTAGGTTGTTCGGCATAATCAACCAGAAAGGATGTAAGCTTACCGTCAGCAGTAATGATGCTGATATTGGTTTGAGGAAAGCTATCCTTTGCGGCTTTTATCTGCAAGATATTTTCCACTCCCTTTGCTTTTTGAGCCAACACATCCCTGCTTCCTATATCTACACTGACAATAGAATAGGGAAAGATAATGTTGGTTGTTTTTGAGAAAGCAATTGCCACATGATACGATTCAATTGCTTTTGTTTGCCAGGTTGAATTTGTTTGCGCCTGCGCTTTGAAAGTTGTAATAAGCAGGAAAATTCCCATTACCATTACTGCACTGATCTTTTTCATCTTTTGGAATTTTTAAGTGATTGAAATATTTAGTTGGATTGTTTTTGCTTTTCGTCACGTAAAAGCACTTGGTAGCCTGCTTTTACAGTTACTTTAATCAGCTTGACTTTTTTGCTGAACAAAGTCTTTGCAGCTTCTATACCTGCGCTTGCAGCCTGCGCTCCCCACGAAGGGTCAAGTGAAGTCAAGCCGATGGTTTGCATTGACCGGTCTGCGGACTGCTTTGCAACATCCCTGGTAATCGCTCCGGGAATGTAAATGCCATCCAGTCCGTCCATGTCGTACACCGCTAATTCAACTGGAAACAATGAATTATTATACCGCACACTGGTAATCTTGATACTTAATCTTTCACCACGGAGTGAAGCGACACCATATATGAAGTTGTCTTTAGGAATACGAACCCCGTTAATGAATACATCATTTACCAATCGCAATTTGACGGTGGAACCATCAACGATGGTCTGCGTTTCGTGGATGACCGCTTGTATGGCGTTCTGTGAATCTTCGATAGCCGTTGCGCCGGTGAGCGAATAGAAGCCATTTGTTGTACCACCCGCAGACAGGTCGGCGTTGAGCAATGTGATGTTGTTTTCTTTTGTTTGTGACGATACTGCGAATACCTGCCCTTTGTTTGCCTGGGAAGTCTGCTTCAGTTTTTCCTGTACACGTTCAGGATATTGCACATCAAGTATCTTATCCAGCATTCCATTCAGTTGCTTCATTTCGGGATCTTCGCCAGCAGGTTGATTCATCATGTTCATCATTTGCTCCAGCCTGTCCACGTCTGATGAATTAACGGTTGCATTATTACTACCTCTGCCGGGAGTGCGTTGATACATATCATAAGGTTCATCTTCCTTAGAAGCAGGTACAGACTTGCTCATCTCCCTGTCAAGCTCTGCCAACTTTCGATATATCTTGTCCGTATGGGGATCATTACCCCCACGGCCACCGTAAAGAGAAGTGTTCAGCCCTCTTTCATCGGCAGGGAGTTGAAATGTGTCTTCTTTCCCTGACAGGTATTCATCCGCATCCGTTAATCCAATGTTCTTGTAGTTGGGATCATTCTTAACCAGTTCAAGAAATTTGATTGAATCCAGTTGCGCCTGATCGTAGTAACTCATTTTATCCATCGGCTTGTCATCTTTCAGGTTAGCGTCCGGCAGGTTAATGTTGAATCCTTTTTTCACTGCTGCCTGCGCTTCAACTTTTTCAACCTTGCCACCGCCAAGCGCCCAGAATATCATGGTCATAAAAGGCAATGCGAGCATTGGCAATACCAGTAAGAACCTGCGCTGCCTGATCATTTTCGGAGTTTTCACTTGCTTTTCCATTTCTATTTTTGTTTTAATTGTTGATAATAATTTTCAATAAACCTCACGCTATCCATCAGCCCCGGACGATGGCTATTGATGCTGTCGTACAGGGCTTTTCCAGAAGGACTTCGCGCCAGGTTATCCATATACACCCTGAACTTTTTAATGCGGCTGTATTCTGCCTCCGATACCTCGGCAGCGTCTGTTTTTGTTTCTCCTGTTTCAGTAGCGTGCTTCGGCTTTTTAATCGGCGTTATAGTGATTGAATTGCCTTTCTTGCCCTTAAAAGCGTTCACTGCCAGATAAACACTGTATGTACTGGTGAACATCACAAAGAGCGCAAGCAGCACGAGCCATGTACGACGTGAGAATTTTTCCGTACGCTTCATCATCCAGTTTGCCCAACCACCCTGCAAACGCTTATAGCCTGCGTCCATGCCTTTGCTAATAGCATTGGGCTTAGCTTCGGTATTGTTTTCTCTTCTTTTAGGAAATAGTTTCATGACCTTTATTTTTATTGTCGTCTGCTTACTGTTTTTAAATCCCTGTTGTCAATCGTACTCCATCGTTCGATGAGAAAGCCATGCGGGTTATTGTCACTGCGTGATACATTTCGCAACGCCCCATCGGTTACCAGGCTGCGGGTTGTAATGCTGGTAGGGCGTACAATGCTTTGTGTAGCGTAACACCGGAATTTGTAAGGATATTCGTTTATATCTACCGCAACACTATCCACCACAATAGTCTGATTGACATTGCCGGAAATAAGCCCGGCGTAATAGCCATTTTCTTTCAGATCATCGTAAGCACGTTTCGCACTTCCATCGGCCAGGTATAAAGCTTTAGTAATATTTGCGGTAATGGCTTTGTCGTCAGGGTCAAGTGTGAAGAACAGCTTGTGAAATGTTTTGACGTGATCCTTTGCCTCAACAGGTATGTTGTCTTTTCGCTCCGAAGCATAGGCTTCCAGTGCCTTGCCGTTGGCGAGAATGTATATTTTGCTTTGCATCTGCGATACCAGACTGAAACTTTTGTACAATGCAAAACAGCAGATCAATACACAACCAATGATCACCACCAGCGTAAAGCTCCTGATGTGCCGGAATGCCGTATCAATATTTTTCATCTTTTTGAACATATATCCTCCTTTAGATTGTTATGAATTGCCCTTTAATTTATCGTTCATGTAACCGGAGTTTCCACTACTGCTATCGCCGAAATAGGGATTAGATGAACCACTGCTTGCCATGCTTTGCGACATGCGGTTTGCTGCGCTACCCATAGCATCCACAGCCATGCCTGCACCGGCTGATGCAGTGTTCACCACAGTTCTGGAAGAACTGCCGAACAGACTGGTTACCTTATGACCTAATGCACCGCCGCCACCGGCGTGAACGATATAATTAGCTACGGAGGGAACAGTAAAATATCCGATGATGCCAATGATCATGAAGACCAGGTAGGCCACATCCGTTCTGCTGAAGAATGTGTCACCGTGTTCCTGTACCTGTGATATATCCAGTTCCAGCATCTTTTCCTGTATCTTGCCGATGATGCTTCCGAAGATGTTTGCCACTGGCAGCCATAAAAAGATATTGATGTATCGTGCTATCCAGACCGTTAGCGTATGCTGAAAGCCATCGAACACGGCTATCCCAAACACCAGAGGCCCCAGGATGGCCAGTACGATTAACTGGAACGTTCGCAGTGTATCAATACACAGGGATGCTGCTTCAAACAGCACCCTCAGCACTTCGCTCATCCATTCCTTTACTGAATTGCGGAAATTGTATGAGGCTTTGGACATGGCAAACTTGATATCATTACCGATGCCCTCGAAGAAACCTTCGTTTGACGGATCTTCATTGTCGTGCGTGTATTTGTACCACTTATCCCGGTCGCCGCTACCGCTTTCGCCAACATACATTTGCCATACATCCGTTTTCTTGATCGCTTCTTCCTTTTTTTGCAGTAGAACTGCAATTGCTTTGTCAGAACCTTCTACCATTGCGGCTGTCGCCGTCACGGTAGGCTTCATAACGCCGTTAATCAATCCTAATACAGATGGAAATATCAATACACAAAAACCAATTACAAAAGGGCGGAAAAGCGGATAGAAATCAATAGGCTCTGCTCTTGATAAATGCCCCCATACCCGTGAAGCGATATACCACATAGCCGCAAAGCCTGCTAATCCCTGACCCACACCGATCAACTGGCTGCACAGGGGCATCATCTCATCGTACAGTTGCTCCAGCACGCCATGCAAACCATTCATTTCATCGGCTATTCCCTGTGCACGGCTCATAAAAGGCAATACCAATCCCACTGCCGCCATCCAGGCGACCTTTCTACACTTTGCCATATTTACTTGTTTAATTGTTTAACCCATAGATTTTGCGAATGGTCTGCGCATCGTTGCGTTCTTTAGCCCTCTGCACAGCCAGTATTGTAGTATTGTTATTAAAATGTCGCAGGAACATTAATTTGTCCTGCATGTCTGCATAAATTCGGTCAATGGCCTGTAGCCGTTCATCATCACTCATGCGGGCTTTGCCTGCCGTGATCACCGTAAGCAATTCATCCAGGTTACGCAGGCTCTCTTTAAACAGGTTGTCATATACACGACCTAAATACGCCAGTTCGTCTGGATTGAAATTATTATCCTGTCTGAACCGATCATAAGCTTTACGGTATTCTTTTACCAGTGTTATCTGGTAATTGGTAATATCCGCTACACGCTGGTAATTGCGAACTGTTGGACTTACCTCCATTAAGCCGTCAAGAAATGCCTTGTGCAAGCTGAAGTTGCCTTCTGAAATGTTCTTGATGGTATTATAGCCGCCACTAAGAATTTCGTAGCCTTTTTTCATGTCACTTAATATCTGCTTGAACTGCGCCAGCTTCTCGATATTTAGTATTAATTGCGCTATCTCATCTGCCTGTGCAGAAGCACGAAAAGCAGGCAACATGCCCAGGAACGAAAGCGATATGATTATGATTAGCTTTTTCATCGTTATTCATTTTTAATGCCCTGCAATACACGGCTGGTTTGTACATCTGTTTTTTCCTTTAATCTTGAAGCAGCAAGAGATTTGGCATCATTGGAAAAACTTTGCGAGAACGTAAACTTGTCCTGCATATCCAGATACAACTTATCAATCCTATCAATGCGTTCATTATCCTTCATTTCCAGTTTGCTATTTGTGGTAATTGTTATCAGTTCATCCAGCGTCTTATCACAATCATCGAGTAACCTGCCAAATACTCGGCTGACATATGCCTGTTCATCATTTGAGAAGGCATCGCTGCTTTTGATCTGTCTGGAAGTCCGGTTATAGTTTTGTACGATCTTTATCTGCAAGGTGATAATATCTGCCACCTTCGCGTACCGCCTGATTTCCGGGTTGACAGACTTTAACGAATTAAAGTAATCAGTATGCAGGTTAAATTCCCCTCTGGTAAAACCGCCGATTGTAGTAAGCCCTTCTTTGGCTATTTTGTACCCTTTTTTAGCATAACCGATATATACCTGTAGCGCAGCAATCTGCTGGAGCAGGTACTTTTTCTGTGTCTGCTTTTGGTTGAACCACTCTGCAAAAGTTTGTGCCTGTAGGCCGCCTGCTACCGACACGAGTAATAGAAACAAGAGTATCTTTTTCATACGTACTAATTTAAGGAAGTCCATATAATTTTTTTACAGCCTGCACTTCGGTTTCGGTTTTAGCACGTTGAAGGCTTAGTAAAGTGTTTTGCCTGTTGAACTGCACCAAATCTGAATAGTTGGCATCTACCTGGTCGGCTGCATTGTTAATCAGTTCCAACCTCTTGGCATCGCTCATTTTCGTAGTGAAGGATTTTATAATGAGGTTGATCTGGTCAATGTTCTTCAGGCTTTCGTCAAGAATGCCGGAATACACTTTTTCCATGTACAAAATTTCCTCTACTGTAAAATGTCTGTCCTGCCGGATCAGCGACCAGGAACGTTTGTATTCATCTACAAGGCGTAATTGTTTTTTTGTAATATCCCGGATGCGCTGGTAGTATGATATAATGGATTTGACCTTAGCCAGTTCCTCATAGTATTTCCGGTATTGCTCTTTTTGCTTTTCCGTCCAGTCCGAAATCTCATCCAGTTTCAATTTGGATAAAGTGTTCTCTAATGTTTTCTGGGCATTTTGCAGCCAGATCGTTTTATTCTGCAATCGCTGAATTTGCAGATCAATTGCCTTGATCACTTTTTTGACGGCAGCTTTTACTACAACCCAAACCACCGCGTGGCTTTGTTGCGTAGGTGCTACCACCAGTAACATGGTAGCTAACATTGTGATGAACCATATCTTTTTCATGCCTTATAGATTTTTAATAAATAATTCAATCGTTGTCTTTCCTTGCTCCGTCAGTGTTTCCAGGTACAGTGATTTTGAAACTGTCTCGAAAACGCAATACCGATCTCCGCCTATTTCAATGAGGTGGCCGTTGGAATGCCAACCGTAGGTAGCCAACCATGTTTCTTCAGATTCAGGGGTGTTACTGACATATTCTGTACGGGTAACCTGGTAGAAGCTGCCACAGGGCTTTATGGTAAGGGTGGTATCCACTCCTGCAATCTTTTCATTGTGTGGTGGCTGTCTTACATATATGCCTTCCATCATAGAGAGAGTAGCATGGTGCTGCCTCCCAAAATGCAGGATAATTTTAACGGCTAAGCGTAGGTCATACATCAGTTTATTCAGTTTCATTTGGTAGATGTTTTAGCTTTTATTTCTTATATCTTCTGCCATTGCCGCAATACCTTTGCGGATGTCGCCATCAAACCTTGCAGCATATTCCATCAGCTTTACTTTTTCTGTTTGCTCGGTAGTATAGGCGAGGTATTCCTCCAGACTTACTTCCGTACGGTACACTTTGCTTAGCATACCTCCGAGGCTGATGAATACTTCTTTATATTTTTTAGTGGGGTCATTGGACTTATTAACGGATAGCACCAATGCCTTTTCCTTTTCTGTCAGTCCCAACAATTCCTGTATCTGGTCAAACTTGTTCTGATATTTACTTTGGTCAAGCAGTATCTTGCAATCGCTGTTGTTGATGATGGCTTGCTTCACCACCGGAGAGGAAATAATATCTTCCACTTCCTGCGTTACCACTATCGCTTCGCCGAAAAATTTTCTGACGGTTTTGAACAAGTATTTTATGTATTCGGCAAAGCCTTCTTTCATGAGAGCTTTCCAGGCTTCCTCAATCAATATCATTTTCCGGATGCCTTTCATCTTTCGCATTTTGTTGATGAAAACCTCCATGATGATGATGGTTACTACTGGGAATAATATGGGATGATCCTTAATGTTGTCCAACTCGAACACGATAAACCGTTCCTGTAATAAATTCAGGTTTTCGGTAGCATTCAGCAGGTAATCAAATTCGCCACCTTCGTAATAAGGACGAAGCACGTAGAGAAAATTATCTATGTCAAAATCTTTTTCCTTCACCCGGTCACCTTCCAGCACCTGCGTGTACTCATCCCGCAGAAAGACGTAAAAGCTGTTGAAGCAGGGAAACACTTTTGGGTTCTTTTCCAGATAGCTGTAATAACCTCCGATGGCATTTGACAAGGCCACATATTCACTACGCTTAAACTCCTCATCGTCCTTTTTCCAAAGTGCAAGTAGCAGCGTTTTAATACTTTCTTTTTTTTCTGTGTCAAGGCTGTCGCCTTCACCTATATAAAAGGGATTAAATCGGATGGGGTTATCTTCACTGTAGGTGAAGTAATAGCCTTTCACCATATCGCAAAGTCCTTTATAGCTATGTCCCACATCCACCAGCACGATATGTGTGCCTTGCTCATAATAGCTGCGTACCATGTGGTTCGTGAAAAATGATTTTCCGCTGCCGGATGGCCCGAGAATAAATTTGTTCCTGTTAGTGCAGATACCCATTTTCATGGGCTCATCGCTAATGTCCACGTGAACAGGTTTGCCTGTGAGACGGTCGCCCATGCGAATACCTACCGGGCTTAATGAGGAACGGTAACCAGTTTCCAGATTAAGGAAGCAGGTTGCCTGTTCTGCGAACGTATCAAAGGTGTCGTTCATGGGAAAGTCTGCTGCATTACCAGGAATGCCTGCCCAGAATATTTGCGGAGCACCAATTGTTTCCTGTTTGGCCACGGCATCCATCTGTGCCAGTGCAGAGGATACCATGTTCTTCAGGTCTTTCAGTTCCTCTTTATCATCTGTCCATACCAATACATTGAAATGGGCTTTTACAGGAAGTCGTTGCTGGCTGATAGCTTCGTTCAGGAAATCATTAGTAGCATCCCTGGCAATCAAATTCTCCCGACTGTATGCCGAAAGGGATTGCAGCCTCAGCCTTTTGCTCTCCAGCTTTTGAATGGTTTTCTGTGCATCTTCAATAAAAAGATACTGATTGTAGATATGATTGCAGGGTAAAAGCTGTCCTAATGTAGAAGCAAACCCAACGCTGAATTTTGTTTTATCGGTACTGTATCTATCATAATTGATACGGCTGCCGCATAGTGCCGGAAGATCTACCGCATCGCCCAATGTATATAGCTGGCAATACTTATCGCCCACACGCATACTTTCATCAAAAGTGATGTCTGCCATCAGGAAGCTGTCGTTTCGTTCAGACAGGTAGCAATACTGTTCTACCAAACCCATCTTACGGCTGTGGCTACGCAGCTCCTTTTCCTTTAGCCTCGTTAGCTTCACGAACCCACTGTCTTCCATAATGCGTTTAAACTGCCCCGCATTATCCAAAAAGTCCTGAAGCAGTTGCGGCTTTAATGTTTCTTCGGGTACGATGGACCTGCGCAGAAGGCTTGAGAACATGGAACTGGCTGTCTTTCGTCCTTCAGGCTTTTTGGTTAGCATGATGTAACAGCTATGTGCCAGAAATGGACGTTCATTAAAGAACCGTTCGCTGGCCCTGCTGAGAAAACTGGTATCTTCTTTCGTAAAGTCAGGCTTGTGGCTGCTTTCCAAAAACCAGTCCTGTTTGTGAACAATGGAGTATTTGGGCAGTAACTTGATTGCCTTTACCCATGCCTGGTGAAAGGCTTCATATTCCTGATCGGAAAGGGTAAATATCTCCGGCAGGTCTGCTTTAAAGACGACAGTCATATCGCCTTGTTTACTCAGGATGCAATCGTGCTCCACATCCATAATTGGTAAAATATCATCCAACACTTTTTCCATCTCACTTCATTTTTACCTGTTAACACTTAATGCATTCGTGGCATTCTATATCATAGCTTCGGGCCTCTGCGTTGCCGCTTGCTGGTCTTCCGGCTCTCATCGGTTTGTTTTGATTGCTGCTGCTGTTTCTGCTGCTTTCTAATATTTTCCTGTATGGTTTTTTCAATGCCGGTTTCTTTCCAATTCATCACTTTTGCCTCGAAATGGGATTTTATGTTTGTTTCTTTCAATCCGTCTGTTTCATCTACACCACATTTTCTGTTGAAACCTACCGGGTCTAACACGCTTTCATGCGGAAATGAAATAACTATAAGGTCTGAAGGGATTGCAGTGATGTTATCATAATCTAATTCCTGAAATTCATGGGTCTTCGGATTGTACGGTATGATGTAAGCCTTCTGTTCGTCATTGCAGCAATGATCAATCTGGCGGAACACAATTCCATTAGAAAGGAAATCATCTTCAGGACGCAGCATATCCATGCGGATGTCAACAAAGAAGGTGTGACCGGAAATATCAACCGTGGGCAATTGTCCCATAAGCCTTCTGCCAAAAGCCTGTTGATCTACCATTAACTCGAAATCTGTTTTACCCTGTACATTGTGAACAGCATACCCGTATTTTTCAGCCATTCCCACAGGATCAAGTTGCACCAGCTCTGGTATTTTCACCGTTCTTACGTCCGTATCATCGCTGAACAGCACTGGTATATTTTTCTCTTTCGGGCTGTAATCAAATACATATCCGTCTCCAACATCCCGCATGTCAAATACAGGTATCACATTTTCGGGATTTGCTTTTTCCCGAAACTGTAAGTTGCTCACGTCAACGATAAAATCAGTTCCTTCGATGTTGTACACCGGCAATTCTCTTTTCATGATTGTTTGTCTTTAATTCCCATAAAAACTTTCCTGCTCCTGGACTTGATCAGTTTAGGAACCTGCTTACGGGCGAGGGCTTTCATTAAGCCGTGTTCGCCGTACTTATTGCTCATACCATAAATCTTCAAAACGAGGAATGTACCAGCCGCCAGGATAATACCTATACACACGTAGGTAGGCAAGCCAATGAAATACATCACGGAAAATACAATGAGCAGGGCAACTACACCACCACCTAAATACCAGATGTATTGAGCTTTCAAGCCTTTGAACTCAATGCTCTGGTTAATTCCTTTGTTGATTTGATAAACACTATTTGCCATAACGATTTGTATTAATTGTTTTTACAACCGCATCCTGCTGCGTGGGCGTTCTGCCGTCTGTTGAGATGCCAGTATAACTTCCTTCGGAACGGCATGACCGCTTACCTTTTCCGTCAGTTGAATAACTGGTGTTCCCGTAACTTCTTCCGGTTCACTGTTCCCAACCTGTTGCTGCTTCAACTGGTTTTCCTGTATCTTGATGGCTATCTGTCTTTCCAGATTAGCCAGTTCATTTTTCATTTGCTGTAATTCCGCCTCCTGTAAGAAACGTTTGGTGGTGAGCTGCTCCAGTTTCGGTATTGATGTATTCAGTTCCGATAATGTATGCCCATACTTTTTCTTCAGGCTTTCCACCCGGTCAATAGCATTGAGGAAATGCCTTGCCGCCAGTTTAGGATTGTCTGTGTTAGGAAGGCCATTATTGTATGTGTATTTAATACCATCGCCCCGTTGCGCATAAAAGCTATTGGAATAGCGGTATTCAAAGACGCCGTTTTCCTCGTAGGCTTCCTGCTGCCTGCGTATATACAGGTTGAAGCCATACAGTGTTCCGATCTGGGCCGTATGTTCATCTGCGGCGGCTGGTTTCCAGTCCTGGTACAGCTTGATAATGTGTTTGCCAATAGCTTCACTATCTGATGCACTGATATTATCCAGTTTAATAGGATTAACTTTTACACCGTCCTTATCCAGTTGAAGGCCGGCTTTGTACACTTTTTCGTCTGCCGCAAGTTTATCAAGTGTTTTAACAGTGGATGCTTGTTCGTTTTGCAGATTTTCCAACTGGTATTTATTGCGGGCGGTTTCCCTGAAATGAGATACTTTCAGGCTTTCCATTACAGCTATCTTCTTTTCCAGTTTGGATTTTTCCAATAACGAAGTGTCGCCGGACAGAATGGCGATGTATTCGGAGAAATTCATTCCGCTCTTTTCATCAATCGCACCCTCATCAATAGTACGCACGTTCAACTCACAGTTTTTCATTTGCGAAATGAACGTCTGCTTATTCTTCAGGAGATTGAACTTGTAATTATCAAGCGACTGCTCTACTGCATATATATAATTCTGCACTTTATTGCCATAATGTTCTTTGGCAATAAGATTGCCCTGGCGGGCGCCACGGCCATTGCGTTGTTCTAACTCTGAAGGTTTCCACGGAATATCAAGGTGGTGCATTGCCACTACACGTTGTTGCACATTCAATCCGGTTCCGGCTTTCTCTGTACTACCCAATAAAATGCGTATCTCACCTCTGTTCATTTTACGGAACAATTCGGGCTTTTTGGTATCTGTCCAGTCGTGAATAAAAGTGATTTCCCGTTCGGGGATATTAAAGTCCCTAATCAGTTTTTCTTTAACTGCATCGTAGATATTAAATTCAGTGGGTTTAGGTGTACCAATGTCTGAGAAGACTATCTGTGTTCCTTTATGCTCAATAGTTTCTTTATAGATTTCTGCAATCTTCCGGGCACTGACATTTACTTTGTTATCGGGTTGATCACTATACTTCCACTCATTGATCAACCGCATATCTGCCGACATTTTTTTAGCGTAGTTAGTAGCGATAAGCATTCTGCCTTTGTCTTCCTCTGGTGTCAACCTGCCACGACCAATCAATTCGCCATTACCTGTTTTAGCGAATTGCATCAGGTTTTTAATGAACTCACTTTGTTCAGGCGTAGGTTTTATATTCACCAGCGTTTCATTCAACTCCGGCTTGTCGAGGTTGATATGTTTTGCTGTTTTGTAATCGGTAATTTCATTATAGAACAAAGCCAACTCCGGTACTTTGATGAAATGCCTGAAGCGTTCTTTGGCAATGATCTCATTGGTTACTGAAAACTCAAAGTCTGTTGTTTTGCGTGCGAACACGGCTGCCCAACCATCAAAGTTTTCAATGTGCTGGCGTTCCATTTCTTTCGGACGCAGGTATTTAAACAGCAAATACATTTCTGTAAGGCTGTTGGATATAGGCGTGCCGGAAAGGAAGGTTACACATAGATCACTGTTAAACCGGCTTTGCAGTTCACGTACTGCAAACAGCATATTGAGTGCTTTCTGGCTGCCTTCTGTATTGCCCAGGCCAGCGACCCTATTATGACGGGTAGTGAAGGTGAGGTTCTTGTACTTATGGGATTCGTCCACAAACAGATGGTCAATGCCCATTTCCTTGAAATTGATACCTGTGTCTTTCTTTTCCTCTATGTCTTTAAGGATTGTCTTCAGCTTGCCCTCCAGGTTGTTCTTTCGTATCTCCAGCCCTTTGAGCATCTTCTTAGAGATGTCACCACCAAGATCCCTGACGGTTTCCAGGTCACGCTCTACATTGTCCAGTTCCGTTTGAAATATCTCTTTTTGTATCTCCGGTGACTGCGGTATTTTTCCGAACTGGTCATGTGTAAGTATGATGCAATCCCAATTGTTGTTCTTTATTTCATGGAAAAGCCGCAACCGTTGTGCGGGTGTAAAATCATTTTGTCCGGGGAACAGAATGCGGGCTTTAGGATAGGCTTTTTTATAGGTTTCTGCTATCTGGTTAACGTTGGCCTTCAATGCAACGATCATGGGTTTATGCACAATGCCTAACCTTTTCATCTCCTGTGCGGAGACAATCATGGTAAGTGTTTTGCCCAATCCTACCTCATGGTCAACCAAAGCACCCCGGTTCTGTATTATTCGCCAGGCTGCATTCTTTTGTGAGGAGTATAAATCCTCGATGCCTAATGCTTTTTTATCTAAGCCGGGAAAATTGAGATGATTGCCGTCGAACTCACGTAATACATAACAGTTGAAAGTATCATTGTACAGGTTCTCTAAGTTCTTTTTCTCAGCATCAGGTAGTTCATTCAGCCAGTTAATGAATCCACTTCTTATCTGCTCGATCTTTTGGTGAGCCAGTTGTATGGCTTCATTATCCGGGAGCCTTATGGTTGTATTGTTAGGCCCTTTTACTTCATAAGTAAAGAAAGGGGTTGTGTTCTCCAGTGCATGTTCCAGCAAAGTGTACCCGTAAGTGGTACGTCCGCTTTTGGGGGTGACAGCGAACTCCCTCGACACTTTGATATTCATTCCGGTGTTTACCTTGAAGGCATCCAGCGAAGGAAAATAATTGATGGTAGTGTCCAGCTCGAACAGCGAAGTAGCAAATCGCTCGTAGTAAGAATTAGGTATCCAGCGTTCTCCTAAATTAAAATCCAGCAATTCAAAGGGAATACGCTCCGGCTGCACCTTTGCAATGGCTTCCGCACTTCGTTTATATTGCAGATTATCCGGGAACTGACCATACAGGCGTTCAGCCTGCCGTAATTTTTCAACTACATTACCGCTCAAATACTGGTCTGCTGTTTCCCATTCATTGCTGACGGAGTTCAGATAAACATGATTGCCAAGGCGACTGATGACTTCGTTTTCATCTAATCCCATTGCTGCACTGATAAAGCCTGTATCTACCTTTCCGGTATCGTTGAGGCTGTGGGCAAGAGCTTCAATGGGATCATCGGTTATAAACCGCTCCTTAACCTGATGAATGGAATGAGTTAGTATATCTGCCTTTACAAACCTTTCACCGTCCCTGCGTTCAAGCGAGGATAATGCAATAACGCCAAAAGCAGTATCTTCCAGGATACGCCTGCGATTATCAGGGCTGTTCAAAAGACCATATTCAGCAATGAAATGTTCGTACTTGATGTTGAGTTGATCCCTATCTGCATTGCTTATTGTTTCCCCTGATACCTCTTTGGCTGATAATTCGAGATAGGCATCACGAAGCGTCGCATAGTTTTCATAGAAATGGATATTGCCCTGAAGACCGAGGGGTTGGAACACGGCTTGCTTGTATTCAGGATCAGGGTTGCCAATTGTGCCAACACTGCCCATGTGTACCACTAATGTACCTTCCTGGTAGTAAGGTTTCAGTCCGATAAAAGGAAGCGGTACTTTTTGCTCAAACCGGAAAAAGCCTTCCAGCGTTTGGTCGCCCTCGTACCTGAAGCTGTGGTCAAACTGTTTAAGGTAATTGGAAATACCCGTCAGCTCATGACCCAATAAACGAGCGTCCATCCAGTTTGCGGATAGATGATCTACTTCTTTAACATTGGAATATAGCTTATATAAAAACCGGTTGCTTTTGTGCTGCTTTGCGGTAAGCAATACAACGTTCTCATGGCTCGGTTTATCGGTGGTGCGTATCGTGCCGATGATACGTGCTGATGCTTTTTGCACAACAGTTTCATCGAGCGGATTGATATATGCTATTGCCCGGTTGACCTGTTCTGCCGGGGCTGTATCAAACAATCCCAATTGTACCGATGCAGTTTCCGTTGTGTTTTCCGGCATCGGCAGGTACGTCAGCTTTTTACCTTCATTTTCCGGAACGGGCAATAGTACCGTTTGTGCTGTCTGATATAATTCAGTGTTGAAACGATTTTGAAATTGATTGATAAGACTGGTATGAAGGCTTTCCCTGATCTGGTTGATGTCACCATCCTGCCAAATCACTTCCGAAGCTCTGCCGTATTGGTTTTTGCCTGGCTTACGCACATTGCCCATGACCACATCGTGATCGTGGGTGGAGATAAAATAATTATAAGGAAAGCGACCAAATTCATTTTCCCTTTCCCTCACTTCATTCAGCCAATCTTCTTCCCTACTTATCTTTTCCTTTACCGTGTTTTTTTGAACGATCAATAAGTGGCTCGGCGCTTCAGTATTGCCGGTATCTTTCATAAGGTTATCTGGCATCACCGCAAGGCTCACAAAGTCGGCCCGCTGAAACAGGTATTCTCTTGCCGTATGATTAGACGGGCTATTCAGGAAAGCATCTGTTGTAATGAAAGCCATCAAACCACCTTCAGCCAGTTTGTCCAGTCCTTTAGCAAAAAAGTAGTTGTGTATTTTGCCGGATATTTCTTTGTCGGGAAAGGCTTCATCATATACCGAAAAATTCCCAAAAGGAATATTGCTCACCACCAAGTCATAAGTACCGTTATCTTTTACCGGTGCTTCTTCAAAGCCTGTAATATGCGTAGCTGTTTTTACTGAAAGTGTACTGTTGATGGCAGACAGCACCAATCCGGTAAGCCTGTCCTTTTCCACCGCCGTAATCTGCTCCAGATCAGGGAACGTTGTAACTGCTTCGCTGATGAATACACCGGAACCGGCTGAGGGTTCATACAATCTTTTAGGCTGAATGCCTTGCGCCGCCAATACGCTGTAGAGTGTTTGGGGTACTACTTCGGGCGTATAAAATGCGGTCAGCACACTGTTGCGTAATGAAGCAATGATTTCTTTGTAGGCTGTTTCGGAATAGTTTTCTTTGAGCAGGTCATGCAATTGCATCATTTCCCGATGATGCTTCAAATCCTCCTTTGTAGCACCATTAGCCTGCCATTCTTCGGTTGACCCATAAGGATATAAAACGGCCTTGATGCCGCCAAAACCTGCGTATTTTTTCAGGCTGGCGACATCTTCCGCAGTAAGCGGACGACCGTTCTGATAATCCAACGCTGTACGGATAGCACGAAGGTTATCATGCAGCTTTTGGGAAACATTGTAAGCCATAATCACACATTTTCTTTCTTCACTTTTCTTTCGGCTTAGGCCAGATAATCATGTACCTGCCCGATGATGGCATATCTCAAATGCCTGTTTGCTTCATTTTCACTGTTAAAATCAAAATCACTAAAAATGCCTCTGCATGTTTCGATAAGATTTACCACTTCGTAGGTGAGTGTTCCGTTTTCCTTCATCCGCTCGTAGTCCCCATTAAATTCCTCTTCTATAACCGAGCGTATATACTGATAGCGGGATGGCTTCAATTCCTCCGTCATTGCATTAAGACATAGTTCTTCGATAGTATAGGGTGCTCTTCCTTCACCAAGAAGCTGCTCAACCATCGGCATTACAGCATTCACCTTTTCTTCCAGATAGCGGGTGACTGAATAGTCTTCCTGCAAGCTGAACATGAGGTCAGGATTGTTGTGGACGATATACGCCCACAACTTTTCTGTTAGCATACTTTGCATACGTCCTGATTTTTAAACACCAAAGAAAGATTGAATAACGGTTGCTACTACTACCAGAAAAATGCAACTGCCAAACCAGGCGGCGGCAACTTTGCCGGTGTCCTGATCACCTGCGTTCCATTTCTGATACACCTTCACTGCACCAATCAACCCGAGTAATGCACCCACAGCGTACATAAGGTTTGTACCTGCCGAGAAATAGCTGCGTACTTTAGTATTGGCTTCGTTTATACCCTGAATGCCATCCTGAGCAAATGTCCCATAGTGGATAGCCAATAGTGCCAGAGCGGCACAGATCATGATAACCCTTTTACGGTTATTTCCTTTTGTTTTCCTGCTGCACATTTCCATAATACACGTTTATTAAAATTTGAAATCGATTTTTTTTAAAAACGGAGCGGCTTCGCCGTCACAAAACCTGTTATTCCTACCACACATTGCCCTTACGCACCAGGAGGGACAGGGAAACACGCTCCGCTAATGGGCTGCTACACTGCTTCTTTCCACAACAGCTCCACTTCATCCTCTTTGAGTGTAACAGCGCCATATTTTTGGCATTCGGATACGATCAGTTCATTGATAGATGACCGAATAGGCGAGTATCGCACGGAAGGATATTCCTTCAGTACCATGCTCAGATATTGTTTAAATTCCTGCGGAATTAGCTTTCTGCGGGAGGCATCAGCAACAACAGTTTTCAGGCGCTCAATGAGGTGTTCCACTTCTGTAAACTCATCGTCTGTTGTTTTTTCAAAGCCGCCGGTTTCTTGCTGGCTCGGTTCATCGTCAGGATCATACACACTATTGGAATCAGAAAGGGCTGTCCTGAGTTTCAGTTTGTGTTTCCCGGATAACAGATCTTTGATCTCACCAGAAAAATACCGTACACCTACAAATAGGTAGTAAATGGCTAATAGTATGGCAACTGCAATGATGTAGTCATTCCATGAAATGTTCTTTAACATACGCTTACTTTTTTTCGTTTTACACTTTTCAATCCGACTCTTAAAAAGCCGTTTGTTTCCTGTGGTTTCGATAGCAAAAGAACAAAGACGGGGAAGGCGTATCAAGTCCAACTTTATCTTGTACTCCAAGTTGTACCCGTTGTACCCCATGATAATCAGGCAATACAGCCTTCTGCGAACCGAATATTTTTTTTAAATTCGTAGTCGGAAATTTGATTGACTTTATTATTTGATTAGTAAAAGTGATTGTTATGAAAACACTAAGTGTATTAGGGCTTGCCATCTTTTTCCTTGCATCTTGCAGTCAGACCAAGCTCGAAAAAGATGAAGCGGCATCAGCAATACGTGCCGCTAAGAATTACCCCAAAGTGTACGAGTATGAAATCAATATGACTGACCCGGCAAGCGCCAAAAAATTGTTGGATGCAGGACTGGAAGGAGAGGGATGGATAACTGTTGATAAAACGCAAAAGCTAAAGGATGCCGGACAACCCATTGTCCATTTTACGGAAAAGGCAAAGCCTTACCTCATTCGTATAGATGAGAAATACGATAACGTGCAGGTTGTGAAAGCAGCCGATATGGATTTAGGGGAGATCACAGGTGTTCAATTGCAGGATGATAATAAAAATGCAACTGTGGAGTACACCGTTGTATATAAAAACATGACGCCTTTTGCGAAACTTATGAAGCGTGATCTGTCTAAAAAGGAAACACAGCGTGCCGATCTTACTTATTTTGACACTGGCTGGAAGTTCGATAAGCAGCGGTAAAAACTCCGGTGATACAGAAAGCTATGTCTTGTTCTTATAAAAAACTCTAATTCAATATTCGTCTATTCGTTTAATCATTTGCTGTAGCGTTTCTATCACTATTTCTTTATCCCGAATTTCTGCTGAATAAGATTTGCTTCTCATGCTGTCGTAGGAAATATTTTCCTGATAAGGCGTGGACAAGTAGGGTACAATGTTTTTGAATACACTATTCAGAGAGCGAGCCATAACGATTTTCAAATCATCCGCAGCTCTCAATATCAGCGCCATTTGATCAACTGACAGTATAGACAGCAACTTCTCCTTTTCTTTACTTTTCGCTGCGGGCTGCTGTTCTTTTTCTTTCAACGGAATAATCGCGTAATGTATTCTTTTTTCGAGGTAAAATATTTCCTGCGAAAACCAATTGTCAACCTGTTTATATAAATCGGCATCTTTTGGTAAGAAAGTCACGCCTGGCTTTATGTGGTGTTGCTTAAATAGCTTCAGGTCAAATAGCAACCGCTCCATCCTTTCTGAAGGCTGCTCCACGCCGTTAATGTGGCTTGCTATTCTTTGTGTAAGGTTATAAATATACGCCTTGCTATTAAAGTTCACGCGGATCAGCACTTCATCCAGTGTTGTATAAAGAGCCGACTCATCATCCAATCCAAGAAACTCCAGTTCCAGGCAAAGATCTTTAATATAGAACATCTGCTGGAAGGTATGCGTGTGTTTGTCGGAGGGCAGATTTAAGAGCAATTCCACTTCCCGAACGATAATATCGAGAACCGGAAGAAGCTGGTATTGTTTACGATGTTTTTTCGCTGCCAGCGGCAGCCTTTTCAGCAACTCCTTTTTCAAGAGGGCGAGATAAGTGGCTGGTACTCGTTCATCCATGCCCAGGTAACTGGTAAAGCGCTTTTCGATTAGAAAAAGTAATTCTTCAATACAGGAAATGATATTGTCCAATACCTGTTTAGATGCTGAATTTTCAGTAATTTGAACTTTGTTTTCCAGTGCCTGGTCAAGCAGGCTAAGCAGGCTGGAATGATAGTTTTTTATGGCGCACTTGATGGCAGCTTCGTCATTCAGGTTGAATACTGAGAATTTGATGGCTGCCTGAACCTTGTTTTTCTCCTGTATTACCAAATCTTGCAGCTTGTTGATTTCTTCAGGCAATAGCGGCCAAATTTCCGATTTCACAGGATTTAAAGTAACGGAAATTAAAGTGTCCAGCCATTCGAGTACGTAACCTCCACACATAAGCCATTCCTTTTATATGGCAAACATTTGTCATCCACCAAATGTAAGCTCGTACTCCCACCCAAACTATACGTGATTCCTACTATTTTCGTACGCAATTATTAGTAAATCAATGGCTGTGTAACTATTTATTCAGCTTATTAATGAGTTGTATCTTGTTTTTGACCTCTACTTTTTCAAATAAGTTCTGGATGTGCTTAGTAACGGTTTTTTCGGAAATAAATAGCCCTTTTGCTATATCCTTATAAGTTTTCCCTTTAACTATCAGGTGAACTATTTCTATTTCCCTTGCCGTAAGATGAAATAATCTGCAATTTTGCTCAAATTTTGATAATGTGGATGGAGATATATCGTCAGTCTCGTGACTCTTGCCTGTTTTCAGGGTTGCAAGGGAAGTGTTGATTATTGCCTTTTGCTGCTTTAAAATATTATCAAGTATGGTTACAATTTTTTGATTTAATTCCTCAAATGAAAATGGCTTTGAAATGAAATCTATTGCTCCGAGCCTTAAACCTTTCAAACGATCTGTAGGCGTTGATTTCGCCGTTAAAAAGATAATGGGAATATGACTGTATTTATTTTGTTTTAAAAGGGTTTTTGCGAAAGTATATCCATCCATTTTATCCATCATTACATCTGAGAGTATAAGATCAGGCATTATAGACATGTCAAAGAGCTTCTTTAATGCCTCAGATCCGTTGCGAGCACAAAATACATTGTAAGTAAATCGAAGTTTGTTAGCAATAAAATTTATCATTGCGATGTTATCTTCTACCAATAAAATTGTTCTTTTTCCTGTATCATAATCACCGTCGGTGATATCATCGTAATTAAAACTATAGTTGAGCTTAGATAGTCCATCTGCAACCTTTACAGGTTGGTCTTTCTTAGTTGGTTCATATCGCGGAAGCCTTATTGAAATTTTTGTACCAGGTTGATTAGAAGGATTACTTTCGATTAAAATAGTTCCACCGAGCCCCTCTACAACTTTCTTAACAATTGGCAAGCCAAGTCCCATACCCTGAAGACTGGTATTTTTATATCCTATCTGATAATAAGGCTCAAAAACCTTTTTTTGCATATCCTCCGGTATACCTATTCCAGTATCTGCAACCGAAAAAACTATTTCATCGTTTTGAACAGCTAAGGAAATAATTACTTCACCATCCGGATCAGTAAATTTGATTGCGTTTTCAACGATATTATTTATTATTCTATAAATAGCATAAGGGTCAGCCTTAATGAAAATATTCGCTTCTATAGAAGGTGTACACTTAATCTTATTCTTAATACAATAATGTTGAAATAGAGGAAGACTATCTCGAAGAATGCTACTGAAATCCGATACCTGGGTATGTTTATACGTATCAATTCCTTTTGAAAAACGTTCGATGTCAAAAAGGTTTATTACATCGGCTGTTAATTTATCTACACCACTCTTTACAACATCCAGTTCTCCTGCCGTACCGTATTTGTTGATATACTCATCAAGATAATTTTTTATTAGTGTCAGAGGCGTTTTGGTTTCGTGAACAAGGTTGATAAAGTTATTCGTCCTTTGCTCATTGATCTTTTCCAGCTCCTTAGTGCGCTTGTTTACTTCATCCTTTAGATCTGCATTCCAAGTTCTTAATCGTTGTTCTGATTCAATCAACTTTTCATGTTCTGCCCTCAGTTCTATCACATGCCTGCTCACCTGTAAGCCAAACAACAACAGAAAGCCGATGTTCGTGATTAGCGCTTCAACCGCCTGACCTAATTCAAAATATGTGATAATTGGTAAGCCTACCCACGGCGTTAAGCTAAATAACAATACAACCATTTCCTGCCGGGCTTCAATAGTGGAGAAATCATTATCGTACTTATGCCGTATCGCTTTGAATAAAGAAATTATTACCCAAATGGCGTACAGTACCGGGATTATAAGTAGATTTTGAGCATCTTTTAGATTTCCTGTAAGCCAGAAGACAAAAACAAAAATGCAAAAGGGTAAAATTAGGAATATATATACTCCTTTATAAACGTGAAACTTTAGTTTTGTTAGATTAAACGCTTTATAGACGTAGTATGGGAAATAACAGGGAGTGATAAATCCTGTCGCATACGCAATAATTTCTTGTAGGAAAAAGGAACCTGGAAGGTTTGGATCAGGAAGCAATCCTCCGGTTATATTATAAGTGAGTAATAAAAAAATAAGAATGAGATTCAGCGTCGTTGCCTTATCATCTGGTCGTGCAAAGCCAAAAATTGCGAGATAGAAAAAAATAACTATTTCTATACTCACAAAAATAAATGTGACAATGTGCATCTGTGTACCAAAGGCTAACATTGACCGCCGTTATTTAGTCACCGCTCTCTTTAGAAAAAATAACTTATAGCTTAGATCAAGTTCATGGTATATATCAAACCCAAACTTCTCGTACCAAGGCAAGTTTTTGAGTGTCGAGGTTTCGAGATAGATTGTTCTTTTCTTATGTTCGCTATCCTCTACAATTTCATTCAGTAGAACACTTCCAATCCCTTCACTTTGATATTCAGGGTCCACCCCAATAAACCATAAGTAATACTTTGGCTCCTTTGGCTGTATTTTGTTTATTGCCGATTCCCTTGCAATTGTTTTTTTAATATTCTTTAAGCCTACACAGGAAAGGATTAATTTAACATCTAGTAATATAGATTTGAGTGTAGTCTTTTTTTTATCTGGATAAGTAACTAACGCACATGCCTTTTTATCGTCCGATAAAAACACATCTCCAAATAAATAACAGACTTCAAAGGAATAATCCATTAGGGCACTTACTCGCTTTCTCCTGTGTTTATCTTGCTTTACGATGTAATTAACACTTTGATTTGTGTCAAACGATTTGGTAAGTATATCTATTACCAAACTCTTGTCTTTGTACTCAGCCTTTTTCATAGTTTTCATTTTTTATTCATTATTAAATATTTTTCTTTACTTCTTCAAGAGGTTCTACATGTAGAAGCGGAGAATTAATGCGTGGGAATTTAATTGTTGCGATGTAAATAATTACAGCTACTGTAATCAGAACAGTGGTGATGAACGTTACGGAAGCGCCGAATTTAAACCAAAGAAATCCCGCCAGACTACTGGCAATCATTGTGCAGATACTTTGAAATCCAGTGAAAGTTCCAATGGCAGTAGCAGTATCTTTTTTATCAGTAATATTAGAAATCCAAGCTTTTGAAATGCCTTCCGTGGCTGCTGCATATATTCCATACAAGAAGAACAGCGCAAAGAATAAATACAGATTTTCATTGAAGGCCATACCGAAGTACACTATTGCAAATAATGCAAGGCCAAATAGAAAAATATTCTTTAACCCAAAACGGTCAGCGAGAATTCCCAAAGGGTAAGCAAATGCAGCATAAACAAAATTGTAAAAGATATACGTGCCAATGGTCGCCGTATCACTAAGTCCGGCATCCTTCAGTTTAAGTAAAAGGAAAACATCAGAACTATTAACCAAGGTGAACAACAGTAAGCCTATTACCAGTTTGCGATATTGTACCGGGCTGGCTTTCCAATAACGGATAAAATCAAAGAAAGAAGTTTTAATTCTGCTTTCTTTAGGGACAGGATTTTTATCTTTTATGAAAAATGTAAATGCTATAGCAACCATTCCAGGAATGAAGGCGATATAGAACAAGGTTTTATAATGACCTGGATAGAAATAAAGGAAGGCTAATGCCGATAAGGGCCCTATTACTGCACCAAGTGTATCTAAAGAACGATGAAACCCAAATATAGTTCCCTTAGTTTGTGTTGTGGCTTCATCTGATAACATTGCATCCCTTGCGCCTGTACGTATGCCTTTTCCTAAACGGTCAATAGTGCGGGCTGAGAATATCCAAAAGGGAAAAGTAAAGACTGCCATCATTGGCTTTGAAAGGGCGCTTAAAAAGTAGCCCCAGCGCACGAATGGTAAACGCGTCCCCATATTATCAGACAACTTCCCAAAGTAACCTTTGCTTAAACCCGCTGTAGCTTCTGCAAACCCTTCCAAAACTCCTATTAAGACAATAGAAAAGCCAATACTTTTCAAATAGATAGGCATAACTGGGTACAGCATTTCGCTGGCAATGTCAGTAAACATGCTTACCAAAGAGATTATCCAAATATTCCGGGTTATTATTTTCATACGTTACATCATAAAAATTGAATAATTATAAGTCTACCCTTTTTGCTCTTCTTTTTTTATTTTCCGTTCATGAACCATCAGGTATATTACTGGCAATACAATCAGCGTAGCCATTAAGGCAACGGGCATACCCCCTAAAATTGCAAGGGCCAGTGGCTGAAGAATTTCTCCGCCTTCTTCTCTGGCAATAGCCAGAGGAACCATGCCCGCCATTGCTATAAGCGCCGTCATTAATTTTGGCTGTATCCTTAGTGACGTACCTACATTCACAGCCTCATAAAGTGATTTGCCTTCTTTACGTAATTGCTCAATAAAAGCTACAAGCACGATGGCATTATTGGTGGCTATACCAATAACCAGGATAAAACCAATCATAGCTGTTGAAGAAAGTGGAATGCCACTGATCAAAAGTGCTATTACAGAACCAAGTAATCCTATTGGAAGCACAGCAGTAATCAGGAGAGGATTGGCTAAGGATTCATAGCTAATAACCAACACTACGAAAAGCAGGAATAAACCAAACAATCCTACCCAAATCAAACCACTGCCGCCCTGGCTAAGTGTAGCCATCCGACCACCGTAAGATATACTGTATCCCGGTGGAAGTTGTAGCGTATCCATTGCCGCCTGCACATCAGCAGCTACAACTCCAAGCGTTCTTCCTCTTGCGCCACCATTTATCATATTTACGGTTGATTGATTAACCCGATCTATTGCCAAAGGCCCTTTTGTGTACTGGATATCAGCTACCTGTCCAAGCAGGAGGGCATCACCGTTATTGTGCTTTCCAATAGGTAATTCCGGTAACCCGGTCAGGTTTCGATAAATGGCTTTTCTGTCTACCATTAACCGGATATTATAGAATTCGCCTTCTTGCAGAAATTGGGAAGGAGTAGAACCACTTATAGCATCTGAAAGTGTTTGGTTAATATATTGGGATGATAAGCCAAACGTAGCAGCCTTTACCTTGTCTATCGTGAAACGTAACGTGGGTTGATTGATAACTAAAGTAGAGCGTACATCCGTCAGTCCATTTACCGACCTAAGTGTATTTCTTACTTTATCACCTAACTCTGATAATATTTTCGGATCCTGTCCCTGCACATTCACTACCACATCAAAATCACCACTGGACGCGGTGCCGGAAAAGGTGCGGATAGCACGGATGCGAGCTTTTTTGACTTTCACCTTCATTCCCACTAAATCTAAAGAAACCATCGTATCTGAGAGTGCGGCCATAAAATCCTGCACGGATTGCTGCCTTTCCGTTTTAGGGACCAATTGCACCAGCATTTCCGCTTCGCCCGGGGTTTCATGAACCGTCTGCCCGATCTGTCCACCAGTAGTCGCATCTACCAACACCACATCCGGTTGTGCCATTACAACTCTTTCTATCCGCTGTACCTGAGCCTGCATATCTGCCAGTAAAGTACCCGGCTCTGTCTGAATTTGGATTGTTACCCGTCCATCATCAATCTCCGGCAGAAAGATATTGCCCAACTTTCCGGAAATAAAAACCGTGAGCACCAAAGCCAGTGCGCCTAATGCAACAGTCCAGTTACGATACTTCAACGCGACATTCATAGCCTTCTTATGATAACGGATCAGCCTGTCTATCCTTAAGCCTTCGTGGTCTGTATTAGCATTACCAGAGATACCTTTCAGTGAGTAAAGAGCCGGGATAAGAATAAACGCGATGAGCAGTCCTGATACGGTCGCAAAAATCACCACCAGAATGAACTCCTTGAAGAAAAGAAGGGTAAGCCCGCCAAAAAACAGGAATGGTGTAATAATAGCCACCAGCGCAATAAGCGCAGTGGTTAAAGGAGAAGATACTTCCCTGGCAGCAAGCCGGACAGAAACCCGCACATCCTTTGTTTCTATCCAGTGACGGTTAATGTTCTCAATAAAGACAATTCCATAATCAATCATCAGCGTAACCCCTACAATCAATCCGCCGATAGACATCAGGTTCAGGCTAAGACCAAATGCATTCATCAGAAATATAGTGGATAGTAGGGCTACAGGTAATACAGCCATGCTAATCATTGTAAATCGCCAATTCTTTAAAAAAATAAGGACGATAAGCGCTACCAAAGCGATAGCCAGCAACAAAGCATGTTTAGCTCCGCTAATACTGTTAACGATATAAGTAGATTCATCACTGGTAACGGCAACATTTAACCCTGAAGGAAGTGCTCCTGAAGTTTTGAGTTCTTGAAGCCGGGTAGTAATTGCCTGTGCAACATCCACTGAATTAGCCTGTGGGTTTTTAAAAAAACTTAGCTTTACTCCTTCAGTTCCATTAGCGGTTGTTATAATCCGCTGTTCCTGGTATGTGTCTTGTACATCTGCTACATCGCTTAGTTGAATGAGATTGCCGCCAGAGAGCTTTAATTTCAAATCCCTGATTTCCTGCACACTGTCAGCCAAAGAAGTGGCTAAAGCAAAATGTTCTCTGCCGGCTACATCTAATCTACCTACGGAACGTTGGGTATTTTCTGTAGCAAGAAGCGTATTGAGTTCGGCAAGTGTGAGATTATATTGCTTCAGTTTTTCAGGACTGACCTGCACCTGAACTTCGCGAATCCTGCCACCGGCAGGACGGACAACAGAAACGCCGGGGATGCCTACAAACCGATAGACCAGATCTTTGTCAGCGAAGCTCCTTAATTCAATAATATTCATCGTTGGAGAAGTCATTACCAATTCCAGTACCGGCAGGTTTTGCGGGTCGAATTTAAAGATGATGGGAGCTTCAATATCATTAGGCAATTGCCCTTTGGCGCGGTCAACAAGGGAAGCTACGTTCTGAAGTGCAGCATCAATGTCTTTGCTGTAATTAAAAGACAAATTAATCTGCACCTCGCCCTGTACGGTGGTAGATTCAACCAGTTCCACACCTTCAGCTTGTGTAAGCTGCTGTTCCAATACACGTGTAACCGTATTGATCAGAATATCCGGCGGCGTTTGCCCGGCGTTTACCTGAACCCTGACCATTGGATAAACAATATCAGGCATCAGGTTGGTTGGCAATTTTAAGAAAGCGATCAGCCCAAGAACGACCATCACGATAACAGCGGCAAGTGTACCCATCGGATGATTGATAGGCACTTCCAAAATATGTTTTTTCTTTTCTGGCATACTTTTATTTTTTATCTGTACTTGGACCGGTTATTATTTTTACAGGAGCACCATCTTTAAGTTGTTCCATACCTTTTGTAACAACCAGTTCTCCCTCAGAAAGACCTTGAATAACCTCAACCTGATTTTCAAGTACCGCTCCCAGCTCTATTTTTCGCTTTTCCACCTTATTGTTTTTCACTACAAAAACCGTTACTTCACCACTTTGTGTATCTTCGGTAATCGCCGTTCGATCAAGTGTAATCGCTTGTTCCCGTATAGCAGTTGAAAACAATACGCTTACCTGATAGCCGGGTTTAAGTTTCGGGAACACTGACCCTGCATTCAGTTCTACGCCAATTTGATGAGATACAATATCGGAAGCGGGAGATACGTGACCTATCTTCGCAGGTAATGGATCATTCGTAAATTCTGACTGCAAGAGTACTCCATCACCCACTTTTAAAGTTGAGGCAATTGTTTCTGGAACTTTAGCTACAACCAATAAACCGGATATATCTGAAACGGTAAACAAAGGGCTACCTGCCTGTACGGTATTCCCTGTAAATACCTGTTGGTCTGTAATGATACCCGTGATAGGGCTTGGGAAGTTGGTGAAGGAAAGCAGGGTCATTAACCGTTTAACATTCTCCTGGTCAGCAGATTTTTGCGCTATGGCAGTCTGAAGCCTTGTTTGGTTCGCCAGTCTACGATCAACAAGAGCCTGGGCACGTTTTAATTCATCAGTGGAACGTACAAGCTGCGCTTGTGCCTGGCGTAAATCAGCCAGTTGCAAGCGGCTGTCCAGGATAGCCAGTGATTGTCCCTTTGTTACTCGGTCGCCTATTTTTACATTTACTTTTTGTAATACGCCGCTGACTTGGGAAAGCACAGGGATTTCCGATTTTCCATGTACGGTGGCTACTGCCTTATATTGTTGATTTAAGGTGGTTTTACTTACACTGGCAACAACTACAGGCACCGGGCTTTTATTCGCATTTGTTGTTTGTGTGGATTTGTCGCCGATACCCAAGTAAGGGTATATGAATAATGCAGCCGTAATAGTAGCTACAACTATCAGCGGAATATTTTTTTTGAGTGTTTCAGAAAGTTTGCTCATTGATTAATTGTTTGCGGTTTACGGGCATTAACTTCTAAATCCGGCAATGTTTCAAAAGAGTTATCTAATGGCTTTTGTACTATGTTTTCTAAGCTGCCCAGCGTGGTTTGCAGCCGTATCAATGCCTGAAGCAGAGCCCTCCGGGCTAATGCAGTTTCCAGCTTTGCGCTTAACACATCCAGGTAAGTGAAGTCGCCTGAATTAAAAACTCCGGTAATTTTCTTTTCCCGATCTTCATTTATTTTTAGTATTGTTTGCGCTGCTTCATATTCTTTCAAATTTGATTGATATACTGCCTGCACTCTTTCCAGTTCAGTTAGAGAGTTAGCCTGTAATTGTAAAAAGGTAGCTGCAATTACGTCCCTGTTTGCTTTAGCCTCAGCAATTGGCCCCTGGTTTTTATTAAATATGGGCAAATCCATACCTGGAGTAGCCTGCCACCTTTGCTGCCCCTGATAAAAACGGAGGCTTGTGCCAAGTTGAACATCAGGGTATTGTTTGGCTACCTCTAACTGGAGGGTTGCTTCTGAAACTGAATAATCCATTAAAGCACGGCGGATATTCAGGTTATTTATCAGTACCTGACTTTCAAGTGTATCCAACTCCATTAATGCGGGTGGATTAAATAAATCTGGATAGATAAACTGTTTACCAGACAAGGCGGTTAGAGGAACGCCGAGGCTGTTAGCGAGGAACACTTTTCTTTCCGCCATCAATCCTTCGCCAGTAATCATGCGCAAACGGGCGTCGTTTAGCGTAATACGCGCCAGTTCCATATCTGTAATAGTAATTTCACCGAACTCAAACAAGGTCTGTAGACTGTCTACAAATTCACTACGCAGTACCACTTCCTTCTTTAGCAATTCAAGGTCGTTTTCAAAAAGTATATAACTTGCCAGTTGCTGGCGCAGACGACTTCTTACCTGCCATGCAGCCACACCTACATTTAGGCGTGCAGCCTCGATGAGGTAATTTGCCTGATTGATACGCAACTTTCGTTTACCCGCTGTTTCAATAATAAAGTCAAACGAAGGAGTAAAAAGCCAGGGACTAAGGGGGATTTGCCCTGGCGTGTAATTATAGCCAACGTTTATCCCTACACGTGGATTGGGCCTTTGCCCGGCTGTAATCAATTTTCCTTTTTGAATGTCCAGTTGGCTGCGGGCAATATCCAAATCCGGATGATAATAAAAAGCGGCAAAAGTCAAAACTTTAGCATCCCATACTGTATCTGGAGGTATTGCATCCAAATATTTGTTGAGGTATTGTTTTAATTGAGGATCATCCAAACCCCGGCTCTGATAAAAGGAAATTTTCTCCTGAGCCGATATAGGCTTAGCCTGATACCGCTGGAAAGCACACCCGTTAAATATAAAAGTTAGAGTGCTTAATGGAATCAATATTTTCAAATAATGATAGACTGGAAACATATCCCGTCGTTGGACTTTATTCATGCTCTAATAGATTACTCTCTGATAATGCAGACTATCAAATAGGACATACTGGTGTCTTATGAAACATCATAAAACACCAGACGCCATTTAATTGCTTAAAATGCAATGCATTGAACTGCTGCCGGTTCCTAGTAGAAACGGAAGCAGACTTTTAAAAGAAAAATCTTAAATTAGAAAAACAGAATAATGCAGATAGAGTTTGTCAGGCTTAGGAGGCCGGATACGATTATAAGAGAAGACAGTGTTTTGAATGCCGTTATAGAGAATACAATTTGCAATCCAATTGTCTTTTAATAAGAAATGCTCATCAAGATGCTTTATTATTTTGAGATGATAACTATCAGCTTGATTTTTTGCATGAATGTAAGTATGGGTTTCTTTCTCATAATTCTGCAACCTCTCAGCTTCGCATATTTCAAGCGTAGAAGAAGTATAACAAATAGCTGTTATAAGAATGAGGCAATATTTAAAGAAAGACTTCAAGTTTGCAAGGTAGTAATAATATTTTAATTAGAGAAATGGCATTACGCATGGCGATGGTATGTCAGAAGCCAACGAAAACCATTTAAAACCGTTTGACACTCCTTTTTCTTTTACCCCATCTGTACTGATGTGTCCAATAGGAAATTTTTGTTGACAATATTCCAATGCCCGCACCTACTAGCACATCGCTTAAATAGTGTTTGTTATTCATGATGCGTAGTGCGCCAACTGTAGACGCCAATGTATAGGAGAGATAGGGAACCCACTTATACCTTTTGCCGTATTCCTCAGAAAGAAAAGCAGCAGCAGCAAATGCCTGGGCTGTATGTCCTGATGGGGCTGAATTATTAGCACTATGATCGGGCCTAGTTTCATAAATAGTGCTTTTAAGAACTGTAACAGTGCTTAGCATGAGCAACTCACTTTTCATCAATATTGCTGATCTGTTGTAGAAATCAGTTCTTGATGGCATTCCTAATGCATCGAAACTATAAGCCAAGATAATAGGCGAAAACTGTAGGTAGTCGTCAGCACCCGTTTGAAAATGAGGAATGTCATTATTCCTCTCTTTATACAATTCAAAGTTTAAGGACTTTTTAAAATTGACCTCCGAAATGATGCCACCAAAGATGAGCGCTGAAGGAGCATACAATTGCCGCAAAGGATGATTACCGCCCGCTTTAAAACTAATTTTGGGAAGAGTATCATTAGTTTGAGCAAACCCCAAGAAAGTATGCAGTAGTAAAAATATAGTTAATAAATTTTTCATAACAACCATTTCAAAATGTTAATAATTTTAATCTTGTTCCCCACCCTGCGATTTATTCTTTTCCGACACCAGAAAATATGTTCCCTTTGTAACGACTTTAGCAGAAGGAGGAACGCTTTCTAAAAAACTGACCTGTGTATAGCCTGCTTCGGAAGCGCCAGTCTTCACCTCCTTCACTGAAAAAATATAATTGGTATCCTGCTTTTCGACGTAGGTTCGGGAGAGGATAAAAATGTTTTCTGTTTCGCCTGTTTTAAAGATTGCTTCCTCCGGAAGGGCAGTGACATTTTCATTTCCGGTTTCAATAAACGCATTTACATAAATGCCAGGCATTAAGTCTCCTATTGTATTGCGATCAACTCTTGCATGAACCGTTATTGATTTATTGGTGCTGTCAAAAGCTCTATCTATAGCGTAAATAGTTGCCATTGTATTGGCAGTACTTAATGATGGAGTAGTGAAAGTGAGTTTTTGACCGATGCGTATTTTACCTAAATCCTGCTGATAAATTTGAAGGTCTATGAATAAAGTACTATTATCGTAAATTTCAAAAATTATTTGGGTTGGGTCAGCAAACTTTCCAACATTCGCATTTACTTTCTGCACGTATCCGCTAATGGGTGAAATCAGTGGCACGGCTTGCAGTATTCTTCCATTTTCAATACTATTAATCGGTATGCCCAATAAATTAAGTTTATTTTTCAGGGAAAGTACAGTTGCACTTGTAGTATTATAATTGCTTAGCGTTTGCTGAACTAATTTTTTAGATGTAGCACTGTCGCTTAACATGTTTTTTTGCCTATCGTATTCCTGCTCTAAAAACACAAGCGAACTTTTAGCTTTCAGATAATCTTCTTGTAACTGTATATAATCGGGATGTTCTAAATAAGCAAGCACCTGCCCTTTTTTTACATAGCTGCCAGGGATAACCGATACAGATCTGATAACCCCACCCATTACCGGGGAAACATTTGCTTTATTTTGTGGTGGCGATGTAATAAATCCATTTGCTTTTATAATGTTTGTGAGATTTTTTTGAACAGGATTGCCGAGTTCTATTTTCATTATGTCAAACTGCTTTTTAGTAAGCATTACTTCGTCTGGTTTTAGACCTGCTTTTTCTTTGGTAGCTTCCTCCTGCGCTTTTTCCTTTTTTTCCTTGTCCTCGCTTTCCATCTGGCAAGAGTATAAAACGAAAACACACACAAATGAGAGTAGTGAAATCCGTATAATTGAATGTTTCATCTTTTAAAATTTAGTTATTTCCTAACAAGTAGTTTATATTAATGATGCTTTGGTTATATTGATTGAGCGCTCCCAGATATTGCAATTTTATATTAAATGCCTGGGTGAGGTTTTGTATATATTCTATATAGCTGATGTTTCCGTATCTATAGTTCACGCCTGCGTTTTTTATTATTTCATCCGACTGTTTTAAGCCTGCACTCTCATAGTAACTCAATTGCTCATGCCATTTTTGATACTGTTGGAGTTGTTGATTATAAGCAGCCCTTGTGGTGTCAATAACATTGGCGTAGTCTGCTTCGGCAATTTTTACACCCATCTTAGCCGCTTCATTTCTGCCCTGATAAGGACGGAACCAGAGAGGAATGTTTACCCCCACACTAAAACCAAAGCCGGAATTACCTATAAACTTTGAAGTACCAAAGGAGAGATCGGGCAAGGCTCTGCTTCTTGTTAATGCAAGGTTTGCAGCCGCAACATTTATATTTTGCTGATAATAATTAAGAATAGGATTTTGATATGCAGGAAGTGTATCTAATAAAATGGGCGTTGGCAGCTTTTCTACTCGGTTAACTGTTGGTTCAACAGGCGTATTAGTAAAAAGCCATTTTTGCAATTCCTGTTCGTAGATGATAATATCTGCCTGTGCTTGTTTTCTGAGCAATACAATTTGCTGATAGGTGGCATCGGCAGTTACCTTTTCCAGATAGCCTGTTTCTCCATTTGTATATCTCGAATTTGCTGCATTGGTAAAATTCCTATAAACACTATCCTGATAAATAAGCACCTTTAAATAATTCTGCCCATATACAAGTTGATAATAGGCCGTCTTTACATTTCTTATCAGGTCGGCTTTTGATATAGTCAAATATTTTTCACTTAAAACAACCTGCTGGTTTATTAGCTTCCCTTGCCTGTTATAGACAGTCGGTAAACTGAAAGACTGCTGAACTCCAATACTTTTATTGCCATTTGGAACGGTGTTATCAAAGCCATATTGAAATCCGGTTTTATTAAGGTCAACTGCGGTTTTTCTTAAAGCCTGTTGTTGACTTACTCCATATTCTGCACTTTTAATTGTCTGATTGTTTTTTAAAGCAAGTTTGATTGCATCATCAAGAGATAGCTGTAAAGGCTGAAAACCAGATGAGACAGGTAATTGTGCTTTACCAGTAAAAGGAAAGCAAAGAACCACCAATAAGAATAAAATTCCGATTGCATTGCCTATGCCTTTAACTTTTTTAGGCTTTTTGGTTGACATAAATAAGCTGTATAAAACGGGCAGCACAATTAAGGTGAGCAAAGTGGATGTTATTAAACCTCCAATGACAACAGTTGCCAAAGGACGCTGCACTTCAGCACCGGCAGAGGCAGAAATTGCCATAGGTAAAAAGCCAAGTGAAGCAACAGTGGCTGTCATCACTACAGGTCGAAGCCGTACATTAACGCCTTCTAAAATGCGCCTATTTATATTAGTTCTTCCTTCTTTTTTTAATTGATTAAAAAAGCTGACGAGTACAATGCCGTTGAGTACTGCCACACCAAAAAGGGCAATAAAGCCAACACCTGCAGAGATGCTAAAAGGCATACCCCTTAGCAGCAATGCAAACACACCACCAATAGCTGCAAAGGGTATTGCTGTAAATATTAACAGCGTTTCTTTAAGCGAGCCAAATGTGAAAAATAAGAGCATAAAAATCAAGGCTAAAGCGACAGGAACGGCAATCATCAGTCGCTGTTTTGCATCAATTAAATTCTGAAAGGCACCGCCATACGTTATAAGATATCCAGTTGGCAATTTCAACTGCGATGATAATTGAGTTTGGATGTCATTCACAACACTTTGAACATCCCGGTTACGAACATTTAACCCTATCGCTATTCTACGTTTAGTGTTGTCTCTTGAAATCAGAGAAGGACCTTCCTGATATTTTACAGTAGCAATTTCACTTAATGGAATTTGACTGCCGTTTGATAGTGAGATGAATAAATCCTGAACATTGGATAAATCTTTCCGGTGTTGCTCATCATAACGTATTACTAAATCAAACTGCCGATCTCCTTCATAAACAATGCCTGCCTTTGCCCCTGCAAAGGCAGTTTCCAAGGCGGTATTTACTTCCGCGATAGATAATCCCATTTGAGCGATTTTATCACGATTATAGGCTACGGTTATTTCCGGCAGCCCATTTGTTCTTTCTGCCAAAACATCCTGCGCACCGCTCACTTTGCTTATGATAGTCGCAGCCTGAGTTCCCAATTGTGCCAGCATATCCAAATCATCACCGTAAATCTTAACCGATACATCCTGCCGGGAACCACTTAATAATTCATTAAACCGTAACTGAATAGGCTGAGAAAATTCATAGTTCACCCCTGGGATTACCGATAATGCCTGTCTCATTTTATCAGCCAGCTCGGCCTCGTTAGCAGCGCTTACCCACTCGCTTTTATCCTTTAATACTATAGTAAACATTGCTGTTTCAATCGGATCAGGATCCGTTGGTATGCTCGCCACTCCAATACGGGATACAACTTCTTTAACTTCCGGGAATTGCTTCTTTAAGATATCACCCGCCTCTATTGTTGTTTTTATTGTTTGTGATAAGGAGCTACCCGGTTGTAAGCGAAGCTCTACCGTAAAATCTCCTTCTTGTAGTGTAGGAATGAATTCACCGCCAAGCTGGTTAAAAACAAAATAACTTATTACTAATAGTGTAACAGACGTAATAACTATTATAATTTTCCTTCGCAAGGCAAATAATATTACTGGCCGGTATATACGATGTAAAAAGCTCATTATCCTGTCTGCAAGGGTTATTTTATGGGAAACTTTTTTACTTAGCAGCACTGCCGACATCATGGGAACATAGGTAAGAGATAAGATTAATGCGCCCACAATGGCAAAGCTTACGGTTTGTGCCATAGGTTTAAACATCTTTCCTTCTACACCAGCCAAAGCAAGAATTGGAATGTAAACCATTAGGATAATTATTTCTCCGAAAGCGGCTGATTTACGGATACGTACAGCAGACTGAAATACCTGCTCATCCATTTGGGACTGTGATAATTCATTAAGTTTAGATAGCCGGGAATTATGGTGAACGCTAAAAACAATACTTTCTACGATAATTACTGCCCCATCTACTATTAATCCAAAATCAATGGCTCCCAGGCTCATTAGATTAGCAGAGACCCCAAAGAGGCTCATCATTCCCAAAGCAAACAACATAGAAAGAGGGATAACGGAAGCCACCACAATGCCTGCTCTAAGATTGCCTAAAAACAAGATTAATATAAATATAACTATCAATCCTCCTTCAATAAGGTTGCGGCTTACAGTGTGAATAGCCCTGTTTATTAAATTACTCCGGTCAATAAATGGCTTTATGATTATACCCTTTGGTAACGCTTTTTGAATTTCGGTTATTTTATTTTTTACAGCAGTAATTACCTGCATCGAATTTTCGCCTTTCAACATCAGTATCACACCACCCACTGCTTCTCCGGTTTCTGAAGTTGTCATTGCACCATACCTTATAGCATGTCCAAATTGCACCTGCGCCACATCTCTGATAAGAACCGGAATACCGCCATTATTTTTTACAACGATTTTTCCAACGTCATCAAGCGTTTTTACCAAACCTATCCCTCTTATAAAATAGGCGCTATGCAGTTTTTCTATGTATGCTCCACCTGTGTTCTGGTTATTTTGTTGCAGTGCATTAAATATTTCATTGACGGTAATATTTTGGCTTCTTAGCTTTTCAGGATCAACAGCCACTTCATATTGTTTTATATAGCCGCCGAAACTATTTATCTCGGCTACACCGGGTGTTCCTTCCAATTGTCTTTTTACAACCCAATCCTGTATTGTTCTGAGTTCGTCTAAGGAATATTTCTTTTCGCTGCCCGGCTGGGGTTGTAATACATATTGATAAATTTCGCCCAACCCTGTAGCAATGGGAGACATCTCTATAGTGGCGACACCTTGCGGAATTAAATCTTGAGCACCCTGAATTTTTTGAAATATCAGTTCCCTGGCACGGTAAATATCAACATCCTCTCTGAATACAATGGTTATTACCGATAGGCCAAAACGAGAAATAGACCTGATTTCGATAATACCCGGCGTATTAGCCATTGTAATCTCCAAAGGAGAAGTGATAGTTTGTTCAACATCTTGTGCCGATAAAGCAGGAGCAATGGCATGTACCTGCACCTGGTTATTAGTAATATCGGGTAAAGCATCAATAGGGAGCTTTGTTACAGAATAAACTCCCCAACCAATCAATGCCAGTACAAAGAATATAATAATGGCTTTATTTCTTATAGAAAAGCCTATGAGGTTATCAATCATGAATATTGATATAGATAATGATTTGAATGAAATCTTTAAGACAAATGGTATTATCCCGGCTTATTTTCGGAAATGAAAATTTTCACCGTGATTATGCATTAATCCGGCGTGCAGGAATTAAGAAGATAAAATCAAATCAAGAAAACAGAGTAGAACAGGTAAAGCCTATCTGGCTTCGGTGGCGGGGAGTTATATAAACCGAAATAGAATTTGTTGCCTTTATCAGCAGCAACTAAATAACGGTAGCAGAAGTTTACAACCAGATAAAGGTCATCGAGTTGTTTTACAGATTTAAATGTAAAGGTTTTGCCGTCTTTTTCAGCATTTGTATAGACATGTGTTTCGTTCCCATAATTCTGCTTGCATTCATTACTATCTAATTCAAAAACTGAATTAAAGTAACAAATACCTATAAGAATAATTAGGCAATATTTTAGGAAAGACTTCATCAGTTTCGCAATTTAGTAAAAAAAGCGAGATATACAACATATTTATATAAATAAAATAGTAACGATCTTTGAGAAAATTGTTACAGGTAAGCAACATATTGTACATCAGCCAACGAAAGTTCAGAAATTCTAAATCGGCGTAGGAGAGCAAAAATCATTATATGGTTTTTTCACTACAGACACAAAGTATCGCAAGCCTTTCCTTGATTATTTCTTATTCATTGTCTCTTTCATCCGAATCCAAACCACAACACCTGATAAAAAGGTGACAATCCCTGCGATATGTACTGCCCAAACGAGGCCGAGTAAACCAGCAACAATGCCTGCCATTAATGCTCCAACGGCATAGCCTATATCCCGCCAAAAGCGATAAACACCTAAAGAAGATGCTCTCCATGAAGGATGTGCCGTATCGCTTACCGCAGCCAGTAAAGCAGGATAAACCATAGCCGTTCCCAATCCCAACAATATAGAACCAACAATTCCTGAAGTCATAGGAGAAAACATTTCAAGACCGATAACGATATGCCCTAACACCTGTACGAACATCCCCCAAACAATAAGTGGTTTCCTGCCGATCTTATCGGCTAAAGGACCTGTTATGATCTGACCTGCACCCCATACTACCGGATAAATAGCTTTTATCCATCCAACACCTTCCAAGCCGACACCCATTGATACAAACAGTAATGGGAATACTCCCCACGACATACCATCGTTCAGATTATTGATCAACCCTGCCTGTGATACGGCAAAGAGGTTTTTGTTTTTAAAGGAAGTTTCTTTGAAAACCCAAAGCAGGTTGGGTTTATGCGCGTGTTCACCTGAAGTAGTCGTTTTTACTTGCGCAGCCTCAAGTCGTGCATGTTTGCGTGTGTCTTTTACAACAAAAATGGACAAGAGTATCCCGATAACAGTATAGGCAATACCGATATAGAAAGGTTCCGGTCTTAATCCGTAATAGGAAGCGAGATAGCCTGTTAATAAAGCAGTAAGCCCAACTGCACCATAACCGGCAGCTTCGTTAAGCCCCATTGCAAAGCCCCGCTTTTTAGGGCCAACCAGATCAATTTTCATATTGACCGTCATTGACCAGGCTAAACCCTGACTTACGCCTAACAGAACATTGGCAAATAATATCCAATTCCAGGTAGGCCCCCAGGCAAGCAGGAAAGGAACAGGCATCCCGATCAACCAGCCTATGATCAGCACTTTCTTACGAGTGTACCTGTCCGCCAAGGTGCCTGAAATAAGGTTGGTAAACGCTTTTACGACACCAAAAGCAATAATGAAAGAGAATACGACAACATCAGAACCGATCTTAAATTCATCGGTTCCTACAAGCGGTACTACGGTTCTTTCCAGCCCAACCATACCGCCCACCATCATATTGACAAGTACCAGTAAGGTGAACTGTCGCCAGTTTTCTTTTAATCCTAATCTAATTGTATCCACTTTTACTATGGTGTTATGTAGCCTTCCATTCCACATCAGGAGAATTCATTTTAAGTATTATATTTTTAGCAGTACCACCTATTGTTTGGGATGCTCAGACTTCGGATGTTCGGAGTTTGGATGTTCTGAGGTGGGGTGTTCGTTTTTTTTCTTCCCTTCCGGTTTGGTTTTCCAGGTATTGCCGTCCTTGTACCAATCATATCTGGCAACACTGTTCACTTTATGCACTTTTCTTTCCGTTGGGGTAAGCTCTTTACCATCCCATTTCATAAAAACATCAATATCATACAGCCTGCCGTCGTCGCCCTTAAAATCTGCACAAACAAAATAATTGTTGTCGCCTACATGCGCCAGTCGGTCGTCATGTATTTTATCCAGCTTTAATTTCAACAGATTTTTTGCAACTGAATCATAAACTGTATAATAGCCATTGTTTTCTTTTTGCTCCTTTTTTACATAGTCGCTCACACCAGCGGAAAGCTCACTTGCAGTAAGCTGTTTTGCGTTCTGCTGTTTATTTGCGGGGTGTTCTTGCCCGCAGGCTGTCAACGACCATACGCAGATAAACAGCGTCGGGATAAATGTGATTACTTTCATGATTTTTTTTACGTAATGAATAGATTAAAAAGTCATCGCCTGATCTGCCTCGGCAATCCATTTTCCGAGGTCATCCATGCAGCTCATTTCTGAACCTTCAATGATCTGCCCGGCAGTAAGCCCCCGCGCTTCAGCGCAACTTCCACACAGTTTCACTTTTGCCCCTTTGGTAAGAGAAAATTTCATCATGCGTTCAATGTTATAATATCCGTTCGGCGTTTTCTGTCCTGCGATAGCGCAGCTCACAGCATCTGCCATCAGAAAGACGTTTACCTGTACGTCAGCATGATTTTTATTTAACTGATTGGCGATGCGAAAAGCATTGTAGGCTTTTTCCGTTCCATAAGGGGCATCGTTGATGATAACGAGTATCTTTTTCATTGAATGGCTCTTTTTGAATTACAGGATTATTATGAAACGGCACATCTGTTAGCACCTGCTTCAAGGTCTGCCGGGTTAACACCTTCGTAGCTTCCTGCTTTATTAAGTGAAGCAATCTGAAGATAGTTGGGAGGTGTGGGAGGAATACGCTTCATGGTCTGCTCTACGAAAGCGTCCTTTTCCAATTGAAGCAATTCTATCTTTACGGATAAGTTAGAGAGTTTATCTCCGATTATGTTACCATCAAAAGCAATTGCGCTTGAAGTGTGCGCAGGCAGGATGAGCAGGTCTTCATCGCTGAGGGTTAAAATCTTTCCGAGTGATGTAAATAGTTGCTCGGCATTTTTTAGTCCCTGTTTATGATCAGCTTTCAAATCGGGCCTTCCCACACCATCAGTAAACAGGATGTCACCTGTAAGCAGGTAATTATTGTTTATCAGATAAGAGATACTTTCAGGTGTGTGGCCTGGTGTAAATACAGCCATTAGATTAGCTGAACCAAAAGGAACAACGTCTCTGTCACTAATCGGGGTAAAATCATATTCAACGCCTGCATTCTCTGTAAACAAATGCACGGCATCTGTGGCTTTTGCCAGCTCGATGGTACGAGAGATGTAATCTGCATGGATGTGGGTATCCATCACATATTTGATTGTCCAGCCATTTTCTGCTGCAATGGCGGCATAAACCTCGGGGTCTAATGAAGCATCCACTACAATCGCTTCATTATCGGAGCCAAGGATATAAGATAGGCATCCCTTAGCCACTCTTCTTACCTGGATGATGGTCACATCTCCATCCTTTATTTCTGCAGTATTCCAGGCATAGTTCCAGGCTTTCATACCGCCTTCCAAAGAATAGGCATCAAAGCCTTTTTTTCTTAATGCATCCGATGCCATTTGACTTGTCCTGCCTGCGGCACATACAGTAACAACTGTTGTGTTTTCAGGTAGATCAACCTCATCCAATACCGAGCGATCACCTTCGTTAAGTCGCTTGTAAGCATCCACATAATGGCTGCCGGCAATCTGCCATTCGTCTCGCTGATCTTGAGGGCGTACATCTAAAATAGTTACCTCTTCTCCCTTCTCCAGCATTTTCTGAAGTTCGGTTACTGTTATTGCCTGAGTGTTCATGATATAATTTTTTAACAAGGCAAATGTAAGAAAAGAAAATCAACTATTCAATAGATTTATTGAATAGATTGAACACCACAATTCACTCTCATTCCTATAGTAGAATAGGAGTCAATGTAGATGCAATTAGATGAAGGTTCTTATTGGCAATACAAGAAAAATCAGGATTAAAATACAGTCGTTGGAGTACTTACTTAAATCCTATGGACTTATGTTTTCGGTATATTAAACAATCTGTTGACTATGTTTTATAACCAATTCAAGAAGCTCTAACGTGTCCATACTTCCAAAGTATTCACCCTTTTCAAAATCACCTTCGCTTTGTGCCATAGTATTTGTGAGGTGAGCAAAGCAAATTATATGCTTGCGTTTCGCTATGCCCAAAGCGTACAAGGCAGCAGCTTCCATTTCAACACAAGTGATACCTTGCTTCTTCATTGCCTCGATAGCTTCTTTCGTTTCCCTGTAAGGCGCATCAGTAGTCCAGCTTTTGGCGTCAACCCATAAAGGCTGAGAAATAGAACTAAGCTGTTTGAAAAGATCATCACAAAGGGAGGCTCTGATTTCCTTAGAAATATAATGATAACTTGTGCCCTCGTCCCTTACAGCCTCAGTTATTAACGCAAATCGTTTAGCTTCACCAGGTTCATTAATAATACCCGCTGAAGTAACACTGATCAATAGTTCACAACCTGAAACAAATAATTGTTCTGCAACCAATACAGCGTAAGATGCTCCTACGATGCAGGGCAATATGCCTATCCTGATCCCTTCTAACTCAAAGTGATAAAGATTAGAATGATAGCAGGCCCAACAATTATTTTTCTCTGCCAATCCTTCCTTATTGAGATAGCTCACCAAATCTCCATCTGGATCTAATACGCAGATGGCAGGAACCGGACAAGTGCCGATATTTTTCTGTCGTCGTGCTTCCCGTAACAAGTTCTCAGGAAGAAAAACAGAAGGGGAATTGTAAAACTTGTTGTTAAGTATCGTCAGTTTATCCTGGTTATTCATTTTAAATAAAGTACAAAGCCTATAACTCCTTTATGCTGTTAATGCAGTAATATGGTTGTTATTGTTTCACTTTCCCTTTGAAGACTCTTTGGAAATTTTCAAGTTTTACCGCGAGTCTTTTATGTGTGTGCAATAGGATAACCTTTCAATGCCCAATCAGGAAATCCTTCGTCCATTCTTTTCGCTTTAAAGCCCTTCTTTTTCAACAGGCTTACAGCTTCATCCGCATACACACAGAATGGGCCTCTACAGTATGCTACGATCACTTTATTTTTAGGAAGATTCCTCAAATACTTCGCAAGTTTTTCTAACGGCGTAGATATTGCTCTGTGAATATGTCCTCTGCTATATTCTTCTTCAGGGCGAACATCGAGCAGTATCACTTCGTCTTTTTCTATCAACCTTACTAACTCGTCAGTACCTACACACTCCATATCACCATAGCCAATGCGAAAATCATTTACTACTTTTTCCACTTCTGCATTATAGGTTAATCCAAGCTCCCGTAACGACGACCAAGCATTGAAAACATTTTCGCCTGCGAGCGCATAGTTTATAAAATTTCCATTACGGGCAATGCTAACCAGTTTCGCATTTTTCAGCGTTTGTAAATGTTGTGACGCGTTAGCTACCGACATTCCGGTGTAATTGGCAATTTCTTCTACAGAGAAAGGTCCCTGTGCAAGCAGATCAATTATTTCAAGACGGTGGGGATTAGCGAGTGCCTTTGTCACTTTTGACAGTTCCCCGTACACTTTGTCTTTAAATTCTCTTTTATTCATTATTATTATTTATCACATTTTTATTTCCTTTAAAATATCCTAATTCTGTTTTTCCAGATACTGTTTTATAAAATTCGCCAGTTCTTTACCATGCAAATTTGTAGCAGCAACATTTCCATTTCCATCAACGAGTACATTGAAAGGTAATGCTTCTATGCCGTAGATGTTTGCTACAGGACTATTCCAAAATTTCAAATCGCTGATTTGTGGCCAAGTAAGTTTTAAACTGTTGATAGCTTTTCCCCAACTATCCTTTTTCTTATCTAAGGATACGCCCAAAATTTGAAACTTTCCTTCCTTAACATATTTGTCATATTGCTGATAGATTGCTTTTAGCTCAGGTTGCTCTTTAACGCAAGGCGCACACCAAGAAGCCCAAAAATCCACCAATACAAGTGAACCTTTTAAAGAAGACAAAGACAGTAATTTTCCGTTTGGTTGAGATAGTGATATTTCCGGTGCAGGAGATCCAATCTGTAGTGATTGATTTTGGGCCATAAGGCCGTAACTAAATAACATCGATGTTAATAAGCTCAACAAATATTTCATGATTATTCAGTAACAGGATAATTTTTGTCAATCCAATCCACCTTAATATTTTTAGGCAAGTTGAGGAGTTTGGCATTTTTAAAATTCATCTCCTTTATAGTGTTAAATGCTGGTCTGATATTGGGGCATTTGTCAAATGGACAACAACCACAATAAATGACAATCTCTTTATCCTTTTTCAGGGTTTTTAGATAGCTCCTCAATTTTGTAAGGTTGGCTGCCTCATGTGTTGACCCGATATCAACAGATCCTTTTATCAAGGCATCTGGTCCGACGTTTATTATCAGCAAGTCTCCGGTTTGGTGATTAACAATTCTTTCTGCAAGAACGCCTGGCTGCATTAGCTGACTACTGTTCCAGGGCTCCTTGTCTTGTGCTTTGGCATTGCCGTGCCAAAGCACGAATGCTATAACTGCTGCGTAAAAAAACCTTATTCTCATTGAATTTTTTCCGCAATATACTACATTTTTTCTATTCAATAGAATAATTGAATTGTTTGTTTTGAACCTCACTCCCTAAATGTTTATATTTGCACGGAAAATATTCTTGAAGCGTTTTTGCTTTAAGTCCCACACTGAAACTTAGGAACTTTCAAATGGCAACGGGACATAAGTGGAGAACGCTCATGCTACGGCGTGGGCGCACTTATCGTTGCCGGGTTTCCTAAGACCTCAGTGCGGTGAGTTGTTGCCTGCGCTATTTTTTTGCTTAGGCGACAAGTCCAAACGAAACTATTAAAGGAACATAGTATGACTTCAGCTAATCACTATCCCGATTTTGAGTACACTGCGGGACAATTATTCAAGTTTCTTGCTGCCAGCGACTTTTTCACCATTATGCTCAAAAATGGTGACATTATTCATTTTGCACCCAAAAATGTAAGTGGTTTTCAAAAATGGTTAGAGGAAAACAACATACCAAGTATCCGATCAGAAGAAGGATGGGTGATCTCGAAGAGAAACTAAAAGACCATTATATCCTCATCCAGCTCATCTCTTTTTTTCTCTTTCATACAAAAATAAGCCATTTGAAGGGATCAGAGGCCCTATACCTACAAACATCTGTTTCCCTCCAAATGGCCCTGATGTTATCCGCTACTTTGTACTGAGTGCTTTCAGTTTTTCACTGAGTTCTGTTAGGCCTGCTTTAGTAAGATAATCATCAGCAATTACTTGTAATTCCTGCAAAGCTTCGGGGGGAATACTTTCCAGTAAGGCAGACGATTTATCATCGTCTTTGGCCGTTAATCCACGCTTGAGGACACTATGCAATAACAATACGTTCTTGCGGGAGATCCTCATGTCAATCTTCACTGTTTCACTCATGCCAGGGATACTCAGAATAGTATCATACACTTTGGCTACATCACTTGTTGTTAGCATAATCACTCGGTTTTAATTTAAACAATACTCACTATACAAAAATAAATAACCCGGCTTTCTACATCCTCATCAAAATATGATGAGGATAGGTTAATCCCATATCGCCTGTTTAACTTCGCATCGAAGAACTGAATGTGTGTTTGAAAAAGTGTGGTTATGGATTTCAGGAACAAAAGGCTTTCCATCAGTGAGGCCAAAGAAATAGACATCGTTCATTACCTGTCAAATTTAAGATATGAACCTGCAAAGATCAGGAACAATGATTATTGGTATTTTTCACCACTGCGCGATGAAAAAACGCCATCTTTCAAAGTCAACCGCAGGCTGAACCGCTGGTACGATCATGGCCTCGGTAAAGGTGGCAACCTAGTTGATTTTGCCATCCTGTATCATGGCTGCACCCTTTCCCAATTACTACAGAATTTAAATGGTAATCTTTCCCTTCAAAAGCCCGTACTTCAGCAGTCTTTTACCAGGCACGAACCGGAAAATCAAATAAAGATTTTAGGGGACTTCATACTTTCCTCCAGCGCCCTTTTGCGGTACTTGCAACAACGCCGCATACCTGTTGACATTGCCGACCGCTATTGCCGGGAAGTCCGGTACGAACTCAGGGGGAAAGTTTATTATGGCATCGGCTTCAGGAATAATTTAGGAGGCTTTGAAATACGCAATCCTTACTTCAAAGCTAGCAGCTCGCCAAAAAGCATCACCACCTTTGATAACAGCGCCGGTGAGGTCATCGTTTTTGAAGGATTTACTGACTTCCTTTCCTTCAAGGCCATCCATCAACAAGACCCCGAATACCCCTTTGATTTTGTAGTGCTGAACTCTGTGTCCTTCTTTGAAACTGCACGCCCTTTTTTGGAAAAACATAATGCCATCAGGCTGTACCTGGACAGGGATACTACCGGACAAAATTGCAGCCGATATGCACTCTCCCTAAGCAGTAAATACAAGGACGAAAGCAGCCTGTATCAAAACCACAAGGACTTCAACGAATGGATGGTGAATTTCGGCAAGCCGCAAAGGAAACATCAAAAACAGAAGTTGAAATAAGTGATAACAGAACTATAAGAGCCGCTTTAAAGTGCTTTAGCCCTCTTATATGCTTTAGAGCCTTATCAATGTCTGAAAGAGGTTCTAAAAGCTGAAGGATTGCAACTTTCCCGCAATCGGCCAGATGAACGGTTGTTAAACAACCGGATCTGGCTGCCCTTCACTCGGAACTCGTGGGCAGGGCGTCTGAAAGGTGAAAATGAGTTTGAAAACGTGAAAATGAGTAGTGATGGAAAGACAACATTCAAACAGGACACGCATTATCGGGTTGCGTCTGACACCCGATGAGTATGCAAAAATTGAAAAGAAATGGAAGGCTTCAACTTGCCGTAAGTTAAGTGATTATGTACGTCACAGCCTGTTCGAGAAGCCTATTGTAACGACCTACCGCAGCAGCTCACAGGATGACTTAATGGCAGAACTCACCCGCCTTCGCAGTGAGTTAAATGCAGTCGGAAACAACTTCAATCAGGCTGTTAAAAAGCTCCATACACTCAGCCAGATCATTGAATTTAGAAGCTGGTTGATAGCGTATGAAGTGGAGAAAAAAATCCTTAGCAATAAGGTAGACGAGGTAAGGAATAACGTAAAAAAAATACTGGAAACATGGTTGCAGTGATCAGGCCCGGCCACTCCATGCACCGTATTTTCAAATACAATGAGAACAAGGTTAAAGAAGGTGTAGCAGAGTGCATTGGGGCAGAAAATTTTCCGTTGAACGCAGATGAAATGAGCCTGAAAATTAAGTTGGGCTATCTGCTGAAAAGGATAGAACTGAGAGAGAATGTTAAACGAAACAGCGTACATATTTCCCTCAATTTTGACCCTTCGGAAACGAATTTGAGCAAGGAAAAACTGATGGAAATTGCCAATGTCTATATGCAGAAGTTAGGCTTTGGCGAGCAGCCCTATCTTGTTTACCAGCACCATGACGCAGGCCACCCGCATATCCACATAGTCACTACCAATATCCAGTCTAACGGCAATCGTATTGACCTGCATCACCTCGGCATTCGCAAGTCAGAACCCGCAAGAAAAGAGATTGAAAAAATGTTCGGTCTTGTAGTGGCAGATGCCCATGCAAGAAGGGAAGCATTCAGGTTAAAACCTATTGACGTAAAGAAGGTGCAATACGGGCGTACAGAAACAAAAAGAGCCATCACCAATGTATTGGATGCGGTACTGTCGAAGTACCATTACACCAGCCTGCCGGAGCTGAATGCAGTATTGAAACAGTACAATGTACTGGCAGATCGTGGCAGTGAACATTCAAGAATTTTTCAGGGTGGCGGATTGGTTTACCGAATATTGGACGGGGAAGGAAAACCAGTAGGCGTACCGATAAAAGCCAGTGACTTCTACAACAAACCAACTCTGAAATTTCTGGAAGAAAAATATACCCCTAATGATGCCAAACGACAGCCTTTTAAAAGCCGTGTGAAAAATGAGATAGACAGGTTGTTTATTAGCAAAACGCCAACGCTTGATGAACTGGTAAAGCAACTCGAAAGAAAGGGCATACACGTTGCCTTACGTCAAAATGATGCCGGGTTAACATACGGCATAACCTACGTGGATCATCAAACCAAAAGTGTCTTCAACGGAAGTGCATTAGGTAAGCAATATAGTGCTAAAGCCATACAGGAAAGATGCGGCTTTAAAGAAACCGTGAAACCTGACTTACTGCCGAAACCCGGCCAAAAAACAGGAAGTACCTCCATTCCTGCACAAGCTACTAAACCTGACATTACACCTGTTCTCCAAGACACTAATACGGTCCCGGTTACAATATCCGATGGTAGCATACTGGATTCCCTTTTACAAACCGAACAGGCGGCTGATTATGTACCCGGACAACTAAAGAAAAAGGGTAGAAAAAAGAAACAGAGAAAGAACATTTCCAATAACCAATAAAATTTAAAACAATGGCTGTACAGACAGGTGAAAATGAACAGGCGCTGAGAAAAATTCTGGACATGACCAGGTTAATCAGTATCGTTATTTTAGTGATACACTTCTATTATTATTGCTATGCCGCCTTTCAGGAATGGGGGTTAAGCAGCACTTTCAGCGACCGTATTTTAGGCAACATTTACCGAACAGGCATATTCAGCAACTTCGTTAAAAGCAAGTTGATTGCTTTAGGCTTTCTGATAATTTCCCTGCTCGGAGCCAAAGGCCGGAAGGATGAGAAACAGAGCTATAAAACTGCCTTTGCTTATCTCATAACGGGGCTGTTACTTTATTTTGCAAGTTATCTTTCCATGATGCTTCAGTTGCCTTCACAAGAGAAGGCAATCGTTTATATAAGCATCACCTCAATAGGCTTTTTGCTGGTACTTTCTGGTGGCACATTGCTTTCCCGGATCATTAAAAGCAAGTTCAATAACAAGGATATTTTCAATAAGGAAAATGAGACGTTCCCGCAGGAAGAACGCTTTCTGGAAAATGAGTTTTCCATTAACCTGCCTGCACGCTACCATTTAAAAAATAAAGTACGTAATAGCTGGATAAATATCATCAATCCGTTCAGGGCTATCATGGTGTTGGGTACGCCGGGAGCAGGTAAATCCTACTTTGTTATAAGGCATGTGATTACCCAACATATCCGTAAGGGATTTACAATGTTCGTGTATGACTTTAAGTTCGACGACCTTTCAAGAATTGCCTATAATTCCTGGTTGAAAAACAAGCACAGGTACGTTAAGCCACCAAAGTTTTATGTGATCAATTTTGATGACTTAACGAGAAGCCATCGGTGTAATCCGTTGGAGCCGTCAGCCATGACTGATATTACTGATGCTGCGGAATCTGCCCGTACTATTTTAATGGGATTGAACAGGGAATGGATCAAAAGACAAGGAGATTTTTTCGTAGAATCGCCCATTAACTTTCTGACAGCGGTTATCTGGTATTTGAAAAAATACAAAGACGGAGAATTTTGCACATTACCACACGTCATTGAGTTGATGCAGGCAGACTATGATAGCCTGTTTACATTATTCAGAACAGAAGCTGCCAAAGAGTGCGAGGTATTGATCAATCCGTTTTTGAATGCCTACTTAAACGATGTTATGGAGCAACTGGAAGGCCAGATTGCATCTGCTAAAGTAGCTATGGCAAGACTTTCATCACCACAGTTGTATTATGTTTTATCCGGCAATGATTTCAATCTTGATGTGAATAATCCAGACGACCCGAAAGTAGTTTGCATGGGCAATAATCCGCAAAAGATACAGATCTATGGAGCAGTGCTTTCCCTTTATGTAACCCGTCTTGTAAAGCAGGTGAACAAGAAAGGAAAATTGAAAAGCAGTTTGGTTTTTGACGAGTTTCCGACTATCTATTTGAACAACATGGATAGCCTTCTAGCCACTGCAAGGAGCAACAAGGTTTCCACCTGCTTAGGCATCCAGGATTTCAGCCAGCTTCGTAAAGATTATGGCCGGGAGCAGGCAGATGTAATTATGAATATCACGGGCAACATCGTGGCCGGGCAAGTCACAGGCGATACCGCAAAGCAGCTCTCCGAACGCTTCGGGAAGATCATGCAGGACAGGGAAAGTTATTCCATCAACAGCGGCGACACGTCTATCAGTCGTTCCAAGCAGCTTGAGACCGCTATACCTCCCTCAAAAATATCCGCATTAAGTTCAGGCGAGTTCGTGGGTATGGTGGCTGACGACCCCGATAATAAGATAGAGCTGAAAACCTTTCATTGTGAAATTATCAATGACCACGTAGCGCTGAAAAGAGAGGAAGAAAACTATAAAGAGATAGAAGTTATCCGTAAGCTGGATAGTAGCATGGTACAGCGCAATTATTTCCAGATCAAGCAGGACGTACAAGATATTATTCAGTCGGAAATGGAGAGGATGTTGAATAATCCAGGTTTGAGTCATTTGGTTGTGAAGAAACAATAATAACATGCAATTGAATAAAAACATCTCATTAAATGATATATTTTCAAAAAAGTGGTACCTTTAAAATATTAACTTTTGAAGCAAATGAATCGCATCAAAGAAGTTTTGGATGAAAAAGGTATCAAACAAAAATGGCTGGCTGAAAAGCTCAAAAAAAGTTACAATATGGTGAATTCTTATGTTCAGAACAGGAGGCAGCCGAGCTTGGAAATATTAACCGAAATAGCTGCGATACTGGATGTGGATGTACGAGAATTGATAGTAGCAACAAAAAAATAACTAATTGAAGTAATATGATAAAATATATACACGGTGCCAGGTGGTGGAAATTCGATTTTCACAACCATACACCTGCCTCAGATGACTTCGGTAAAGGAGATGGGCTTCATCAAGCGATTACACCCAAAAACTGGCTGTTGATGTATATGCAAGCCGGCATTGACTGTGTTGCTATTACTGACCATAATTCAGGAGAATGGGTAGATCAATTAAAGAGCGCATTGCAAACGTTAGATCAAACGCAACCGACCGGGTATAGAAAATTATTCCTATTCCCTGGGGTTGAGATAACGGCTTCAAGTAACATTCACATTCTTGCATTGTTCGACCCGTCTGCTGAAACAAAGGAAGTTCACGCTCTTTTAGGAGCAATCAATTTCCCGTCCGAACATTTCGGAACTTCTGACGCCGTAAGCCCTAAAAGCGTTGAGGAAATTATAAACGAGATACATAAAAAAGGTGCAATTGCAATTCCTGCACACGTTGATGAGGCTTGTGGGTTATTTAAACTTACTGGGCACACATTTTCACAGGCGCTTAAAGCAGAAGATTTGCTTGCTATTGAAGTAATCAATAACACGTTAGAAAAGCCTGAACTTTATAAGCAATCCAAATTATCTTTAGCGGAGGTTCTTGGTTCCGACAGCCATATTGCTGCACAGGTAGGGAGTGGCTACACTTGGATAAAAATGAGCGATCCTTCATTGGATGCATTGAGGCTTGCATTGCATGATTGCGAAGACGGAATTATTCGGAAAGGAGATTGTGGTAGTGATCCTAACATTATTAATAACAGATATTTTGTGAAATCTATCAGGGTTTCAAATGGGTTTAAAGCGGGAAATGGTTTACCATTAGATGCCAAATTAAGCCCTTGGCTTTCTTCAATTATCGGCGGAAGGGGATCTGGTAAATCAACAATATTAAACTATCTCCGAATTGCACTTAATAGAATTGACGAAATGCCGGATGACATACAATCCGAATTTAACAAGTTTAATCAGATTGGAAGAAAGAGTTTACCGGGAATGTTGAGAGATACGACAACTATTACGGTTGAGATATTCAAAGACGGTAAACTTCATTTAATAACTTGGAATCAACAAAACCATTCTCTTCAAACGTGGGACAACAATTCAGGTGATTGGGGCGTCTCTAACACCGTTTCTAACATTAATGAATTATTTCCAATCCAAATATTCAATCAAAAGGAATTATATGCGCTGACAGGCAATCCATCAAAATTAATTGAACTCATTGATTCGCAGTTTGACAAGCAAAATTGGCTCGATGAAAAAGAAAAACTAATTGAAAAATGGCTGGCAGATCGGGCAAAAGCAAGACAACTTCAGGCCGCTATTTCAGAAGAGCAAAATCTTAAAGCCCAACTTGATTCGACCAATAACAAAATTCAATTGTATGAAAGTTCTGAATATAAAGACACACTTGGCAATTTTAACAAGCTAACCGCTGTTAATGACTTTTTCACGACTACAACCACAAATATTTCTCAGTTTATACAAGAATTGGAGGAGTTAAATCCAAAGGCTCCGAACATCAAAGCATCAGAAGCTGTTTCCGAAAGTCTCAAAACTGAATCACTGGACTTCCTCTCAGTTGTAGAGACAGCAATATCAGGGGCAACGCAAAAGATTTCAGAAGCAATAGCCTTAATAGCTCCTTACAAAGAAAATTTACAAAACCAATTCAATGCCCTTCCCTGGTTTGCTGAATTTGAAACCGCTAAAGGTGCCTATGAAGCTATTTTGGATAAAATTCAAGAACTTGGAAGTGAGTCCTACGAAACGTTGATCCAACGAAAAAACTCTTTAGTTGGGAAACTTGCTTTGATAGATACACAAAAACAGCAACTCGAAACATTAAAATCTGAACTGCTGGCACATTACACATCAATAATTGATAAAGAGAAAGAATTACGGGTAAAACGAAAAGCTATTATTGATCGATGGAAAGAGTTTGATAATACAGACAATCCTTTTCTTATAATTAGTTTGCAGCCCATGTCTGATGCAGAAAACGCCAATGCTACTTTCAGGAAGTTATTGAGAAAGGAAGGTTCTGAATTTGCAGGATATATTTATACTCACGACGATGAAACAGACATTAGTTCTGGATTAATTGGTACTATAATAAATGAAGCTGAAGATACGAGATGGGAAAAAAGATTCAATGCCGTTAAAAACTTTGTCTCTGCAACTGAGACTGATACTAAAGGTCTTGATTTAAGATTGGCAAGGCATATAACCTGGCTTAATCAAAATACACCAGAAGATATTGATAGGTTACTTATCTGGATTCCAGAAGACAAACTCGTTCTTAGGTTTAAAAAAGAAGGACGTGAAGAAGATATACAAACAGGCTCGGCTGGAGAGCGAACGGCGGGAATGTTAGGTCTGCTTTTAGCCCTTAATAATATCCCTCTCATTATAGACCAGCCAGAAGATGATTTAGATACAAGGCTTATTTCCTCTTTTGTGGTACCTGGTTTTAAAGCGTTAAAACAAAAAAGACAGTTACTGCTCGTAACACATAACCCCAATATCGCAGTAAATGCAAATTCCGACAGTATAATTCATATGAATTTTAATAATGGACAAATAGTTGTTGACGGAAATGATGCCTTGCAGAATAAAGATATACGATTGGCAGTATGCAATGTGATGGAGGGCGGTAAAGACGCATTATATAAACGCTATTACAGAATTTCTAAAGCCTTAAAGTAATTGAGGATGGGCAATAGTATAAATGAACAAGCATGACAGCAGGTGTAGAAAATCAACTTTTTAAAAGCAAGATTTATCAAATTTTTAAGGAGAACGCTTCTAAAGAAGGTGATTCAATAGAAGCACAAGTAACGTCTATCGTTCACGATGGAGTGAAAGATGCCTATGAAAAATCTAAGCTAATTATTAAATACATGCCGGAATATACGCTACATGATGGCGCACATTTGTTCCGTGTTCTCTACAATATGGAGAAACTAATACCAGAAGAAAATATTAAACAATTATCTGTTCCTGATTTAATGCTCCTTATTCTCACTGCATTTTTCCATGATTTAGGAATGGCTCCCTATGAATACGAAATTAGAGCGTGGAAACAAGATTGGAAAGAAACTGAACCTGATGAACAAGAGCGAGCACTATATTTGGAATTTGAAAGATTTACTAAAACTTATCCTGAGAAGTTAGATGAGATAGGAAGACTGAGGGGAAAAAAACAGGAGGCGAAAGCAAGACTATTAGAAGACTATTTGCTTTCAGAATATATAAGAACTACACATGCACAAAGGGCTAAAATTATTATTGCGAAGGAATGGAAGGACCGCGTAAAATATCGAGATACTGACTTGACTCATGCACTTGCACAACTCTGTTTTAGCCACAATGAAGACTCAATGGCACTTTTAAAACTGGATGCTTCATATTTATGCGGCGAAGATATTACCACCAATCTACAATTTGTAGGACTTATCTTAAGACTCGCAGATTTATTGGATTTTGATGCTAAAAGAACACCGTCTGTATTATTTTCTCATTTAACGGTTCGTAATCCTGTATCATTAGCGGAGTGGCAAAAGCACAGAGCGGTACAGGCTTGGAAGATCACCAAGGATGATATTGCTTTTTCAGCTAAATGTAGTCACCCAGCTATTGAAGCAACTATTAGGAAATTCTGCGACTACATAGATGACGAGTTGAAGAATTGTGGTATTATCCTTGCTAAAATGCCTGAATCTATCGGAACAAATTCCAATCCTTGTAAGATTTCGCTGCCGGTGAGAGTCACAAGGGATAAGATCGAAGCAGAAAAAGATATTATCACAGGCGATCCTATCTATTATTACGAAAACACCTCTTTTGAGCTTAACAAGAATCAGGTGATAGAGTTACTTATGGGGACTAAACTTTATGGAAATCCTGAAGTTGCACTGAGGGAGCTTTTGCAAAATTCAAGAGATGCTTGCAAATTGAGCATGGCACTGCATGAGAAATGGGACGTCCCATATATTCCTGAAATAACCGTCAAATACTATACACAGGGAGATGAGGACTTTCTCGAAGTAATAGACAATGGTATTGGAATGAACAAGGAAATAATCGACAAATATTACTCTAAAATTGGTTCATCTTTTTACAAATCCAGAGACTTTTACGAATTAAAGGCCAAATCAGATTTGAATTTTACTCCTGTTTCAGAATTTGGTATAGGCATTTTGTCTTGCTTTATGATTGCCGATACAATAGAGGTGGAAACCAAAAGACTGAAGGAACAATTTGACTATGACAAACCCTTGAAATTAATCATTGAAGGACACGATAGCATTTTTACGATTCTTAAGAGTGATAAAAAGGTACCCGGAACCTCAACTAAGTTATTACTCAGGGAGAAAAATCCCTGGAAGAAAATGACAGAATCACAATTCATACGTTCAGTGCAAAATGTCTTTCCTAACCCTCCCTTTACAGTAAATATTGAAACAGATAAAGAAAAACTTTCTTATACACAGAATGACTTTAAAAACCTCGATGCTGTAGAATTGAAAGATTATTCCTGGAAAGAAGAAGAAAATATAAAGGAAGTAAAAATCACGCTAGCTGAAAATGACTTTTATGGAAATGCAGTCGTTGCAATTTTAGAAAAAGACAAGGCTCCAGTTAAAATCATAAACAAATTATCAAAAGAAGTTATCATTGATGATGAGACTTTTGAGTTGAATATGGAAATTCGCTTAGGCGTTAACGAAATCGATAAAAGTAGTTCCACTATTGATGTTGACGATGAAGGGAATATAAAATCAAGTTCACATTATAGTACGCTTGCAAAGTCAAAGTCAAGGTTTTCCTTACATGGCATCAATTATGCGGGCAATCTGTTTCCAGAGTATTATAATAGAGATAAGAAATCTATGCTTAAATGGCCGTTGCCGATATTAATTATTCTTGATGTACAAGGTGAAAACGGTTTGGATTTAAATTCAGCTCGTAACGAAATAATTTATAATGACAAGTGGAATAAGTTTGAAGAAATGTTGGCCTACATCATTTGCAAAGGTTTAAAAAAATCTTTAATGCCTAAATACTGGCAACAGCTTGTTCCAATATTGCTGGAAAAAAGCGAATCTGAAAATTTCACTTCTGGCCTCAGCAGGGCAAATGATAAATAAGTCGGATTAATCCTTAGGTTTTAATTCAAACATAGCTATGGGAAAGATTGGACGAAATGACCCTTGCCCCTGTGGCAGCGGTAAAAAATATAAGCAATGCCATTTAAAGCAGGAAGGCAGTCCGATTGGCACAACGGCGCAGGCCACCAACAAACCATCACCAATGAATTTTGACGATTTACTGGCCTCTAAAAACTCAATACAACTATTGGGGTTATTAGGCGCACTACAACTCCATCCAGCAAATCATGGCAGGAATGTTCGCTTTGAACAATTGTGCCTTGCAACCTTACGCCAGTTTGACCCGAATGATGAAAAACCGTTGGCTACCTGGGAAAAATTAAAAGAAGTCATCGAAAATTATACTGACGGTGAAGCGATGGAAGATCCTCTTACCAATGCGTACACTGAGATTGCTATTTTTGAACAAGGCAATTACATTGTATATCCAGGCATATATGATGGCCTTACCGAGATACTAAACCAGCTTACAGAGTGCATCTTCCTCCATAAGCATACTCTTGATAAAGACTTTGTAAAAAAAGTACGGGATGCAATAGGTTTACTGTTGTTTATGAGTGAAAGCGTGGCTCATGATGCTGGCCATGTACCATTTATCTACAAAGAGGGAGAATCCGATGACATTGAATTTCCAGTGTATGACAAAGCCACTCAATACACCGATGCCATCTATTTTACAAGAACATATTTAGAAGAGGTATGTGACGGACACGGATACGATATTGGTATTTTGGAAGACTTTATAGTACAGCTCGGTACAGAAGACCTTCAGAACGATGATCCGGAGGAAAATATAGTCAATTTTAAACCGCTTGTTTCGGTCAAGGATGCTATCATACTTTATATGCCAACGGGTATCTCAAACGCACTTATAAGTTATGTTTATAAGAAGGCAAAAGAGTACAAATGTTATGAAGAGCTAATGGAGCTACTATATGAAAGGCAATTCCATCTTACTTGCGTAGCCCTGGCAAAAACTGGCTGGTTGGCAACCGACATCGCCCTCCCAGAATCCAAAAATCAATTGTCGATTAAAGAAACTGTATTCCAGTTCGACAACCAGAAGTTGGCATATATATGCTATATCAAAACAGGAGAAGTATTATCAGCAGACGCAGAAGATACTTCCGCAGCAAAACCAGCCGACCCGTATGAAGAAAGGACAGTAGAAGTCGTTCAATATCTAAGCTCCCTCGAAGCATCGCAGCCATTTGGTGTATTTTGCTTATACATTATTGGGGAGACAGCTAACGACTATTACTTTATGTGGGCTAAACCGTCAGCAGGAAATCAATCATTAGCTTTAAAATATCGTGAACTGTGGACAATAACTCATTCTTCCAAGGTGAATAGTCTTACCCTTTGGAAATTTGCTAAATGCTATAGTAGAACAAACGAATTGGCAAGAGTAATGGCAATGGGTGGCGCAATGGATGCGTATGCTATATACCGAAAAAATCACGGAAGTCTATTAGATTCAGATGAGGTCAATCCGTTAGGTGGAATGCTGATGATAGTAAACGGCAGTTCCGATGAGTTTAGGCGGGAAGTTCAGAAACAACTGAATGAACACGCTGTTCCAATTTTTTACAAGGGTAAGCTTGCTTACGCGAAGGTTTCACGCTTTAAAGATTATGCTCCTATTTACGTGGAAAAGGAAATAAGCGAATATCTCCGCATAGTGATTGAAAGCTTTAAAATGCCTATCTGGATCACCAGTCCACAAACAAAGGCAGGGAAGGAAAGTTGGGCTACCTACGCATGCGAAGCCGTTGCATTTTGGTTAAATAAAATGGAACCGTTGTTGGCTCCCTACCTGAATGAGCAACGGCTGATTCAATTTGAAGTTGAAATAGTGATAGCAGATGAGTTGATGGATGCTGAGCAGTTTGAGATCAAGGATGTTAACGTAAACGACATTAAACTTGGTATTGAAATCGTTGTACCGCGCATACGTGTTTCCCTGCCCTTTGACTACTTATATGCTGTTATGCGCTCTGACAACCGCGCTGATAAAATGCTGATGACCTCTGTGCTTCAAGGTATCAGAGATTACATAACCACGTCCGGAAACAGTACCGCCCTAAACGCCGATATTATTACTGAAATCGTTGAGCAGACATTGCAGCCTGTAGGTGCAAAGATGCTTTTGTTTAGCGATGCCTCAGCAAACATCAGAATGGATGACCGGAACCTGCCTCCGATGCGCTATATAAGCGACACAGATGTTTCCTATATCCTGGATAACCTTGTAAGTTACTTACCGAAAGGTTATGCAATCCCTAATGATATTCCAGACAAGAAAGATAAGATCAAACTATGTGATGATATTGTATCTGCGCTTATAGGACAGATTACGAGCAGGCTTGCGGAGTTCGACGGTGTCGGATTACTTGAATGGTTGATTAAGCTCAATGAGAGATGTATTCAGTTGCGAGAATTTCGCGAAATACTTATTCCAGCTAAGATTGCCAGCTTCAGCGATTTTCAGACGGAGGTGGACGAATTGATGGATGGCGAACGCAATTTGGTAACAACTGCCCATGCTATCAGGACACTAATCGAATTTATAGCGATTAAGATTCCTACAGGTCAAAAGTGGCCCAATTTTGATGATATAGACGAATTGCTGGCGCTTACCAATCAACTTACAGAATGGGGAGCTTTGAGCGAAGCAATGCGGATGGGTATTGACGATCCAAAGATAGGCCTCTTACCATCAGGACGTATAGGTACCGACAAGACAGTTGAACGTGAAGCCTTTAAACCGTATGCGGTTGCTAAAACAGAAAGCACTGTATTCAGGAACATAGAAGACTTTGAAAGTAATTATGTTCCAGCCAGAAAAACAGGCGAAATAGTAGAAACTGAAGAATCGAAATCCCTCGACGTTGCGTTTAAGGCTGAGTTTGGTATAACTCTTACTCTACTGTCCAAGATCATCGGCACATTGGTGAACGAAGGATTTACCAGCGCAAAATCCTGCATGAAGATGAAGGAAGCCGCGTTGAAAATCTTGTTATCAAAAATCGAAGGCATAGCTGCCGCGGACATTGATATTGCTTTGGAATTACTGACGCTTTTAGAGCGAAAAAGTATTGGCGTGCCTCCAGACGGATACACCCCTCTTGATATTTTTCCCTGGAGGTATAATCGCTCTATATCCTACATCCGAAGGCCACTGGTCAAAATAGCCGATAAGGAAATCGTCTATTATTTCGGTTACAGACATCTCATGCAGTTTATAGATAACCTCTTTTACCTGTTATTCTCAAGTAAACTTCCTGGCGCAAAATCCGAAGAAATGAAGAGCTGGCTTGCAGCTGTATCAGGAGATAAAGGAAATCCCTTTCGGGAAGCTGTAAAAAAATGGTTCGAAGAAAACTCAGGATATGAAATCATACCTCACGAAGTGCAGATGGATAAAGATGCTCCGAAAGGTCATATCCAAGCAGAGAAGCATTATGGCGACGTTGACCTGTTTGTAATAGATCATGAGCATCTGATTATATATCCTATTGAGTGTAAGAACTTCACGGTGGGCGTAATGTCCATGAAATGAAAGTTGAAATGGACGATTATCTTGGAAGAGATGGCATGGATAAAAAAGCAAAAATGCGTAAGCACGTTGAACGTAATGATTGGCTGAACGCAAATAAAGCAGCGTTGAAAGACCTTGTATCTGATGCTGAAAATTATACAATCAAATCATTTATTTTAACAGCCGACGAAATTCCACTTGGTTATCTTAAAAAAGATGACCTTCCGTTGCCAATAAAATCATTCGCCTTCCTGCGAAAAAATGGATTGTCTTATTTATCAGATTTATAAAATTAATTTAATTGCTAAAACGAAAGCTGTTAGCCGAAAATTTTTTCTTCAGCTTTTTTATTTTTTAGAGCATGTCCCTTTGGGCCGGGTCATTCCAGGGTGCGCTTCGCTTCCGTCCCTCTTTCATCGTGACCGGCTCGTTCCTCACCGCCTTACATCCCCCTCATGCTTCATTGCATAACCCATTATCAAGTCCGCATTGGTTGAAATAGCAACCAGCCTGCTTGGCATTTTCCAATCGAAACGGATAAAAAGGCAGCTAAGATAGTTTCGCCTTCGTTGCTACGAGCGCATAATGCTGCGCTTCGCTTGCACCCTTCGGGACTTATAGCTCTCCGCACCTGCGGCTACACTCTGTCGCTGCTTTCTTTTTTTCCGTTTTTTCTTTTGGAAAAATGCTTTTAGGGCAGGCGGGTGAAAAAAGAAGTAAACAAAATGGTTTCACAATTAAAATTAAAAATCATGAACATCATTGGCAGATTAACGAAGGATGCACAAATCAGCACCTTGCCGAGCGACAAACAGGTAGTAAATTTTTCCGTAGCGGTTAACGACAGCTACCGAAACAAACAGGGTGAACGGGTGGAACAAACCGAGTATTTTAATTGCGCTTACTGGATTTCAACAAACGTAGCTAAAGTGCTCACAAAAGGCACATTGGTGGAACTCTCCGGCAGGGTGAGCGCAAGGGCGTGGATTGGTGGAGACGGTGAGGTACACGCAGCACTCAATTTCCATACATCACAAATCAAATTGCATGGAGGTGGTAAGCGGTCTGAAACCGTAGCAGGTGGTAACAGAAACAACTCCGTAGCACCTGCTAATAATGGCACAGACGATTTGCCTTTCTAATCATTCATTTTTCATTTATCAACCTTTAAAAATTACAATCATGGCACATAATCTTAATTATAACGAACGTACAGGCAAATACAGCTTCTTTAGCGTACAGCAGAAAGCATGGCACAATTTGGGACAGATAGTAGAGCAATATCCCACCAGTGCCGAAGCTATCAAATATGCAGGGCTTGATTTCGAGGTTGTCAAATCACCCTTATACACCCGTGGCACAGACATAAGCATAAACAATGACGGTGAAATAAAAGAAGGTGGTAACATCTTACTGCCCGACAACTTCGCTACCATGCGAACCGATACCAATCAGGTTTTTGGTGTAGTGGGAAAGGATTACCAGATAGTACAGAATGCAGATGCCTTTGCGTTTTTCGATGCTATTGTGGGTGGTGACGATGGAATCCTGTACGAAACCGCAGGAGCATTGGGTAACGGGGAACGCATATTTATTACCGCTAAACTTCCCGATTATATCCGTGTAGGTAACGGTGATGATGTTACCGAAAAATACATCTTCCTGACCACCTCACATGATGGCACAGGAAGTATTACCGCAGCGTTTACGCCTGTGCGTATCGTTTGTCAAAACACCCTCAATGCTGCATTGGGCAATATGTCTAACGTGGTACGCATCCGCCATACATCAGGTGCAAAGCAGCGTTTGGAAAACGCCCATAAAGTAATGGGACTGGCTAATCAGCTAAGTGTCCAACTGGAGGGAATATTCAACCAATGGACAAAGATGCGTATATGTGATGAAGAAGTAAAGAAACTCATCCAACTGGCACTTTGCCCCAACAAGGAAACATTGGACGCACTTAAAAAAGGTGCAGACGATGAACTGTCAACCGTGTTTAAAAATACGGTGGAAGATGCCTTTGCCTACGCAATGATGGCAGATACCCAACAGATGAATACAACCAAAGGAACAGTATTCGGTGCATACAATGCAGTAATTATGGAAAGTAAAAGATTATGTAAAGCGGTTAAATAAAATCAGCAAGAGTGCCTGTGTTACAGGCGCTACTTTACATAAATACTTTACATAAGATTACTCCAGTTATTTGTGATGGCAATTTTGCCACGACATTTAAAAGAGTAATCAATGGAAACATTCGAAGAATTAATTAAGCAATGCATTCAGCATTTTGAACGGCAGCGTTTTTCTACTGCCAGAATTAACATGTACAGATTCCTATGGCTGAAAAAATTAATGCCATACATGATAAAGGAATCGGCAATGTATTACGACGCCTCTGTGGGCGAAAAATTTCTGCGTACTATAGTGACCGGAGATATTATTTCCCGGTATCAGGATGACATCATTAGAAGTGTCAATTTCTTAAACGAATTTCAAGAGACAGGTACAATCAGTAATCATCATTACAAGCCCCTTGAACGGGAGTTATCAGGCCCCATAGGTCTTGCGATGGAACAATTCTTATTGCATCTTGGGGCGTTACGCCGTACCCAAAAAACCGTCAGTGAATATCGGCGTGCGCTCTATAGGTTATTAATTTACCTGGAAAGCAAGCAAATAGAATGCTTAAAAGCGATCAGCGAAACGCACATTGTAACGTTCCTTTCTACCAGTACAAATAACAAGGCCTTGATTATATCATCGATCAGGTTTTTCTTGCAATACCTGCATAAAGAGCATTTATTGGAAAACGACCTTTCGTTGGTTATTGATGGATATAAATACTCCCGGGGAGAAAAATTGCCCTCCATATATAGCAAAAATGAAGTATTACAAATAGAAGCGTCCATTCAAAGATCAGATGCTACCGGAAAAAGGAATTATGCCATGATGCTGTTAGGGACACGCTTGGGACTTAGGGCATCGGACATTGCCCATTTGAGTTTTAACAATATCGATTGGGAACAAAATACTATCACCTTATGCCAGTATAAAACAGGAAAGGAGATCAAACTTCCTTTGTTATCAGAAGTTGGCGAAGCGCTTATAGATTATTTGAAATATGGCCGAAAAAATAGTGAGTCAGATAAAGTCTTCCTTTTCATGATCGCACCTTTTTCCCCCATGACCAAAAGTTCGGTCAGCAACATGTTTTGCCGCATTATTGAAGCCTCCAAAGTAGATGTCAGAGGCAGGAGACATGGGGCACACGCAATGCGCCATAGTCTCGCCTGTCGATTTTTGGAGAACAAGGAATCTATGCCCGTAATATCCGAAGCACTTGGTCACCAGAGTACAGAGACCACCATGTCTTATTTGCGGATAGATCTGGGATCTCTAAACCAATGTGCATTACATGTTCCGCCAGTTTCCAGCAGTTTCTATGAACAGAAAGGAGGTGTTTTTTATGAGTGAGTTAAACTATCAAAGTATCTATGCGCCCTATATTAAGCAGTTTATAGCCATAAAAAATGGGCTTGGCTACACCTCATTACGGGCACAATGGATTCTCCTTGAACTGGACAGCTTTTTTGTAGATAATGATGTAAGGGAACTGGGGATCACGCAACAACAGGTCGAACAGTGGCGAGCAACCCGTATTAATGATGCCCAATGCACGATCTACGACAAATATTGTACCCTGGCGCAGTTCTGCAAATATATGTGCAGGATCGGTTATGATTGTTATATCCCGAGGCTACCCCGGAAGATAAGTGGGTTTACCCCGTATATTTTCACCAATGAACAGATGATTGGCATCTTTCAAGCCTGCGATCATTATGAATTATATGACAGGCACCTCCACACAAGCCTTTTTATAATACCGGCGGTAATACGTCTGTTATATGGAACTGGCCTTAGGATCAACGAGGCTTTGTCCTTAAAAAACAAGGATGTGGACTTTGATAAGCAATGCCTTTACATTAGAAAAAGTAAGAATGGAGATGAACGTATATCACCTTTGTCTGAAACTTTGGTAACAGTACTCAGGCAGTATTTGCAATATCGTGATCGTATGCCTCTACCGCAGGTCAACGATGAGAAAAATTTTTTCTTTGTCTCTCCGATGGGGAAAAGATGTTCGCAGGGCGCGGTCTACTATTGGTTCAGAAAGATGTTAGCGGTCTCCGGAATCCCGCATCAAGGAAATCACAAAGGCCCTCGTCTTCATGATCTAAGGCATACGTTTGCGGTTCACTCACTTGTAAAAATGTCTAAATCCGGATTGGACCTGTACTACTCCCTGCCTTTGTTGTCCACCTGCCTGGGGCATAGGTCTCTGAAATCGACAGATCAATATGTAAGGCTTACGGCTGAAATATATCAGGATCTGTTAAACGACGGCAACGAAATATCCGCTCATGTTTTCCCTAAAACCCAAACGAACGCAGCCAATGGAAACAACTGATCTAGCAAAATATCTAAGTGACTTTTTCGCCAAATACCTTCCGGGAGAGCGCAATGTCAGTTACAACACCATCCTGGCTTATAAAGACACCTTTGTTCAGCTCATCACTTTTATGAAAGAGCAAAAAGGCATAGCGGCGCAAAAGCTCACGCTTGAAAAAATAAACAAAGAAGCGATCATCGATTTTCTTGACTGGCTACAACAGACCAGGCATTGTAGCAACGCCACCCGCAATCATCGTCTTGCCGCTATTCGTTCGTTCTTTAATTACCTACAATATGAAAATCCGGAAAGGTTGTTCGAGTGGCAGAAAATCATCTCCATAAAGGTAAAACAGCACCAAAAGAAAAGCATCAACTATCTCACGACTGATGGTATAAAGTTACTCCTTGAGCAACCCGACATTGGTACACGTAAAGGCCGCCGAAATCTTGCGTTGCTTGCCCTGATGTATGATAGCGGTGCCAGGGTTCAGGAGATGATCGACCTTACACCCTCCAGCGTTAGGCTGGATTCCCCTAACATTGTAAAGCTTGTAGGCAAAGGGCGTAAAGCCCGGATGGTTCCGCTCCAAGAGGAACAAATTGTGTTCCTGAAAAAATATATGCAGGAACTCCATTTGTTGGAACCGCACGCCAACTTGTATCCATTGTTCTCAAATACAAGAAACGGAAAGCTTACCCGCGCTGGCATAACATACATTCTAAAAACGTATGCCGATCAGGCAAGGAGAATAAATCCGGGTATCATGCCAGAAAAAATCAGTTGCCATTCCTTGCGACACTCAAAAGCGATGCATCTTTTGCAAGCTGGCGTTAACTTGGTTTATATCCGTGATATTCTCGGACACGTATCTATTCAAACGACAGATATCTATGCACGTGCAGATTCCAAACAAAAACGAGATGCTTTTGAAAAGGTTTATGTCGAAATGAAACCTGAAAAATCTAAAGCTAAATCGTGGGAGAAAGATGTTACCTTATTGGAATGGCTAAAGAATCTTAAAAAATAGCCGGGTTATTATGTAAAGTGATATTGTAAAGTAGATGCCTAAACACACCTGTTTAACCTATTTTATGATGTTGCTTTACATAATCTTTTACTTTCCATAATAATCGTTATGCAAAGCTTTGCATAACCGTTACAGGCTACTATCAGAATGTGCGCAATTATAAAGATGATGAAAGCAAGCTGCAATCCATTGTAATGGGTGGCACTGCACAGGCTAAAGCACAGCGGGCGTTTGAATTATGCAGCCAGTTTGCAAAGGACGGTGCAGACATGCTTGCACTGAACTAAAGTAACAGGACAGGCAGCAATGCCTGTCCTTATTATCCACTTAAAAAATTAGGTATATGAAACCGTTAGATAATTTGATAAACGTAGAGAAGGCAAAGTTGCTTCACGAACTATTTCCGCAGGAAATACCTGCCTTATTGGAATACACCAACAATATGTGCATTACCATACAGGAGGACGAACAGTTGATACGCAGCCAGTGGGAAAACGGGTTGCTTACCATTGAAGCATGGCTATCCTTTGTGGAGGAAGTCAGGAACAAGATAAGTAAGTATGGGAAACGACTGCATACGCACAGCCGCTTATTTGCCGACCAACTTTTTGATGGCTATGTCGCATTGTACATGGTGCATTGTATGACCTTATACACCACTATACGGAAGCACAGCAATCCCAAGTTTGCGTTAGCCATTGATTTATTATTTAATCCATAAAATACAAAGTTATGGAAGCATTGATAAAACTATTGCAGGCAATGTCTTATCCGACTATGTTCTTTGTCGGTTTGGCAATCAGGCTGTTGGTCGGTATGCGACAATTTAACCGCAGGGGCTTAGGTGGATTGCAGCATTTCAATAACTATTTCGTTGGCTTAATCACACTTGCAATAGAATGGGTACTGAAATGGGCAGCCTTAGCCTTGATGCTATGGGGCTTATGGGGATGGCTTTTTAGATAAGACAACACAGAACTAAAACGATACAGGACTGTACAGAAATTCTTTTAACAAAAAAACATTTGAACAATGGAAACAACAAATTTTTTCAGCAGCGTAGCTGCATTGAATATAACAGGCGACCTGCAATTGACCATACGGAAAGGAACAGAAAGTAACTGGATAGTATCGGTTATGCTCAACAATGAGCAATGCGGTGACGATGCACGGAAACTGATACCGCCTCTTAATCTTAGAGGGAGTGCCGAAGAACTGGATAACGGTTTCTTTGAACGAATAACTACACCAATACAGACCGCTTCGGGTTTAATGGTGGACATGGAAGGCTTTATGAAACAGTTGGAGGAAGTGAAAAAACAATCCGCTATGGAAAAGGAAAAAGCAGACAAGGAGCGAAAGGAAAAGGAAGCCAGAGAGAAGAAATACAAAGAAGTAATGCAGAAAGTAGATGAACTGGAGAAAGAAGGAAAATACAGGGATGCATGGATGAAAGTGCCTGACCCATCAGAATATCCCGAACAGGCAGAAGCTATCCGCAAACGAAAATCATCCTTGTCCGCAAAGTTTGCCCCTGACTTGTTTGGCAGCACTGCAACACCTGTAGCTGACGAACAGCCACAAAGGGATGAAGCGAATGCGGAGGAAGAAGACAACCAAGAAAATGCTGAAACAATAGAAGGCGATTGGGAAGAAGATGAAGAAACAAATCAATAATCTGTAAAACGAAAAGCCATGTTAATAGCAAAGCAATTAGACAGGGTTTTCCTGCTCAAAGAAAACGGAACGGATATAAGGCTTACAGACCCTGAACCTTCATGGAGCGTGGAAGCGGTAATGAACTTTTATGCCAATACCTATCCCATACTCACCACCGCCAAAATATCCGCACCACGAATTGAAGATGATACCGTACAGTATCGTTTTGAAAGTGTGATGGGAACAAAAGGTTAATCTTAAAACTTTAAAGCAATGGAATATGCAGCACAATATTATATCGGGCATCATCCAAATGCCCACAAAGCAAAGGCAAAGAAAGCTCTACAAACAGTTGGGCGAGTTCACAGCATGGGTACAAAGGACAAAAGACGCACACGAAATAAGCAAGGACAAACGCAGGTCGGTACCGCAACAGATGTTGCCAATGGTTTTTTAAGAACCACTTTCCTGCCTAAACTGGAGGCGATGAAAACGGTACAATCTGCTCCAGAAGTGGAGAAAATAGAAACTGATTTTTATTGCTCCCTGTGTGCGGTTGCCAGGCATTACAGTGGTTTCGAGCCTACGGATACGAGGACGTTCGGCTATCCCTATAATATCGCCCTCTCTGTATGGGAAGTGGAAAACCATTTAAAACGAAACATTAAAGACTGGAACAGTTTGCGTTTGGTACAGGATGATAAGGGAAAGACTTTTTTCATTAGCGAGGAACAGTACAATACAGGAACAACCTTGTTTTACATTCCTGTAATACCGTTATATAACATGCTCAAAGAACCGAAGACAAAAAGAGCAGCCCGACTATTATTATCAGTATTCGCTTACCTGTATCATGTAGCAGATATACCTTATTACAGGCAGGAGGATGCTTACATCTATTGGCAATACGAAATGATTGCCGATTGGATAGAACAAGACGATGAAGCAGAATTGGACAGCCGTAAAGAAGAATTAAAGGTTGCCGGGTGGTGCGGTGAAAAGATGGAACAGAAAATATTCAACCGTAAAAATCTTGATGTATTTGCAGAACGGATAAAGGCATTCAAACCTAAGAACGACTTTGAACAGGAGTGCCTGAATGTAGGAAAGGGAATGTTTGCACTTTATACTGACTATCCTGCAACAACTATTTTCCAACATGCAAAATATGTTCATGATGATGAAGAACAGGAGGACGAAGTAATTGCAATGAGAAAGTATATATCCTTTATAGCAGATGCAAGGGGATGGCTTTATGAAACGGTTGCCGAAAGTGTAAACAATGAGTTCAATGAATGTAGTTCAACAGAAGAACCCACCATATTAAAAAAGTTTAACGGTACTGCAATCACGAATTGCAGCCTTGAATTTGAAAACAGGTTGTTTCCATTGATAGGCGATTTATGTTACCTGCTGAATAACGATTAAAGCAATTACCATGAAAGATTTAATGGAAAATATCGGCACACTGTACCATCCTAAAACGGCTTTGGTATTTTATGAAGCGAAAGGAATGGATGCAGAAGTCTATGTAGAATATTTTGATATGGATAAGAATGGCAATCCCATTAATGCACATCCCTTAACCGTTAAGGAAGCACAGCGTTTGTCAAGGGCACTGGACACAACGGGCGAAGGAAACAAGGCTTTTCTGAAGCCTAAAGGTATTATCGGTGCAAATATCCTTTACACAGACCCTTCGGAAAACGGTTTTGTGATGTGGTTTACAAAGGCGACCTGTAAAAATCTCTTTTTTGTTGAAGGGTTGGGCATTTCAAACGGTATGGCGAGTGTACCCGCATTACTTTGGATAGCCAACAAAGAAAAGCTGCATATCTATGCCCTGAAAAGCGACAGGAAACCGACTGAAACCACACCGCTTTATCATGCCCCTTTTTTCAATGTCTATGCAGAAGGAAACGTATGTATGGGTACGGTGGATGTCAATATCAGGAAGTCTGCGTCATTAGAAGAATTTACAGCCGCATGGGAAGCCTATTTCTTTAACAGCTATTTCAGTCACCTGATGCAAAATCATAACCCCATACAAGGTAACTGTGTGAGCCTATGGAAAAAGCTGCGAAAAACTGGTTTGCCATTTCCGAAAGAGGTATTGAAAAAGACAGAAAGGACAATAAAAAATATGCTACGATGAAAACGGATAAAATAAAAGTACACTTTACAGACAATGACCTGATTGCTCCTACTAATCCCATCGAGGTAAACCTGATAGGGGCTGGAGGCACAGGTTCAAAAGTGCTAACCGCATTGGTAGAAATGAATTACAGCCTGAATGAATTAGGACATGCAGGGTTAGCGGTCAGGCTTTGGGATGATGATATAGTAACAGATGCCAATTTAGGCAGACAACGGTTTGCTGAATGTGAGGTAGGACTTTATAAGTCCGTTGCCCTGATAAACCGTTCCAACAGATGGGCTGGCACGAACTGGAAAGCTGAAACCACAAAGTTTGAGAGGGATAGTTTGGACAGGTTGCCCGAACACGCACAGGCAGGTATTTACATCTCATGTGTTGACAGCGTGAAGGCACGATTTGAAATAGCAGAAATACTTAAAGGACTAAATAATAACAGGGCTTACCGCAACCAAGCCAAATACTGGATGGATTTCGGTAATAGCCAATCCACAGGGCAGGTGCTACTATCTACTATCGGAAAAATCAGGCAACCGCAGTCTGAAAAATATCAGGCGGTTGCAAACCTGCCATTTATTACGGATGAGTATGGCGAACTGCTGAAACAATCCGAAGAAGCCGACAATACCCCAAGCTGCTCACTGGCCGAAGCACTGGACAAGCAAGACCTGTACATTAATTCCTCCCTTGCTCAAATGGGTTGCTCCCTGCTATGGAGCCTTTTCCGCCACGGAATGACCGAAAACAGAGGCTTTTTTCACAATCTTGACAATTTCATTACCCAACCTATAAAGATCGCCTAAAGCCCTCCCAGGCGGCGCATCGGCATTCCTTTCCCCGTAGGCGGAACGCCGCTGCGCGGGAAGCGGTGCAGCCACTTGTCCAAACCGGAATCCCGCCCTATTCCAATAATCCGCTTTGTACAACAGGCAGCGGCATTATTACCGTATTTCACAGAATACCCTAAGACATCGGAGATACTGGAAGATGGTATGCTTCAACTGTAACGCAGCGTCCACCACGTAAGAAAGTTGCAGATATATTTAACTTAATTATAAAGTGATTTATATCTTTACGCCGTAATCTCGGTCAAGAGCTTTAAATCCGCTAAAAAGTGGTTCGAGTTTTGTACCACAGGGTTCACCACGTGGGACAAGACACACGACTTGTCCCATTTTTTTGGGCTTTAATTCCCTATCTATCAAGGATATAATGTTGATCATTTTATTCAAACTTTTGGTTTTGTGTAGCTTCTGACCTAAATAGAAGCATTTTCCTCAACCGCCGTCATTTTTATAAGAGTTACCGTTACGTTTTATGATTGTATACCCATAATATTTGTAACGTCACTGCCGTCATTTGGTTGCATTTCGATTCATGGAATATTAAAGGATTTCCCCTTTTGCTACTTTCAACGAAAATTGTGCTTTGTTGAATCCCGCTACAGCTTTCAAATAGTCCAACTGCGTCTGCATATAAAACTGTTGTGCCTGAAAAACCTCAAAGGGTTTTGCCGTTCCTAATTTTTGCCGTTCCATACTTTGACTCAACGCTTCGGCCGTGAGGTCTAATGCGTCTGTGGCAATCTGTACTTGTTCTTTGCCAATAATGAGTTGCTGCGTAGCGTTGGCAATTTCTTCATTGATTTGGGTTTTGAACTGTGCTGCTTTTGTTTCCTGTATTTTGATGAGTGAATTGTATTTTTTCAAATCACCGCCATACACCAATCGCCCTAACGGAATGTTCCACTGCAACGATGCGCTAAACAGACCAGTCGGATAGAGTTGCTTAATTTCCGGATTTGAGGCCGTATTCATCGGGTTGACCTTACCCCTCAAACCACCAAAATATGAGCCGTAAGTGCCGATGCTTAATCGCGGAATGAGCAAGCCTGTAGTAGCGGTTTTCTTTTCGGCTTGCATGGAACGAATACTCAAATCAATAAATTTAATTTCAGGTCTGTTTTGATAAAGTTTATCATTTATGGTCAATGATTCTTCGTGAAATTCTAAAGGCATCAACAGGCTATCTACGCTTACTAATTTCGTTTCCGGATCAAGGTTAAGCAGGCGTACCAGTTCTGAAGAAGTGGAATTGTATTCGCTTTGCGTATACAGCATCTCAATTTTCAAATGGCTGTAGTTGCTTTTTGCCAACAGTAATTCCGACTGGTAACGCAAACCTGCATTCACCTGCACTTCTATTTGTTTTGTAATGGTGTCCGACTGCTGCACCAAGTTTTTATAGGCGACATATTTTAATTGTGCAATTTGTAGGTTGTAATAGGCTTTTATCGCCTGTAACAAGGCTTTGTTTTTTTCCGCCTGTGTTTCAAAAGCCGAAGCCAGCACCTTCAGCTTTGCCGCCTTGGTTTTGAAGATGCCCTGGGCAAGATTCCAGTTGGCATTCAGACCCAAGCCCGTCCAAAGACTGCCTCGGTTTACGTCCAAAAAGAAGTTGCCGTTACCGTTCATCACCGCTCCCCAAAGCTGGTTCGTCTGTAAACCTGCATAGAAATCGGGGAGCCACCATTCTTTTGTCTTTGAAAAATCTGCCGATGCTAATTCCTGCTTTGCCAGAAATTCTTTTATCGTCAGGTTGTTTGCTCCGCCCATTTCCAAAACGGTCTGCAAATTAATTGGCAGGGATTGCTGGGCACTTGCAGTCAGGGTTAGAAGAATACCCATCCACAAGGTCAATATTTTTATTCTTTTCATTACTTCCAATTTTTTAGTTGTTAATTGATTTTACATTCACGCTTAACCCGTCAGAACAAAACTCTTTTCCCTTCACCACGATATGAGCTGTTGATTTTATGTCGCCGCTCAGGATTTCGGTGAATTTTTCGTCGCGGATACCAGTCCTGATGTCCACTTTACGCACTTTATTGTTGGCAACAACATAGACGAATGATTGCCCTTTGATGTTGCCAATACCTTCATTGGGAATACTCAAAGCGTCTTTGTGTCCCCTTTGTGCTAACTGCACTTTGGCATACATACCGGAGCGGATTTTCAAATCACGGTTCGGCAAATCAATTTCGACTTTCATCGTTCGGGTATTTTCGTTCAAACCGTAGGCAGTACGGGAAACGGTTGCTGTCAGGTTCACATTCGGCAGTTCGGGAAACGACACACTGCCTTTTGTTCCTTTGCTTACGGTTGTCGCATCAGATTCAGGAACATCAATCGTCAAGCGGATCGGCTGCAAATCCTGCATTTCAAACAAAGACATTGCGTTCGCGTTGTCCAAACTATTTTGAACGATTGCTCCCTTGTCTAAAAAGCGATTGACAATCACACCCGAAAATGGAGCTTTCACTTGTAAAAAATTAATTTGTTGCCGCAGGGCATTGAGTTGTGCTCTGGCACTTTCATATTCTGCTTGTGCTTTTTCCACATCTGCAATAGTGGTGAGCTGCGGTGTTTTGTCATATACACTTTTCAGTCGTTCGTAAATGGATTTTTTGCCTTTGAGTTCGGCCTCCCACTTTGATTCTTCGCTCAACAATTCTGGGTTTTGCAATATGGCAATGGTTTGTCCCTGCTTTATAAAATCACCAATATCTGCTTTAAGCGACTGCACGTAACCGTTGGTCATAGCAAACACTTTTACCTGTTGATTGGGTTTTGCGGTACCTGAAATTTCAAGCGATGCGCTGAACTTGTGTTGAGCTGGTGTGGCAACCAACACAGTCGGTGTGTTTTTGGTTGTAGTTTTATTTTCCTCGTTGTTTGACTTATTTCCGCAGGAAGAAAGCAATACAAACGCCAACGGAATGATGATCATATTCATTGACTTCATTTTAATTTCAGATTTCTTGCCTGCCTTGTCGGCAGACTGGTTAAATAAATAAAAAAGTATCGGCACAACAAACAGCGACAAAAACGCAGCGGCTAATACACCTCCGATGATTGCTCTTGCCAAAGGCACATTGGCCTCACCGCCAATTTCGTAACCCAGCGACATGGGAAACAGAGCGAATACTGCCACAACGGCGGTCATCATAATTGGGCGAAAACGGTTAGCTACCCCTTCTTTAATGGCTTCACGCAGTGGCTTTCCTTCTTTCAGCAGGTTGTTCATTTTGTCCACCAGCAAATTGCTGTACGCCACAGTGATACCCACCATCATGATAATCCCCATCATAGATTGAATGTTGAGGTCGGTGTTTGTTGCCAATAGCATCGCTGTTACGCCAATCAAGCCCAAGGGAATAACCGTGATGATAATGATAGGCAGTTTAAACGAACGCAGCAGTGGCACGATGACCAAATAGACCAGCAAAATGGCAAGTCCCAAGCCCAGCCCAAGATTGCTGAACCCTTCATTCATACTTTGAATTTCGCCACGGATTTCAATTTTATAACCTTCCGGTAAATCCTTACGAAGTGTTGCTAACTTTTTTTCTATCTCTGCCGCTGCAGAGCCGATGTCTCTGCCTTCCACGTTAGCAAACACATCGGTTACCCGTTGTAAATTCAGGTGGTTAATTTCAATCGGGGCGGACGAGAGCGAAGTCTTGGCAATGTTTTTCAGTTGTGTTACCTGCCCGTTGTTGCCCTTCAATGAAATGTTCTCTATCGACTGTGGATTATCCAGTTCAATTTCGGGATAAGTAACGCCCACGAAATAGTGATTGCCGTTGCGCTCATCAATCCAAAAAGACGGTTTGAAATTCACCGATGAATTAAGTGCCGAAACTGTATTTTTTACTACTTCATCCGCATTGATACCCAGCATCGCCGCTTTGGTACGGTCCATGTCCACTTTTATTTCGGGATGGTCATACCGCTGGTGTATGCGCACATCTTCTGTGCCTTTCACGCCGTTCACTATCTCACGAACCTTTACGGCTATGTCGTGCGATTGATGCAAATCGTTTCCGATAATCTGAACGTCAATAGGCGAAGGCAAACCGAAATTCAGCGCACTGGTTACAATACCCCCTGTGTTGAAAATGAATTGTACACCTGGGAATTTTTCTTTTAGCTTTGGTCGAATGTGTTGCACGTAATCCGACGTTTTAGTTTTGTGCCCTTCTTTCAGTTGCACATTTATGGTTGCGTCCTGCGTTCCCGAATTGGTCGTATAGGCAGCAGGCCAGTCGTTCAATACGCCCATATTGGAAACTACCAGATTTACATCTTCGCCAATTTCCTCTTTTAGAAAATGTTCAATGGCGGTTACGGTTTCTTCGGCTTTTTCTATGCGAGTGCCGCTCTCCATGCGCACATCCATTGAAATCTGCCCTACGTCCATCTGCGGAAACAATTCTGTTCCGATGTTTCTGAGACCCAAAATAGAAATCACAAAAAGGATAGCAACACTTCCCAATATCCACCAGCGAAATTTTAGGGCTTTGTCAATGGAATGGATATATCGTTTAGTCAAATTGTTGATGCCTGTATCAAATTTTCTTAAAAAACCTTTTGGCTTGTGATCTTCGGAATACCCTTTGAAGAATGCTGCTGCCATTATTGGCACGAGCGTCATGGAGATGAAACGGGAGCCAATCATTGCCAATGAAACCACGATTGCCAAAGGTGCAAAAAGAAATTTTGAGACCCCTGTTAGAAAAACAATCGGGAAAAATACAATAATAATGGTGAGCGTAGTTACCAGCACGGGCATAGCCACCTCCTTCGCACCGTCAAAGGCAGCTTGTGCGGATGTCTTTCCCAATTTCAGATGCTTGTCAATGTTTTCCAACACTACAATGCTGTCGTCGACCAACAATCCGATTGCCAAGGCAAGCCCGCCCAACGTCATACTATTGATAGTGTCGCCCGTGAAGAACAAACCTATAAATGCAAACATTACCGAAAGCGGAATGCTCAACGCCACGATGAACGTAGAACGAAAATTCCCCAAGAAAAGAAACAGAGCAATAGAAACCAAAAGCAAACCCAATGTGCCTTCTTTCAGTAATCCGTTTATGGAATGACGCACGTAAGTAGATTGGTCAAGAATTACGTCAAGGTTTACCGATTTAGGCAAACGCTCCTTCAGTTCTGCTAATTTCCCTTTCACTGCTTCCACGGAAGCAATCGTGTTTGCTCCAGTTCGTTTGTAAATCGGAATGTAAACCTGTCGCTTGCCATTGATATGTACTACGTTGGTTTGAATAGCGGAGGCATCTTTAGCATAGCCGATGTCTTTCAGGAAAATGGGCGAACCGTGCGGATTCATTTTAATTACGATATTGTTGAAGTCTTCCACCTTTGGTAACATACCGTTTGCGTTCACGCTATAATTCATATCCCCAATATTTACGTCACCTGTGGGTATCATCACATTGTTTTTCTGCACGGCTTCTATCACGTCCGTTTGAGAAAGGTTGTATGCGTGCAATTTGTCAGGATAGACGTACATAAAAATCCTACGCAATTTCCCACCATATACCGCCGGGGCGATGATGCCTTTTACCGACCCCAACAAGTTCCGCAAATCAAAATAAGCGATGTCGTAAAGTTTCTTTTCCGTAAGGCTGTCGCTGCTCACGGCAAGCAAAGCCAATGGTGTTGATGCAGTTGGGTCGTAAGGCATTACCATTGGCGGAACTGTACCGGGCGGTAAATAATACAAGTCAGACATGGCCAATGAGGTAACCTGTGAAAGAGCGGTGTTGGGGTCGATGTCTTCGCCAAAGAAGTCTTTAACGATACTCACGCCAATCATACTTTTGCTTTCCTGCTTCACAATACCGTTGGATTGTCCTGTCCAACGTTCAATGCGTGAAGTAATATCTTTTTCCATCACTTCGGCTGGCATACCGGGATAGAGCGTAAGCACCTGCACAGCTGATGTTTTGTAATTGGGTAGAATATCAACGGGCAACCGTTGTATTGCCACGATGCTGATAATGGCTATCAATAGCGACAGCACGATTATCAGGTATTTGTTTTTAAATGCTAATTTTAACATAATCTCCGTTAAACTTTTATGTATTATAACCTTGTTAGGACACACGACGGCCTATCCGGTATAGTGTGTATTCCGACGAATTGAATATTGGGACAGGTATAAACACGAACGCCCTTCTATGCGAAGGGGAACGGTTCACCATTCCTGTTCGAAAGAAAGGTTATGCTACGGGAGACCCGCGCGTGGGGCTGTTTAAGATTAAGGTTGCCGAACGGCATCGGGGGTCAGGGGGCAATATGAAAGGCCGCTCCTGAATACTGGAAGCGTTGGGTAACTCAAAAAGTACGGTTAGAATAGCAACGGTTGCAAGTGTTGGAACAATTTTTTCCACCTGCGGCGGTTGGTACTGTCCAATTTCGAGTAAATGCTGTTCGCATTCCATCGGTGGAAAAAGATGCCGCCCTGGCTGTCGTTCCCCAATGCGGCGTAATTCACAGGGACTTGGTCCATTGTGTTGATGGTGCTTTTCTCCAAAAGGATGTGCCGTACATACCAATTGCCAGGGAAATATGATAATTCCCCAAATTAATAGGACCGATATGGCTTTGAACTGACGCACCAATGAATAAAGATAGAAATTTAATTAATTAGGGGCTCAGCAAGTTTTTTTATATTCATTATCAATATTGTCCGACTAAATTAAAGAAAAGGAGGCAATTTTATAGATCTGTCCCAAATTGTCAAGTTTGAGTTACCAAGCTTAACAAAAGCCCTGAAGAAAATAAAATCTTACCAAGACTCAGGTCATTCATTCAGATTTATACATTCCATGTTACAGGGAAGTTCACTTACACGTAATCCGTTTTAACCAAGGGGCAATTTATCTGTTTTCAATGGTGGAGCCGCTGCCAGACCGGTTACTTCCAAGATTTCCTGTTCATTAAGCGTCTCTCGATCTAAAAGTGCATTTGCTAAAGCGTCCAGCTCAGTACGATGTTCTTTCAACAACCTGAGTGCCTCTTCATGACAATTGTTAATGATGTTCAGTATTTCTGAATCTATTAACCTGGCGGTTTCATCACTAAATGATTTTCGGCTGGATGCCCCGCCCAAATAAGGGTTTTGACTTTCTGTAAATTGAACTAAACCCAATTTATCGCTCATACCCCACCGCGTTACCATTTGCTGCGCCAATTGCGTAGCCTGCTGGATATCATTTTCGGCCCCTGTCGTTTTGGTGCCGTAAACAATCTCTTCTGCCGATCTCCCACCTAGCATTCCGACAATTCGCGCCCGCAAATAATCCTCAGGGTAGTTGTACCGATCACTCTCCGGCCTTTGGTAAGTCACACCCAAAGCCTGACCACGAGGAACAATGGTCACTCTGTTTACAGGATCAGCACCCGCAACTACCAAACCCAGAATAGCGTGTCCTCCTTCGTGATAGGCAATCCTTTCCCGATCTTCATAACTCAGCACGAGCGGACGCGCAGGGCCCAGGACAATTTTTTCGAGGGCATCCATAAAATCTTTCTGGTGCACTTCCTCATTATTTCTGCGGGCTGCCAGCAACGCAGCTTCATTAACGATATTTCGTATATCAGCTCCTGAAACGCCCGGAGTAACCGATGCTATTTCCTCCAAATTAACATCGGCAGCCAGCGGTACCTTCCGGGTGTGAACTTCGAAAATTGCTTTACGTCCTTTTTTGTCCGGCAGATTAACAACTACACGACGGTCAAACCGTCCCGCCCGCAACAGGGCTTTGTCAAGCACGTCAGGCTGATTAGTGGCAGCAAGCACGATCACACCTTCTTCGCCTGAAAAACCGTCCATTTCCGTAAGGATTTGGTTGAGTGTTTGCTCCTGTTCACTGGAACCCCCGATGACAGTCTGCCCGCGTGCCCGGCCTATCGAATCGATTTCATCAATAAAAATAATAGACGGGGCATGCTCGCGCGCCTGTTTAAAAAGATCACGTACTCTTGCTGCTCCCACTCCCACTATCATTTCTACGAATTCGGAACCGCTCATCGAGAAAAAAGGTACATTGGATTCTCCGGCCACAGCCCGGGCCAACAATGTTTTACCCGTACCCGGTGCACCAACCAACAATACCCCTTTCGGCGCTGCGCCGCCCAGCCTGGTGTATTTTTTAGGGTTCTTAAGGAAATCAACAATTTCCGCTAATTCGTTTTCCGCTTCATCTATTCCGGCCACATCGTCAAAAGTTACTTTCTTACTTTGATCTTTATCGAAGCGTTTAGCTGTGCTGCGCCCTATATTCATCATGGAATGGCCCATTCCACCGCCCATTTTCTGTGCTCTTCTGAAAAACCAAATGTAAAGCCCAATAATTAATATTGCAGGGCCAAAACTCATCAGGAAAGAGATAAATGGGCTGACTTCCTTTTCTATGGGCTCCGCTAAAATTTCTACTCTGTGTTGAATCAACAAACTTTCCAGACCCGGATCTACAAAAGAGGGCAATATCGTTGAGAAATTCTGAACCTTAACAGGATGAACCTGATTTTTCACCCCCGAAACATTTGGTGGTGTGTAGACTACCGTGTCCTGAAATTTCCCGGTGATTGTTTCGCCCCGGGAGTAAACTGCCTTAACATTTCCGACTTCAACCTGTGATTTGAACAAGGTATAAGGAATGGCAACAGGTTTATGCTGATTAGGTGAGAATATACTTACTATAGCATAATTTAAAATCAAAATAAACACGAACCACAACCACGTGCTTCCCGGTGGTAATTTCGCTCGTTCGCCTTTATCGGGAGTTGTGTTTTGTTCCTGACGCTTTGGGTTGCTCTCCGGCTGAAAATTTGATTTATCCATATTTAACTAAGCTTTAGACAGTAAAAATTAAACTGCACGAAGTAATTTACAATTTCAAATTTGCTTTAACTATACGTAATTTAGTTGTGGGAAAAACCGAAATTGCCGCTTTTGAGCCAAGAACGCCGGACCTGTCAAAAACTTCAGTATCCAGACAAGACCATAAACAACTCCGGACCGATCCAAATATTCTCACTTGGCTACGATTTAGTGCTTTGAATTATTGCCATTGAGTGAACTACGAGCAAAAACAACACCCTCTATTCTAATGCCGACAAAGCACAGGCCTGATTTGAACGAAAATCCACATTCAGACCAGTCGCCGCTGACTTTTTTTTAGTGGAACTAAGTTACTAAAAATGTGGAAATGAAAAATATTGGATGTAAATGAAATTAATAGATATACCTACCCTAAAACGTAAAATTTGTCATTTGGGTGCACACAACTTAATGTAATGAAATCCCTTGGGAACACAACTTCCTGAAGATGCAATAAAGATATTCAAAATCTCATTCTCACAATGAATAAATAATATAATATAAGGGGCAAACCGATAGCAGACAATATTACAGTTGCAGTAAGTACATTTTTCTCACCGCGTAAACTAACCAGTAAAAATTTATACCCTAATATACCAATCAATCCGCCCAAACAATTTAGAATAATATCGTCAATATCCGCCGTTCCAATACTCGAAAGTCCCTGAATGATTTCAACAAACAGACTCACCGCGAATACAAACAACAAGTTGGTCCATACTCTTATATCATTTTTGAATAATGGCAAATAAAAACCAAGCGGAATAAAAATAACAATATTTCCGACCACATTACCAAAAGCAAATGTTCTTAAATTCGTGGTGCGGCCAGATATATACGCCATCATACTATGAAAAGGAATGAGATTGATTGATCTGTGCTCCAAATGTGAAACCCTTGATAAGAATAATATTTTAATTAACAAGAGTGTATAACAGATGAAAACAATATATATAAATCCCCTTTTAAATCGTTCAGAATTATTCATAATACTTGGTTTAATGTTGCCCGAAAATCGCACCTCGTCATTATATCAAAATTTCTGCTTGCCAATAATCATAACTTTTCATTTCGCCCGTGTCCATTTTAAAGTCATAAGTTATTTTGTTAATCCCGGCAATTTCGAAGTCGATTTTTGTTTTAAACAGCTCTCCGTCATAGGAAAAAGTATGGTACTCACCGTTTTCACCACATAAGTCAATGCCGACTGGCAGCGATCGGGAAAAATCATCATCTAGTTCTCTTCCAATGAACGTTTGGTCAAGTTTGTCTGCCTGGGTTATAATAATTTTTGTCTTAATGCCCGATCTCAAAAAGTCGCTAAAAATCTCTTGAGAGGTTCTGCCCCAAAGCGGCTCAACGACTTCAATGCCCAATGGTTTCAGCTTACTTTCACGATAGGATTTCACGTCAGCCAAAAATATATCACCAAAAATAAAGTGCGTCACACCCAGTTTTCTAAAATGTTCCACTGCCTCAGTCATTCCTTCCTCGTAGGTCTTATTGTCTCTGGAAAGTAAAACAGTATAAAGTGGAATTCCAATGCTTCTAGCTTGCATCAATAATAATTTCAGAGGAATGGCATGAATTGAAGAGGTTCGTGTTTCTTCGTTTATCGTCGTCAGTAGCGAAACAACTTCAAATTCATTTTCCTGAAGTGTTTTTTGAAGAGCCAGGGCTGAGTCCTTTCCGCCACTCCAATTAAATACTGCTTTTTTTCTTTCGGTCATATTATCTTTTTCAGGATTTTTATGAACTGATCCACTCGCTGCCCGACACATAATCTTGTGCAAATGTGATTGCCGAAATAAGCATGAAGATTAATGCCGAAAGTATTTTTTTCAAAATGGTCTTTTTTGGTAGCACTCAAGTCCAAGAAGGCAAGGCCGAATTAATTCTATCTGGATCACGCTTCATATCGATTATTATGATAATACACTATAAATCAATTAGTTATACTTTATGCTGCTTCACTATAACCTCCTATTTTCCCAACTATGCCCAGAATTGTTCCTAAATGTTGGAATATTCTCCAAACCTTTTACCCGATGTTTTCTCAAAGTCGATGCTTTGCAGCTTATGGCCTTGTCGATATTGACTACACAAGCCAAGCGAGACGTGAAAAATACGCCAAAATTGGAACTTTAAAAAGAAAATCGTGTTTTTGCAATGTTTTACCATGAAAATCGTATATTTGGGTCTCGTTTTACATGGTAAATTATGGAAGTCAGGCGACAAATTTCAAAAGAGTTCGAGGAATACCTTAAAATTTTTCCCGCAACTGGTATCCTTGGGCCAAGACAAGTTGGTAAGACAACGCTTGCTAGGCAAATATCTACCAAAAAAGACTATTTATACCTTGACTTGGAAAATCCATCCGATCGAAATAAGCTCGCTGATCCAGTGTTTTTTCTATCCCAGTTTACTGACAGATGTATCGTCCTTGATGAAATTCAATTTATGCCAGAAATGTTTGCAGCATTAAGAGGCATTATTGACGCGGATCGAAGACCGGGCAGGTTTATTATTTTGGGTTCAGCTTCGCCCGATATCATTCGTAATAGCTCAGATACCCTTGCCGGGCGTATTGGTTATCTTCAACTGACGCCTTTTACACTAATGGAGGTAGATGATTTACAACAGTTGTGGTTGAGAGGAGGATTTCCTTTGTCTTATCTTGCATATTCAGAACGGGCGGGTATTCTCTGGCGTCGTAATTTTATTACTACATACATTCAGCGCGATCTGGGGCTACTCGGCCTGCAGACGGATGTCCAGATCATGGATCGTTTCTGGAGAATGCTGGCTACTGCGCAAGGAAACCTGCTAAATACTGAAAGCTTCGCGCGTTCTCTGGATATTAGTCGTCCAACGGTGTTGCGATTTCTGAATTTCCTGGAAGGCGCATTTATGATCAGGACGCTTCGACCCTGGTCTGTAAATACCCATAAAAGGTTGGTAAAATCACCCAAAGTCTATATAAGAGACAGCGGTTTGTTACATAGTTTGCTTTCTATTGAAACATATGACTCTCTTATTAATCACATACAGATGGGGGCTTCATGGGAAGGTTTTGTGATCGAACAAATTATTAATAACCTGCACGACGACCTGCAACCATGGTTTTATCGTACACAACAGGGAGCCGAATGTGATTTACTCCTTGAAAAAAATGGTAAAATCATCGCTGCAATAGAAATAAAACACGGTTCAAGCCCTTCAATCAGTAAAGGGTTCCATATTTCCAGGAAAGACACAAAAGCCGTTAATGGCTATATTATTGGAAATAGCGAGGAGACTTACCAAATTGAAGAAAACGTTACCATCACCAACCTTCAACATTTTTTACGTCAGATCCTGCCCTCTTTTTAATTGAAATTCACAGCATGATTTACATTCACTATGTAAATTTAGAAGCCATAAACTTTAACCGGACCCCATGCTTAAAAACTATTTGGTCATTGACCATAAACAAACAGAGACTACGCTAAATGCAAGATTGAAGAAAATCCTAGCGTTCCACCGTGTTGCTTTTTAACCTACTTTGAGTAAGATGCTTTTCATTCGTTCTATAAGATTTTTATCTTTTGGATGAAGAAATCAAGAATATAATGCCCCCAATACGCAAGCGACGCCTGTGTACCGCGAATCAATCATTTTAATTTTATATGTTAGTCCAAAACGAATCCCCCGCCCTGCTAAGCCTCCCGCCCCACCGGACGTTTAACGCCAACCCAATTCAGGCGCCACAAACTTCAGAATGGACGATAGCACATGTACATTGTAATCAACACCCAGCGTATTGGGAATGGTTAATAGAATTGTATCCGCTTCCCGGATAGCCTCATCTTTTGCCAACTCCTTTATGAGTTGCTCCGGCTCCGCGGCATAACTTCTGCCAAAAATGGCTCGAGTATTTTGGTCTATATACCCGATCTGGTCACTTCTTTTTGACTCATGCCCAAAATAGTAGTGATCCGTATCGTTTACCAACGCAAAAACAGAGCGGCTCACTGACACCCGCGGCTCCCGTTGATGACCTGCTTTCTTCCAGGCTTCTCTGTATGCCCTGATTTGCTCCGCCTGTTGCACATGGAATGGTTTTCCGCTTTCGTCTTCCTTTAGTGTAGAACTTTGAAGATTCATACCGCGTTCCGCAGCCCAAATGGCTGTGGCATTAGAACCAGCTCCCCACCAGATACGTTCACGCAATCCTTCGGAATAAGGCTCCAGTCGCAATAAACCCGGCGGATTTGGAAACATCGGATTGGGGTTAGGCTGTGCAAAGCCAACACCTTTTAGTTTTTCCAAAAACATTAACGCTTTGCGACGACCCATGGCTACATCATCCTCACCCTCAGAAGGTTCATAACCGAAATAACGCCAGCCATCAAGGACCTGTTCCGGCGAGCCCCGGCTGATACCTAATTGCAACCGCCCGCCGGAAATTAAATCAGCAGCACCGGCATCCTCTACCATATACAGTGGGTTTTCATAACGCATATCAATCACGCCGGTTCCAATTTCTATTTTACTGGTCTTAGCGCCAATCGCAGCAAGTAGTGGAAACGGCGATGCCAACTGAGCTGCGAAATGGTGTACCCGGAAATATGCACCATCTATGCCGATTTCTTCAGCAGCAACAGACAAATCAATAGACTGGAGTAAAGTATCACTTGCCGATCTGACTTTGTATGACGGATGATTAGCCCAGTGTCCAAAAGATAAAAAACCTATCTTTTTCATGTGCCTTGCTTTAAGTTTAGTTCTAAGTATTCAGTGTCTGCATTTACTTTACCACAAAAAATCCTGCGTTTTGATTTTTGTGTTAAGTAAAAGTATCTGATGTTTTTTATTATTCTCTTTTTAGTTCAAAAAAACGTCATTTTATCAGGCTTTTGTTGACTAAAAATAACCAAACCATTTTTAAGGTTGCGTCGAACGAGCGATCAGTTCTTTGAAAGTATTGCCAATATTAAGTTACAGAACATTTTACTTTTCAGGACGACCGTTTTTTTAGTATAAGGCCTAACGTTTGGGGTATCACTGTCAGGCGGAGATTTTTAGCACTACCGCTCATTAGAAATACCGCATTTCAAATTTAGCAAAAAGGTTCATAGTATCACTTTGGTCTCGCTTAAATTCAGGAGTTTTCCTTTTTTGAAATTGGGTGATTGCTTTATTCTTTCGAGTCTTGCTCCCTTCGGACTTTTCCCAAATTTATCTTGTTTCGTATATAATATGACGATTATACCCAATACTCCTATTATAGTTATTAGAACTACCATTATTTTCTTCATTTTTTGAAAATATTCATGCGTTGTTATTCACCTTGTTAACCACGCGAAACTAAAAAAGTTTATTGGTTAACCATCCGCAGTGTAAGGATTGGGTGAAACTCTTACAACAACTTTAAATGCGAGGCCGACACATCGAAGTTAGTAAAAGCTTTCCCACTAAGAACCACAGACCCGCCCGGCGCCAAACCTTAACTCTACCTCGATTATCATCTGTTACTATTCAAAAAACCAATGACTTCATTAAACACTTCAGACACCTCGGGCTTTGATAATCCGCCTTCAAAAAGATCGAATACGTGTCCATGATTTTTAACTATAATAAACTTGTGTTTAATATTCTTTAATTCCAACTCCTTGTCCATAAGAGCTGATTGTTCAAAAGGAACGTCTGTGTCATTATCACCATGAATCAGTAATACAGGAGGATAATTTGCCTTAATATTTTTAATCGGGCAATATTTATCAAACCATTCACGTTCCGTTACGGGATCATGACCACTGACAAGTGAGGACCACACTCCCTTTTGCCGGCTAAATAAATATACATTATATCGCTGCTCAAATGATGCAGACGTGATTGCTGAATCGCGTATTAATTTTCCTACCTGATCCTCACGAACTAAAGTTTTTGTCAGATAAAACGAATCTGGCTTAGTACACCATGGCGATTGGATTTCACCGTACCCATAAAATGAAACGATTGCTTTAGGTGGATTTTCAAGAAAATATCCTGACATCAGGGCCAAATAAGCTCCTCCTGAATGACCAATCACAAAAATCCTGGTTGAATCAATTCCCAGGGAAACGAAGGCATTCAAACGAACCCATTTGATGGCGTCGGTTATATCATTTACAACGTCTGGTAATTTAGTCTCAGGCGCTAACCTGTAGTCAATTGACACGAGAGAAAATCCTGCTTTTAAGTACAATCTTAGTTGCTCATCGGGCAAATCAGTCCGGCTCCCAAAAATCAAACCTCCCCCATGTATCCAAACAATGCCGGGTTTTAATTTACTACCATCGGCTGTTTGAAACAAATCTGCTTTAATCGAACATTTGTTTGCTGTCTTGTAAATGAACGTCTTTTTTGTGAGTTGTATTTCAGTATTCGTTATAGACTGCGAATGAATATTCAGACTCCAAAAAATCAAGCATGTAATAAGTGATACGTTCTTCATTGTTATTGTTTTTAGTACTGAAGGTGCAGATAAATGGCGTAAAATGTCCACTTATTGTCGACAGGTACTTTGGAATAAACTGCGGCAGTTCAATCGGAGATAACTACTTTTACTGAACGGAACGCGGGGGTTACAACGAGTCGAATCAGATTTGTAACCGAAGAATCGTTTGGAAAGCCGTGAACTGTCAATTTTTAAATATATAGCATTTGAGCAATCATTCAAAAACAAAGTAAGACTTTAATACATGAGATCTATCGTCTGCCTGTTATTGACGCTTGTCTTAATAACATCTTTACATGCGCAACTGCGCCCCAACATCATTTTATTTATGGTGGACGACATGGGCTGGCAGGATACGTCAGTGCCCTTCTGGAAGGAAAAAACGGCGTTAAATAAACAGTTCCACACCCCATCCATGCAGCGCCTGGCGAATGAAGGCATGAAATTTACCAATGCCTACGCCACGCCGGTTTGCACCCCCACCAGGGTCAGCCTGCTGACGGGTATGAACGCCGCTCATCACGGTGTCACCAACTGGACTTCACCTCAGCCAAACAATCCGACAGATGCCCCCGATGATCAGTTTGCACCGGCCAACTGGAATTATAACGGTTACAGCCCGTTTACTGGAATCCCGCATACGGTTCATGCCACTTCGTACGTACAACTCCTAAAGGACGCAGGGTACTTCACAATCCATGTGGGTAAGGCACACTGGGGTAGCAATGGGATGCCGGGCAGCAATCCTCACAACCTGGGTTTTATGGTCAACATCGCGGGCAGCGCTACCGGGCATCCGCAAAGCTATTTAGGCGAGGATAATTATGGTAATATCCCCGGCAAAGCGGGCTGGCATGCAGTTCCTGATTTACAGGAGTACTATGGAAAAGATACGTTTCTTACCGAGGCCCTTACCCTGGAAGCGTTAAAATCTATCGAGGCACCCATCGCCAATAAACAACCCTTCTTTTTACACCTCGCACATTATGCTGTTCATGTACCTATCATGGCTGACAAACGATTTTTACAAAAATATTTGGATGCTGGTCTGGACAAAACCGAAGCAGCTTACGCAACACTGATCGAAGGCATGGATAAAAGCCTGGGAGACGTAATGGACTATTTAAAACGAAAAGAGGTTGACAAAAACACGATCATTATTTTCATGAGCGATAACGGCGGTTTAAGCACACCGGGAAGCAGAGGTGGGAAGGGAGCTTATACTCATAATCTCCCATTAAAAGCAGGCAAAGGTTCAGTTTATGAAGGCGGCATTCGTGAACCTATGATTATTAAATGGCCGGGCATAACCCAGCCAGGGTCCGTTGCTGGTCAATACATCATCGTAGAAGATTTCTTTCCCACCATCCTGGAAATGGCAAAAGTGAAGAGTTATCGAACGATCCAAAAAATTGACGGAACGTCATTTGTTCCTATCCTTAAAAATTCACCACACAGAGATAATAATCGTGTATTGCTCTGGCACTTTCCGAATAAGTGGATCCCCAATGACGGACCAGGTATCAATTATTTCAGCGTCATCCGCAAAGGAGACTGGAAAATGGTGTACAGCCTGCGGGTGGGCAAAAAAGAACTGTATAACCTGGCCAAAGATATTGGTGAATCGAACGATGTCTCGCAACAATACCCCAAAAAAGTGAAAGAATTATCAGATGAATTACTTAGCCGGCTAGAGAATTGGCACTCCCCTATGCCGGTAGATAAAAAGTCAGATAGGCCATTAGAATACTAATCAGGATCCATTGACTTAAATCATCAGGTGTACATGGCACTATATTTTGCATCTGATCAAATCCGGCGCTTAAATTCAGCAGTCTAACTACGGACATAATATTTTATCCCCTCGAGTACACCTCTGGCTGTAGGTTGTTTTGAGAAATACACAGATCTGCTCTGCCGCAAAGGTTCCAGTTCCGGACTGTAATTGGCTACAACGATACCCTTGGTCTTACCTTTCAGCATGCCCATATCATTCCCCGCATTGCCTGCAGTGATGAACTGCTCGATTGGTAGTTTCCACTTGGCACTTAAATACCTGACTGCCCTGCCCTTCCCTGCTCTGACGGGTAAAATATCAAGATATTTGTTTTCTGTAAGTAATATCCTTGCCCGCAGCCTTTTCTCATCCAGATAGCGATACAATTCTGCAAGGTCATCCGCAGAAAAATTTTCCCCCACATAATAACTCAGCTTAAAATTCCATTGCGCATCTTCTTCTTGCTGGCGTATTTTGGGAAAATGTTTCATAGCCTTTTGAATTTCATGACGCTTCCATTGGTAATTAATATGGCGCTCCCAGCCGGGGTCGGGAATGAAGTTTTTTGTATAATAAATTTCGGTCCCGGCTGAACAAATCAAAATATCTGGCTCCGGCAAATCATATTCATTGAGCGCCTGGGCTGTCATAAGATGATTACGACCACTTGCGAGTCCAAATATCACGTGAGCCTTATTATCCCCCACCCAGTTCTTCACTTCCGTCAATCCTTCGGCGTTTGGTCCATCGACCAGTGTTCCGTCAAGATCAGAAATGATGACGAGGCTGGCTTTGACTAGTTTTTTACCAAATGAAATTTCGTTATCATGCCGGTACTTTGAATACAAATCATCCACAAGGCTTATATACTTATTGGTGTGTGTTGTCCAGGAATAATCCTCCTGGCCGGCCCTGATCCCCTTTTCCGAATAGCTCTGCCACAATGCTTTATCGGAAATGATTTTTTTAAGCGCCGCTGATAAGGCCTTGTTGTCTTCTACATTCACCAGCAGACCATTCCCCGCATTGCCAATAATTTCTTTGGGGCCACCTGTCGGAGAAGCGACAACCGGCAGACCACAAGCGGCGGCTTCCACAATAGTCAGTCCAAAATTTTCACCAAGCGTGGCATTAACAAACACGCCCATTTTTCTGGCGGCCAATCTGTATATTTCTGGAATCTCAAATGCGGGTTCATTTTTCTTAGGCAAAGCCATCTTTCCGTAAAGATCATGCTTATCCATCAGCAATAACAGGTTAGTCAGTATTTCTTTTTCGTCGCCCGGCATCGTGGAAATATCTTTTCTCACGCCTGCAAAAATGGCCAGGTTCGCCATAGCCTGCAATTCCTTATCTTCTCCGTAGCTTTCAATGATGGACTCAAAATTCTTTCGCTTATCCGCCCGGCCTATGGATAAAATCAATGGCTTCTCAGGTGCAAAAAGGAAACGTTCTATTTCTGCGTTGACCCGATACAAGGCTTGCTCCTGTTCCAGACTCATGGTGAACGAAGGCATGTCCAGTCGGTAAAACGGGTAAAAGATATCAGAATTAACTCCGGGTGGTATAACTTCAAAATGCGCCTGATCCTTATTTTCATAAAGACTGTACTGAGAATTGATCTCGTGCCGGGTACTGACAATGACGACTCTTGCGTTTATCAGTGTTTTTTCCTCTTCACTGATACGACGAATCATATTAAATTTTTCGTTTATTTTATCTTCAGACAACCCTTCTTTGAGTAGAATACTTTTTTTATTTCTTCCAAGTGAATGACCTGTTGCAAACAGTGGAACTCCAAAGATCCTGCTTATTTCTCCCGCAACATAATTTCCGTCTGCGTAGTGGCCATGAACCAGGTCGGGAAAATCATCCTGCTTTTCAATAAACTGCAGTGTTCTGTCAACAAACTCATCGAGAAAATCCCATAGTTGTTCTTTCTCGCGGTAAACTTTTCCGCCGCAGGCTACACGCACGATCCTTGCCTTTTTATTTATATCCTCAATTTCCCTGTCATAATCAGGAGATACGCGCTTGTCGTGAATTTTTCTGGTAAATAAATCCACCCGTCTGATTCTCGGATGTTGTGAAAGGGACGTTAAAAGTTCCAGTACATACTTTACCTGTCCACCGGTATCTTTATCCCTGCCAATTTCAGGGTTATTATACCGGATTAGCCCGTGGGGACTGAATAGTTGTATATAATAATCTTTCATAGACCTACGGATAAATTTTTGAAAATTGACCAATATAAACAATTTTTGCTTATGCCGCAAGATAAAATTTCATTCTACAGCAGTTCAGGCTTTAGCGACTGGGAGATTGGTGATATTACCGTCATCAAACACGATAACAAATATCACCTGTTTCATCTCATCATTCCCAACCACGATTATATAGCGCATGCAATCTCCCATGACGGTATATCCTGGCACAGGGTCAAGAATGCATTGTTTGTCGGTGACCCGGGTGAGTGGGATGATGATATGCTATGGACCATGCATGTTTGCGAGATAAACGGAGTATTTGAAATGTATTATACCGGTTTGCATCGTCAGGACCGGGGTGTGGTCTCGAGGGTGGGTCTGGCAATTTCAAATGATCTCTTTAATTGGGAAAAAGTGTCCACGGGCATATTCCCATTTGAGTCCAAAGGGCCTTATTATGAGGACCTGGAAAATAATCCAAGAAACTGGCTGAGCTTCAGAGACCCCTTCAGGTACGATTATAAAGGTGATGTGTACTTCCTGATATGTGCAAGATCATCATCCGGACTTGTTAGCAGGCGCGGATGTATAGGTCTGGTCCGACAAATCAATGATCATCTGGAATACCTGCCTCCACTGCACTACCCGATGATATATGACGACCTTGAATGCCCATGTGTATTTGAACTGAACGGCCGTCATTACATTCTGGGTTCGATTAGAGAAGATATTAAAGTCCGTTATTGGTTTGCACCGGATTTTCTGGAAGAATACCATTGTTTTCACAACAACGTGCTGCTTCCACAAGGCAACTATGCCGCACGTGTTACCAGAGACGGTGATCATGTTTTGATCTATACCTTTTTTTATACCCACGGAAGTATCGATTCGTTAAGAATATTACCTCCACCAAAAGAATTGGATACAGATATCAACGGCAGGTTAATACTAAAGACATACTACAAATGGAACGAAAAAAGAATAGGCACAACTTCGCATGACGACACCAAAGCCTGGGCGAAAATGTTTAATAATCCAACATCCTCGATTATAGAAATTGATGAAGGCTGGATATTCAGCAGCCGCAGCGGCTACGAATTATTTTGCATCGAGAAGCCTTCTGAAAGTTTCATTTGGGAGGGTGAGCTGACCGTTGAAGGAATGGGAAAACTGGGATTACTAAGTGATCTCGATCCAGAAGGTAACGGTTATTTTTATTCACTGGATCCAGTAAACGGATATATGCAAGTTTCAGCCTGGGGATTTAATCCGAACAATAATAAAAATAACTTTATATATCTGAACCTGCAGGATAATACTTTTGCAGTAAGTACCTCACGGACTTATCAATTTGCACTCTTAAGACATGGCAACTATATGGAACTTTCTATAAACGGTGTTGTTAAACTTACACTTATGGATTTTCTTTATAATGGTCCCATGTTGGGAATCTACTCTTCTTCCTCTGCCATTTCACTGAAGAAATCCATTGTGAGCAAATTACCTGATCCGGTGAGTGAATATTTAGTGGAATAGAAATAACCTTATATCCATTAAATAACGACACGGCCAGGTGTGTCTACATACACATATGTTTCAATTATTAATCCTAAATCGGGGAACTGCAAGAAATATCTGTACTCACTTATCGTTTCAGCGCTTACGAACCACCAGCCATCCGTCAGATGACAATGTCATCTTTCCCCTCCGCGGAAAGTACAGACTTGTACCATGCGTCGGTTTCAAACGCCACTTGCCTGAAGGAATAACGGGAGGTTGCATTTTCCGAAATTTCTTTTTGATTCATTCTCTTAACCGATTCCTGCATTTCGAGTATAGCCGCAGCCAGCCCATCAACGTCCCCCGGACTAACAAACAATCCGTTCGATTCATCCAGCATTTCGGGAACACCGCCGACCCGGGTGGCGATAACCGGCACACCGCAACAAAGTGATTCCGCTATGGCGCAAGGGAGGTTTGCAGAGTTACTAAAGAGAGCAAAACAATCGGCATTTCGCAATTGATCGGCTACTTCATGGTAGGAAATTATTCCGGTAAAATGAATCCCAGGGTACATTTTTTTATACCGCCGGTTTAGATCCTCCGGCATTCCCACAATGGTCAGTTCAAAATCATCCGTATCAAGTGCATTGAAAGCCTTAATAATTCCAGGTACATTTTTTACCGGGGAGCCATCTGAAATATGAAGCAACCGGAATTTCCGTCCAGAATCTTGTACCGGATTATATGTAAAAAATTCTGTATTTACACAATTGGGTATTACAGTAAATGGTTTATTGAGCACCATTTTTCGGATCTGTTCACCCAGATAGAAACTCACAGAATGAAGAGCAGAAGCGTCTTTCAGGGTATCTTTTACAACACTTCGAAACCATGGCTGTCGTTGTCCATAATTGTCTTCAACGATATTATTATATCCTCCCCAATGTTCGGTCACCACAAAGGGAATTTTATACTTCCGTTTAAGTTGCCGGGCTATCATACCCGACCTGAATGGGATATGCACATGAACGAGATCTGGAGGTCCGTTCTTTTCAATATAATTTTCTGCCGCAAACTTGTACAGTGAATACCATCTGAAAAAGGAAACTGTCTTCCCGACCAGTTTCATAGATTTGGGATAATAGATCAGGATTTCGGTCAGGTTAGGCCATTGCTGATAAGTCCTGGTAATCCGGCTAACGCCCGTCGCGTCCGGGTCGGGCGTTAGCTTGATTACTGTAACCTGACTGTACAAAGAAGCCGCCTGAGCGTGGCGCTGAATAAAGGCGCCCTCAAACGGTGCAATTTTGTTGGGGTACCAACTGCAAAGCCAGAGTACTTTCAGCATCTGTAATATTATTTAAGTGCTTTGATAATTTCTACAAAATCTTTTGCTACCAGTGAAGCGCCGCCCACCAAGCCGCCATCCACGTCTGCACAGGCAAAAAGCTCTTCAGCATTATTGGCTTTTACGCTACCCCCATACAAAATTGGAATTTCAGCAGCAACTTCAGTCCCATATTTCTTTGCCAAAACAGAGCGCAGATACGCATGTATCTCCTGAGCCTGTTCTGTCGTTGCCGTTTTACCTGTTCCAATAGCCCAGATGGGTTCGTAAGCAATGATCAGTTTTTTGACTTCATTTTCCGGCAGGTGAAACAGTGATTCTTCCAACTGTTTTTCAACAAATTCATTTTGCGCTCCGGCCTCACGAATTTCAAGCGGTTCACCGCAACAGAAAATGGGTGTGATCCCAGTAGCCAGCAGCAGATCCAGTTTTTCTGCCAGCATTTGGTTCGACTCATTAAAATATTCCCTCCGCTCACTATGACCAATAATGCAGTGTGTGATTCCAATAGAATCCAGCATGCCTACTGATACTTCACCCGTGTACGCTCCAGCCTTTTTGTTATAGCAGTTCTGAGCAGAAACAAAGTAATTATTCTTGCCGGATAGTTTTTCTTTTGCCATCAGCAGGTAAGGGAAAGGCACTCCAAATATCACTTCCTGGTGAGAATTAACTTCCACTCCCGCCTTCAGAATATCAGCAATTAATTGCTCTCCTTCAGCGTAAGTCAGGTTCATTTTCCAGTTTGCAGCCGCGATTTGTTTTCTCATGTTAATTTCTATTTAATTTGATTATAAATTTGCGCCAACGTGTTTCTCTCCTCTTCTGTCAATGTCGCATTTTTTAATTTTTTCCATTGAGCAGCATCCTCAAGGGCCTTTTCCAGCTTATAAATTTGTTTCCCATCCGCACCCCATGAAAAAGAAGGAATTTGCTTGCCAGTAAGTCCGGTCCCGAAAACGTGGGAGCTGACACCGATAATCGTTCCGGAGTTTAAAGCTGTTTGAATAGCGGTCCTCGAAAAATCGCCCATAAATACCCCGCATTTAGTTCCCGCGCTCAGCGTCCGGTTACCCAGTGACACGCGGATTTCAGATACGGTATTCTTCAGATTACTGTTGCTGGTACCTGCCCCCAGGTTGCACCACTCGCCTATTACAGAGTCTCCCAGGTAACCATCGTGTGCCTTATTCGAATGTGCAAACAGGACGGAATTCTTGACTTCCCCACCCACAATACAACCGGGGCCGACTGATGTGGCCCCGTAAATACGGGTTCCCATTTTGATGACGGCGCCATCTCCGATATAGACCGGTCCGCGGATCAGCACACCCTCCATTACAAGAGCATCCTTCCCAATATAGACCGGACCATCTTCTGTATTGATGATACAATGCTGCATCCTTGCTCCCTTCTCCAAAAACAGTTTCTTTCTGCCGCTAACCCCGTTGGAAGGATCGATTCCAGCTGAATGCCTGCCTTTTGTCAGCAACTGAAAGTCATACTCAAGCGTCGTACGGTTAAGCCTGAAAATATCCCAGGGAAATACAACCCTTTGGATATTGTCCGGATCAAAAGGGACGACCTTCTTTTTGACTTCCCTACGAACTTCACCGTCTATCCGCTCAAGAATCTGAACCAGTATTTCTCCGTCAGGTGCCAGGATCACGTGTCCGGGTTTCATCTTTTTGATTTCAGTCAGCAGTTTTTTTGATGGCAGCAGATTTGGCGCTATCGAACAAACATTTACTGTCTTCCGGCTATCCTTAGATTTCAGCGGCACACCTCTTCCTGACGTCACGGCAGAGACGTCTTCATCCACCGAAGGCAAGCCCAGGCTCTTTTCCCACCTCGACCGAAGGGTCAGCATCCCGATCCTTATGTCCTGCACCCGACGCGTGAGTGTAAATGGATAAAGGTTTTCCGGCCGGCAATTACTGGATGAAAATAGAATTGAATGCATAAACCGAGCCGCGAAGTTAATCAATTCTGCGCACCATAAAAAAACCCCGGAAGACCGGGGTTTTGCAAAATAATATTCACAGTTATTTTTTCGCGTATTTCTTTTTGAATTTGTCGATACGTCCTGCGGTGTCTACCAGTACGTTCTTCCCGGTATAAAATGGATGAGAAGTACTTGAAATTTCCAACTTGATCAAAGGGTATTCGTTGCCGTCTTCCCATTTGATGGTCTCTTTGGAACCTGCTGTAGAGCGGCTTAAAAATGTGTCACCGTTACTCATGTCTTTAAAAACGACAAAACGGTAATTTTTAGGATGGATACCTTGTTTCATAAATATATGATTTTTAAGGTTGTACGATATTTGCCGTACGTTTATTAATAAATTTTGAGTCGCAAAGGTAATCAAAAAGTACAAAATGTACTAAAATTAATTACCAGTTAATTGACGCGTGTCCGAAAAACATTCACCCTATTGAAAGAATGATAACGCAATTTTCTCCCTATTTCTGATTTTACTGAAAAAATGTACGCGGCCCTTCCTTTCTAACTCCTCATATTTTCCACTTGCAGCGGAACTTCGATCGTCCAGCTTTTAGATGCACTAATAACTGCCTGCAAATCGTCGATCTTCTTCGCAGTAACCCTCACCAGATCATCATGAATTGCTGCCTGTACTTTCAGCCCGCTGTCCTTGATCAGTTTCACGATTTTTTTCGCATCCTCCTGCTTTAACCCGTTACGAACGCTAATTTCCTTTTTCCAGGACTTCCCGATCTGACTGCCTTCCCGGCTCATATCAAAAGCTTCAGGGGCTATGCCCTGCTTATGAGCCCGACTGATCAGCACATCAACCAACTGTTTCATCTTCATTTCATCGTCAGTCTCCACACTAAGCTGAAAGGTTTTTTTATCCAGTTCGATCACCAGATGGGAACCCTTAAAATCAAACCGGTTTGCAAGTTCCCGGCGAACCACATTCACCGTATTGTCCAATGACTGAACGTCCACTTTACTGACAAAATCAAATGATGGCATATGTTACTTATTAATTTCATCAAATATACTAAAGAAAAACAGACACAGAACCTCAAGCCCCTGGTTGTCAAAATAACTCGGGCGAACCAGGGTCACGGTAATTTTAAAGTTTGATATTAAGAACTCTTCTACTTGGGAGCCAGGGCATAAAGCCGCCACGCTACCAATGAGAAAAGCATATTTGGCATCCACGCGGCCAGTGCCGGCGGGAAATTTCCCTTCACAGAGAAGACCGTGGAAAACTGATCGGCAATAATAAAAATGGCCGCAATAATAATTCCGAGCGCCAAATGCATTCCGCTTCCCCCACGCGATTTCCGGCTGGCGATAACGGCTCCGATGAAAGTCAGAAGCAACACGGTAAAGGGCGTTGCAGATCGTTTGTAACGTTCAACTTTTAGCGCATTTAATCCCTCTGTACCGCGGAGTTCTTCCTTTTCAATGAAACGGACCAGTTGGGGTGTGGTGAGTTTATCTTTCAGATACTCGTCTTTAACGAGTTCATCAGGCACAATATTCAGTCGGACTGTTTTTTCATGCGTCCTCACCACGCGTTCACCGAGACTGTCAACAAATCGTTCCACTACATTCTGGGCTTTCCACTGCCTTGCAGCCGTATCCCATCGAATCGATTCCGCACGTAAATTGTAGACAACACCTCCATTTTTTACCCGGTCCAAAAAGAAAGAACCGCTGGTTTTTGTATCCGGATTATAATTTTTTACACCCATATAAGTGGCGCTATCAATCCTTTTGTAAAAACAATTATAACAGGAGGTCTCTTGGCGATTTTTCAACGGATCATTTTTGTCGATATATGTTTTCTTAAACTTAGCCTGAATTTCATTAGCAAGGGGGATGAAATTCCGCTTACCCACAAACAATATCAAGGCAAGAAATGCCCCCCCAATCATGTAAGGTCTTAAAAACCGGTTATAAGTAGTGCCACTGGCCAAAATGGCTATAATCTCCGACCGAACAGCCATCTTACTGGTAAAGAAAATTACGGCAATGAACACAAAAAGCGGGAAAAGGAGACTCCATATAAAAGGTATAAAGCCCGTATAATACTGTCTGAAAATCTCCCAGGTACTCAGCCCCGTTTTTACAAAATCATCGGTCTTTTCACTGCTGTCAACAGCCACCGCAATGACGGTAAACAGTAACATACAGAAAAAAAAGGTAACAAGCAGCTTTTTTAATATGTACCAGTCTAATATCTTCATTTAAAGGGTCAAAAATAGATGAAATAGAGGAATTGGTGAAAGGTGGAATCCCCAAGTTTAACATTATCTGGTATTAATTCACGCATGTGTTAAAGTCTGGTTTTTAATTGTTCAGTCATTCTGATTTTCCATTCACTGAAATCATTCCGGACAATATGTTCCCGGGCTTCTTTAACCAGCCAAAGGTAAAAGGACAAATTATGGAGGCTGGCGATGGTTAGCGCAGAAATCTCTCGACTTTTGAACAAGTGACGCAGGTAAGATTTTGAATAATAGTCACTAATGCCGTTAGTCAGGTCTTCGTCAATTGGCGAAAAGTCGAATTCCCACTTCTTATTATCAATGTTAATAACACCGCGGGAGGTAAATAGCATAGCATTCCTTCCGTTCCTGGTCGGCATCACGCAGTCAAACATATCCACCCCCATTCCGATACACTCCAGGATATTCCAGGGCGTGCCCACGCCCATCAGGTACCTCGGTTTCTCTGCGGGCAAGTGATCACAACACCAACCGCAAATTTCATACATGACGTCTTCAGGTTCACCCACACTTAATCCGCCAATAGCGTATCCCGGTGCATCTTTTGATGTTACAAACTCGCAGGATTCCTTACGCAGGTCTTTGTAAACGCCTCCCTGAACAATAGGAAACAAATTTTGTGTATAATCGTATTTGCTTTGAGTCTGATTAAACTGTTGCAGGCAGCGATCCAGCCAGCGGTTAGTCAGAGCCAGGCTCTTCTTAGCATAACTGTGTAAGCTACCTCCCGGCGGACATTCATCAAAAGCCATCACAATATCTCCACCAATGCTACGCTGAATATCCATGACTTTTTCCGGTGTAAACAAGTGGCGGCTTCCATCTATATGCGACTGGAAAGTCACTCCTTCTTCCTTAATTTTTCGGGTACCGGCTAAGGAAAAGACCTGGAAACCGCCGCTGTCCGTCAAAATGGGCCGGTTCCACCCCATGAACCGATGCAGCCCTCCCGCCCTTTCCAACACTTCAGTGCCCGGCCGCAGATAGAGATGATAAGTGTTCCCGAGGATTATCCTGGCATCTATGGTATCTGCCAACTGTTGTTGCAACACCGCCTTCACAGAACCAACTGTACCCACGGGCATGAAGATAGGCGTTTCAATAGTCCCATGATCCGTTTGAATGAAACCCGCCCTTCCTGCCGACCCCGTGTCCTCGTGTTGAACTTCAAATGAAAGTCTAGCCATGGTTTTTGATTGCGACAAATGTAGTCAGTATCCGGATAACCACATAAGAAATAAGGCCGGATTCCCAAAAACGATGATCAGACCCATGACTGCAGGCCTCTGCCGTTGGAAACCTCTTATCATAACGCTCAACAAACCGGCAGGCGGATAATCGATAAGCGTGTATCTTTGCTGCCATGCCAATTCTGACACCACCATATATTATTTTTTACTTTTTTGTTTTCTTAAACCTCATCCTGGTTTTCTACTATCTTTATTTTTTCCGCCGGCTGGCCATCTTCAAGCCGGGACCAAAGAAAGAAAGCCTTCAACACCCTGTATCCATTATTGTATGTGGCAGAAATGAAGATGAAAACTTTGCCCGCAATATACCGGGTCTTGTTTTTCAGCAGTACCACAGCACCCGTCAGGTCGTCGTAGTTAATGATAATTCCACAGATGATACCAAGTACATCCTGCAGGAACTTAATCAAGCCTTTAAGTCTCTTAAAATTGTAGAGCTCACGCAGGAACCGAAAATGATTGCCGGAAAGAAATTTCCACTGTCTGTGGGCATACGCGAAGCTGATTACGAAATTCTGTTATTAACCGATGCCGATTGTGTGCCGGCGACTGAACATTGGTTGCAAAAAATGCAGGATGGCTATGATGAGGGTATCGAAATTGTTTTGGGTTACGGGCCGTACAGAAAGAAGCGGGGCTTTTTGAATAAGGTGATTCGCTTTGAGACTTTTCACTCGGCACTTCAATACCTAAGCTATGCTTTAGCGGGCCAGCCCTATATGGGTGTAGGTCGTAACCTGAGTTATAAAAAAGGATTATTCCTGAAGCACAAGGGGTTCGCCCCCATCAATCATTTGCCAGGGGGGGATGATGATCTCTTTATTAGTAAAGCCGCCACTAAGAAAAACACCGCCATCGTCATTGATCCGGATGCGCACACGCTGAGCGAACCCAAAAAAACCTGGAAAGAGTGGAAGCATCAAAAGACGCGTCATTTCAGCACGGCAAAATATTACAAACCCAGGCACAAGTTTCTGCTGGGATTGTACAGCCTTAGCCATTTCCTTTACTACTTCGTTGCACTTGCTTCATTTTTGGTGTTCGACTGGAGATGGGTGCTAGGGGTTCTACTGGCGAAAACGATCATCCAGTTCATCGTGTTCGGCGGCGCCATGAAGCGGCTGAACGAACGGGACCTGCTTAAATGGCTGCCACTTATGGAACTTTGGAACATCTGGTATTATTTCATGTTTGCTCCTTATTTGTGGAAAAAAGAGCGGCAAACCTGGTGAGCATGTTTTCATTCCCTCCCGATGACTGCCACACGCACGTTAACCGGCATAACCCCGACCTGGTGAGCATGATTTCATTCCCCCGATGAAGGCGTTGTCTACGCCTGTGCCGTGGGACCCCCGAAATTGATTGGAAACTGAATTTCATCCAGATCTTTGATCTGACCCTGAGCCGATTCAAATTTCTCGATATTTTCCACCAGGGCCTTCATAAATCTTTTCGCGTGCTGGGGTGTGAGGATTATACGGGATTTCACCTTACTTTTTGGGGTTCCGGGCATCACGTTCACAAAATCAATGACAAACTCCGCGTGAGAGTGTGTAATGATAGCAAGATTAGCATAATTTCCTTCTGCTATTTCTTCAGAAATTTCAATATTCAATTGGTTGGGTAACGGCTGATTGTCCATATTATATATTTGAAACGAAGTTAAAGAAAAAAGGCAGCGCGACTTGGAAATCCCGGAAATCGGACCATCAGTTCTCCCCCTGGCACCAGGTAGAATGCGCGTTTGCTGACCTGACTCGCGCGCCGTTAGGAAGTACCATTTTCCCCCATCATAATACACAACTATAAGCCCGCGGCGGTGCAGGCAGGTCAGGTACCTATCACTTGAGTGGATGGAATTGCTGAACTTCAGTTACTCTTCTCTTTCAAAATGTCGATCAGGGAGATTACATCATTTTGATCTTGCGTGTTAGTTTTATACTTGTCCATCAGTATGCGGACATGTGACTTCGACAGGCCAAACGCTCTTGCGAGCGCTGCAGGAGAATCAGCAGGATATATATTTTCACCCATCAGCAATCCGAAATTTCGAACGTACCGTATATCACTCCGGTTTTGATATGCGCGGTTAATATAGGTTGTAACTGTATTGCTCACCTCACCGGAGCTTCGTAAACCGGTTCCTGCTTTGTCTGACCCAACTTCTTTTGGTACCGTTCTGTTGCTGTAATAGATAACCAGATCCGGCCGCTCTGTTCTTTCATAAAATTTTTCCTTTATGGGGATAAAACTTGCACTTCCCAACTGTACCTCCCGGATATTTTCTAGCCCTGTTAACTCCAGATATTGCCCGTTCCCCACAAAAACCAATTGCTGGTTATTGGTGTTATAATTAAAGACGGCCTTCTCAGTCGAACCGTTTTTCATGAAAACAGTTCCGTCCAAAAAGTTCTTGAACAATAAAGGCTTCAAATTCAGATCTGCTGTGACTGGTTGAGCTGCCAGTTGCGTTGCTATACCCAAAAATATACCAAGACTTAACAAACCTTTTTTCATATAGTGTTTTTTCAATTTTGAAGTAATGGTTTCCCGAAGTTAGTTCATTACACCTAACATTAAAAAAAAGCTGTCCGTTGCGGACAGCTTTTTCTAATTTGTATTAAGATTTTCTAGCGGGAACCTGTCCTCGTAAATCTTTCGGTGAAGGTAGTACGTATGACGAACCCATCAGTCTGAGTCATATAGTATTTGACATCGAAGTACTTGACAGTTCCATCCGCATTGAACACTACATTATTTGCGAACGTCGCTTCAATCTTTCCACTTCTCTTTGATCCGCCCGACAGTTGTCCCCAGTAATTGGTTACGTCTGTCACCTTATCATTTGTGAAAATAAACACCGGACCGAAGCTCCCGTAATACGAGCCGCTTGTGCCACTCTTAATGGGATGCCCGTATGTACCCGAGTAAACTGCATCCCAAAGAGCTACCGAAGTACCGGTTTGAGTTCTCAGCTCCATGCCTTCCAGCGGATACCAGCCGGTGAGCCCAGGGTTCGTAGCGTCTACCATCGGTGCCAAAGCTGTGATTGTGTAAACCCCATCATAAATATTTCTTACAGACAGGGAGTACAGCGCTGATCCGAAATTGCCGCTAATGATATATCCGGCCGGACTAGTAGAGACAATTTTGAGCGGAATAGCATAGTTCTTACTCAAGTCAAAGTCAGGAGTCAACGTAACTTTAACTTGCTGCGTTGTAACACTTGTGCCTTTTTTAATTACCACCGATGAAGGGAAGCTAAAACTTGCTGCTGGTGGGATGATATAGTTTGAGCCGTTTTCTGTATTGTATTTTGCCAGGGCTGCTGCATCCAAAGACAGGTTCAGGGTAATATCTTCCGGCGCATTATTAACACCAGAATATCCCAGGTTAAGATTAAAATTCTTGCTCTGCGAGATTCTAAGCGCACCCAGGTCTATGTGAAACCTCGGATAGGTCGAATTCTGTGCGGAGACATTATCGCCGGTATTTTTGAACTCAATCACGTTCTGGGTATTGCCATGCCCGGTATCAATATTCCCGATCCTTTCCTTCAGGCAGGCGGTCAGTCCCAACGGAAGCAGTGCAATGAGCAGAAACTTAATATTAATTATTTTTTTCATGTTAAATTATTTTGGAATAAATTATTGCATTGCCCAAAAGATCAGAGACGAGAATGGTTCGATATTTTTAGGCATGTTCGTTGCATTAACAGCGCCTTCAATTGAGGGATAAAGAATCCTTGTTGGCAAGTGATCCGGCCGGGTGGATTTAGATTGCGTAGAGGCAAAAGTATGCACACCGTCGGCTGCCGGGCTATTATCAACTGTGGGGTAATGGGTTCTCCGGTAATCGTTCCAGGCTTCCTCAGAGTTAACCATATTCAGCGCAATATATTTCTGGGTAATGATTGCTTCCAGTTTTTGGGCGTTAGTGGCAGCCAGACTAAAATCAACCAAATAATTACCTGCATTTTGATCATTGTACCATTGAATATCACCTGGAATGTCCGCGAAATCGCCGGAATAAGTGCCATCAGGTCTCGCGTACAGATATTTAAACGATGCTTCAATGCCTTTGTTAAACAAAGCAGCTACATCACCTGTAATGATTCCGTTTAATGCCGCTTCTGCCTGCAGGAAGTAACTTTCTGCTGCCGTCAGGATCGGCATTGGCGCATCAGGACCTTTCAGCACACCCGTTGCACCGCCAGCCGTACGGCCGTTTCTTTGATCGCTTGGATACCAGAAGCTTCCTTCCGGACTGGAAGGAATATTAGTGGATTCAACACCCAGCCTGTTATGATTGGGGCTCTTGGCGTCAAATTTGTAGTACACTGCCCATCCCCGCGGATCTGTCAATTTTTTCCCGTTATAAAATCCGAAAACAAAAGTGTTGGGCATCCAGGCCTTGTTACCGGAGGAGCCGGTAGCTGACCAACCCCAGGAATTCCATTTGGGGTTTTGTTTTCCGTTAACTCTGGTATATCCCGGATTTACCGTAGCATCAGTGGTCAGGAATCCGCCGGCGAAAGTCTTCTTTGCAAAATTCACTTTCCCGTTTGATGTGACCATTAAACGAAGTTTCAGTGTATTTGCAAATTTTATCCACTGTGTCATATTGCCCTTAAACATCGGATCGGTTGCGGAGTTGAGACTAATGGTCTTTTGGGGATCGTCAGCCAGGGCCTGATTGATCGTATCAATGGCCTTATCGAGCTGCGTACCAAGATCCTGATAAATAGCAACCGGATCATCATATTTTGGGGTCAGGCTTTTGAGTCCGCCCAAAGCTTCGGTGTAGGGTACCGAGTTGTACTGGTCTACCAGTTTCTGCATCCCGTGGACTTTCAAAATCCTGGCTACTGAAGCGTAGTATCTGTTGGCCGGGGTTCCTTGTGAAGCTTCTATTACCTGTTGAATATCTTCCAAAACATCATACATATCCCACCTTGCCTGAAAATCGCTCGATGTAAAGGAATAAGTCACTGAAGAACCGAAGCCGCCATAACCGCCGGCATTGGCCATATATCCCACCAATTGCGCGCCCATGCTATTGTACCCGTTCAATTGTGATGCTGTTCCAACGATGGTCTGGGGCAACATAACCTTCGGTGTTGCACTGGTGGCTTCATTCGGATTTTTATTTATATCCAGAAATTTTTTACAGGAAGTAACCGATAGCGTCACTGCCAGTAAAAAAAGAAGATTGATTTTTTTCATGTCGTAAAATTTATAACTATTATGCTTCTCAGCAAAACTGTTCTACAAGTATTGACGGTTAAAATTTAAGGGTTAAAGTTGCACCATAAAATCTGGAGGGAGGAGTTTGTCCAATACCTGTAAGACCGATACCATTTGTATCGTTTCCACCGTCACTAAATTCAGGATCAGTATAATAATTATCCTTAGCCATCCACATCAACAGGTTTCTGCCCTGTACGCTGACTCTGATTCCTTTGAGATACTTTTTATCACCCAGGTAACGATCGGGAACATCATAAGAGATTGCCGCCTCTCTGAGTTTCCAGAAATCGCCCGAAGTAACATAGTTTGAAGTGACATCTCTGTTCACACCATCGGTCCAGTATCCGGCATTTCCGTTGCCGTCTTTAACGGTGATATTCGTATTCTTTTCATATACGGGATTAGCCGCTGTGCCGGTATTGATCACTGAATTGGGGAATACAAAGCGTTCGCGATTGTAAACACCAGTTCTGTAACCTGTACCGGACCAATCCAGTTCACCACCCATATTATTGTAGATCTGCGCGCCTCCTCTGTATTCAAACAAAATAGAGAAAGTCAGGTTTTTATACCTCAGTCCTCCGTCGAGGCTCAGCCTATTTGGATACTGTGCTACACCCAGAATGGAGATCGTATCAGATTTAGAAGGCAGACCTGTAATCTTATTGACGATTACTCTACCCTGGGGGTCACGTTTATAATCGAATCCCATGATCACCGGGAAGGCCTGTCCGGCTACTGCATATGAACCGGCACCGTTACCATAGGTTGCCAGGGGCACCCTCGGAATATCGGCGGTAATTTCTTCTACGCGGTTGTTCAGATGAGTATAGTTTCCGCCAATCGTCACTTCCAGATCATCGGTTCTGATTGGCGTTCCGTGTACGGTTATTTCCCATCCCTTGCTGGATGTTTTGCCCACATTGGTTCTGTAATTATAAAAACCTGATGCGGGAGAAATTCTGGTTGAAACCGTTTGATCGGACGTCGTTGTACTGTAGAAGGTCACGGATGAGGTAAAGCGGTCTCTGAACAGGTTCAGATCTAAACCGGCTTCATACCCTTTCGTGATTTCTGGTTTGAGGCTTGGGGAAACAAGTGTATTACCCGCAGTAAATCCTGGATTTGAGCCATAAGGATAACCATATGCCTGTCCGTAAGTAGGTAACAATTGGTAAGCACCGTAGTTACCTGGCAGATTCACCTGGCCTACTTTTGACCAACCCGCTCTGATTTTCAACAGGCTGATCTGGTCGATATTGTTGAGAGCCTTGATTGCCTGATTCAGGACCACAGCAGCATCGACAGAGGGGTAAAAGAACGTATTATTTGCCGGATCAAGCACGGAAACTTTATCCTGCCTGCCTGTACCGTGAAGGTAGAGGAAGTTTTTATAACTCAGTCTGACATCTCCGTAAATTCCCACTTGGCGGGCCTTTGCATTACTTTCCCCGCCAGCAAGTTCACCTACACGCACCCCCACATTGAACACATCCGGAATTACCAGACCAGAACCAGCCACATTAATTGATTTGGTTTCATCCTGGCGCATTTGTACACCGGCGATAGCCGTGAGGTTGAAATCATTATTCAGAAACTTCTTATTGTAATTTACAAATCCGTCCGTAATCAACTCTGTTGTATATCCGCTTCCATCAGCCACTGTACCTGGTATATCGGTTTTTGAACTCGCATCTGTATGTTTGGAGTATTCAGTATACAAAAATTCAGCCTGTGTGTATTTCCAGGAGTAATTGCGTGATGCAATACCCTGCCGTGCAACAAAATCCAGACCCTGGATAGGTGTAAATTTCAGTTCGATATTTCCGGTTAAATAATCGTTTCGCGTCTTATTACGATAATTGTCTGCACTGAAATAGGGGTTCTCATACCATGGATTGTAATAACCAATAGGATTCGCAAACGGATCAGTTCTCCAGTTTTTATATTTGGTGATATCCACGTTTGACGGCATGTTGAGCATATTCCCGTACATTGAGCCTGTTTGCGTAGTGATATCATATCGGTTTTGCACATATCCTGTGGCATAGGTCACCATTATAGATTTTCCAATCTTACGAGTACCGTTGATCCGCATTGAGGTACGGTTATATTTATCTCCGGGCGTGGTTCCGGTGACTCCTGCATATTGACCAGCCAGGTAGAAGGTTGACTTTTCATCTCCTGTAGTAAGTGAAACATCTTCCTGGTTAGTAATGCCTTTTTGCCAGAATCCGTAGTGACCGTTATTGTAGGCATAGTATGCAGAGTCCTGGCGGCCATCCTGGAGTGGAGCCCCAAGTTCGCGTTTACTGCCATCAAAAGGCGGACCATAGGATTGATTTTCGATGTATGACCAGGTTGGAAGTCCAAATTCATCATATCCGTAAGACGAACCACCGGCACCGAAATTTTTCTGAATCTTTGGATAAAAGCCTACGCTTTCAATCGTTGTAGTATGAGAAAGCACAACAGAGGATTGTCCGGCACGTCCCTTCTTCGTGGTAACGATAATAGCGCCATTTGAAGCCTGTGAACCATAAAGCGCTGCTGCGCCTGAACCATTCAGCACTGTAACTTCTTCTACGTCGTTCGGATTCAGGTTTCCTAACACGTCGTTAGGAACGATCACGTTATCAAGTACGATCAGCGCCTGGTTATTACCAGTCAATGAACGCTGACCACGAAGGATCATCCTGAAGTTCGGATTAACCCCACCGTTCGTTCCGTTGATCATCATACCTGCAACCTTTCCCTGCAGGCCGCTGGCCACGTTTGTAGCTTTACCGGAAACCAGATTATCGGCCTTTATAACCGTACTGGCTGTACCGAGACCTCTTCGGAGTGTTTTAGTACCACCGGCTGTAACTACGACTTCTTCGATAGTGGTACCTGTAGCGATCAATGTTACTAAGACGTTGGCGCCAGTGGGAGTAACTTCTTTTGATTCATACCCCGTAGCTGTTACAACGAAGGTCTCTGAACCCCTCATTGAAATTTTAAAGTCGCCATTTGCATCTGCAGACACACCGTAATTCGTCCCTTTAATATTGATAGAGGCAAAAGGGACCGGATTACCGGTTGCATCCACTACTTTCCCGGTGATTATCCCAGTCTGAGCGAAAAGGACTACCGACAGAGCCAATAATAGCGATAAGAAACCTACCTTTCTCATGTAATAGTGTGTTATTTATGTGTGAGGAAATAATGATTCTTGAAAAACTAGCAAATAATTTTTCAGGAACCACTTCGCAAATTAATTATCTCTTAACAATTGTTTCATATTTTTTTAAGATTATAACCGAGCAATCGAATTAATATTTGTTTTATTCAAATCAAGACTTCCTGATTCCCAAGATGTTATATAAATTGTCACGAGTAAACCCAAAAAAACAAAAATTGATTTAAATCAAGTCACCCAAAATGTAGTTTGAAATTTACGTTGGATTCCGTTCTTCCATCAAATCGGTGGGTGTATGTGATGGCACTAGTTGCTGCTGAAAAGAAGAAGGGCCGCATCAAAATAATCTTTGATACGACCCTTTCACATATTGGCTGAACAAATTCTAAAACTTATCCCAGAACAATTTGGATTCTACTTTATCTCCTCCAAACTTAGCAGCAGCCGAAGTGTAATTATCGGGATTCAATTGCTGTTCATTTGCCGGATAACTATACCTGTTCGGGAAGCCTGATTTTGCCCCTACGGGAGGAGGCATTATTGGAAAATCAAATCTTCTGTACTCAGTCCATGCATCAAAGGGCCGGTTATACAAGGCGATCCATTTTTGGAACCCAATTTTTTGCTTCCAGGTCCCGGTAGCGGTTGCATAAGCCACTTCCGGCTGTTCCAGGTAAGCATCGGCCTCGGCAGCAGTTCCCCCCCACTCCAGAATCGATGCCTTGATAGCTTTGCTATAGTGTTCTGCGGCTGTGCCACCCACATTATAACCTCTCTCAACTGCTTCCGCCTTGAAGAATTCAGTTTCCACATAATCCAGAAAAATCAACGGTGCGGTTGCTGCAGAAACCTGCGAGCTGGGTTTTGAGACTGCTGAATAAGTATTCACTGAACCTACTGTACCTCCTATATAAATGCCGTCATTATTTTTACCAAAATACAAAGGTTTGCGGGGATCATTCAACCTAATAAGCTGATCCATCAGATCCTTTGCGGCCACATAGTCTCCCCGGCCACCTAATACGATATCGGTATATAGCGGATTGGTATTGGGGCTTGCCGCCAGATAATTAAATGCAGTGTTATCGGAAGCAGATGTGAAAGAACCCGCCACGGCTGCTTCCACGTTAGATTTGGCGGCGCCGTTATCTGAATCAGCTAATAACATGCCCATCTTCATCCGTAAAGAATTGGCAAACAGCTTCCATTTGCCGACATTTCCCTTATAAATCAAATCCTCGGAAGAGCTGAATCCTGCCTTAGATGCATCCAGTTTTCCAATATCAGCCACTAGTCTGGTCAGCAAATCGGTGTAAACTGTTTTTGCATCATCATATTTTGGAAATAGCTTGGTAGCGTCCAGTGCTTCACTATATGGAATATCTCCAAAAGTATTCACCAAAACATAGAAGGAGTAAACTTGCATAATATCAATCATTGCAAGCTGATTGGACTTCACACCAGCATCCAGCGTAGTGTTTGCGGTCACTATTTTCCCTGATTCCTTCAGATTGGCGAGAACATCCCGGTAAAGTATAGTCCACCACGTCTGAGGAATATTACGGGTTGAAAAGTCATACTGAGCTTCTTCCTGGTACACGGCCTGGGCCCAGTGTTTTACTACGAAACGCAAAGGGTCAATATTCACACTCGCTGAAGCGTACACATCTGAGAGGTTTCTAACACCGTTTGCAAATAAGGTCCCAGCAGGTACATTCGCCGCTCTTTTGGTCTCCTTATTCAAAGAGCTAAGATCTTTGCCGCACGAGAATAGGGAAACCACAGCGAGCGAAACAATTAAAATCTTTTTCATACTATTTAAATGTATCATTATATTAAAAGTTAAGTTTAACGTTGACTCCCAAAGTCCTGGTCGTGGGATAAGCACCACTCTGCATACCCTGTATATTTCCTGATGAAAGGTTTTCTTCAGGATCGGAATAAGGAAGATTTTTGTGAATGATCCAGAGATTCCTTCCGAATACAGAGACGTCAACACCTTTGATAAAGTTCGTCCTGCTTAATACTTTTTTAGGAATCGAGTAGGTCAGATTGGCTTCCCTGAGTTTTACATAACTGGCATCGTAGGAATTTGCGGCCTGAGGTTTGGCTGGTGAATTGGCATCCAGTACAATCCTTTTGGTGTTAGGTTTACCATCTGCTGTCACTCCTTCCAAAATTACACCTCCCCCTTCTTCCACGGAGTTCCGCATCGGATTACCCAGGTCGTTCAGTCCTGCAGTTTCGGGGTAAACACCGGTATAGTTCATGCCATAGAACATATCAAGAGACCAAACATTACCGCCCTGTTTGGTGTCTACCAAAAAGCCGAGAGACACGTTTTTATACTTGAACGTATTGTATATACCGCCGAACCAGTCAGGGTTCACATTACCGATTACATTATTGGTCGTAGAGCTTACCTGGTAGAAGCCATTTGATTTTACCAATTTGGGGGCCGTACCATCCCAAGGCTTTGTTTTTGTTGGATCAGCCGGATCGATCATCATCCAGGTCTTGCCCTGAATGGTTCCATAGGGCTGACCTTTGGTGGCATTGATGCTCACACCTCCCTGGAAACTACCCAAGAGAAGGTTTTTGCTATTACCGTAAAGATCAACGACCTTGTTGCGGTTCCTGGTCCAGTTCAGGTTTATATCCCATGAAAAGTCTCTGGTCTTAACCGGTGTAGCAAATATGGTTAACTCAACCCCTTTATTTTCGATCGTCCCGGAATTCACAAACATATTTGAATATCCCGTGGCAGTGGAAACGGCTACCGGCAAGATCTGGTTATATGAATTTGTCCGATAATATGTTACATCAAAGCCAAGACGGCTTTTCAAAAATGCAGCATCAAGACCAACCTCCATACTTTCTGTAAGTTCAGGTTTCAGGTTTTCATTGTTTTTCGTCGTGGGAAGGGAAAACAGAATGGTTGATCCAAACGGGTTGGGTTGACTATACACATCCCGCAGACTTCCCCAGGGTGCATCATTACCCACAGTGGCGTAGTTTACCCGGAGTTTACCGCTACTCAACCATTGCTGGTTCATCAAATGCTTGGAGAATTGCCAGCTTCCGGATACACTCCAGTATCCGTACTTGTTATTGTTTACAGGAAGTGTGGATGACTTGTCGATCCTGTAAGTTCCATCCAATGTAAGGAGGTCTTTGTATCCAATCGTTGCTCCGGCAAAATAACCATCCACCTCCCTCGGCTGATGTGATTCCACCGGATTGGCGGCTGCTCCTTTTGAATTCGCTATCGTGTATAATTGGGGTACCACCAGACCTCCCGAAGTAGCCTGATTGATCGCATCCAGTGTAGATTTGCGGATGTTAGTACCCAACAGTCCATGCAAATTAAAATTCTCTGATATCTGCTTATTGGCCGTAGCCATCAAATCGTAGTTAACCTCCTGAAACCTTCTGTCGACACGGGCATACATAGGAACACCCTGACTTCCGACTGCTATACGCTCGTCCTGAAATTCTGTATAATTATCCAAAGTGATTCTGCCTAAAATATTCAGCCAGGGCAGCACTTTATAATCCAGGGAGGCATTCCCAAAAATACGATTACGGGTGTCCATCTCATAATTCTCGTAGATTGTCCAATAGTAGTTATCCGTATAAATTGGAACTAATCCAGCAGCAGTGGAAGGATCTTTCCAGTTCCAGGTTATGTTCTGCCTGTTTCTGAAATAAGCCGCTTTCTGATCCTGTATATCAACGTTCGTTTGATACCATTGCCTGAAGTTCTGATTTACGTTCCTCCCGTTGTAACCGGTACCAAATCTTCCGCGTCCGTCTATTCTAGAAAAGCTTGTCAGGGCAGAAGCTGTTAATTTGTCGGTGATAGCATAACTTCCACCAAAGTCTATGATATTCTTTTTTACGTTACTATTTGGAAGCACCCCGTTTTCATCATTCCGGGTGTATCCTAACTTGAAATACCCCTTGTCAGTAGCTGCGTTCAGCATAATATTATTATTCGTACTGTAAGCTGTTCTGTAAAAGGTGGATGGGTCGTTTCTTGCAGCAACCCAGGGAACCGCTTTCTTATAGTTCGGCGATGAAGGGTCAAAAGCATCCCATTGAAACACCATGATTTTGGGATCGAATTTTGCGCCGAATGAAGCGTCCTCTGAAGTGGGTACTACATAGTCTTTTACTCCGTCACCGTCAACATCAAAATACAAAAACCCGTCTTTCTGATAAGGGTCTGAATAGCCGGCTCCGTAGAGCTTTTGGTAGGTTGGGAACGTTTTCCTGTCAATTTTCCCCATCATAACGCCCGTATTGACTGTTACGCCAATACCCCACTTTGCTTTCTTTGTGGTAATCATGATAACACCATTTGCAGCCCTGGATCCGTATAGCGCAGTTGCTGCGGCGCCTTTCAACACGTTGACGCTTTCAATATCGTCCGGGTTAATATCAGCTGCGGCATTACCATAATCATATCCGCCCCGGCCTGTCCTTTGATTTCCCGTATTAGTGTTTGCGTTATCGATAGGTACACCATCTACCACAAACATGGCCTGGTTGTTACCGGTCAGGGATTTCATACCACGTATGACAACGTTTGTTGAACCACCAATGCTGTTACCCTGGATAATCTGTAACCCGGATACCTTTCCCGACAGCGATGCCGCCGCGTTACCGGTCCTTGTTCTCGCTACATCATCACCGGTTACCTGTTGCGCTGCATAAGGGAGGGTGTTCTTCGCCCGTCTGATACCCAGGGCAGTCACCACAATCTCTTCCATAGCTGCAGTTGACTGGGAAAGCGTAACATTCACGGAATTCAGGCCGGTAATCGAGACTTCCTTTTCTCCCATCCCAACCGCAGAGAACAATAATATGTTCCTGGCAGCCGGCACTTTAAGTGAGAATGTCCCATCCGTACCTGTTGTCGTTCCGGAAAATGTCCCTTTTACCAGAACCGATGCATTGACAATCGGCGCGCCAGCTTCATCAGTAACCTTACCCGTTACTGTTCTGGTCTGAGCAAAAGCCAAAATTGAGAAAACTGTCAAAAGTGACAGCAGTAGCATTCTTCTCATGTACATATGTCTATTTTGTTTAGTTGATTAATAAAAACCTCCTGCAAAAACAGAGGATTCTCAGCAAGAGTAATATGAAAATTAAAACAATTTTAACAACAGTTTCATATTTTTTTAATATTTGTAAAACATAATTAAGTTCGATTTTTGGCTTTTTTTTAGTACATATTCTTGATTATCATACTAATATTAGCTAAAACAATCAGACATCAACGGTAAAAAAAATTGATTCAAATCAATTTATTAACCTAAAAAATTGCTTAATGACCCGCGCCGGGCATATTCCTGCCACTAGTTCCGGCTCCCGGTTACCCAGTGGTTGATTTTCCCGGGTGATGTTCATTTTGAACCCAAACTTTATTAGGTTTGCAGCATGCAAATACTTGACGGGAAGAAAACTGCCAAAGCTATACTAGATACGCTGGAAATAGACGTGGCCCAAAGAGCCGCCACCGGTAAAAAAGTCCCCCACCTTGCTGCTATACTGGTGGGAGAAGATGGCGCCAGCCAGACCTATGTAGCTTCCAAAGTCAAAACCTGTAATGAGATAGGCTTTGTCTCCACGTTAATCCATTTTGAGGAAGATGTGGCAGAGCTCAGGGTTTTGGAGAAAATTGAAGAGTTGAACGAGGATATGTCTGTAGACGGTATCCTAGTGCAATTACCGCTTCCGCCACATATCTCTGAGCGGAAAATTATTGAAGCTATCTCGCCACTGAAGGACGTTGACGGATTTCATCCTGAAAATATAGGGAGAATGATTTTGGGCGAAGAAGATGGGTTCCTACCGGCGACGCCCTATGGAATCATGTTATTGTTGGAACACAACAAGGTCCCAACAAACGGAAAACACGCTGTGATTTTGGGCAGAAGCAATATTGTTGGACGGCCCCTGAGTATTTTATTAAGCGCCAATAGCAATCCGGGTAACTGTACGGTTACACTCTGTCATTCCAAAACCAGGGACCTGGCGGAAATATGCCGTCAGGGAGACATCATTGTGGCTGCCCTGGGTGTTCCAAAATTTCTAAAAGCAGAAATGGTCAAGGAAGGCGCCGTGGTTATAGACGTAGGTATTACGCGAGTACCCTCCAAATCCAGGAAATCAGGTTACGCAATCGTTGGTGATGTGGACTTCAAAGAAGTTGCACCCAAAAGTTCCTTTATTACACCAGTTCCGGGAGGGGTAGGCCCAATGACCATCGCGGCACTGATGAAGAATACTTATAAATCCTGTATTTCCAGGAACTAAAGGTCGACACAGCGCCAACCGATAATAAATTACAAAACGTCTTGAAAAATGACTGTGTAGTTAAAATATGCCAGAGACAGATATTCAGACATCAGTAGTTTACCCCGTCATGGAACACTTTTATACCCTTCAGGGTGAAGGGTTCCACCAGGGGAAAGCCGCCTATTTCATACGACTGGGCGGATGCGATGTGGGTTGCACCTGGTGTGACGTGAAGGAAAGCTGGGCATTCTCCGGCCATCCTCAAATGAGCGTTGCCAGCCTGGTCAGCGCGATCCGGGCGACGCCCGCGACCATAGCAGTTATTACCGGAGGCGAGCCACTGCTTCATAACCTGGACAGCCTGACCTCGGCGATCAGGGAAGCGGGAATTTCCACACACATCGAGACTTCCGGATCTTCGCCACTCAGTGGAAACTGGGATTGGGTCTGCCTTTCACCCAAAAAATTCAAGCCACCGATGGAAGACTCACTGCGCGCCGCAGATGAATTGAAAGTAATTGTATATAACCAAAGCGATTTCAAATGGGCTGAAGACTACGCGTCCCGCGTTTCGGGGACCTGCAAATTATATTTGCAACCCGAATGGAGCAGGTTTGAAAAGATGATCCCCTCGATTGTCAGCTACATTCGTGAAAATCCAAAATGGGAACTAAGCCTGCAAATCCATAAATATATTAATATACCCTGACCCCCCTCTTCTGGCGAACACATCTTCGTACAAAAAACGATTGCGTGATCAACAGGCTGCGCGATCTTAACTTTGTGAGGCCAATCTTTTATCGGAACAAATTTGATAATTGTTGGAAATAGCCTATCTCCTTCTCCTGTCACTGTTATCACTCCTGTTACCGCCGCTATTGCCCGGGGAAGAATAGCCACGACTCGGTGGCGCCTGACTTACCCTTGGCGAAGAATAACTCCTTGCCGGCGGGCTATAAGATCTCGATGGGGCACGGCCGCTTTGACCGCGGGAATCATAATTACTTCTCTCTCTCACAGATGGACGTGCATTCAGCCTGCCGGTATTTGGATTCCGGTAATTAAATTCTCCCCTTAGCCGGTCACCTTCATAGTTCCTGTATCGGTCTGGATAACTCCGGCGGTCATATCGGTGACTATAATTCCTGTAATTATAATTACGGTTGCGATAATAATAGCGGGGGTAGTAATTATTTCCGTAATACCCGTACCCATAGTAACCAGGATAATAATAATAACCAGGGTAATAATAGCCGTAGTCATCTTGCGGATAATAGCTTGGATTACAAGACGCCAGTGTCACCAGCACCAAAGCAAGTCCGCCTGTAACTGCCAATCCGAACCGATTAAACAAACCTTTTTTCATTTTCTACACGGATTTAAATCACTTCCAAGGTACGAAGAATTTCTTACTTCTTAAAGTACGAGATTGAATTTATCAAAACTTTAAACAATCTTATCGTTCAGAATCCGCCGCTCTCCAATGAAGATTTTTTTATTAACTGCTCTGAAACCAGTGTGTGATAGGTACACGATTTGCGTGAAAATCAGTCTTTACGAGGCTTCTTCAAATCCCCGTTAACCAATCAGCATAAAAAAGCCTGCAACGAAACTTTTCAGGTGTAAATCCACTCAATGCGTGGACCCTGAGAATTATCGATGCAGACCCATTATCAGTTTACAATCCAAACAAACTTCCTATCCTGCGGGCTGTTTCCGCATTCCTTCTTTGCTGATACCGGTCAGCCTCATAACGGTTATTGTAGAAGACACGGTTATTCCCTTGATAATACCTGTCGTTTGAATAGGCTTTTTTCTGTTGCCCCGGGGCAAATTGTCTTGCAGATTTATATCCGTAGATTTTTTTTGCCTGCCCGGGTGGCAATTGCTGGTTATAAACCCTGTAGGGCTGCCTGCTTCCACGGTAACCGTAGTCCCGACTGGGATAGCCAAGTATCTCATTGCTCAAAATATTGCCCAGGCTGTTATATCCATAGTTTCGGCCATAATAACCGTAGTCGCGATTCCGATATCCGTAATCTCTATTGTCATAACCGTAATCACGGTTCCGGTACACTCGTCTGTATTCTCCCTGATCGTCATCATCATCATCTTCGTCTTCGTCACCATGACCCCTGTACCTTCCATAACCTCTGTTATATCCCTCATCGTCGTCCCGGTCATGACCTTTCATTTTGCCATAACCCCAGCCGCGGCCTCGTCCCTGCGCATGCAGGTCGGTTAAACCAAAAAAGGCGATGAGCATTGCCAGCATGATAATTTTTGATTTCATATTTTCAAGTTTAGAAATGATTAATGTAGTTCTCAACTCTAAGACTATGCCAATGAAAAATTGGTTTGTTAATAAAAACTAAAATCTTTCAAAGACACCTGCAATACCCTGTCCGCCGCCTACGCAGGCGGTAACCATCCCGAATGTTTTATTAAGCCGTTTCAAATCATTGAGCAACTGAACCGACAGCTTCGTCCCGGTGCAACCAAGTGGATGCCCCAGTGCGATCGCTCCGCCATTGATATTTACAATCTCCGGATTCAGCTTCGCCTCTCTGATCACAGCCAGTGTTTGAGCAGCAAAAGCCTCGTTCAACTCTATCAGATCAATCTCGTTCAGTACCATGTCGGCCTGTTTCAAAGCTTTAGGAATTGCCTTCACCGGACCCATTCCCATAATCCGCGGATGTACTCCGGTGGACGCACAGGCGACCAGCCTGCCAACGGGTTCAATGTCAAGATCCTTAACCATCCTGTCGCTCATAACAATGACGAAGGCTGCACCATCGCTCATCTGCGATGAATTGCCGGCGGTGACCGTGCCATTAGCTGCGAAGACAGGTTTGAGTCTGGCCAGCGCCTCCAGTGAAGTATCCGTTCTGGGCCCTTCATCCGTGTCAACAATGAACTTGCGGCTCTGTCTTTTCCCCCGATCATCCAGATACACCTCTTCTACCTCAATGGGTAATATTCCTGATGTAAAATAACCCTTCTGAATGGCGTTCACAGCCTTCTGATGAGATAAAAGGCTATATGCATCCTGGTCTTCGCGGCTCACACCGAACTCCTTCGCAACTTCTTCCGCGGTCAATCCCATGTTAATATAATAATCCGGATCATCCAGGGTCAAGGAATAGGAAGGAGAAGTTTTCCATCCTGCCGTTGGGACAAGGCTCATACTCTCCACACCGCCGGCAATAATGCAATCTGCCTGCCTCGTACGTATTTTGGCGGTAGCCATGGCAATGGTTTCAAGCCCCGAAGCACAGTAACGATTAACTGTTGCACCAGGTGTTTCAACGCCAAGAGCTCTTGCGGAGATCATCCGCCCGACCTGTAAACCCTGCTCCGCCTCAGGAACAGCATTTCCCACTAACACATCATCCACCATGCTAGGATTCAGGTCGGGCACCGATGCCATCAGTCCTTTTATCACTTCTACAGCCAGGTCGTCCGGCCTGTAAAATCTGAATCCGCCTTTACCGGCTTTACCCACCGCGGTCCGGTATCCCGCTACAATATATGCTTCCCGCATAGTATAGAATTTTAATGTTATTACAGGGTATTCATTTCGCTGACTTGAAAATTCATCCTGTTAATCTAGCTTAGAAAATAACCGGAAACCTGGTTCGCAACTAACTGGAGCGAGACAACTAACGGACTCTATCCGGTCATCTGCACCAATTATTTATATAACCCTCATGCAGTTTTTGATTCGAACCCACCAAAATCCGGAGGGCGTTAACCCAGGAAGAATCAAAAGTTCAGGCTATCCCGGTTATCAAATATAAAAAACAGCTTCAATTATTCCAAACCTCTTTCCAAGTTGATTTATATTTGTGCACATGTACCAAATTCTGCGCCCGCTTTTTTTCCTTTTATCCCCTGAAAAAGCGCACACCCTTGCTATGTCGGGTATGCGAGTGGGAATCCGAATTCCATTTGTAAAATCAATAATCCGTCGCATGACGGGCACTTCAAATAAAAACCTTGAGACCAGGTTTCTTAATATGAATTTCAAAAATCCGGTAGGATTGGCGGCAGGATTCGACAAAAATGCAAGCTATCTGGAAGAATTGGAGGCATTAGGTTTTGGGTTTGTGGAAGTCGGTACGGTAACCCCCCTCCCGCAACCTGGAAACCCTCGCCCGCGGGTCTTCAGACTGCCTAAAGACAAAGCACTTATAAACCGGATGGGCTTCAACAACCTGGGGGCCGATGCTGTTGCAGCTAACCTCAGGGAATGGCAGGAAAACAGAAAAGGAAACCCGGGCAAACTCCCGATGATCGTGGGTTGCAATATTGGAAAGAATAAAGTAACCCCAAATGAAGAAGCCTGGAACGATTACGCAACTTGCTTCAACAAACTACATCCTTATGTTGACTATTTCGCGGTAAACGTGAGCAGCCCCAACACTCCCGGGCTGAGAGCTTTACAGGAAAAGGATTCTCTCAAGAAAATATTTCTAAACCTTGCTATGATCAACAATGCCAAGGCGACAGCCAAGCCGGTATTGTTGAAGATTGCGCCTGATCTGGAACTATCGCAACTGGATGACATTCTGGATCTGGCGATGGAAATTAAACTGGACGGTATCATCGCAACCAACACGACGACTTCGAGGGAGGGTCTGACGACCGATCCGGATCAGGTAAACGCGATGGGCCCTGGAGGATTAAGCGGCAAGCCGGTCACGGCGAGGAGTACCAATATTGTCAAATATATCCACCAGCGCACTCAAGGACAGGTACCCGTTGTTGCTTCCGGCGGAATTTTTAATGCTGCAGATGCAAAGGAAAAATTCCAGGCAGGAGCGGCGCTCGTTCAAGTCTGGACTGGATTTATTTACGAGGGACCCGGCATCGCTCATGCCATCTGCAAAAACCTGTAAGTCGCCGTGACCAGGACGGCAAAGGTTGTCTTCGATTTATTTTAAAGGAGTTAATGTAACAGGACCCATCAGGCCCGAGGGCACTGGCTGCCAGTCCGATGCATCAAAGAGCCCGCTCTTCACGTTTTCCTTTTTCCGGGCGGGCATATTTGTGTTGTAAAATATTTTCCAGGGCAACTGATGCCGGTCCATATAGGCGATTCTGTTAGCCATTAAATTAGCGACCCTTATCTCTAAAGTATTATTTTCATTTAACAGCCCAGCTGTAATAACCGTCGTAAAGTTGGGGCCCACAAGTGTTGCAAGCAGTTTGCCATTTAGCAGGACATCACAGGTTTCGTGCACTGTCCCCAGATCAAGTAAATACTTACCAGCACCTCGTGGTCTTTTAAATTTGGTTGAGTAGATCCCGGTACCCGAAAAATCTTTCAGCCCAGCTTCGGGAAACTCAGTCCAGGACTGAAGCTTACGCACGATCGAAGGCTTCGGAATGTCCGGTCCTCCGTCCGAAAAGCTGAGTCGCCATGGGCCGCCTATCGCAACCGGGTTCCCGGCCGACTGAACATAAGGGAAATAATCACCTTTAAGTGACCTTATATAAGTCCGGATGATCATGGAAGCATGGGGTTTCAACTTCACCAGCACTTCTGTCTTTCCCGCAGTACTACGCAATTGTCCCTTCCCCTTTTCTCCACTCATGGCGTCGAACAAGGCAACTGTGCCAGGATGACTGCTTAGCGGAATCCAGGCTTCTGTCTGGTTGTCTGAACGGTTACTGACAAACAAGGTCGCCCCATCAGCATTCTTCTTCCTCACCATGAAAATATTCTTTGCTACCTTGCCACCACCACGCGCATCACAGGCTCTCATCAGCGCTTCCAAATCGCTGCTCAGGTAAAAAGCACCCTTGCCTACAACCGCCTCCTGCAGGTTATGATCCAGGCTTGTAAACCTGAGTTTCGCGATCTCTCCTTTAAACTGGTTTCGTCTTGAATCCAGATCACCAAGCCCCGGAACATCCGCTGGTAGTTTTTTGTAGAAGAGAACCTTCGCTCCCTTTTCTGCCAGGGTGATCAGTTTAGCGAAAGATCTTTCATCGATCAGCTTATTGGCCGGCAACAAAATCGCTTTGTATCCATTTCCACCTGTGAGAATACTATTCCCGCTAAAATTAAATTGTTGCAGTTGACGGTCAGAAAAGAAATCGAAACCATAAGTACCGGCAATCATTTCCTTCGCAACATGTTCAAAATCGGTATTTTCAAAATTCTTTTCCATGCCGTCAAAATGTTGCAGCAATGCCTTACCCGGCTCTGAATACCGATCAATGATGGGGTAGTAAAGCAGGATGTCATTATCCGGTCTCGCGCGCTGTAAAAAGGATTGCACCCGCGCGATGTATTGGTTTAAGGCATGAAAGTGCTGCCACTGCGGATTTACAGGCTGAAAATGAACGGCAGCATAAAACAACCATCCCGGCCAGGGCGCTTCGGGCGGAGAATATTCCGTCCCGTGATAAAAAATATGATTCACACCTCCGAGGAAATAGAGGTCGATTGCTTTCTTCACATCACCCCAGGAAGAAAGAAAATGCTCATTTAGCCAGGTGGCAGACTCAGATGAAACCAGCGATTTACCAGAAACGTTGGCCGCAGATGTGGCAAACTTAAATCTTAAAATATCCGTCCCTTCTGTTTCTGGAATATCCACAACGCTGTATAAATCCAATGTATTGGCCGGCGAACCGTGACTTTGGTTACGCAGCATAGCACCTTTTCCTTCGCCCCATTTCTTCCAGACCTTTGTGAAGTTCTCAAGGAGTAAGGCATCGATGACCGACCTGTAGTCATAGATCACCCGGCTGTTTTTCTCCTCACTGTCCTTCCCAAATAACGCGGGCAACCGCTCCCGCAAATCGTATCCTTTTCTTTTTTTAAACTCATCAAAAAGCGCTGGCGTCCAGTCAGCCTGACCATAAGCGTCATCCACTTCATAGGAATCGTTGAAAAATCCCCGCAGGTAACTTATATCATAACCCTTGAAAGCCTCATCAAAACGCTTAAAATAATCCTCCGCTGCCCTTTTAGAAAAGTGATCGATCGCATATCCTTCACCCCCCGGCGCTGCCCGCTCAACCATTTTCCCGTGAAGCCCCTCAAACAAAGCATATAAGGTCCAATTTTTTGAAGTGGACGGTGCCGTCCAGTTTAGCTCACCATTCACATTTACGTTGTTCGTAATATTTATCGACCGGCCGTTGTCGCTGTAGGCCATCAAAGTTACCAGTGGCATCTTTCCCGGGAATCTCACCTGATCCAAGGCCAGATCCTGCAGGTTCTGGTTCAGACTGATGGGGTTTTTAATCTTATTAATGTCGGTAGACTTACTATTGGCCGTACGGACATATCCCTGCCTGATGAAAACTATTGACTCTTTGAGTTGCTCACCACCTTTTAACACATAAGTTTTGTACTCAATGGTTTTGCTGGCGTCTGCATTTTTCACCCAGGGTCCTCCAAAAGGCCAGCCAGTTGCATTGGCAAGATCCACACCAAGTCCAAGGCGCTTGCTTTCATTCAATGTAAAGGCAAATAACTGCATCCACCTTGGCGTCAGAAATCTGACAAACTGGTTTTCATACCCATGTACACCGTAAATCGGCGTTATTTCCACACCCCCCAGGCCAGCTTTCTGGTATTGCTGCAGGTTCCAGGTCAGGCCCTTCTCATTGACTGCACTCCCCTCCCACCACCACCTGGTCCAGGGTTTATTCACCTGAGTAATTTCAGGCCAGTTTATCTGACCATTTACACTAAGGGCGAAAAAAAGTGTCAGGGCCGCAAATATGCTACGCGCTATTGAAGTGCACCCCTTAAAATAACTTAAATTTCTTTTCATCTTCATGTAGTTATTTTCATTTTCTCAATAGTCACTACCCCTCGGGAGGTAACCCTGCCTAATGGGCGGCGGCGAGGAACACGCCAAAACATCATCCGGGATTTGTAAGCAAATTACTGCTTATACGTATTTCATGTTGTTATATCAGAAAAAATTACATCCTATTCATCGTTGAATTGCTCCCTTTTATGTACGCCTGGCATCACACTACTCCTGAACTTACCTGGCGGGTTCTTGTACTTCATATGACGACAGTTTAAAAATTGATAGTGCTAATGTAAGCTTTAGTTTTGTCCTAACTGTCCTGAGCTTTCCTGATAAATGTAATTTTTACGATTATTGATTGAAATCGAGTCGGTTTGAAGGAAGAGATGCGAAATTAAAGACGAATGAATCCCTGGAAAGAAGGCAAAGTCGCATAATGACCCTGTTTCAGCCGTCTTTGAACTGCTGAAAAGATCGACACCACCGAAGGATGAGGTTAATTATTCGGACCTCATTTTTGCAACGTCCGCAGGACTTACCGGTGCCGGGACGGCATTTGAAATCGGCGGAAGCGAGTGGAGATAGGCATAGATGGCCTTCAGTTCTTTGTCATCCAACCTAACCAGGTTATACCAGGGCATTGGTGGAAGAAGATCTCTGCCTGTGCCGCCACCCCAGTGCCTACCGCTGCGGATGGCATTGATGAAATTTGTCTCAGACAGAACGCCCAGCCCCGTCGCTGAATCCGGGGTAAGATTTATTACAGGTTTGCCGGCTCTTTCGCGGACAGCAGCAGATGTCCGCGAAACCAACATGCCTGCCTATAACAGCCGGATGATATAACTGTAAGAATATTTTTTGCCCTCCAATCTATACGGTTCATGCGGCAGACGGCCCCAACTGTTATCGCCGCCCACTCCACGCTGGTTCAGGTCGATCTGAAGAAATACATTTTGTTCCGGCCGCAGGTCCGAAGGATGTTGCTGCTTTTTCGTCAGGCCCGGATCCATCGCTTCCGTTGAATGATTGATTGCGCTGAAACATATCGGCTGAAGCCCTTCTATCCTGTATCCGTTCCCTTTCTCGTTGGTGATTGTCAGCCAGCGTACATCCGTCCTGTATCCGTTTTCCTGTGGGCGGATATAGCTCGAAGTAAACATATGTTCCGGACTATCTTCATAATATCCCACAAAAGCAGATTCATTCCGGTCGCTGTAGTTTTCCCAGGGTCCTCTGCCTAAATAACTCACCCGGTTGTAACTTTCCGGCAGCACCATCCTGGTCCCAAATCGGGGCATCTCAGGTAAATCCCTTCCTGTAAGATCAATAGAAGGCGTCACTTGCAGCGCACCATCATTAAGGATTTTATATATAACGGTATAAGGCACACCAATGCCTGACAGCTCGTAACTGAGCGTGATGGTAATCCCGTCAATGCCCACCTCGCCGGCTGTCACACTTTTCAACAGCATATTCACATGGGCATTACGCCAGATACCAAGAACAGACGGCATTTGATTGCCGAAATCATTGTCCGTCGGAGCCCGCCAGAAATATGGCTCGGGCAGGCGATTTGAACTCATACTATTGCTTTTTTTATAGCTGACCAAACGGCCATTCCTGAGATCAAATTCTCCACTGACTTCTCCTGCGGTAAATGTCAACTTGCTCTCCGACTTATACCCCTTAAGTCCGCCCTGTACCGCTTTCGGACCTGAAAAATAATTCCCGCCTAACGCAAACTGATGACTCGCCATCTCGTAATGCGCGGGAAGCAGTTCAGTGGCCGACCTGGAATAGGCATACAGGTTCAGGAAATATTCGTCAGTACCGCTATAGCTCTGTTTAGGCAAATCGATGGTAATATCTCTCGATTGCCCGGGCGCCACATTAGCCTCAAATTTTCCGTCCGCGATCTTCTTCCCATTCTGCATCAGTTGCCACCCAAAATCGAAATTGCTCAGATCAATAAAACCATAATCATTCTTGACAGTAACGATACCTTTTGCAAGATCCTTTGCCTTGAAATTAATATGCTGATAAACCTTCTTCACTTCATGGAGTCCCGGATGCGGCGTGCGATCCGCAGCCACCAGGCCGTTGGCGCAGAAATTCTCGTCATTGTGACGGTCATAGCTCCCCAAATCGCCGCCATAGGCGTAAAACAGATCGCCCGAGGGGCTTTTGGTCTTAAAACCCTGGTCAACCCAATCCCAGATGAAACCTCCCTGCATGTGCGGGCTGCTTTCAATAATATCCCAATATTCCCGGAAATTCCCAGTGCTGTTACCCATGGCGTGCGCATACTCACACATGATAAAAGGCCATTTTGGATTGGGATCGGCGGCATAGTTTTTCATCTCATCAATGCCTGGATACATCGGGCAGTAAACATCGGTGTTCCAGTCCTTACCTGCCGATTCAAACTGTACCGGCCTGGTATTGTCCCGCTGCTTTATCCAGGAATAGGATTCATGCATGACCGGGCCGTTTCCGCTTTCATTCCCAAGCGACCAAATAATCACTGATGGGTGATTTTTATCGCGCTCCACCAGCCGTACGTGCCGTTCCCGGATGGACGGAGCCCACTCAGGTCTGTAACAAGGATGCGCCGCAGTATCGAACCATCCCTGCTTCCCTGCACCCATTCCGTGAGTTTCCACGTTCGCCTCATCAATCAGATAAATTCCGTACTGATCGCAAAGTTTATACCATTCGGGATCATTCGGATAGTGGCAGGTACGGTCGGCATTGATATTGTTTTGTTTGTATAGTGAGATATCTTTCAGCATCAACTCCTTAGTTGAAACATGACCGAGCACCGGATCATGCTCATGCCGGTTTACCCCCGTTACGCGCAAAGGAACTCCATTGACCATCAACTGCGCGTCTTTAATTTCCACCTTCCGGAAACCAATTTTTGCACCGGTGTAGGTGGCAACCCCGCCCACTGGCTTAAACGATATAATGCAATCATACAGGTTTGGCGTCTCCGCGGTCCATTTATCCGGATTCCTGACCACCCCGCTGAAAGTCGTGTTAAGTAATGAATCTGAAGAGAAGGTTACGTTCTTTTCCTGACTAAATACCGCCTTGCCGGATTTGCCCAAAATCTCCACGCTTAAAACGCCGCTTTTGGCAACAGCATTCCTGAACTGCCGCAGGGATATTTCAGCCGAAAACAGACCATCTTTATAACTGTTATCCAAATCACCCTTCAGGAAAAAATCCCAAACGGAAGTCCTTGGCAATGCATAGATAAATACATCCCGTTCTATTCCGCTGATTCGCCAGAAATCCTGATCTTCGAGATAGCTGCCATCATGCCAGCGAAAAATCTGAACCGCCAGTATATTTTTGCCCGGTTTGAGATACTTTGTGATATTAAACTCCGCAGGCGTCTTGGAAGCCTTACTCAACCCAACTTTCTGACCATTCAGATAAACAAACGCAGCACCGGTAATTGAGCCGAAATGCAGTATCACTTCATGATTGTTAAACGTCGCGGGTACGGTAAATTCCTTCCGGTAGGTGCCCACCGGGTTATCTTCTCCTACAAATGGTGGATTTTTAGGAAACGGATATTGAATATTTGTATAAATGGGTATCCCAAATCCCTGCAATTCCCAATTACCCGGAACCCGGATATCACTCCACTTTGCCATATTCAAATCTTTCTTATAAAAATCCCTGATGCGATCTACAGCCCGGCCGGCATAAATGAACTTCCAGGTTCCGTTTAAAGTTTGATGGCAAGGTGACCTGCTGTAGTCATCCTTTACAACATCAGCCGCGGTCCTGAACAACATAAAAGTTGCATGACCAGGTTCTTTATTCAAGGCGAACAAACCAGGATTTTCCCAATCGTTGGACGCTGGCTGAGCATCAGATGTAGTTGAAAACAGGATTAAAATAATCCATAAAAATAACTTGCCAAAACTGCCTGCTGGCTTTTTCATATTACTAAACTTTTATTACCTAAGAATTTCAACATTCATTTGAAGCTGTCCACATCTTCATTCTCTCTCAACTTCACTTAAATACTCCTTTTACTTTGAGTGGTGGCTATAATTTTAATTGATACACCCGGACAAGCTGATCTTTCGGAAACCAATCATTTGTAAAGATAAATGGTTTTTAAACAAGCCGGATGTTCCGTAGCTGGATTTTTTTCCCCGCACCTATCTGGCACCCGCTGTGCCCTGTTTGGCATCCACGATCAGAGATAGTTTCGGCTATCCGGTAAAATTCTTAACTTCACTGATAGTTTTTGTACTAGCTTAGTAACTCAAATTTCACCATTTCGGCAGTCCTAAGAAAACTGCGCTAATTTCAACAATTCAGTCGGACTATAATGATTCCACCATGAAATCAATAGTGCCATACAAACCCGGTGATCCTGATACCCTGATTATTGAGGACCGCCCAATTCCAAATCCCGGCGAAGGACAGGTCCTTAACAGCCGGGATATTCGACTTGAAAACAATTACTTACAGAAATTCGTTAATACCCTGGAGACCGGCAATTTTTCAATTCGGGTAAAAAGGGTATTCCGCCCGACGGAAGCATCAGACGGGCATCATTTTAAAAAATATTGCGTGGGGGTTGGTAGATAATAGTAGTAATACGCTAAAAATCGCTTTGAATAAATGAGTTTAGAGTTAACGGGAAAACAGGAATATACAGAAAGAAAATCAATCAATAATTTTCGTAAAGACGTGTTAGACGGTCTGCTGCTTCCACAAAAGAAGCTTTCATCGAAATATTTTTATGACAAGGACGGGGACCGTCTTTTTCAGCAGATCATGGCCATGCCGGAATATTATCTCACCAATTGCGAACTGGATATTTTTAAAAACAAAACGGCTGAATTGGCAAAAAGCATCATTGCCGATAAAACTCCGTTCGATCTCATAGAATTGGGGGCGGGTGATGCAACGAAATCAACCTTCCTCTTAAGTTATCTATATAAAAACAAGATTGACTTTTCATACATACCAATAGACATCTCGAAGTATATTCTTAATGGCCTGTCAGAAAAATTAGACATCGAGTTTCCTGCTTTAGAGGTCATGTCGCTGACGGGTGAATATTTCGACATGTTAGATCAGGCTACACTTATCTCGAAAAGAAGAAAAGTTATACTTTTTTTAGGCTCTAACATCGGCAATATGGATATTAAAGACGCGAATCATTTTTGCCGGGGAATAAATGAAAAGTTGAATGACGGTGATATCTTTATTGCGGGGTTCGACCTCAAAAAAAACCCTCACACCATACTTGCGGCATACAATGATGCAAAGGGAATTACTGCAGCATTTAATCTGAATCTTTTAAAAAGAATCAATAGGGAACTTGATTCAAATTTTGATATTTCCAGGTTTCAGCACTATCAGACCTATGACCCTGTTTCGGGTGCATGCAGAAGTTACCTTGTAAGTGTTTGCGAGCAAAACGTCCGAATAGCAAATACCGTTATTAACTTCAAAAAAGACGAACTGATAGATATGGAAATTTCTCAAAAGTTTTCTGAGGATGATATTAAACATTTAGCAAAAAATTCCGGTTTTCATATTGTTCATGAGATCCGCGATTCACGAAATTGGTTCGTCGACTCCATATGGGAGGTATTATAATTAAGAAATTAAATTGAAATGAATATCACGCAAAGAAAAACCGCAGAAACGAAAGAACTGATAAAAAGGTATTTGGAGATCCGACAACATTCAATGGAGATCTGCGCACCTTTGGAAATCGAAGATTATGTTGTGCAACCCATCGTAGATGTCAGTCCGCCCAAATGGCATCTCGGCCATACGACCTGGTTTTTTGAAACCTTAATTCTGCAGCCAAATTCCCCTGCTTATCAGGTTTTTGATCCACAGTACAACTTTGTTTTCAATAGCTATTACGAAACCATTGGTGCCAGGGTTATTCGTACCGACAGGGGAAATTTAAGCAGACCAACGGTTTCAGATATTTACAGCTACAGAAAATATGTGGATGAAAAAATGGTTGCGCTCTTACAAAATGTTTCAGTAGCAGAATCTATCGCACCATTACTGGAACTGGGTTTAAATCACGAACAGCAACATCAGGAACTTTTGATGACGGATATAAAATATATATTAGGACATAACCCGCTTTTCCCGGCTTATTATAAAGAAAAAACTGACAAGAGGATCGTTCATACGGAATCCGGTCAAATGCTGAAATTCCCGGCGGGTATTTACGAAATTGGTTTTGACGGAGATGGATTTTGCTATGACAATGAAAAGGAAAGACATAAAGTTTATCTCAATGAATTTGAAATAGCCGACAAAAACGTAACCAACGCTGAATATCTGGAATTCATGCGTGCTGGGGGGTATCATGATTTCAGACATTGGCATGCCGAAGGCTGGGATTGGGTCAAGAAAAATAATGCAAAAGCGCCGTTATACTGGCATTTTATCAACGAAAAATGGATGCATTATACATTGTATGGTCTGGTTGAAATAAATCCGGATGGAGCCGTTTGTCATGTAAATTTTTATGAAGCCGCAGCCTTTGCATCCTGGAAGGGGATGCGTCTACCCACGGAAGCTGAATGGGAGGCTGCATCGGGGAAACTGGATTGGGGACAGCGCTGGGAATGGACAAATTCCGCTTACCTTCCTTATCCGGGTTTTAAAAAAGAAGCTGGTGCAGTAGGTGAATACAACGGGAAATTCATGGTCAACCAGATGGTGCTCCGGGGGGCATCTGAAGCGACGCCAGCAGGACACAGCAGAAACACTTATCGTAATTTTTTTCAGACTGCATTGCAATGGCAGTACTCAGGTATCAGATTAGCCCGATAATTCGCTTGCTATGATAAACGTAGAATCCGTTTCCAAAAGTTTTGACAAGTCTTATGTTGTTGACCATATTTCCTTTCAGGCTAATGATAAAGAAATATTGGTACTCTTAGGCACAAGTGGTAGTGGAAAAACGACGACGCTTAAGATGATCAATCGACTTATCGAATCGGATTCAGGAAATATTTTAATAGACGGGATAAATGTTAAGGATAAAAAAGTTGAAGAACTGCGAATGAGCATCGGTTTTGTGATGCAGCACGCAGGACTGTTCCCTCACTATACGGTTCAGCAAAACATAGCGGTAGTTCCTGAATTATTAAAATGGGATAAAAAAAGGACGGTAAGCAGGACCGAAGAACTCTTGAATAAGCTACATCTTTCGGAAGATCTCCTTCCCCGCCTTCCCAGTGAATTGAGCGGTGGGCAACAACAACGGGTTGGTATTGCGAGGGCTCTGATCGCAAATACCCCTGTACTATTGATGGATGAACCTTTCGGCGCGTTAGATAATATTACAAGAGCGGGTATTCACGCAGAATTCAAGTCTTTGGAAGAAATTAAAAATAAGACGATCATTTTGGTAACCCACGATGTTGACGAGGCTTTTGAACTGGGACATAAAATAAGTTTGATGGATAATGGTAAAATCATACAGACAGGCACACCTGAAGAAATACTTTATCAGCCCGCAAACTCTTTCGTACGGGATTTCTTTGCTGAAAACAGGCTTTTACAGGAATATAAAATAGCAACAATGGAAAATCTACATGCTTTTATTGAAGAGCCGGGAGACCTTTATGCCAACTATTCGTTTTCGGGGAACCCAAGTGTGTGGAATGTTTTGCAGGAACTAAGTGCAGACCTGAAGAATATCGCCTATTATGAAAAGGTGATTAAAGCGTTTAACGAATACAGAAAATCACATCTCAATTAAAATGACCCGGCAAAGCCTCTGGCAGTTTATCGTTGAACAGCAAGATAAGCTTGCTAACCAGGTGATCCAACATTTGGGACTTACTTTTACGTCGTTATTATTAGCCGTTGTAGTTGGCCTCCCCCTGGGGATTCTTATTGCAAGGAAAAGAAGAATTTCGGGTTCCGTGTTAGGCATTGCAGGAGTCCTGCAAACCATTCCGAGCATTGCATTGCTGGGATTTATGATACCGGTTTTTGGAATTGGAGCGACTCCGGCCATAGTTGCCTTGCTGATTTATGCCCTCTTACCTATCATACGAAATACTTATACCGGAATTACTGAAGTAGACGATACAGTAAAAGAAGCGGCAAAAGCGATGGGGATGAATCAGCGACAGCTGCTTTTGAAAGTTGAACTTCCTTTGGCTATGCCGGTTATCATCGCAGGTATAAGGACTGCAGCGGTCATTAATGTGGGTGTGGCTACGCTGGCTTCTTTTATCGGCGCGGGTGGATTGGGTGAATTTATTTTTGGCGGAATTTCGCTGAACAACACCAATATGATACTGGCGGGGGCGATTCCGGCGGCTTTGTTAGCTGTTATATTGGATCAGTCTATCGCCGTTTTGCAAAAATACGGCTATAAGGTCTTGAGAAAATTAGTCTATGTTATCCCACTCACGTTTATTATCGTTGGCACGCCTTATTTAGTGAATATACTTTCCAGAAATAAGATTCGGGCGGGTTTTACGCCGGAATTTATGGGGAGACAAGATGGGGATCTTGGCCTACGTTCAGTATATGGTTTACGTGTAAACCCTGTGATTGTAAGCGACGCGATTATGTATAAAGCGCTATTTGAAAAGAAGCTGGACGTCATTAGCGGATATTCTACGGACGGGCGGGTTAAAGCTTTTGACCTCATTGTCCTGAAGGACGATAAAAAAATATTTCCGCCTTATTTTGCAGCACCCATTATTAAGAAAACCACATTGAATAAATTCCCCGGTCTTGAAAATACTCTGAATTTAATTGCCGGGAAATTCAATGACTCTATCATGACCGACTTGAATTACAGAACTGACTTTTTAAAACAAACACCAGAGAAAATTGCCAAAGATTTTCTGATAAAGAATGATTTGTACATGATGCCAAAAGTTGGCAATTCCGGCGTCATACGGGTTGGTTCAAAGATATTTGGTGAACAGTATATCCTTGCCGAAATATATAAAATGCTGATTGAAGGCTTTACAAATTATAAAGTGGAAACAAATACCGGCTTGGGTGGTACAAAAATTTGCTTTGATGCGTTAATGAACAATGCCATCGACTTCTATCCGGAATACACCGGAACCGGGCTATTGGTATTACTAAAACCTACAGCAGAAATTGCTGCCAGCGTTTCACGAAGCGCGGAGAAAACTTACGATTATGTACAAACCGAATTCGAACAACAATATGGGATTGAATGGCTGAAGCCTTTGGGTTTCAACAATTCCTATGCTTTAATGATGCGTAGACATCAGGCAGACAAATTACAAATAAAAAGCATTTCTGATCTTAAAAAGTATCTGGATGCAAATTAGGATCAGATTTGAATATATATCGTTTTAATGAAATAATAACCAGGGACGTGACGAACTCCGTCACAAATGGCGACACCCTGGGGGTAACTACCACCAAACGGCACTTGCTTTTATTTGTGCACATTACCGAAACTACAGGTCGACCACTAGCGATTTCAAACCCGGAGATGAAAAGCTTACTTTTATGCCCTTTGCTCCCCCCAATCTTTTAATATAGGCTACCAGTCTTCCCCGGAAAGTGTGCTGTTTATTATCGGTATAATCTCCCATATCCCGGTTATTCCCCGCTTCCAAGCCTAGCAATGCGCCATGTCCCGCAATGGTGCAGGTTATTTCAATCTCTGCGGTATCCACCGGATTACCCTGCTGATCCACAACCTGCAGCGCGATCTGCTCCACTTCTTTTTGTTTGCGGTCTGTTGCGGCCTTTATTTGTCGAACAGCAAAAGGTTTGCCGGGCGTTTTGACTTCGTAAGCAGAAATCACCTTACCAGTTTTGCTGAGCCCCTCCACACGAAGCGTCCCAGATTGATAGGGAATATCCCAGAAAATGATCCCCGTTTGATCATCGTAAGTTTTAGTTTCGCCTACCTGCCTGCCGTTGAGAGACAAGCGTGCTTTCGCTGCGTTTGTGTAACAAACCACACGGACAGATTGTCCTTCTGTATAATGCCAGGATGACCAGGCATCCATCGAGGGTACCTTCTCCTCCCTGCTTTCGGATTGAGCTAACACATCATCCGTCTGACGCTGTCCCGCGGCCTGTTTGCCAGGCGTAGGATAGGTCCCCAGATAGGCCATCGGCTTTTCGCTCCATAATGATTGCCTGAAATAACCACGAGGCTTGATGAAACCAGCAAAGTCCACCAGACCTGAATAAAATCCCCGCGAAGGCCACCTGCCGGACTCGCCCAGGTAATCGATACCTGTCCATAAAAACTGACCAAATATAAATGCGTTATTAGTGACCGATTTCCATGCGGCGAGGTCGTGCCGGTTCTCACTTCCATATATCACACGATGGGGATATTTCTGATGATCAGAAAGATAGCGGTTTTCCGTGTAGTTATAGCCCGCGATATCAAGCGCAGCGGGATAATCCGTTTCGTTAGACATGGCAACACCCGCCAGTCCGGCTGTCACGGGCCTTGCCTTATCAAATTCCTTCACCACCGCAGCGAGCCGTTTTGCAATAACTCCAAGCCGGTTTGCGTCCGGTGCGTCTTTTTTATACCCGCCAAATATTTTCTGCGTAAAGCCACTCTCGGCCGACCCATCCAGCACCGGATGTGAGTAGGGATCATTGGGATAGTCAACCTCATTTCCTATGCTCCACGCAAAAACGGAGAGATGATTGCGATCACGCTGCACCATATCACCCAAATCCTTATCGCCCCAGGAATCAAAAAAATCATAAGCGCCTTCAAAGCCAGGCCTCCCAACGTTCCAACCCTCCAGCCATTTTCGCTTTGGATATTCCCACTCGTCAAAAGCTTCGTCAATCACCAGGAAACCCAGCTCGTCACAAAGTGCGTAAAAAGCAGGCGCCTGCGGATTGTGGCTGGTTCTGATGGCGTTTACGCCTATTGCCTTCAGGGTGAGCAGTCGCTGACGCCAGACGTCTTTATAAAAGGCCGAACCTAGCACGCCGGCATCGTGATGAATACAAACGCCCTTAACTTTCATCCATTGACCGTTCAGGGCAAAGCCTTTATCGGGATCAAAAGCAAAAGAGCGAAAACCAGTCGTAGTCGTCGTTTCATCAACCAGCGTTCCGTTCCTCAGTACTTTAGTTTTAAGTTGATATAACGCTGGCTTTTCGAGGCTCCACAACTCAGGTGACAGAACATTCAGTTTTGTTTGCAACTTGCTTTCAGTACCAGGCTGGATTGTTACTGATCTCGTATCCCTAGCCACTATTTTACCTTTGCGATCAACGAGTTCATTGACCACCCTGACCTGCTCTGACTGCTGGTTACTATTTTTAATATTCACCTCAATATTCATGAACCCTCTGTTTCCTTGCAATTCCGGCCAGGCGTACACGCCCCATTCTGCAATGTGTACGGGGTTTGCATAGACCAACCACACATCGCGGTAAATCCCAGAACCCGTATACCACCTGGAATCCGCAGCACGATGATGGTCGACTTTCACAAGTATTTCGTTATCCTGATCAAAGCGGACGAAAGGCGTTATATCATAAAGGAATGAAATATATCCGTTAGGACGTTTCCCAACTGATTGACCGTTCACAAACACTTCACTTCGGTTATAGACGCCTTCAAAATATAAATAAATACTACCAGGCTGTTTTGATATATGTACTTTCTTTCTATACCAACCGATACCACCCGGCAGGTAGCCCATACAACTGGCATTTTTTGGATCAAGCTTTTGCTTCACGCTCCAGTCATGTGGCAGGTCAACCTGCCGCCACTGCGCACCAGCAGCAGGGATCAACGCACTGCTGTTTTCACTGTCCAGTGCAAACTGCCAGCCGTTATTTATTTTGTTGGCCCTGCCAAAACCAGGCTGGGCATAGGCGAATTGGAAAACACTTAAAACACTCAGGAGAATTAGAACTGGAATAGTTTTTAAAATAGCACCCATGTTGATCAATTTGATTATACTCACCTCAAAAAATCCGACTTTAGTTTTTTAGTTTCGCAGGCGATTCATTGGAGTGATGGCAGAAATGTGTTGTCGCTGACATTTTTTATAATAATAAAAATGAATACTAGTTCAACTGAAGGCTCACCACAGAAAGTCGTGGCACTTTAATTTCAAGCTGACGACCATTTATCTTAGCACCTTTAAAATCGGTCGGCACCACTTTCTTTTTGTTTTCAAAGGTATTGATATCGGTAAACTTTTCGGAAGTCAGTATGCTCCCCTTTACCGAGCTGAAAGATCTCCCCTCCAGGTTGGTCTGAATGGTGATATCATTTTTCGGGTCGATGTTAACCAGGGTGATGGTTACGCGACCCAGCGAATCGATGGAAGCCGATCCATTCACCGCCGGCAGGCTGCGGTCAACGTTCGTATAGGCAGGAGATTTTAGATCCAACGGAATGAGTCTGGCGTCCATATGCCCTTTGAATAAATCGAATACGTAGTAGGTTGGGGTAAGCAGCATGTCGTTCCCCTTAGTCAGAACAACGGCCTGAAGTACGTTTACGGTCTGAGCCAGATTGGCCAACCTTACGCGGTCTGCATGGTTATTGAAAATATTCAGGGTGGTCCCTGCGATCAACGCATCCCGCAGGCTGTTTTGCTGGTACAGGAATCCGGGGTTGGTACCGGGTTCCACATCTGTCCAAACGCCCCATTCATCCACCACCAGGGCCACGCGCTTTTCTTTATCATACTTATCCATAATTGCCGAATGTTTAGTAACCAGCTCATCCATGAACAGGCAATTCTTCATAGTATTGAAATACTCGGCCTCATCAAATTGCGTAGCGGAACCTTTCTTCCCCCAGTTTCCGGTCGGGATGGTATAATGATGCAATGTTAGCCCCCACATCATGTGACGGGGAATATTCTTCATCAACACTTCGGTCCAGTTATAGTCTGACGAATTGGGTCCGGCGGCAATTTTCTTCAATGGGCTTCCAGGATAATTCCGGGCGAAAGTAGCATACCTCCTGAATTCATTGGCGTAGTATTCCGGCGTCATGTTTCCGCCGCATCCCCAGCTTTCGTTGCCAACACCCCAGAAACCCACTTTCCAGGGTTTATCCCTACCGTTTTGTTTTCTGAGTTGTGTCATGGGGCTATTGCCATCGGAATTCAGGTACTCCACCCATTTCGACATTTCCTCTACGGTGCCACTACCAACATTGCCTGCGATATAAGGTTCCGTGCCAAGCAGAGAGCAAAGCTCCAGGAACTCATGGGTACCAAAACTATTGTCTTCGGTCACCCCGCCCCAATGGGTATTGGTCATTTTTGGCCTTTTGCTTCGCTCGCCAATGCCATCGCGCCAATGATATTCATCGGCAAAACAGCCGCCGGGCCAGCGCAGATTGGGAATCTGGATCTTCTTCAGGGCTTCCACAACATCCAGACGGATCCGGTCTTTTTTTGGAACATTCATACCAGGGTCTACCCAATAACCATCATAGATGCACCGACCCAGATGCTCGGAAAAATGCCCGTAAATATGACGGGAAATAACAGTCTTAGCTTCGTTGGTATTCAGTTGCAACGCTATTGTCTGCTGTGCGCCCAGTGAAATGCCTGTTCCCAAAAGCAAAAGGAGAAATTGAATTTTTTTCATGTGGTGGTTTATTTTAATATATGTTCCAGCTTTCAACATTCGTCCTGATATCGATCAAAATAGATATAATTGTATTTATTACAATTATTAGTCCGGCCTAAAGATAAGGTTATTTTATGAAAACAATCCATTTCAAATGATACTGAACAGGGCATTAAATGAACGGTCTTAGGGCAGGTAAAAAACTTCTTTCAACGGCGTTGACACCGGCGAATGATCTGGATTCGTTTCCATAATATCCCGCATATAACTCCACCAACGCTGCATGACAGGATGATTGGGCAGATCATCCATCGTGCTGCCCTCCACTAATTTCAACACCCCAAAAAGATCACCTGTTTCCTCATCCAGGAAAATGGCATAATCCCCGATGCCGGTCTCCTTCAATAGCCCTTCCAGCTCAGGCCATAACAGATCATGGCGGCGCTTATACTCAGCCTCAAACCCTTTGAAAAGTTTCATTCTGACAGCAATTCTTTGCATGGTAGATGGTATTTGCGATAAAATTAATCTAATTCAAGTAAAACCCCGGGAGCTAAACCAGGATTTTCAGGATCGGAAAAAAATCCGGATATTGCAGGAACATATTTTTGATAAAAATTAAAACCTGCCATGGGATCCCGTCGAGAATTTTTACAAAAAATATCGCTTTCCGCGGCCTTTTTGCCTTTCTGGAACCAGCGTTCACCCTTAGCTCAAAACGTGTTCAGCTATCCGGTCTTCGAAGGCCCCGTTTTAAAAGTAGCGCTGATGGGATTAGGTTCATATGCCTCCAGGGTGGCCGATGCCATGCAATCCTGTAAGAGGGCGAAAGTGACCGGGCTAATAAGCGGCACCCCATCCAAAATTCCTGTGTGGCGTGAGAAATACGGCGTACCGGAAAAGGATTGCTACACCTATGAAAATTTCCACCAAATCAAAAACAACCCGGATATCGATGCCGTTTATGTTCTTACACCTAACGCGCTCCATCACCCCAATACGTTGCAAGCCGCATCGGCCGGCAAACACGTCATCTGTGAAAAACCAATGTCTATCAACGCCAGAGAAGCACGAGAAATGATCAGCGCCTGTCAGAAAGCGGGGGTAAAACTGCTGGTCGGTTACCGGATGCATTTCGAGCCAAATACCCTGGCCATCATTGACATGAGGAACAAAGGTGAATTTGGCGAGATTAAATTCTTTCAGGGGCTAAGTGGATTCAGAATCGGAAACCCAACGCAATGGCGACTGAATAAGCAACTCGCCGGCGGAGGATCGATGATGGATATTGGCATCTACTCCATCAACGGCGCACGGTACCTGACCGGTGAAGAACCTGAATGGATTACCGCGCAGGAAACCAAGACCGATAAAATCAAATTCGCACCCGGAGTGGATGAGACCATCCAGTTTCAAATGGGCTTCCCGGGCGGAGCCGTGGCCTCCTGCCTCTCTACCTACGCCATGAATAACCTGGATCGTTTCTTTCTGAATGGCACCAAAGGATTCGCTGAGTTGCTCCCCGCAACCGGATACGGTCCCATCAAAGGGCGTACACACCAGGGCGCCTTGTCTCTCCCACACGTAACCCATCAAACTATACAAATGGATGAGATGGCTGCTATTATCCTCGACAATAAAGTTCCGCTGGTTCCCGTGGACGGTGAAGAAGGTTTTAAAGATATGCGAATCATTGATGGGATCTACAAAGCCGCTGCAACCGGTAAAAAGATTACGCTGTAATGCGGTTCTGCAAATGGCCAAAGGATTTTTATAGCCCCGTCCAATGAGCCGGATCCTCCCGCCATTTCAGCAATTGCTCCGCTTCTGCTTCACTGATGATTTTTTTCTCTTTTGCCAGCTCCAGTAAAACCGGATAAGTGGTCAGGGGCACAAATGGAAGACCGCGCGCTTCAAACGCCTGTTTCGCAACGGTAAAATCATAGGAAAACACGGAAACCATCCCGATCACCTGGAGACCGGCCTGCAAGAGAGCATCCACAGCCTGCAAGCTACTTTTTCCGGTACTGACCAGATCCTCCACCACCACTACTTTCTGACCTTGTTCGTATCGACCTTCGATCTGGTTGCCCAGGCCGTGATCTTTTGGTTTTGGCCTTACATAAATAAATGGGAGTTTCAATTGATCAGCAGCCATCGCTCCCCATGGAATACCTGCAGTTGCAACGCCCGCGAGGGTTTCGGCTTCGGGAAACTGACTGAAAATGACATTGCTCATCTCACTTTTTACAAGATCCCGAACATATGGAAAGGATAACACACTCCGGTTATCGCAATAAATGGGGCTTTTCCAGCCACTCGTCCAGGTAAATGGCTCCTGTGGGCGAAGTGATACCGCCTTTACCTGTAATAACTTTTCTGCAACTACTTTTGCGTCATTCATGATACCTGCTTACATTTAGGCTGCGAAATTAAGTTCATCGCCATTAATAATAAAATGATGTATCTTAAAGTTTATATCTCAAACAAACCTCTCTACTTATGTGATGCGCTGGACAAACGGATGAAGGCCCTGCTTCACAAACCGGACACCGTCCTGATCGATGAACTGAACGCACATACTGTGAAGTCGATGTTCCGCGAATTGAACCTTCCGGAAATCAATACTGGTATTTTTGTGCATCCGGATCTGGAAGCATTAAAATCCGCCATCTTCAAGAAATTCCAGCTGATTCAGGCAGGCGGCGGTGTTGTAAGGAATCCTAAAGATCAACTATTGATGATTTTCAGAAGGGGCACCTGGGATCTTCCCAAAGGCAAGCTGGATGACGGCGAGACCCTGGAGGAATGCGCACTCCGTGAAGTGCGGGAAGAAACCGGCCTCGAAAAGCTTGAACTGATCAAACCTCTCACTATCACCCGGCACACTTATGCCCTGGGTACACATCAGATCCTGAAAGAAACACATTGGTTTTTGATGAAACACCAGGATCCCGAAGTGCTAAAGCCACAAACTTCAGAAGATATCACAGACATCAAATGGGTGGATCCCGCAGCGCTGGCGCGCTACCAACGCGACACATTTCCTTCCATACGGGACGTGTTAGACAGCGTTCAATAATTTTCAATTTTAAATTTTAAAATCAGGCCTACCATTCTGGCGCGTCGGAGGATGGGATGTGCTTTTTGAGTAACCGGTTTCCAATGGTACAGCCCAGGCATTTTTTCAAGTCACAATAGCGGGTTTTCAACTCAATCCAGGACTGGGAATCGTAGGCAGATTTATTTTCCATCCCCATAGCCATGAATCCACGGGTGGTCCGGTTATTCTCTGCTTTAGTTTCTTCAAGCCAGCGAAGTGCGCGGGCTCTCAATGACAGCTGGCCACGTATTTCACCGTAAGCAAACAGCACCGGGACCAGCGCGTTAATGACGATATGATTGATCATCGTTTCTCCAACAACCTTCTTGCGAAACGCGGAAACCTCGTCCAGTTTATAGTGATAATGCCAAAAATCATTCGCTTCCACATCAAACCATTTGCGAACAACCGACAAATCATCTTCTTCCACAATCCTTGAAAACAGATGTACAGAATGATGGACAAGTACTGCCAGTTGCGCGAGCCGGAGCGTTGGAAAATTGGCTGGCCGCATGCGCAAAAAATGAACAGGGTGATGTACCGATATTAACTGGTATTTGGATTTTAAATATTTGAATTCCTTTTGGAGCATAGCCGGATAGGGATCGTCGAACTTTTCATCCAGCAGGCCGGCCTGGCCCAGCAGCAGAGCCTCCAGTTGATGTATCTGGTTTTTGTGCCGCGCCAATACATTTACAGGCAGCGATTTGGCTACGGCGGCGAAAGCATCCCCGTTTACATCAGATCCAAAAGTCCTGGCCAGCAGCCACCAAAAAGTCTCTTCCCAGTGATCATTGGTTTCACCGAGACGCTGTTTGATCAGTGCAGATTTCCGGGACATCCGTTCCGCCACCATCCGGTCGCGGCATGCAGTCAACGTAAATGCGTCCACCCCGGCGATCATCGGTTCACAGGGAATAAAATGCCTCGACTCCATCAGTTCGCGGTAGTGATTCAGGAGATTCCTCGATATCCTCGTCTTTAATTCGAGCGTCGGAAGATAATGCGAATCCCGGTCATGTTCATAGACAACATGCAGGATCACATTTCCATAATTTTTATCATTCCCATGCTGATGTCTGTCCCAGTCGGAGGTTTTCAGGTGGAGCTCAACGGTTCCGGCCCAGGTAGTGTTTCCGACGCGGATCCGTGCACCCACAAAATCCGGACCCTGGTTCGTATTGGGGGATCCGGGGTGGATAATTTGAATGGTTTCGCCATCAACAGATTCAAGGGAGTGCAGGTTAAAATATCCCAGTTGCCAGATAAAATGCAGGAGCTGTTCGTTCATGGCAGAATATGAAGGTTTATGGCCTGACAGGTCAAACCGGTTTACAATCGAGATTTATTTTCACTGGCGTCAATCGTTCTGAACCAGCCTAATTGCGCTTATTTTTTCATGCTGTTAGGGCGGGTTTGGCCAAAATTTTCAAGTTCGCGGATGACGCGGCTGACAGGCAATCCCATCACGTTATAAAAATCTCCCGTCACTGATTTAATACCTATAACACCGATCCATTCCTGGATAGCATAAGCGCCCGCCTTATCAAAAGGCTGGTACTTGTCAACATAATACATGATTTGCCGCGGCGTGAGCGTGTGAAAACTCACTTCGGTCACATCAGCAAAAAGCACCTGCTTCTCACCCTGGACAATGGCCACCCCCGTTATGACCTGGTGCATATTTCCCTGTAACTGTGTAAGGATGTTAATGGCGTCGTCGCGGTCCAGCGGCTTTCCCAGCACGCGATCATCCAGTGCCACCATCGTATCGGCAGCCAGGATGACCCGGTCTTTATTTAATCTCTTTTTCACCTCCAGCGCCTTATTCAGGGCTATATACTGTGCCGCTGATTTAAGGTCCATTTCCGGGGGGAATGATTCGTCAGTTTCCGCGGGTATGATCTCAAACGGCACTTCAGCCCATTCCAGCAATTGCTTTCTCCTGGGCGAGGACGAGGCAAGAATAATATTTCCCTTTTTCTTTTCTGTCATTAAACGTAAATATAGAAAAATATCATGGATAATATACCCGAGAGCATGATCGCCTTGGTGAGTCTGCTCAGTGCATTAAAGTCGTTCACTCCTTCGGCGCCAAGCAATTTTTTGAAAAGAATGAGCAGGGGTATCAGAATGAAAAGAAAGCAATAAACGACTGCAATCCACCACCGGAACTGGAGTACATAAAACTGGATCACCATCAGTACGGCGATTAAGATAATCACCCAGACAGCAATATAGACCTTGGTTACACGGATGCCCCAGGCGATCGGCATCGTATGGCAGTGGTACCTGGAGTCACCAGGCATATCTTCAATATCCTTGATGGCTTCCCGGATCAGCGAAATCACGAAAGCAAAGCCGGCATAAAGTATTGCAAAGCGGAAAAATTTTAGTTTTTCCGGAGGGCCGTAATGAAACGCGTCGGCGATGGAAAATTTGGATAAAAAAATGATCAGGATAGTCCAGGCTGTCAACAGCGAAATAATCACATTGCCGATGAGCACATCGCGCTTAAACCTTGCCGAATAAATCCAAAGTAGTAGTACGCAACCCAGGTTTGCCACCACCAGGTACCAGCGGGAAAAAGGATTAACGGCAAGGGCGGTCAGCAGCACGCCGCCAACACTCAGCACCAGATGCCAGCCCAGCGCCTTTCGCCGGCTGATAAACCTGTCCAGGATCACCTTTTGCGGCTTGTTGATGCGATCGATATTTAAATCAAAATAATCATTGATAATATTTCCACCCGCTGCAATAAAAACGGATGCTAGGACCAGTAATATAAACTGACGAAGATCGCCCGCTGGTCTTTCGGGATATATGGCATAATAAATGCAGAACTGAAACAGCGACTGCGCCAGGATGATAAAGATGAGATTAGGCAGTCTGACAAGCTTCAAAAATGGCAAAAGAGCCCGCATAAGCAATAATATTACTTATTTTGATGCAATATTTTCGTCAACACCCCAATGGCCGCGGATCTTCATAACTTTTTCAATGATCTCCCGAACGCAACCTGTACCACCCGGCAGCGATGAAATATACCTGGCGGCAGATTTCACGTCCGGAACAGCATCTGCGGGGCAGCAACCAATGGCAACGATTTCAAATACCGGCATATCCGGCATATCATCGCCCATGAACAAAATCGTTTGTGGATCCAGGTTGTGCTCGGCAATCAGTTTTTGCACAAATGCCTTTTTATTCATTACACCAAAATACACGTTGGTAATACCCAGGTTGTTCATTCTCCTTTCCACACCGGAATGTGCAGAACCGGAAATAATAAAGAAGCGGTAGCCCCTTTTAGCTGCCAGTTGCAGAGCATAGCCATCCTTGGTGTTCATGATGCGGGCCAGATCCCCATTTCCCATAACAACAATGCCTCCGTCAGTCATTACACCATCCACGTCAAACATGAACGTGTCTATCCGCTGGAACCTGTCTTCAATACTCATGCGTTTAATTTTGCACTTCAAAAATAATGCTTTGTGCTGACAGCCCGAAAACTCAAAAAATTATGAAATTAGATGGTTCCCCAGACCGGCAACCAAACCGCATCTGGCTGCTTCAGACAAGCTGGCGAAGACAGGTTCGGGCATCAAAATGCCCCGGGGACTGTCGTTACCACTGGACATCAGTCCTGGACCCATTCAGGTCTATTTTTCTTTGGGACCATTCCCCTTCCCTTTCCCCGCAGGAGCTTTCAGCTTTTTTTGTCGTCCGGCTTGCAAAATGGCCTGGTATAAAAGGTATTCGATTTGTCCATTTACGCTGCGAAATTCATCTGCCGCCCATTTTTCGAGGGTGGCATACATCGTCGCATCGATCCGGATAACAAAATTTTTCTTTCCCGTCAAACCCACTTTATGTTTTCGGACTTACCATCCGGGTTAAAAATTTAAACTCTACTGAAAAGATTACTGGCTATAGTAGTCTAAGCATACAGTGTACCGGTATTGAGGATCGGCTGAGCCGCTTTTTCACCACAAAGTACCACCATCAGGTTGCTGACCATCGCCGCCTTGCGTTCATCGTCCAGTTCCACAATATTCTCACTCGAAAGCTTTTTCAGAGCCATATCCACCATCCCAACGGCGCCTTCCACGATCTTCGTCCTGGCGGCAACAATAGCGGTCGCCTGCTGCCGCTGGAGCATGGCGCCGGCAATCTCGGGGGCATAAGCCAGGTGGGCAATACGGGCTTCCTGGACAATCACTCCGGCCCTGTCGAGCCTTTCGGAGAGTTCTTTCTCCAGGATCTGGTTTACCTTATCTCCGCCTTCGCGTAGCGTAATATCGGCTTTTTCATCTTCCAGGTTGTCATAAGGAAAACTAACGGCCAGGTGACGCACAGCGGCCTCACTCTGCGTGCGGACGTAATCTATATAATTTTCTACATCAAAGGCAGCTTTATAGGTATCTCCGACCTTCCAGACGATTACCGCCGCTATTTCAATGGGGTTACCCATTTTGTCGTTCACTTTCAGGGTCTGACCCTGCAGGTTTTCCGAACGCAGGCTCACCCTTTGTGTGCCGTAAAGGGGATTGATGAAGAATAACCCGTTCTCCTTGACTGAGCCAACATATTTACCAAAAAATGTCAGCACCCTTGAATGATTGGGCTGAATGATCATCAGACCTTTCATAAAAAAGATAAATGCAACCAGGCAGATGATGGCGGTGACAATATAAAATCCACCGTTACCGCCTGCGTCACTTAATTTGCCGCCAATAACAAAAAGATAAATGGTTGCCGCCAGAAGGAGCAGCGAGATGATCAGGGCGAGAAAACCGGACATCGGCTTAATAACTTTTTCCATACAAATCGTTTTAGTATTAAAGTGATATCATAAAGATATAATAAAACGTGATCCTGACAAAATTACTTTTTGATATCCTTAAGGAATCAGTTCAAAGAGAGGCAACCGGGCTTTCTGTGCCGCCTGAAAATTGTTGTCAGTCACGAAGATCAGGCCAGGATGGCCATTTGCCAGTGGAAGGCGGGAAACAACCATGGTAATGATTAGGGTTAAGATTTGGAAAAAAACAAAAAGTTACAAGCCATAAGCCGGATTCTGTTTCCCCTTTGAAAGTGGATGGCTATCATTTATCTGTTGTTGCAGTTACCCGCAACAATCAATCTGCCTACCCTCCGGTGTAGGAACGGGCCGCTCCACCGGTCTATATGGCATTTCAGCATCCAAGGTTTACCCGAAGTATTTATTACTAAATACGGCCGTGGGCTCTTACCCCACGTTTTCACCCTTATCCCGCACAGAGCGGGACGGTTATTTTCTGTGGCACTGTCTGTTCCCGGCGATGCCGGGACCCGGCTATTCACCGGTGTATTGCCCTTTGCTGTCCGGACTTTCCTCCCTCCAATGCACGGAGAGCGATAGCCTGGCTTGTAACGCCTCAAAGATACAGCATTTGTCGGAGTGTACATGATCCGTTATTAAAAGGAAAGTTGATCTTATAATCAAAATAAAGAATATTTAATTTAGCTGTATAATGATTATATTCGTTAAATGCTAATCATATAAATCTTTATACATGAAATTTCTGGCACGCCTTATTTCCATTTTAGCGGCTTTTGTAGCAGCTATCGCGTTTTTGCCGTTGTTTGGATGGATGTACTGGCTGATTATTCCTATGGCCGTAGTGGGCCTTATCTTCTCTGTGCTCGGAAATTCAAGAGGAAGCAGGTTATTATGTATCGTAGTTATTGTGGTGGGTTTGATCAGGCTCGCAATAGGAGGAGGTTTATTTTGATTATTAATGTATGGTATTTCTGCCGAACTGAAATACCTTTACGCCCAACATCTTTTAAACTGATTTTTCTATATGATTATCGATTACAGATCAGACACAGTTACCAAACCCTCAGCCGGCATGCGTGACGCCATGATGTCTGCAGAAGTGGGAGACGATGTATTTGGCGAAGATCCGTCTGTAAACAAACTGGAAGAAATGGCCGCCGCGATGTTTGGCAAGGAAGCTGCGGTATTCTGCAGCAGCGGCACCCAGACAAACCAGATTGCCATCAAATGCCATACCCAGCCGGGTGATGAAGTCGTGTGTGATGCAGATGCGCATATTTATCAATACGAAGGTGGGGGCATCGGCTTCAATTCGGGTTGTTCAGTAAAACTGCTGCCGGGCGACTTCGGGCGGATCACTGCCAGGCAGGTCCGGGAGAACCTCAATAACCCGGGTGATTATCACAAAGCCAGGACCTCGCTTGTTTGTGTTGAAAACACCAGCAACCGGGGGGGCGGGAGTTGTTACGACTTTAGCGAACTCGAACGCATTCAGACCGTTTGCAGAGAGCACGGGCTAGGTTATCATATCGATGGGGCGCGGTTGTTTAATGCCATAGTGGCAAAGCATGAAGAACCGGGGCTGTATGGTAAATTGTTTGACAGTATTTCTGTCTGCCTTTCCAAAAGCCTGGGTTGCCCCGTGGGCAGCCTGCTGCTGGGTGACAAAGCTTTTATCGAGCGCGCGCGAAGAATACGCAAAGTACTTGGTGGGGGCATGCGCCAGGCGGGATTCCTGGCGGCTGCGGGTATTTACGCGCTTCAGCATAATATTTCCCGCCTGCAGGAAGATCACCAACACGCACAGGAAATTGCTCATGCGCTAAAGAACAATAAATTCGTGAAGGAAATCTTTCCTGTTCAAACCAATATCATTATTTTCGAAACCAGGGGTATCAATGCTCCTGCGTTGGTGGAAAAGCTGAAGGAGAGGAATATTTTGTGGTATGCTATCGCCCCGGAAAAGGTCCGTTTGGTTCTGCACCTAGACATAACACCCGAAATGGTACAAAAAACCATTGATGTTGTTAAGAGTATTTAATATTCCTTCTCTCCATATTGAGCGCGGGAGCTCATCAAAATAACAACCTTCTGAAACCATTCTTTTTATAACCTACATTTTATAATATGTTCCCATCAATCAATCCAACAAAGACAAAAACCTGGAAAAAACTTCAGGCACACGCGGCAGCCATGGAAGCTACGCCTATCCGTGATTTATTTAAGACGGAAGAAAACCGCACTGATAAGTTTTCGATTCTGTTTGGTGATATTTATTTTGATTACTCCAAGAACCGGATCAATGCCACTACCCTGGATCTTCTGAACGCACTAGCCGAAGAGGCGGGCCTAGGGGAAGCGATTGAGGCCATGTTTGGCGGGGAGATCATCAACCAGACGGAACAACGCTCAGTGCTCCATGTCGCCCTCCGGAACTTCAATGGCAAGCCGATAAAAAGCCAGGGGCAGGATGTGATGCCCGAAGTGAAGAAGGTGCAGCGTAAGATGAAATCGTTCTGCCAGAAAATTCATGACGGCACTCACCTGGGATACACGGGGAAAAAAATAAAATCCATCGTAAACATTGGGATCGGTGGCAGCGACCTCGGGCCATTCATGGTTACAGAAGCGCTAAAACCCTACCAGGTAAAAGGAATAGAATGTTATTTCGTTTCGAACGTCGATGGGACACATATCGCCGAGACCCTGAAAAAAGTGAACCCGGAAACCACGTTGTTTTTAATTGCTTCCAAAACATTTACCACGCAGGAGACCATGACCAATGCCCATACTGCGCGCGACTGGTTCCTCAAAAAGGCTAAAGACGTCAAACACGTGGCCAGTCATTTTGTGGCACTGAGCACCAACAAAAAAGAGGTCAGCAAATTCGGCATCGATGTAAAAAATATGTTTGAATTCTGGGATTGGGTTGGCGGCAGGTATTCGCTTTGGTCAGCCATTGGATTATCAATAGCACTTTCCATCGGATACGAAAACTTCGAACAACTGTTGAAAGGAGCTTATTCGACGGACATGCATTTTAAAAACACCCCGTTTGATCAGAATATTCCTGTTGTGATGGGATTAATGGGACTCTGGTACACGAATTTCTTCGGGGCGGAAAGTGAGACTATCCTGCCCTACGATCAGTATATGCACCGGTTCGCGGCTTATTTTCAACAGGGAAACATGGAGAGTAACGGAAAAAGCGTGGACAGGAACGGAAAGAAAGTACAATATTCCACGGGCCCGGTGATCTGGGGCGAGCCAGGGACAAATGGCCAGCATGCTTTTTACCAACTGATCCACCAGGGCACGCCTTTGATTCCCTGTGACTTTATTGCGCCCGCAAAGAGTCACAATCCTCTGGGCGATCATCATCAAAAACTATTGAGTAATTTCTTTGCCCAAACGGAAGCTTTGATGAACGGCAAGACAGAAGCAGAGGTAAAAACAGAGCTGAAAAAAACAGGTATGGATTCCGCTGCTATCCGAAAGCTGACACCTTTTAAAGTTTTCGATGGCAACAAACCCACCAACTCATTCCTGATAAAAATGATCACGCCATTTACTTTGGGACAGTTGATCGCACTGTATGAACATAAGATATTCGTACAAGGAGTCATCTGGAATATTTTCAGTTTTGATCAATGGGGTGTAGAGCTTGGCAAACAACTGGCCAGCAAGATACTGCCCGAACTAAATGATGATAATAAGGTAGAAGGTCACGACGCCAGCACAAACAGTCTTATTAATATGTATAAAAAGATGAGAAGCTGACCATCGAATTTTTCCGCTATCAAACCGGTCTGCCGACCGGTTTTTTTTTTGTGGTTCTGTTATCCGGCCTCGTTGTACCTTTTGAGTTGCAACTTTCAGAAACTCATTTTGTTTGATCGGTGGAAGGCCGGGGTTAACCGGGACTCAGGGAAATTTCAATACTGATTACTTCAGCACTTCAACGATAAAGCTAAGCTTGCTTTTCCCCGGAAATTCTTTGCAGGTCCCGCAACCTCGATTTCGCTTTATTAAAAACATTCCTGCCACGGTCGATCCCACTGCTCAGGCGCTTTTGCTCCGACTTGGGGAGATGGATAAAATCCCTGCAGGCTTCACTGCAACAATGTTCATATTTTTTTGCGCAGGCTTCACATTGGATAAAAAGCAGGTGACACGAGTCATTGGCGCAATTCACATGGGTATCAGCAGGCTGCCCGCACTGGTGACAATGAGAGATCACTTCTTCGGTTACCCGTTCACCCAGGCGTTGGTCAAACACGAAATTCTTTCCATGAAACTTTATCGGGAGACTTTTTGTTTTTGCCTGATTTACGTAATTGATAATACCACCCTCCAGGTGGAAAACATTCCTGAAACCTTTGTGTAACATATAAGCGGAGGCCTTCTCACACCGGATTCCGCCGGTGCAATACATGATAATATTCTTTTCTTTGTGGTTCTGCATCATCTCCACGGCCATTGGGAGCTGTTCCCTGAATGTATCGCTGGGGATCTCAATCGCATTTTCAAAATGACCCACTTCATATTCATAATGATTCCGCATATCGATGACGATCGTATTCGGATCATCCGTTAATTCATTGAACTTCGTTGCATTCACATATCGCCCCTTATTAGCCATATCAAAAGCCGGGTCGCTGATTCCGTCAGCAACGATCTTTGGTCTGACTTTAATATCCAGGACGTAAAACGACCTGCCATCGTCGTCCACAGCAACATTCAACCGCAGTCCGTTCAGTGGCTCAATCTGGTATAGTGTTGATTTGAACTTTTCGAAATTTGCCTCAGGCACGCTGATCTGCGCATTAATACCCTCGGATGCTACATAGATTCTACCTAAAACGCCCAGCGAATGTAAGTCCCGGTACAACCTGTCGCGGAACAGGGCCGACTGTTCGATCTTGAAATAACAGTAAAATGAAATTGTAGTGCGGGGTGTCTCATCTCTGATGATGCGCTCTTTCAGTTCCCGCCGGGAAACCCTATTATGAAGTGACATTCTTTTGAATTTGATCCGCTCTGGCGGAAATTAATTAAATAATTGGACAGTTGCAGGCTGCTCCAAATTCCGGCACAAAGATAATGTTGTTTTAGAAAACGACCGATAATCGGGATTAGACGCTGGATGCTAGACGCTAGATGTTAGATTTTAGATTTGAGATATTGAATTTTATACATAAATCATTATTAATATCCTTTAATCCTATATTTATAATTATTAGCAAGTTTCAACCTAAATTCCAAGTCAAACTTAAGACTCGACTTTAACGCGCCTCAAAAATAATGCAACGCTTAATGCCGCCAACCCCGCGACCAGGCCCCCCACGAGTCCGGTGAGCAGAATCATCATCACCGGATGGTTACCTACGCCCATCAACCTGCCTATCCTTCCCGCAAGAATGCCATTATTGGATGCGCTGATCAGCGAAGCCAGGAGTATCCACAAACCCGCGACGGCTACGAAACCGGAAAGAAATGAATGCGTTGGCCGCTGCGGAACGAGCGCGGTCACCAGCGCTGCCACCAGGGCAATGGCCCACCACGGAAAATATATACCTGCCAAAAATGAAAGAATGGCCGTAATCGCAACCGACAGCAGGAATTTAATCATCGGATCTGGTTTTTGATTTTATGGTTCGTGGATATTATATCAAAAAAATACTTAACATTACCCTCTCGGCTGCGCAACTCCGGAAAAGGACATAGTAAATTTTACCCGGGGATCTTTCCATTCGTCCTCGTTCATCAACCATAGCCGATAATATTTTCCCCCGGCCCAGTCGCTCACCGAATTGTCATAATACCGGCTTCCCGGGTTTCCGCTTTGCCCGCCCGGATAAACACCATATGCTTCAGTCTCGCTTGAAAGTTGCACAATCATTCTCCAGCTCGGCCCATGAGTGTCTGTCACGGCATTGATCGTATTTCTCCATCCCCCGACATCAAGACCCGTAATGCCAAACGGCATCAGGTCTTCCCTCAAAAGGTGATAAATGGTAACCTGCTTAAAAGCAGCCCAGGAAAGCTTTCCCGCGATTTCGGCCCCGGCCAGCGGTTCGGATGCCTTGTTAAGCGACGCCGTCACCACCTCTCTGAGTGTCTCAATTTCCGGTGTATTCTTATTGTCCACAAATCCATAAGCCGTTGGATCCCGCTTCAGGATTTCCATCGTAGTTTGTTCTGAAGGCAACATGAAGGGTGGACCTGCTTTTTCAAGTTCATCTCTCCAAATCCCTGTCCTCAGGCTATCGAACCAGGTCTGGTAGATGGTTTGCCCTCGAGACTCCGGGCTTGCCAACAGGTTCCATTTCTTAACCTCCTGATAATACCGGTAGGCAACCGGTTTGAGTTGCGTTACATCTACCTGGCTGAAAAGTATCGGCAGCATCTCCTCTGCCATTATGTTGTAGACGTTATTCTGGAGTTTCATCATATCATTCACTGTAGCTGCCCGCATGGGCGACAGAAATCTATCTATGGCCTGTGCTCTCGCAGTAATATACAAACCCGGGATAAAATAAGGATAGGTCCAGTCTGCAGGCCGCTGGTTAGCACTGAATAAATATCCTTGCGCAGGATCGACGGCATGAGGATTCTCTTCCTGCGGAATAAACCCCTGCCAGCGGTAGCTGCTGTCCTCGCCCGGCATCACGTATAATCCCTGACCATACCAGCGATTGGGAAACCGGCCCTGCTGCCAGATTGCAATATGCCCCGACTTTGACGCAAAGACGAAATTCTGACCGGGACAATCAAACGCTCTGATCGCCTGTAAATAATCGTCATAATTTCTGGCATGGTTCAATTGATAAAATGGATAACCTTCATCACCCAATTCGTGTGCCACCCACTTAACTGCGAGCGCTTCATGGCGCGGATTCATGGCATCATCCCCGAAACTTCCGTCATAAATAACGGGACCAAAAACGGTATACGATACGGTATCAAACACTGCCGGCGCCGATTTCACCCGGATCTCTTCTATCCTTTGCTGAGCTGGACGCCATTCATGCTCATACCAATACTCCCTCCGACTCTTGTCCCTGAATCTGATCCGGTAGTAATCCTTTACATCACGCTGAGAGTTGGTTACTCCCCATGCGATGCTATCGTTAAATCCGATCACGATAAAAGGAGACCCCGGAAGCGACACTCCATAGGTTCGGTTTCCTGGTGTACTGAGTTGCATTTCGTACCAAATCGAAGGCAACGATAATTCAAGATGCGGATCGTTGCACAGGAGCGGGTACCCGGAAGCAGTTTTACTACCGGCCAGCGCCCAGTTATTACTTCCGTTGTCAGGATTGGGGTTCGACACCACATTAGCCGGCCCTCCTTCTCCCCCATGGAAATAAACGGAATCTGCGTTATCCGGGGCCCGAAAAGTTTCGCGCGGTTTAGGAAAAAACGTTCCCCTGGGAACGATCGGAACCGTTGAATCCTGAACCTGCGGGAACAGCGTCTGCAATTGCTCGTGTGTGAGTACTGTTTTCAGATTGGTGTAAGTGAGATCTTCTGCTGTTCCTGATGACAACATTTTGGCCATCATTTGAAGCAACAAGGCGGTCCTCAGGTTGGACCATTCTTCCGGCTCAACATTCAGAATCTTGTATTCAACCGGAAATTCGCTTTTTTTCAGTGAATGGATAAAGGCATTAACACCCGCCGTATAAGCTGAATACAATTTCAATGCACCAGGATTTTTCTCAATGGAAAGCAATGCATGTTCAGCACCCAATTTCATCCCCAGCCGGCGCTGTTCCTTATCGTAGGCTATCGCGCCTGCTCCGGCAATCTCACTGATCCTGCCTTCTGCCGCCCTCGTCTGAAGATCCATTTGAAACAACCGAAACTTCGCATGCAGGTATCCCTGTACAAAATACAGATCTTCATCGTGCTCGGCAAATACATGCGGAACCAGCCTGCTATCCAGATAAACATTCACCTTTCCTTTTAATTCCGAAAAATCAAGGCGCTGATTGAAACTTTTATGCACATCCTCTGCGTTTTGCCAGAATCCTGTCTGCGGGCTCAGAAAACTGCCCAGGGGCATCGGGATGGTCTTACCCCATGGGCGGTTGAGTGTCCAGATCAGTAATATCGTAATAGCAAATGTCAGAAGTCCGCGAAATAAACGCATAAAATGGCATTGAATAATGAAGTTAAGCTTTTACAGACACAATTGATAAAAACCCCAAGTGTCCGCACTACTCCCCCATGATCTGCTTCGATAAAAATACATACAGCTTCTGCAAATCCGGATGCGATTGCAATAATTCAATATGCTTGTCAACCGTTGCGTAATCATGACGATAAGCCGGGCCCGTCTGCATCTCTGCCGGTGATTCTTTTTCGAGCCTTTCGATGGTATGATTGACCAGTGGCAGCAACTCCGAGAAAGCGATACCTTCTTTCTTACAATAGTCTTCCGCCAGCGAAAAGATATAATTGATGAAATTATTCAGGATCACTCCGGCAACGTGGAGTTTAACGCGTTTGTCAAACCCTGCCTGATAAACCTCTTTCCCCGAAATGGATGCTGCAAGCTCCTGTAAGACCGCATCCGATTTCTCCGTCGCACCTTCAGTATAAATAGGGATAGTCATTCCGGCGTCTGATTCTTTCCTAAGGCTTTGCAGCGGATAAAATACGCCATAGTGCTGGGTTACGCGTGATAAGACCTCCATCCTCACGGAAGCAGCCGTATGAGCGACTACTTTGTCTGGCAATCTTAAATCCCTGGCTACTTCTTCAATGGCACTGTCGGAAACCGCGATAATATAAACGTCGCCTTCCTTATTAATTAAACTGTTATAATTCGCTGACGCAGTATTCCACTCATAAGCCAGTTCTGATGCGGCTTTGGCGTTCCTGCTCAGTACCTGTAGTATACGGTGGCCGGCTTTTACGAATCTTCTGCCCAGTGTAGCCGCCACATTGCCCGAGCCGATCAACACAACATTCATAGATCGTCATTTTAATTTTTCTGCGATAACTTCGCCCCGTCAAAATATGAAAATACAAAAATTAGCACAAAGCTATTATATCCGGCGCATTCGAACGCTTGGACTTTTGTCTAAGAAAGGAGCCGCAAATCTGGCCTTTAAAATTTTTTGTACGCCATTCAACAAAACAATTTACAAACCAACCCCGTTTGTCAAGAAAGCAAATGAGCTGACGCTTAATCTGGACGGTTTGGTTCTGAAAGGGTATCAGTGGAACAAAGGTGCCGGAAGGAGGATCCTGATCGTGCATGGATTCGGGTCTGCATCAGTCAATTTTGTCCACGTCGTCAGAGCTCTTATTTCCATGAATTGCGAAGTCATCGCCTTTGACGCTCCGGGGCATGGGCGAAGTAAAGGGAATACAATTACAGTAATCCAATACCGGGATATGATACGGATGATACTGGAAAAATTTGGGCCGGTCGATGGAATTCTGGGACATTCTTTGGGTTGCATGGCGGCTGCATTTGCCGTTGCGGAATGGCCTGAGAACCAGAAGATCAACCTGGTTTTTATCGCAGCGGCCTCTGATCTCTCCGAGCTTACCTCTATTTTTTTCGGACAAATGAAGATCAACGATAAACAGGTCCGGGACTATTTTATTGGGAAAATAGAGCACCTTACCGGTAAGCCGATCGAATGGTTTACCATTCAAAGATGTCTGCCTTTCATTAAAGGGCAGGTGCTGTGGATACACGATTTGAACGATAAGGTAACGCCGGTTAAAGACGCAATGGAAGCAAAAGAGCTGGGCATGCCGAATCTGAATGTTACGTTTACGAGCGGACTTGGACACCGGGACATCTACCGGGATGAACAGGTGGTTGCGCAAGCCGTTGATTTTCTCGCGCGAAGTCCAGCGTAAAACTGATACTTATTATACAGGGCAGCCGATGAAAACAGAACCCCGAAACAGTTCATTTTGATATGTTTCTGTGAGCAACATCCCAGCTTTTGCATTTGATTTCCATCATAAAAAATTTGGATTTATAAAAAATATCCTAATCTTGTGGCCGAAACAGCAGTCTATTTAACATAATTAATGGCGAAGAATTTATTAATCGTAGAGAGTCCGGCAAAAGCAAAAACCATCGAGAAATTCCTCGGAAAAGATTTCCAGGTGAAGAGTTGCTTTGGACATATCCGTGACCTGGAAAAAGCCGGAATGGGTATTGACCTGGAAAACAATTACGAACCGCGATATATTATTTCGGAGGATAAACGCAAGGTAGTCAGGGAACTCAAATCACTGGCGGAGAAAAGTGGCGAGGTTTGGCTCGCAACGGATGAGGACCGCGAAGGAGAAGCCATTAGCTGGCATCTTTGTGAAGTTTTGGGTCTTGACGCTGATACAACCAAGCGGATCGTTTTTCACGAGATCACCAAACCCGCTATCCAGAAAGCCGTTGAAACGCCCCGTACCCTGGACATGAATCTGGTTAAAGCCCAACAGGCGCGCCGCATCCTGGACCGGATTGTTGGCTTTGAGCTTAGCCCGGTGCTGTGGCGCAAAATAAGCGTAAGAAATAACCTGAGCGCAGGAAGGGTGCAAAGTGTGGCCGTGAGACTGATCGCGGAAAGGGAAAGGGAAATCAACGCCTTTCAGCAGCAGTCGGCCTTTAGGATTGAAGCCCTGTTTAATACGAATGACAATGCGGGAAAAACAGCTTCATTCAAAGCAACCGGAAAAAAATACGATCAGGAACAGGATGCCCAGACATTCCTTCAGTCTTGTTTTCATGCTGAATACACCGTTAAAGACATCCAGGTGAAGCCAGGCAAAAGGTCGCCTGCACCACCTTTCACCACTTCGACTTTGCAGCAGGAAGCCAGCCGTAAGCTGGGATATAGTGTTAACCGGACCATGCAGATCGCACAGCAATTATACGAAAACGGACTGATCACTTACATGCGTACGGATAGCGTTAACCTCAGCAATGCGGCACTGGCAGATATTGATCATACGGTGACGGAGATGTATGGAAAGAACTACCACCAGTTCCGGAAATATAAAACCAGAAGCCAGGGTGCACAGGAAGCCCACGAAGCTATCAGACCGACCTATATGAATAATACAACAGTCACGAACAACGATTGGAAGAGACTGTATGAACTCATATGGAAACGTACCATGGCTTGCCAGATGGCGGATGCACAACTTGAAAAAACGAATGTCAAAATAGGAATTTCAACGAATGGTGAAGATTTAACCGCTTCTGGGGAAGTTATCAAATTTGAAGGATTTTTAAAAGTTTACCGGGAAGATAAGGACGAGGAAGAGTTGGGTGATGATGAGGTTCAGGATGGCGTGCTTCCGTTGATGCAGCTAAATCAAAAGCTACAGTTGATTCAAATGAGTGCAACGGAAAAATTTACCCGTCCGGCGCCGAGATACACCGAAGCATCACTAGTGAAGAAACTTGAAGAACTGGGTATTGGTCGCCCATCCACCTATGCACCTACCATATCTACCATTCAGAAGCGCGAGTACGTTGAAAAGCGCGATAAGGAAGGATCACCGCGGGCGTTCAGGGTGCTGGTTTTGAAAAATAACGAAATCACAACATCCACGGAACAGGAAATTACGGGGGCGGAGAAAGCGAAATTATTCCCAACCGATCTGGGCCTCGTTGTTACCGATTTTCTGAAACAGTACTTCGAGGATATTATGGATTATGGATTCACCGCCCGGATTGAAAACGAGTTTGATGAGGTAGCGGAAGGAAAGCTGGCCTGGAATGACATGATCGATGACTTCTACAATCCATTCAAACTGGATGTGGAAAAAACCATCGAACAGGCTGAGAGAATTAAGGGAGAACGTGAACTGGGTGTGGAACCCGAAAGTGGAAAGCCGGTTTACGCACGTATGGGAAGATTCGGCCCGATGATCCAGATCGGAGGCGCTGATGATGAAGACACCCCTCGTTTTGCTTCACTGCAAAAGGGACAAAGCATAGAAACGATCACACTTGCCGAAGCTCTCGAACTTTTCAGGCTTCCGGTAGCACTTGGTGAACATGAAGGCAGGGAGGTATCTGTAAATATCGGCCGGTACGGGCCTTATGTAAAGTGGGGCGACGACTTCATCAGCCTGCCGCGCGGTGAGGACCCGCTGGCGGTAGATCTTTCGCGGGCAGTTACCCTAATTGAAGAAAAAGCAAAAGCCGATGCGCCCATCGCAGAATTCAAGGGTAAACCTGTTACCAAAGGCAAAGGGAGGTTTGGTCCGTTTATTAAATGGGATGGCATGTTTATTAATGTCCCCCGCCGTTATCCGTTTGACAATTTGTCGCAGTCGGATGTTGAGGAACTCATTGAAGCAAAAATTGACAAAGAAGCCAACAGGTATATTCAGCAATGGCCGGAGGAGAAGATCGCGTTGGAAAATGGCCGTTGGGGCCCCTTCATCCGCTTTAGCAAAAAAATGATCAAGATTGGTAAGAAAGCGGACGGCTCAAAATATGATAAGGAGGAACTGGCTGTTATTCCCCTGGAAGAGGTAAAGAAAATGATCGAAGCGGAAATGCCCGGGGCGTTTAAAACTGCACCCAAAAAGACAGCGGCAAAGAAAACGGCTGCTAAGAAGAAAACCACCGCGAAGAAAACAACTCCAAAAAAACGATCCTAAAAAAAAACCGCTTTGTAGTTACACAAGGCGGTTTATATTCTGAGGAAAATGGTTGTTACAAACTATTCCCGAAATCTTCTTTAAATTTCGCCATTAATTTCTCCGGCCAATCGTTAACTGGCTCCAGTCCGCCCATGAAGAAGCGCAATACCGGCGGCTCATACACGAATTTCAGTCCGCCGATCAGTTCGCGGTTATGATACAACCAGGTCATTCTGTCCTCCACATATTTAATCTGCGATAAGGTGAACACCCTTCTCGGAACAGCGAGGCGAAGTAATTCCATGTCGGAGTAGGTTTCATTGCCATATTCGTCACGCTGATTGGAGATAGATCCCCTTTCCATACCCCGGATCCCGGAGACCAGGAACAGCGCGGCAGCCAATGATCCGGCGGGATATTCTTTCTGGGGTATATGCGCGCAAACCTGCATGGCATCCACATGAGCGCCCAAAACACCGGCCGGTCGGATAACAGGTACTCCATTCGCGTGAAGCGCCTCCACCAGGTAATGGATAAATGATGGGCTCTGGCTGATCATGGTTTCATCCAAGGTCTCATATAGCCCTACGGCCATCGATTCAATTTCGCGTACGGAAATTCCCCCATAGGTGAGAAATCCCTCAAAAAGCGGTACCAGCGCTTCCAGCTCTCTATAGATCGCCAGGTCATTGGTACAAATACCGCCGCCGCGCGAAGAACTTAATTTCCTTGCAGAGAAATATACCAGGTCGGCAAGTTCTGTCATCGTCCGGATAATATCACCCATGGAAGACGACTGGAATTCCGGCTCGCGTTTCATGATCAGGTAAGCATTTTCGCCGAGCAGGCTGGCATCAAGAACCAGACGAATCTGGTATTTGTCTGCGATGGCCTTCACATCCCGGAGATTCTGCACAGAGAATGGCTGCCCCCCGATCAGGTTGGTTGAAGCCTCCATACGAATGAATGGAATATTCTTCGGACCGTGAATTTTTACGATCTCTTCCAGCTTGTCCAGGTTCATATTTCCTTTGAAAGGATGGGATGAGTCCACAACATAGGCCTCATCATACAACAGTTCGGCTATCTTCCCGCCGTATTGTGTGATATGGGCCATGGCTGTCGTAAAATGATAATTCATGGGAACCAGGCTCCCACGCTTGACATAAACGTTAGATATAATATTTTCCGCGGCCCGCCCCTGGTGAACCGGAAGGAAATATTTTTTCCCCAACACTTCTTCGACTGCTTTCTGCAGCTTCACAAAACTCTGGGAGCCGGCGTAAGCATCGTCAGCCTGCATCATAGCAGCCAGTTGATTATCGCTCATGGCATTGGTGCCACTGTCGGTAAGCATGTCCAGGAAGACATCCTTCGTGCTCAGCCTGAAGGTATTAAAACCTCCCTCATAAAGCGCTTCAAGCCTTCTTTCAATGGGGACAAGATTCAGCTTTTGTACAATTCTCGCCTTATGTAATTCAAGCGGTATCGTCTCCCCGCTGTAAAATTTAATCTCCTGCATATCGCATAAATATTATTATAATATATAAAATAGTTCATTTTTGCGATCAGCAGCGATCGTTGCGTCTGCGATCAACAAAAGTTAAAAATAGCATTTTATGTCGCTGAATCAGGATTGACTACTATGATAATTATCATGTTTGCCTATAAACCCGCTCTGAAGAAGGCTTTCCGCCGTTAACAGGTATTGCAGACCTTCAAGTTCCCGGCCAAATCAGACCAACAGGAAAGATCCCGGCAAACAGAAATATTCCGGCAAAATTCCAACCCGCCACAGCTATCGTTTTAAACTTGTTGCGCCACAAACCCGGGTTTATGAATTCCAGATCTCCCAGCTTCGCTCTGCCTGTCCCACCAGCATATCGTAACCGTTTTTGACAGAGGCTCCCCTCTCCCTGCCTTTTCGCAAGAATAGCGTCAGGGGCGGATTATAGACCAGGTCATACAAATAATGTTGACTCGTAATATATTCATAAGGCAGATCGGGAACCCCGCCCGTTTTTGGAAAACTCCCCAGCGGAGTTGTATTGATGATCAGGTTATGGCTTTCAATGGTCTCCCTGGTTAGATCCTGATAACTAAGTTGCCCCTGCATCGGGTTCCGGGAAACGAACGAAAACTCAATCCCCAGATTCTTCAGCACATAGGCTACTGCTTTAGACGCTCCCCCAGTACCCAGAATAAGCCCTTTTTTATGAAATGGCTGCAGTTGAGGCATCAGCGATTGCTCAAAAGCCGGAGCATCAGTATTAAACCCAGTAAGTACGTCGTTGGATATTTTTATGCAATTGCAAGCACCAATGGCAGCGGCATGTTCATCCAGTCTCGTCAGAAATGGAATAACTGTCTCTTTATGAGGTATCGTGACATTTAACCCGCGAAGGCTGGGATGTTCCTTGATTAATCCGGGGAACAGGTCGATAGATTCCAGTTCAAAGAGTTCATAGGCCGTATCCCTGATCCCCTCCCTCAAAAACTTATCCGTGAAATATTTTTTGGAAAAGGATTGTTCCAGAGGGTGACCAATCAGGCCATAGAGACGCATCAGGCCGTCACGTTTTTATTCAGGTACAGGGTAAACGTGTCACCTCTCAACCCTATCCGCATGGCCTCAAGGGCAATAACTTCGGATGGTGGAATATTTCCGAGATTCGCATTGCACCCCAACAATTGAAGAAAATAAAGTTGCTGCGCCTTTTGAGGAGCTTCCCAGATAATTTTCGCTTCAGGGATCTGCGTAAGGATTTCCTGCACCAGACCTTCCCGCACCTCGCCGGTCCCTCGGTAAATTCCTACATTTCCGGCTTCCCTGGCCTCGGCAATGACATAGGATGAACCTGCTTCAAGTTCGGCTTTCATTTGTTCGATCCATTTATAGGGAGGAATAATGTGTGTGGCGTCCTTTGAACCGACTTCACTTAATACAGTGCCATGCTTTGTCATTTTTTCAATATAACCGCATTTCTCTGCATGTGGAATCGTAATGGATCCATCACTGATCTCCATGTACTCAATACCAAAATCACTACAGATCCGGATATAATCGTCGATCTGGTTACGTACCAGGAAGGCTTCAAAGAGCGTCCCCCCAAAATATACGGCCATGCCATGTGACTTGTAAACCGCAATTTTCTCCTCCAGGTGAGGCGATACTACGGCAGTTCCAAACCCGAGTTTTACAAAATCAACATGGGGAGAGGCAACGCTCATAAAATTTTTTGCTTCTTCAAGGCTGAGACCCTTGTCCATGACCATCGTGATGCCATTTGTTCTTGGATGCTGGTTCCTTTCCGGCAATTGAGAGAGATTAAATTTCATTATAATGCAATTAATTCTACAGCAAAAGTATGGTATTTCAGATTTTGCCTGCGGCTAATTTTCCACAATATCGCCGTAAATCTGATTTGCTCCTGGCCAACGGGCGGGGCGGATCTTATTTTCTCCGCTTTTTTTTCTTTTTATATTTAATGATCAGTTCAGTCACCTTCTGGTCCTGTAATAAGGACGGGTTGAACTGAATAAATCTCCTGACAAAGCCGGGCGACTGACTCAGACCTTCCTCCAGGTCTTCCAGCGCTTGTTTTCTCCTGCCTAAAGCAAAATTCAAGAGGGACTGATAATAAATAAAAGCAACATTTCCCGGGACCGCAAGCCGTGCATTTTGCAGTTGCTCCAGGCCAAGCTCATAATTTTCTGCTTTGTAAAGGCTATGTATCAGCGCCTCCCATCCCGCACGGGACTTAGGTTTAATCCGTACCGCATTCATGAAATACTGAACGGCTTCCCTTGCAAAGCCCAATTCCAGTTTACACTCGCCCATCAACAGGTGAAACTCCGCCTTGTTTCGCTTTATTTTCAGGGCTACTTCCAGTTGTTTCACCGCCGACTCCCATTTTTGTTCTTTGAAATAGGTGAACGCTACTTTGTAGAACAGCAGGGCATTACCAGGATCAAGGTGAGACGCTTTTCTGTAGTAGAATCTCGCCTGGGCCCAGTTTTTGATCTTCTCGTAGCAATATCCAATAGCTTCGAACAGAACCATTTCAGGCTTGGTGAGTTCGAGTGCCTTCTCCAGGTTCTCTATCGCATCCCTGTACTTGCGCAGTCTGATGTAGGCATCACCAATATTCCGATAAGCATAATCAAATTTTTCGTCAATAGCGATCGCATATTTATAAGCGTCAATGGCCTTTTCATAAAGTTTTATGCCCTGGTAAGCAGCCCCAAGGTTGAACCAGGCTAATTCATTGTATGGGTAATCATCAATAATTCGCTGATGCAGTTCAACACTCTCGGCATTTCTGCCGGTGAAATCAGTCCAGAAACAAATTTTATAAAGGGCTTCTTCGTTGGTGGGTTCCTGGGTCAGGATCGCTCTGATGCAATCGAAAACCTTGTCAAAATCTTCAAAGTCATCGTAAACGTCCGCCAGTTCAAACAGTAACTCCACCTTCTCTTCCCCTTCAAAGCGGTCCAGCGACAGCTGCAGCAATTCAACGGCTTCATCCTGCCTGTCAAGCGCCAGAAGGGCTTCAGTCTTCAATATATATAGGTCGATATCATTCTTGTCGAAAAGATAGGCTCTGTCCAGCAAATCCAGGGCTTCCTGATAATGCCGCTTATCCAGCAATAAATCGGCTTTTTTTACCAACAGGGAACTGGAGTACGGATATTGCTCCATACCGGTTTCCACGGCTTTCATAGCCTTGCGAAACTCCTCACGGGATTCATAATATTCAATAATTTTTTCAAAAGCCTCTTCCTCAAAGTACGCACTTGACTTCCCCGTTTGCTGCGACTCATAACGAAAGATCAGCTCTTCCATTTCTTCCTTTTGCCCGTCACTATAAGAAAACTCCTTCATGTCTGTAGTTTTTGTGTTTCAACACCCTTCCGGCAATTCGATAACAAATTAGCGAAAAAAATAGTTCTTTTCCAATTTTCAGGTTTCCCCACCTGTTTAAAACTTTTTTGGCATATTCTTTGTCTTTGGTTAAATAAAATATAAAATTTTTTAGTAAATTTGCCGTATATTATGTAAATTTGTTAAAACGCTAACATAAAATATTAATACAATGTTAAAATCTATTATATTTAACACATTGTTTCTGTTGGTTTTAGGAGGCGTTTCCTATGCGTCGGGCGATGTTAATGAAGGGGAGTTCGGAAAGGAAAAACCCAAAAACCTGATTTTGGAAAACGCACCGGTAAAGGAAATCAAAACCTTTTCACTTCGTTCCGGGCTTCAGTTCCGTGGGGAACAGGTGATTAATCAGAAACCTGACTATAATTACATTAATCTGAATACTTCGATTACCTATCAAAAAGGCCAGAACAGTTTTGTGCTCCCCTATAAGAAGACCGTTTTAAGCAGAATCACGTTCAACCCAAATATTGGATTAAGAAGTCTTTTTTAAGAATAGTTTTTAATTGAAAGATACTCCTCGCTGAATACCATTCAGCGTTTTTTTTTGCCAGACACAGGCCAGAAGATGCAACCTTCTTTACTTCGGCTGACAGTGCGCCCAATACAACCCCGCTAATTTTGTAGCTGCATTCAAACCTGGAATTCATGTGTTATCAGATATGCTGATCTTCAGCAATTTGCGTGATCGCTGAATAACTCATGCTCCCCGAAAAAGCATTTTTTACCTGCCCTTCAGGCTTTCTTCGTAAGTCATGACCCGGTAACCGGCTTTGGGAAGGTCAAACCGCGAAAGAGGCACAACAGAAAAATCGATATTGGAGACAATATAAGTAGCCGTCGCCTTGCCTTTTTTGGCTTCGTATTGCATCGCTAGTCCAGGCAAATTCCGGTTAATTGGCGCCAATTCATTATTAACCGGCAGCAGGTCGCGCGTGAAATAAACCACAAAACTGGTACCATCTGGTAGTTTGCCCGTTGCCTTCTGGCAGTTATATCCCGCGATGGTTTTAAATTCATTCTCGATGGAGTAAACAACCCCGTCGTAAGTCTTGTTGATGTTTTTCCATTCCGCCGGCGTCAGCGTGATCATGAATTTCTGGTCGCCATACTCCTTCAGAATGGTAACCGAATTCGTTTTCCCATCAAGTATGGTGGATTGGGTACCGAGTGAACTGATCATATCAGACCGGGCCGATCCACCTTTGATATAGATAATATTGGTCGCCCCGTCCAGCATATCGGCAGCCCGTGGCGTAGTATTGTTCGTATTGATCACAAAATCATAATAAATGGTGGCTTCCGTCAACTTTTTCTGAGCCAGCACAGTGTTGCCTGTTATCATCACCAGTAACACCAGAAACAACTTGTTCATACCGAGTTTAATTTTAATTTAGGCCCGACGAGCGGGAGACGTTTCAGTAGCTTAAAAAACTGACAATTAGCACATGAAGCTACAATTTTTTCCGGAAAACGGTCCCATGAGCCTTTATACTTTCCAGGCTACTCCTCCTGCCTTTCCTTATAACTTCAATCCCCAGGGGATTTCATCATTTCTGGTTTAAAAATCAGATTTGCCATGTGCCCTCTCGTGGAAACAGCGCTCTCATACTCGCTTACAATTCACAGACGAAGGAAATCAGCCAGAGGGTTGCTTAAAAAATCCGGAACTTGTTGGTCCCGGATTCAAACGATATCTTTATTTCTTTGCTTTTCTCTGTTTATCCTGAAGTTCCTTTTGCTGTACCTGCACTTGTTCCAGGCGTTCCTGCCACTTCGACTTACCTTTGGGTTTCTTCCGGTTTGCCTGGATTTTTACCAGGATCTTATCATGATCAATGATATAGTTTTGAATGACAAACTGAAGCCCCAAAGTGACCACGTTAGATACAGTATAGTACCAGGTCAGCGCAGCTGGCATACTGTTGAAGAAAAACAACATGAACACCGGGAAAATATAGGGCATATATTTCATCATGGGATTGCTTTGATCAGGCGACATGCTCATCCCATAAATTGAAATAGCCATACTGGTCAGGGTGGCGGTTAACGTAAAAAGACTCAGATGCGACCCCAGCAGGGGAATGTGAAGCCCAAACTTGATGGGATCGTCAAATGCAGAAAGATCGTGCGCCCACAGGAATGCAGCTCCCCTCAAATCCACACTCGCGTTAAAAAAACTATACAACGCAAAAAAGATGGGGATCTGGAACAAAGCAGGGATACAGCCTCCGAGCGGATTAACGCCTGCTTCCCGGAAGAGTTTCATTTGCTCCATACTCATCGCCTGCTGGTCGGCACCAAACTTTTCCTTTAGTAGTGCGATTTCCGGTCTCAGGACTTTCATTTTAGCACCACTCAAATAGCTTTTGTAGGTAAGCGGGGATATGAGGATTCTGATGATCAGGGTTAACAGGGCAATGATAATCCCGTAGTTATGAGAGAATGATTTGAAAAAATTGAAAGCCGGAATGATGACGTATTGATTCAGGGGGCGGACAAAAGCATACATACCCTGTCCCAGGTTGACCAGCTTGGCCAATCCGTGATCATACTTCTTCAGCAGGTTATAGTCGGACGGGCCATAATAAATACTCAGCGGAACGGTGCCGCCTGTTACCTTCATTTGCAGACTCGCCGTACTCTGGACAATCACATGTTCGTCATCCGAAGGTATGGTCCAATCCAGCCTGCCTCCCGAAAAATCACTTCCTGCCAGCAGAAAAGTGTTGAAAAATCGTTGTCTGACACCGATCCATTTAACCGGCTTTGAAAATTCCACACTACTCTTCCTGCCGATAGTGTGGTAATCAAACGCCCCATTCTCCTGATATCCGATCTGCGTATTCTGTTTTTCAAAATGGATATCTTTTTCCTGCTGATGCGCTTCATACTGCCAGACAAAATTGAGCTGGTTACCTGTAAGCAGACTTTCCGGATGTGCAAAATGAATATTAAAATCGATCTTGTAATCATCCGGGTAAATAATAAACTGGTGAACCAGGTCTGCATTGGATTGCAGGCTGTCGTTACCACCCAATTGAAAACTTACCACTTTTGTTCCTGAAGGGCCGTCCTCTACCCTACCATTACTGAAATACAAATTTGCAGTTTGTGCGCTTTGACTGGAGGATGTATTGATGGGATAGCTGAGCTTATTAAAAGTAGAAGCTGCCAGTCGCACGAGCTGACTATCAGTCGCATTCCTGAATTTCTTCAGCTCTACGTATTTTGGCTGGCCGCCTTTATTTGTAAAGGCAATCTTAAAGAGACTGTTTTCAGCAAACACCAGTTGTTCAGTTCCATTGGCCGCATGCAGGAAATTGCCTGCTTTTGAGACCTGGCTCATTGAATCTGCCCGGAGTGAATCCTGACGAGCGGTAGCGATATCTACCTTTGGCTTCAGCGCATTGGCGATGGAGTCCTTCATGGCCTGCTCCTTCTGATGGGCCACCTGCTGTTTATTATTATAAAAAAAATAAAAGAAAAAAAGTACCGCCAAAAGGATAAAACCCATCACGGTGTTGCGATCAAAATTCATCAGGGACTTTTCATTTTTTGAGGCGCAAAGATACGACAAACAGAGATTATAAATGATGGCAACCCGACAAGTGCCCGTTGCATCCCGAAATTCCTGTTTTACGCAAAATAACGCCGGAATTTATCCTATCGCGGGTGCGTCAGCCTCCGCCATTACCTTGTTCTTTTCCATCGAGAACCGAATTGCAGCTTTCACGAAACTAACAAATAGCGGATGCGGGTTCTCTACTGTACTTTTAAGTTCCGGGTGATACTGGACGCCGATAAAGTAAGGGTGCCCAGGCAGTTCGATAATTTCTACCAGGCCGGTTTCCGGGTTTTTACCACTGGCAACTAACCCCGCCTGCTCAAATTCTTTGAGATAGTCATTGTTGAACTCCCAACGGTGGCGGTGCCTTTCGCTGATTGTATCCTGCTTGTAAATATCATGGGCCAGTGTACCGGGTGCTATTGCACAATCATAAGCGCCCAACCGCATCGTTCCCCCTTTCTCTGAGATTTTTTTCTGATCTTCCATCAGTGCAATTACCGGGTCCGCGGTGTTTTCATCCATCTCCGTAGAATTTGCTCCGGGTTTACCCAGGACATTCCTCGCGAACTCGATGACCGCCATCTGCATGCCGAGGCAAATCCCAAAAAAGGGCAGTCCTTTTTCACGGGCAAATCTCACTGCCTCGATCTTACCTTCTATTCCCCTGACACCAAACCCCGGTGCAACCAGTAGTCCGTCCAGACCTGAGAGCTTCTCGTCCACGTTTTCCCGGTTAAGGTTTTCGCTGTGGATATTCTTGATCTGGACCTGGCATTCATTTACTGCGCCCGCATGCACAAAGGCTTCGAGGATCGATTTATAAGCATCCTGCAACTCAATGTATTTTCCAATCAGACCTATCTTAACAACCGTCCTGGGGTATTTTAACTTGTTCAGGAACTCCCTCCATTTATCCAGCTGCGGCTCGTGGAATTCAGTGATTCCCAGCTTCCTGAGGCAGATCAGATCCAGCTTTTCCCTTAACATGGCTATCGGCACTTCATAAATGGTATTCTCGTCCGCTGCTTCAACCACTGCTTCCTGTTTCACATTACAGAACTGCGCGATTTTCCTTCTAACCTCTGGTGTGAGTGATTTTTCTGTACGGCAGACAATGATATCCGGGCTTACGCCTTCCTGGCTCAGCATCCGCACGCTATGCTGGGTGGGCTTGGTTTTGAGCTCTTTGGCTGCATTCAGATAGGGTACCAGGGTCAGATGAATCACAACCGTGTCTTCTTCAGGCAGCTCCCATTGCAACTGACGGATAGACTCTACAAACGGATGGCTTTCAATATCTCCAATGGTACCGCCAATCTCGGTTATTACAATGTCAAATTTCCCAGTGCTGCCCAACTGCATCATGCGCCTTTTGATCTCATTGGTGATGTGCGGAACCACCTGAACGGTCTTGCCGAGATAAGCCCCTTCACGTTCCTTATTTATTACAGTCTGATAAATTCTTCCTGTGGTGACATTATTTGCCTGGGAAGTAGGGATATTCAGAAATCTCTCATAATGACCCAGGTCCAGGTCGGTTTCTGCACCGTCATCGGTCACGTAGCATTCCCCATGTTCGTAGGGATTCAGGGTTCCGGGATCGATGTTGATATATGGATCAAATTTCTGAATAGTGACTCTAAGTCCCCGTGCCTGCAAGAGTTTAGCCAGCGAGGCAGCAATAATTCCTTTTCCTAAAGAGGAGGTAACACCTCCCGTTACAAATACGTATTTTGACATATGCTCTATTATTAAGTTCCCGGCATGAAAAATCCTGAAAAATGCATGTCAATACCTATACAGGGATCTTACATTCATATTCTCCAGGAAAAGAAATCCTAAAAACCCATGATCTTAATCCTATTCAATAAAGTGACCGGCTGAAATAATCTGGAAAAAATTTCGAGAGGTCGTACAAAGATAGAAAAAATGCCGGAAATAGATTTTTATTTGAAAAATCCTGTGCGTGGATTGTGGAAAAGATCCAGGTTGACGCAGCCATTGTCTACCCAGGGGAGTTCTCCGCGCAATCGGTAAGGCAATCCCGCATGCAGGCATCAACCTGTCTAAACCTCTATAAAAGATCTGATGATCAATCTTCCAGTATTTTCTTATAACTGGTAATGACTCCCCGGATCAGTGAGGAGCTGAATCCCTGGTGTTCCATTTCATTTAAACCTACAATTGTGCACCCTTTCGGCGTGGTAACCTTGTCGATCTCCTGCTCGGGGTGACTGCCATTTCGCAGCAGCAGATCTGCCGCTCCTTTTACTGTTTGCGCGGCAATCAGGCTGGCTGTTTTCGCATCGAAACCAATTTCTATACCGCCCTGGATATTCGCCCGGATATACCGCATCGCATAAGCAGTGCCGCAAGCGCCCAGAACGGTCGCCGCATCCATCAGGCTCTCATCGATCATAGCTACCTTTCCGAGGTTGTTAAACATATCTGTAATATACTGAACCTGCTCCGGGGTGGCCAAATCATGACTGATGCAAGTCATGCTTTGCTGAATCGCTATCGCCGTATTGGGCATAACCCTGAAAAGGGGAATAGATACCTTCACCAGCTTCCGGATATCAGCGATGCTAACCCCCGTCAGGACTGAAGCCAGAATATGCGTTTCGTTCAAATCATTACCGAGCCCTTCCAACACGCCCTCTACCTGGTATGGTTTTACCGCCAGGATCACGAGCTGACTTTTCCTCACAGCCTCTCCGTTGTTTGCTATCACGGCAACACCCCGCTCAACCAAGTGTTTCAGCGTATCGGGGTTGCGTTTAGTTATGATCATATCTTCCGGCCTGCAAAACCCGCTTTTCAAAAGTCCTTCGGCGATAGCCGAACCCAGGTTGCCTCCGCCGATGATCGCGATATTCATGTCTTAATTTTTATATTTTCAATGGTCACATGTGATTTACCATAGAAAATTTTCATCGCTTTTTGTATGAATCTGCTCGAAAATTTTTATGGACATTTCATGTGTTAATCTTTATATTTATTTGATGGTATTCTTTCTTATCCGTTTCAGCTCCCGGCTTAAAGTCCACCCATTGCTTCCGAAGCCAGCTCTTCCTCCAAGAGCCTTTCAATTGAAGTGTCGTAAGAAGTTTTCCAATCAGTAATATTACCCCAGTCATCCCCGTCCACACTGATTTCACCGCTGGTAACCATCCCAATCAGGTCGAAAGGCAGACTGCCCAGTTCTTTTTCAAAGGCAGCTTTTTTGTTGGATTTAACAGTTACCGCCACCCTGCTCTGCCCTTCGCCGAAAAGAAATGCATCTCTGCGAACGGAATTGTTTTGACTTAAATTAAAACCCAGTTCACGCGGAAATCCTTTTTCACACAGTGTTACAAACAACCCGCCTTCGCTCAGATCGTGGGCAGAAAGAATCATTTTTTTGGCGATAAGCGTGCTGATTTGTTGCTGCAGCTTGCGTTCTTCTTCTAATTCAAACTCGGGTACGGGAGAATATTCCACCTGGTGAATTGCCGTAAGATAGGCAGAGGAATTCAGATCGTCAGTTTGCCGGCCCAGGAGATAAATCAAGTCACCCTCGTTTTTGAAATCCAGGGTCATTTTAGCGTCCAGATCCTCCAGGAGACCCACCATACCGATCGTTGGTGTCGGATAAATAGGGCCATCAGGATTCTGGTTATAGAAACTTACATTCCCGCCGGTAACCGGTGTATCAAATTTCCGGCAGGCCTCACCCATCCCTTTTACAGCCTGTACAAACTGCCAGTAAACTTCCGGATCATAAGGATTGCCAAAATTCAGGCAATTCGTTACGCCAAGAGGTTGTCCGCCGCTACAAACAATATTTCTGGCAGCTTCGCTCACCGCGATCATGGCTCCTTTATAAGGATCGGCAAAGACGTAGCGGCTGTTGCAATCTGTGGTGACAGCCAGGCCCATTGCGGTCCCTTTTATGCTGACTAGCGCAGCGTCAGAAGGGGCGTTGGTGCTGGCGTTCACGGTTCCCACCATGCTGTCATACTGATTGTATATCCACCGCTTGGAAGCAATGGACGGAAGATTGATTAGCGTTTCTGCCACTTCCCTTAAGTTCTCAAGCACCGGTACTGAAGCCGGATCAAATGCACGGATTTTTTTCAAGTATTCGGGCTCACGGTATTCACGTTCGTACTGTGGAGCACCTCCACCAAGCACCAGATCATTCGCAGGTAAAGAAGCATCCAGAACGCCGTTCATATAAAAATTCAGTATGCCATCATCTGTCACTTCCCCTATCACCGCGCAAGGCAGATCCCATTTGCTAAAGATGGCGGTCACTTCATCTTCCCTACCCTTTTCCGCAACCAGTAACATTCTTTCCTGGCTTTCACTCAGCAGAAGCTCCCAGGTTTTCATATTTTCCTGGCGCGTCGGAACTTTATCCAGGTCAATACGCATTCCTACGCCGCCTTTGGCACTCATTTCAGCGGTGGAGCATATAATTCCGGCGGCACCCATATCCTGCATACCCACCACAGCACCGGTTTTTATTACTTCCAGACAGGCTTCCAGCAACTTTTTTTCCTGGAATGGGTCTCCAACCTGAACAGCAGGCAGATCCTGGACGCTTTCTGATGTGATTTCCGCTGAGGCAAAAGACGCACCGCCGATACCGTCTTTTCCCGTTGCGCTTCCTACAAACATGACTGGATTTCCATTTCCGCTCGCAGTTGCCGACATAGTTTCACCAACTTTCACAATGCCCACGCTCATCGCATTTACGAGCGGATTGGTATGATAGCAGGGATCAAAATAGATTTCACCCCCAACTGTCGGCACGCCAAAACAGTTGCCATAATGTCCAATTCCATGAACTACTCCAGCAAGCAGATGCTGGGTCCTCGGCTCGTCGAGCTTCCCAAACCTCAAAGAATTCAGGGCAGCAATAGGTCTCGCACCCATAGTAAATATATCCCTGTGGATTCCACCTACACCCGTAGCAGCCCCCTGAAAAGGCTCGAGTGCGGAAGGGTGGTTATGGGATTCAATTTTGAATACGACGCCCAGTCCATGGCCGATATCCATCAAGCCGGCATTTTCCTCACCTGCGGCCACCAGCATACGACCTCCGTCGCGCGGCAGAGTTTTCAGCCATCGGATAGAATTCTTGTAACTGCAGTGCTCACTCCACATGCCAGAAAAGGCGCATAACTCGTTGAAGTTGGGCGTGCGCCCCAATTTCTGTTTAATCAGTTCAAACTCTTCCCCGGTCAACCTTAATTGCTCTGCTGTTTTTACTGTTATTTCCATTTCAGGATTTTTTATGTTTTTGCTTTCGATGCCTTTCAGTCAGACCGCAACCCTCTCAGCGCAGACTATGACCATATAAAGGCTTTTGTTTGGGTCCCGGCCGAATGCCCCGGAACCGAATTGAATCCGGCAAATCTACTAACTAGTTTGTTTATAAAGAAAAAGCAATTCACCAGCTAAATCCAGGGATGTGTTTTGCCCGATACCGCTCGATCCTGTTCCCACTGCCGGCACCTGCGCAGCCTAGCGGAATCCCCCGGGAAAAACGAAATTAGTTATATCAGAATTACAATAATATGTATATTTTAATATAAATACGGCACGAAACGAGGTAGTCGGTTAAAATATTTCATATTTTCTGTAATTTTTTCCAAATTTTGATATTTGTTGCGAATTTTCCACATACATTTGCAAAAAATTTAAGTAAATGTCATTACGTTTTTCCGCTTTATCCAATCTTCAGACTTCTATTGAAGACCTGAGCAAGCCCACGCCTAAAACGACCAGTTATTTTAAGTCACACGTTTTCGACCTGAAAACGGCCCGGGCATACGTGAGCGACGAGGCCTACAAAAGCCTGGTGGCGTCCATTGAATCCGGGCAGAAAATTGAACGGAATGTGGCCAATCAAATCGCCAACGGCATGCGTGCCTGGGCTGAACAAAAGGGGGTGACCCATTTTACGCACTGGTTCCAGCCATTAAGCGGCGCAACCGCTGAAAAACATGACTCTTTTTTCACGCTGAAAAGTGATGGTACCCCCGTTGAAGAGTTTGCAGGTGATTCCCTGATTCAACAGGAGCCCGATGCATCTTCCTTTCCCCACGGCGGACTAAGAGCCACCTTTGAGGCCAGGGGTTACACGGCCTGGGATCCTTCTTCCCCTCCTTTTATCGTGGAGATGAACCACGGCAGAACACTTTGCATTCCCACTATTTTCATATCCTATACGGGAGAATCCCTGGACTATAAAGCGCCGCTTCTAAAATCCATCGAAGCGCTCGACAAAGCAGCTGTCGAAGTGTGCCGCTATTTCGACCGGAGCGTAGAAAAGGTAACACCCACGCTTGGCTGGGAACAGGAATACTTTGTTGTAGACGAAGGTCTTTTCCTTTCCCGTCCCGATCTGATCATGTGCGGGAGAACTTTGTATGGACACAACTCGGCAAAAAATCAACAGCTGGAAGATCATTATTTTGCTGCCATCCCGGAAAGGGTTTACGCCTATATGCGCGAGTTTGAAAATGAATGTTATAAACTGGGTATTCCCCTGAGGACGCGCCACAATGAAGTAGCTCCAAGCCAGTTTGAATGCGCACCTATTTATGAAGAAGCTAATATAGCGGTGGATCACAACACCCTGCTGATGGACGTCATGACCCGCACCGCGCTGAAACATAATCTAAGAGTCTTGTTGCACGAAAAACCCTTCGCCGGCGTGAACGGAAGCGGCAAACACAACAACTGGAGTCTGGCAACAGATACCGGGATCAATCTATTGTCTCCAGGCAGAACGCCTAAGACGAACCTGATGTTCCTGACCTTTTTTGTGAATACGATCAAGGCTGTTCACGATTACCCCGAAATTCTGCGGGCCTCCGTTGCATCGGCGCCAAATGATCACAGGCTGGGAGCCAACGAAGCACCTCCTGCCATCATTTCAGTATTCATCGGAGAATACCTGACCAAAGTATTAAATGAAATTAAAGAGCGGGTGTACAAGGGGATGGACGAGCAGGACGAAAGCATGCTGAAGCTGGACATCCACAAAAATATTCCTGAGGTGCTGATGGACAACACCGACCGGAACCGTACCTCTCCTTTTGCTTTCACAGGGAATAAATTTGAATTCCGCGCAGTAGGATCTTCTGCCAACTGCGGCAATCCCATGACGGTTTTAAATACCATTATGGCACAGACCCTGAAAGAATTTAAAAGGGAAGTGGATGAACTCATTGAAAAAGGCGAAAAGAAGGAAATTGCCATTATGCATGTGATCCGCGAGTACATCGTAAGCAGTGAAAAGGTATTGTTTGAAGGCGACGGATACAGCCAGGCATGGGAAGATGAAGCAGCGAAAAGAAAACTGCCAAATGTAAAAGTTACTCCCTATGCGCTGGATGCAATGATCGAAAAGAAAAATGTAGACCTGTTTTTGAACAATGGCATTTTCTCGAATTCTGAACTGTATGCACGCCACGAAGTAGAACTGGAAAAATATGTGAAGAAAGTTCAGATTGAAAGCAGGCTGATGGGGGAAATGGCTTCGAGTATGATCCTCCCTCCTTCCATCCGCTACCAGAACCTCCTGGCGAAGAATATTGCGAGCTTGCAGGCGGCAGGGATACCAGAGGAAGGTTACGCCAGTCAAAAACAAATCCTGAACAAAATTTCCGAGCACATCAATACGACCAGTACCCTGGTTAAACAAATGATCGAAGCGCGGAAAGTTTGCAATAAACTCGAAGACATCAGGGAAAAAGCTATCGCCTACGAAGAAAAGGTAAAATCAGCCTTTTTCGACAGGATCCGTTACCACGTGGATAAACTGGAACTGCTGGTTGATGACAATGAGTGGTACCTGCCAAAATACCGCGAATTATTATTCCTGAGATAGGAACGGGTTTTACGGTTCGCTGCAAAGCAGAAACCCCCAAAGAAACCAGGTTGCCCTTGTGCAACCTTTTTTTATACCCTGACTTTCGCAATGCCCATTGCCCGGCGGCGATTGGGAAATCTGATTACCTTTGTCTAAAAACAGAATGGCTGAATACTCATTGCGCGATGCCCTGCAGGATTTCCTGAACAAAAGCAGGATCAGGAATGATATCCGATCCCTGCAGATCGAGGAGATATGGGAGGAACTGATGGGAAAGACGATTGCCCGCTATACTGATAAGTTAATGATCATCGGTGACAAGCTGATCATTACAACCCAGGTGGCACCTCTGAAAAATGAGCTGATCTATCAACGGGAGAAAATCGCGCAGCGAATCAATGAAGCTTTTGGCGGAAAAATTATCCGGGAAGTGATCATTAAATAAACGGAAACACTAATAAGTAAACCCATCTATTTGTTGCGGATCCTTACCCTGGGATCAATCCACCCGTACAACATATCAGCAACGATATTCATCAACACAAAAAAAGTGGCCGATATCAGCACAGAGCCCATCACAACCGGATAGTCCAGTTTCTCCAGGGCATCTACCGTTACCTTTCCGATCCCCTGCCACCCAAATATGTATTCAACAAAAAAAGCTCCGGCGAGCAGTTCTGCAAACCAGCCGGTAATAGCTGTGATGACAGGATTCAGCGCATTCTTGAGGGCGTGTTTCCAAATAACCAGGTTTCTCGTCAGGCCTTTCGCATAGGCGGTCCTGACAAAGTCCTGATCCAATACGTCCAGCATTGCGCTTCGGGTCAACTGAGTGATGATGGCCAGCGGCCTGATCCCAAGCGTGATTGCCGGCAGAATAAGATTGCGCAGACTTAGGCTTTTTGCCCCTGTTACCTCATCAATTTCGAACCAGTTGCCACTGATGTGAAGACCGGTATATGGCGATAATACAAATCCAAAAATATAGGCAATAATGATCCCCATGAAAAAAGAAGGCGCGGAAATTCCGGCGATACTCGAAAAGACTGCAGTGGTATCCACCCAGGTATTCTGCCTTACCGCCGCCAGAACTCCCAGGGGAATCCCGATAACGACAGCTAGTATCATCGCCGTCAACGCAAGCAATATGGTCCCTGGCAAAGCTTCGAATAACACATCGCTCACTTCCCTCCTGCTTTGATAGCTTCGCCGCAAATAAGGAACTTTAATGCCCAGTTTCTTTTCACTCCCTATAAAAATACCTTTCAGTTGTTTTTTATTGATGTCTTCCCGGCTATGAATACTAAGCGGCGAAACGTCATTCATATACATCAGAAACTGCTTCCAGCGCGGCTGATCCAGGTAAAGTTCCCTTCGGATATTCTCCTGAGTTTTTGCATCGCCTGTCTGGCCCAGTACAAGTCGGCTTGGATCGCCGAATCCCTGAAACAAAAGGAACACCAGTACTACAACCCCCGCCAGTACCAGCACACCGTAGAATATCTTTCTGGTTATATAGCCGAGCAAAGTAAAAAATTAGATGATGATCGTATCCCCCGATGCCGATCTGGGAGGTGCCGGGGGAGTTTCTTTTTTCTTTTCCTGTTCAGGAAACAACTCCCTGCCGGCCTTACCAAAACTCTTGTACCCCCACTTCCCGGCAATGGCCGTTTTACGAAGCAAATATAGCTCGGGGCGTACTCTCGCCGCAGTTCTGATCATCGTCCTGTCTGCTTCCAATACAGTCATATCTCTGAAACCCGTTGAAGAGAAAGCTTTTCTTACTGCGCCTCCTGTTGCGGTAACGGCATAAACAGGAATACCCTGCTGAACAGCCTTCCGATAAATATTTTCAAAGGATTGCTGCCAGGGTTTCACGGAGACTGTTGCATCTTCTATAAATAGCAGAAGCACTTCGTTTTTGCTGAGAATTTCATGAGTACTATCACCGCCTGACGCGCCTTTGAGAATAAATCCCTTGATGGCCGGTTCATTGTTCCAGCCCTTCCTGATCATTTTATCATACCTTCTGACAAACTCGTAGGTTTCCTCGTTGAAGTCCGCCGGAAACTGATCGGCCTGAAACTCAATTTCCTTCCCATTCTTTTTATAAACAAATGTAATTGCCGTGCTATCCGGAATTGCATTGTTAGGGACCGTCATCAGTTGGGGTAAAATCCCTCCTCTTTTAAACGGCAGGCAGTCCACTACCGGCAGATAACGCAGGGTGTACCATTGCAATCCAAAACTAAAAACGGTTACACACAATAACAGAAACAGTACAACACCCTTAGAAAATATGGGTCTGATATATTTCTGGTTGAAAACAATAATCAGTATACCGGCCAACAAAATTAAATCCTTCACGAAAGAACCTCCTGATGTCAGCGGAATACAATCGCCAAAACAACCGCAGTTCTTAACCTTACCCGAGAAAAAAGCATAGCCGGTGAGCAGCGTGAAGAACACGATCAGGATCAATAACAGGCTACTGTTCCATTTTACTTTCCATCCAAGCAACAGCGCAGCACCGGCGATGATCTCCAAGGCTATCACCGCTACCGATAGACTCAGGCTCGCAGTATTTAAAAAGGACATCCCCCACAGATCAAAAAATTCCTGCATTTTATAACTGAGGCCTACGGGATCATTGGCCTTAACCAATCCTGATATAATAAACAGGACCCCAACTAAAACCCTTACTATATTCACAAATATTTTCATGTGTATTTTTTAATGTTTTCGATGGTCACCTGCCTACCGGCAGGCAGGCATGGAATTTACCATAGAAAATTTTATAAGCATTGTTTGTTATTGATTTTGGCGCTTATGAGCGCTTCGCGGTTCATCGCAGTCGGCATGAATTTGCTCGAAAATTTTTATGGACATTTCATAACATCTATTTTGTGTCGGGTTTGGCCTGGCCTGCCATTTCACCCTGACGGATTAACGCAAAAACAGCGTAATTAATAATATCGTAATAATTTGCATCAATTCCCTCGCTCACCAGCGTCCTCCCCTCATTATTCAGAATCTGGCGGATACGCTGCAGCTTCATCAGAATCAGATCCACGAAACTCTCCTGGCTCATAGACCTCCAGGCTTCACCGTAGTCATGGTTCTTGTCCTGCATCAGCGACCTGGCTATGTTGATTTCGTGACTATATAATTTTTCTGTCTCCTCAGCGGGCAGGTTTTCCGGCCCATCGGGTGGTAAAGACAGTTGGATCAATCCTATTACGGCATAATTCACAATTCCCTTGAATTCTCCCTGTTGGTCATCTTCCACACGTTGTAGTTTTTTATCCTGGAGGGTCCGGATCCTTTGAGCTTTGATATAGATCTGATCAACGATCGAAATAGTTCTCAACACGCGCCAGGCCGTGCCGTAGTCCTGATTTTTTTTAAAGAAGATCGTCTTACAGGAAGAAATCACCTCATCAAACTGTTGTTCTGTTTTGCTCATGCTTTTTACTTAACACTATTCGCCTAATTCTTATCTTAGCCTCAAATATAATAAACTAATCCTGATGTTAAATCTCAATTGCAGGGGAAGGCTCATTACTTTTGAAAGGCCGCTGGTCATGGGCATCCTGAATGTTACCGGAGACTCATTTTATGCAGGCAGCCGGTATTCGACAGAGGCCGATGTTCTCGCAGGGGCCGAACGGATGCTGGCTCAGGGCGCGGATATGCTTGATATCGGAGGGCAGAGTACAAGACCGGGAGCCAGACAACTGGAACCTGTGGAGGAGCTCGAGAAAGTAGTAGCGGCTGTCAGAGCTGTGCGAAAAAATTTTCCCGAGATAATTATTTCAGTCGATACATTTCTGTCGGTTGTCGCGCGCGCGGCTGTCGAAGCGGGAGCTGATTTGGTCAACGACATCAGCGCCGGGACCCTTGATCCCTCACTGCTGGACACAGTGGCCGATTTAAAGGTTCCCTATGTACTAATGCACATGAAAGGTAGTCCCCGGGACATGCAACAGAATCCGGTATATGCTAATGTAACTATGGAAGTGCTGGATTTTCTGATCCGGAAACTGGCAGAATGCAAAAGCAGGGGGATCCATGATGTGATCATTGATCCGGGAATTGGTTTTGGCAAGACGCAGGAAAACAATTTTACCCTGCTGCACGATCTGGAACTATTCAAGATGCTGGACTGCCCGTTATTGCTGGGTGTCAGCCGGAAATCTGTCATTTACCATACGCTTGAAACCGATCCTTCCGAAGCGTTGAACGGCACTACAGTCTTAAATACGATCGGCTTGATGAATGGAGCTTCTATCCTGAGAGTTCATGATGTAAAGCAAGCCGTAGAAGCGGTTAAACTGTTTGTCGCGTACCGTGGAACGCTCACGGAGTATTCCGCCGTCTGATATCAAATTTCAGGGGAGCTAAAGAACAGGAGGTGAAGCAGTTCAATTGCATAATCCTTGCCTGGCTTACATGCAATGTCGTGACCCTTCCCGTTAGATACGTATGATTAATTTAGCTAACGTAATATATCAGGCTCAAACATGTTGCATGATCACCTGTTCAAGTTGGCGGGCAGGTACAACACCACTTTGGCGCCAAAGAATCCGGCCATTTTTAAACAGGATCAGCGTGGGTACTGCCTGTATACTGTAAGCCTGGCTTGCCTGTGGGCTCCGATCCACATCAACTTTAATAATGGAGGCCTTGTCCCCAATTTTGGATTTCAGTTCTTCCAGGATGGGTTTCAACATTTTACAGGGGCCGCACCATTCGGCCGAAAAATCGACCAGCACAGGCTTGTCCTGATTAATGATTTTGGAAAAAGAGTCTGCCATAATATCTTAATCAATACAAATTTTGATGACACGATCCACTGGGCGGACATTGAATTATGCTTGCCCGTCCTATCTATTCATCCACTAATCAATTCCCTCGCAAACTATGCCGCGGTAGTTTTCTTTTTGTTCGTATGCATACCGAACAGGGCATACAGCGGGCAAAAATTAATCAAAGCGGTAAGCAGGAGAACAACTGCCAATACCAACACGACGATACCCCAGACTCCTGTCAGCATTCCTTTCCAGTACAGGTAGCCAAGAACCAGAGCCAAAATAACCCTGAAAATACGATCAAAAGAACTCATGTTTTTTTTCATGTGCTTATTTTTATGTTTTTAATGGTCACATGGAATACGCCAAATAATCTGTCGTGATTTAAAGCAAGTTTCTGCCTGTGGCTATTTCATGACAATGATTTATTGCATAAAGTTACTCAATATCACCGTTGCCGTTCGTGACTAAAGTTACGTCTTTCAATAAAAAAACCGCCTCAAAATAAGGCGGTTTTTCAAATTTTTCGTACTGATTACGTATCAATGACCGGCTGGAGCCTGGACGGGATGTTCCGGCACAGGTTCTTTGTCGCCGACACTTGTAATTTCCACATCGAAATAGAGGGGTTCAAAAGCTTTGAACGGTGAGCCCGGAGGCGGATTCTTGCCGTAAGCCAGGAATCCGGGAATATAAATAGTTCCTTTCCCGCCCTGTTTGAACTGGGAGATGCCATTTTCAAAGCCACGAATGAGCTGTCCTTTGCCCATTTGAATAGTGAACGTGTTAGGACCCTCAAAGGTGCTGTCGGTGTGCACTTTCTTTCCGGTATATTTAACGGTCACAAATTTTCCGTCTGCTGCAGCAGCGCCGGATCCGGGATTATCGATTTTCACAAAAACGCCCATCGGGGTTTTAACTGCGTTTACTTTGTTTTTTGTGAGGTACTGCTGTACTTCATCAATCTGCTTGTTCTTTTCGCCCGACTTTTCCAGTTCCGCTTCCTCGGCCTTTTGCTGGGCTTCCATATCCTTTCTCATTTTCTCCATCTGCGCTTCCTGTTCTTTCTTCTGGCGTGGAGCATCTCTCTCCATTTCTTTGGCGTAATCAGCCTGTGCAAGACTGTCATTTTTGAACACTTCCATCACTTTAAAAGTATAAGTGATCTTGTCGCCTTTCTTGATGAACGGAGGTAACATCGCTTCCTGTGCGATTCCTTTTTTGATAGCAGAGTCGATAAAGATAATAGCAATCAGGCTGTCGCCTTTTTTCAAATGTTTGAAAACCTCATCAGGTCCGTATACTTCCGGTCCCGGTGCTGGCGTACTGATTTTCGCGAATACGGGCATTTTCCCATAAGTCGTCTGCAGCAAGGTATCTTTATGACCAGTGAGCCGCTGGGTCATTTCCATTTTTAAAACATCCCCTTCTTTGGATGAATCTTTGCTACCGCCATCAATGATCTTGTATTTTAATCCACTCGCCGTGGTCTTGTAGTTAGCGTTTTCGCAGCTAACAAAGGCAAGCACGGATAAAACCACTGCGCTGATCAAGCTGATTTTTTTCATGTTTTTTATTTGATTATTACTGTAAAAATATTGCGTTCTCCTTTAAAGCGCTCTTAAATTTCTCTACGGTCTGATGAAGAGAGTCTTTAGAGCCCCCGCCTGCAGCATTGAAATGCCCGCCACCGTTAAAATATTTTCGCGCGAAAGCATTGCAGTCAAAATTCCCTTTACTCCGGAAACTCCATTTTCTTTCCTCATCCCGGTCGATCACCATACCCACCAGTTTTATACCCTGCACTGCCTGCGGATAGTTGACAAGCCCTTCGGTATCACCGGTCCTGATCTCAAACTTGATCAGATCTGACTTTGGAATCACGATCAGGGCGGTGTTGTATTCGTAGAAAAATTCGAGGCGACGCGTCAGAACATGTCCGATGAACCGAAGCCGGTTCTCCATAAAATTGTCGAACAGGTTGCTGTGAATGAGGGAATGGTCGAGTCCGGTTTCCATCAGCCGGGCCACCATTTCATGCACGGAAGGACTTGTTGAAGGGAAGCGGAATGACCCGGTATCAGAAACCACACCAGAATACAGGCAACTAGCTACCTGGATATCTATCTTATCTGCGTTGCCAGATTCCACGATGAAATCATAGACCATTTCACAGGTGGAGCTTTTGGCAGTGTTGCTAATACCAAAATCAAAAGAAGCCTCGTCAGGTTCCTGGTGGTGATCGATCAGGACTTTGGTACAGTTCATTTCACTGAGTCTGGGCGCCAGATTTTTGGTCCGGTGAAAAATATTAAAATCGAGGCAAAAAAGGTATTTCGCCTGCGCGAGTATTTTGTCAGCTTGTTCCCGGTCCCGGTCATAATTCAGCACTTCCTTGCAACCGGGCATCCAGTTCAGCCAGCTTGCCCAGTTGGTGGGGGAAATCACTGTCACCTCATGCCCGAATTTCTTCAGGTAATGATACAAGGCCAGGCTCGAACCCATCGCATCCGCATCAGGTTTCTGATGCATAGTGATCACCACGGTCGATGGATTTTCAATCTGGTCGAATATTTCGTCTATTGGCCTCATGGAGCGCGCAAAAATAGGTAAATATCCCGACTATCTTCTAATTTGGTTTTGCTACCTTTGCCGACCAAATCAAAAAATAAAATATGAGTAACCGCACGTTTACAATGATCAAACCTGATGCTATGGAGAAGGGTTATGCCGGCGAAATTCTGGACCGTTTCGTAAAAGAAGGGTTCAGGCTGGTTGCCCTGAAGCTAACCGCCTTGAGCCCCGCCAAAGCAGGAGAATTTTATGCAATACATAAAGATAAACCATTTTATCAGGACCTGATTACCTACATGAGCCGGGGACCCATTATTGCTGCTATACTGGAAAAAGAAAATGCGGTTTCTTCCTTTCGCGACCTGATTGGCGCTACGAACCCCGTGAATGCTGCCCCCCGAACCATCCGTAAATTGTTCGCGGTATCTATTGAGGAAAACGCTGTTCACGGCAGTGACAGCGATGAGAATGCAGCTATCGAAGGTAGTTTCTTTTTCAGCGGACTGGAGAAAGTCTGAAGAGACACCAACTATTAGACGCTCTCAAAAAATTGATGTGGAGGATACCGGATTCGAACCGGTGGCCTTCACGCTGCCAGCGTGACGCTCTAGCCAACTGAGCCAATCCCCCAAACAGGGCCGCAAACTTACAGGATAAATACTGATCGAACAAAAGAATTTGAGGCAATTAACCCGGGGAAAACATGAGAAATCAACTCCGGATCCTGTCCGCCAACTTATGCAAACGCGCCGGTAAGCCGTGCTTTGACCGCCTCCTGGTTGAAGCCTGCATATGACGGTTCTTTTCATCCGGAATCTCAGATCTCCGCGCGCTGTCCTTGTTGTCTGCAGACCCCTGGAGTTGTTCGCCTCTTGCTACTTTGATCTGTTTTGCTTTTATCGGTACATCTGTCACCTGCGGATTCAACACATCTCCCATATCTGCTTCTCTGACCGAACTCGCCGCACTATGCAGGGATTTAATAATCAACTGGTTTACACGCGGCGCCACAACAAAACCTGAAATTTTTTTCACCACCCAGGGAACAATTATTCTGGGTACCCATCCCGCCCTTTTCAGAACAAAATTTTCCAGCGCAAAGCCAGCCGCGTTAGCGACTGCCTGCTTTACAACCGGACTGGCCTCCCCTCCATTGAATAATTTCCTGGCCTTGTCCGACAATACCTTAAAGGGATTCATTTCATCCCGGATCAAATCCAGATCAGCGCTGATCTGTCGCCGGCTGACCCTGATTTGTTCGCTAATCCTCTCTTTTTCAGCAAGTAAATCGCTGACTGTCCTAATCCCCGGCGTATTATTAGTCATAAAGATTTTTAATAAATAAGTTTCTGATCATTGGTTTAAGCACACGCCCCTTGAGAATCAGAATAAGGAACAGGATCAATAATAAAAAACCTGCAATGATAAAGAACCCCCATACGGGGCTACCTAATAACCGGCCCAAAAGAAATCCTGCGCCAATGCCGGCAAATAAGAAAGCGAAAAATAATAAGGCTGCAACCAGACTGCTTATAACCAGCGTGGAAGCCAGCTTGCTGCCCTTTTCAACAGCTTTTAACATCGTGAGATTATAGTAGTTTCTGGCAATTTCATCCATGTTATCCATCAGGTTCTCTACTTTGTCTTTAATTTCAAACATATTGTTCTTTTTGAGTTTACAAACAAAATAAGGGTTGCCTTAGCACCCTGTCCTGTCAGCCGGAAAACGATTTCCGCCAGGCAGGGATTACGCCGGGCACCGGGGCAACCTTTGCTGTATAAACTTTTCGGGGGGCTAACTCAGCTTATTGGCATACTCGTCAGAATTATGTTTCTGCGTCATAGCCTGTGTTTTAGTCTTCACCTTTTCGATACCGTGCCTGGCCTTTTCCATGGCCTTATGTGACAGATCGGAAAGGTTCTCCCTACCGGATGCCATCAGGCTACCCAATGAGTCTGCCCAGTCGTTGGCCGTATTTTTCATTTTTTTCCGGGTCTTTTTTCCCTCATCCGTATAAAAAAGCAAGCCAATAGCCACACCAGCGAGCGCCGCGCCGATAATACCCAGCAGAATCTTGTCTTTGTTCTTCATAACTTAAACTTTTAAAGGTCATTGTTAATCTATTCTTCCTCAATATACAACAAAAAACCGTACCAAAAAAACCTCTAAATGCTCTTATTCAGGGTATCTGAGCTATCTCATATACGTAAAATCAGTTAGTCGCCCAGGTTCTCAACCTCTTTATTCAACCACCGTTTTACAGCCGCAGTAGTCACTGACTTGGGTCTTTCCAACGGCATATTCAGCACCCTGTCCCAGCATAAGCTGGACAACACACCAAGAGCACGGCTCATTGCAAACAGTACCGTGTAATACTCATACTCAACCATTCCAAAATGCACCAGCAGAGCGCCACTATGAGCATCCACATTGGGCCAGGGGTTCTTTACCTTGCCGAGCGATTCCAAAATCGGCGGGACGGTTTCATAAATCTTCCACACGGTATTTACCAGCGGATCGTCCGGCATATATTTCTTTCCAAAGTCCATCTGAACGGTGAACCTCGGGTCGGTTTTGCGAAGTACAGCATGCCCATAACCAGGAACTACTTTGCCTTCTGCCAGTGTTTTTTTCACGTATTCGGCAATTTGCTCACTGCTGGGGCTTTGGGTTTTCAGGGATTCCTGCATGTCATAGATCCACTTGATCACTTCCTGATTGGCAAGACCATGCAGGGGACCGGCCAGGCCGTTCATACCGGCTGCATAACTCAGATAAGGATCGCTGAGTGCGGAACCCACAAGGTGGGTGGTATGTGCCGAGACATTCCCGCCCTCATGATCGGCATGGATCACCATATACAACCTCATCAGCTCCTTAAAATCATCGTTGTCATAACCCAGCATGTGCGCAAAGTTGCCCGCCCAATCGAGCAGGCCATCAGGCAGCAAAGCCTTGCCGCGCTTGTATTTCCGCCTGTACACATAAGCCGCGATATGAGGTATCCTGGCGATCAGATCCAGGGTATCTTCAAAGGTCGCTTCCCAATAATCTTTTTTCGACAGGGTCCCCTGCGCGTAACCTTTGGCAAAATGACTTTCGTTCTGCAGTGCCATTACCCCCACTACGAACATCGTCATGGGGTGTGTATCCTTGGGCAAAGCACCCATGGTCTCGAAAACATAAGTGGGCACATGGCTCCTGCGCTGGAGGACGGAACTAAGATGCTCCACTTCATCTTCGGTTGGCATTTCACCCACGAGCATCAGGTAGAACAATCCCTCAGGAAGTGGTTCAGTGCTCCCTCTCATCTTCGGGAGTTTTTCCCTGAGTTCTGGGATGCGGCGCTGCCGAAAACGAATCCCCTCTTTGGCGTCCAGTAAGGAGGTCTCCGTAACCAGAGCTGTCATTCCGCGCATCCCCTGGTATATCTGGGACAGTTTTGTTTGTTCGATAACCGTGTCACCATGCTCCCTGAGGATTTCTTTTATTTCAGCGCCGAGTTTATCTGCCTGCTCCTTAAATCTTCTTTTTAATAGCTCCATAAATTATTCTGCCGGAATTTTTGAATGTAAAAATATCTTGTTCGGAAAATAAAGATAATTAAAGCTTAGTGGCTCAGCAAATTATCAAACCAAAATATTTAAAACAAGGAAATCATTTTTCCCTATCTTCAAAAATTATTTTGATTCGAAGGAGTTCTAAAACAATGTGCAATTATGTCTGCGAGTTTTCTTTTTTCAGTGGTGATCCTGTATTTCATTCTTTTGCTTGCGGTAGCCTGGAAGACCAGCAAAAACAGCAATAACGAATCCTTTTTTATTGGCAACCGCCGGAGCAACTGGATGCTCGTGGCATTTGGGATGATTGGCACATCGCTTAGCGGCGTGACCTTCGTAAGCGTGCCGGGTGCAGTCGGTATTAATTCGTTTGCGTATATGCAGATCGTATTCGGCTATTTCATCGGCTACCTGCTGATCGCATTTGTTTTGCTTCCCCTCTACTACCGGCTTAAACTGACATCCATTTACAGTTACCTGAAAACCCGGATGGGCATGATGTCTTACAAAACCGGCGCCTGGTTCTTTATCATCTCGAGGTTGTTGGGCGCGACCGCCAGACTTTACCTGGTCGTTGTTATTTTACAGACCACCATCCTGGACAGCTTCGGCATCCCGTTCTGGGTTTCCACCCTGATCATCCTGATCATGATCATACTTTACACCTTTGAAGGTGGGGTTAAAACTATTGTCTGGACGGACACTCTGCAAACTACCGGAATGCTCGTGGGGCTTATTGCGGGCATCGTTTTTATATTACACCAAATGAATATAAGCATTCCTGACAGCCTCAATATGTTGCGCAGCCAGGGATTATCAAAAGTATTTCATACGGATGTAAACTCAACGCTGTTCTGGCCAAAACAGATTCTGGCGGGTATGTTCATCACGCTTTCGATGACGGGACTCGACCAGGAAATGATGCAGAAGAGTATCTCAGTTACGAACCTGCGGGATTCAAAAAAGAATATGGTATCCCTCGCGTTCATCATGCTCGTGGTTATCGGCATGTTCCTGTATATGGGCGGTTTGCTCTACCTCTACGGCCAGACGGTAGGCGGCCAGTTTACCGAAGTCATCAGGGATGGCAAACCTGTGAAGCAATTTTTGCTGGACAATAAAGATGTACTTGGAGATGGCATTTTCCCCCAACTGGCCATCCACCATATGCCAAACGCCTTGTCTATTGTTTTCATCATCGCCCTGATCTCCGCGCTGTTTCCCAGTGCCGACGGCGCCATGACTGCACTGACTTCCTCTTTCTGTATTGATATCGCCGGCATCAACCGTCGCGAATCCATGTCAGAAAAAGAAAAAAAGAGGTTCCGCCAGCGGGTGCACCTCGTTTTTGCGCTTCTGTTCCTGATTTTTGTACTCATTTTTTATTGGATTGGCAGCCGGAGCATTATTGATGTCATCCTTCGAATAGCAGGCTATACCTATGGCCCTCTGCTGGGATTATTCGCGTTTGGAATCTTTGTCAAACGACGGCCGGTGGATAAACAGGTTCCCATCGTGTGTTTTGCGGCTCCCATCATTTCGTTTATTATTGATGAAGGAGTAAACAAACAACAATGGCTGGGAAACTACAAAATCGGACTTGAGCTGATCATTGTAAATGCACTCCTGACTTTTATAGGGCTCTATTTCATTTCAAAACGGGTTAGCGTAGATAAGCTGGAACAGGGAACCGTTCATTAATTAAAATTCCTTACGGCAAAAAATCACGCCTATGGAACTCATAAATCCTATCGTAAATGCTTTCGCCGAGGAATTTTCGACCCCGGAGAATGATCTACTGGCCGAGGTGGCAAAGTTTACACAAATACAATATCCTGAGTCTCATATGCTGAGCGGACAGGTGCAGGGTCAGCTTCTGAAGAACATCAGCTGGATGCTCAGACCGAGGAGGATCCTGGAAATCGGGACCTTTACCGGGTACAGCGCTCTTTGCCTGGCCGATGGTCTGGCTGAAGATGGCTTGCTGTTCACCATTGAGAACCGGAAAGAAACAGCCGCATTCGCACACAATTTTTTCCGAAAATCTGCGTTATTCCCAAAAATAAAGCTGCTGATTGGAGAGGCAACAGAGATTCTGCCAACCCTGGATGAGACCTGGGACCTGATATTTCTGGATGCTGACAAACCAGGGTATATTGACTATTTTGAAGAAATTTTTCCTCATATTCGAAAAAATGGTATTATCTTAGCGGATAATATACTTTTTCACGGGAAGGCGCTGGAGACGGAGCCTAAAGGAAAAAGTGCTAAAGGAATAAAAGAATTTAATCAACATATCCGGCAAAGGGCCGGTATCGACAAAGTGGTTCTGACAATACGAGACGGGCTTTATTTGTTGCGAAAACTGTAATTGTTCAAAAGATGATCCTTAGACTCAACGCAATCTTCCTGTGCTTACTTGCCGTTATTATGGCTACTGCCCAAAAGGCGGATGTCATCAGTGACTACATCCGCAATTACCGCGGACTTGCCATCCAGGAAATGAAAAGAACCGGTGTTCCGGCTGCCATCAAACTGGCTCAGGGTATCCACGAAACGATGGCCGGCCAAAGCGAGCTCGTCCGGAAATCCAATAATCATTTCGGCATCAAATGCAAATCGGGATATACGGGCCCTTATGTGCTCCATGACGATGATGCTAAGAATGAAAAGTTCATGAAGTACGAAAACTCCGAACAATCTTATATTGACCACTCCGATTTTCTAAAAGGCCGTGAACGTTATGCCGCATTGTTTACACTGGATCCCACCGATTACAAAGGCTGGGCTTACGGACTTAAAAATGCGGGCTATGCAACCAATCCCAGGTACCCGCAACTGATCATTGGCCTGATCGAAAAATATGACCTCGAACAATATACCCTGATGGCTTTGGGCAGGGCAGACATGCCGGCAGATGTGAAAGAATTCCTGGCCAAAGGTTCAAATAAAGAGAATAATGAGGCCATTGCAAAAGTTGAGACCGTAAAATATCCCGAAGGCGAATTCAGGATCAATGATACCCGCGTGGTCTTCGTGAGGAAAGGAACTGTTTTTGTCGATCTGGCGCGGCAATTCAATATGCCCGATCGGTGGATATACAGCTTTAATGATTTCCGGGAGCCCGCAACCATCGCCATGAACGATCAATTGGTGTACTTGCAGTTAAAGCGGATGTTTGGCAAAGAATCATATCGCGTGGTCAAAGAAGGTGAAAATTTATATGATATTGCGCAGACTGAAGGAATCAGGCTCGAGGCTCTGCTGAAGTACAATAAACTAACTAAAAACGCTTCCCCCATAGCGGGATCTAAATTATATTTGCAGGACCCCGCAACCAGGAGCCACATGGCAGCAAACTAATACTGATCGGCATCCGGGTACTGCGTTTAGGTGCAGAACCGAATTTCTCAAAAAGACGTGTAATAAAACCCGCTATGTCTGAAGTCCGAGTCCACGATAAACAATTCACTATCTTTCTGACTGAAAACCAGATTCAACAAAGAATTAAAGAAATCGCAGACGCCATTAACCGCGACTACCAGGGTAAGAAAGTGTATTTCGTTTCCATCCTGAACGGATCCTTTATGTTTGCCGCAGATCTTTTTAAGCTCCTGTCCATCGAATGCGAAATAAGTTTTATTAAACTGGTATCCTATAAAGGTCTCAGGTCAACGGGAGATGTGGCCACCACGATCGGACTGGATGAGGACCTCCACCAAAAGGACGTGATCATCGTAGAGGATATTATCGACACCGGCAAGACCCTGCATTTTTTCCTGCCTAAACTGATGCATCAGCAACCGCGCTCGCTTAAAGTTGCGGCCTTACTGCACAAAGCCGAAATGACCCGTTATGAAATTCCAATGGACTATATTGGTTTTGTAATCCCGGACAAATTTGTAGTAGGTTACGGACTTGATTATGACGGTCAGGGCAGAAACCTGCGTAATATTTATCAATTGGCAGAGTAGTTAATAGCTGCAACATATAGGAAGAGCTTTCATTTCACTCATCTGAAACCACCAACTTTGAAACGGCGATATCCCATTTTGATCCTTACGCTGGCAGGCCTTTCCCTGGTTTCCGGAATATTGTGTTCTGGTATTTCGATGGTAGGCCGACTGGGTGTTAACCTTTTTTACAAAGAGTATCGCTTCTTTAAGATCTGGTGGCAGGGCGCCCTGGTCTGTTTTGGATTGATGCTGCTGGTACTGGCTGTTTTGTATTTCCTGGACAAGAGGTTGAAACCTGTTGCGGGAAAATTAGTGATGTGGTCGTTTTTCCTTGTATGCCTTGCCGGTTTGTATTTTACTTACCGGGATTTCCGCACAGACCTGTCCCATCGACTGCTGGGTGAAAAGTTTCACCTGGGTATTTATTTGTATTGGATAGGCTTCAGCATCATCAGCCTGTTTTTTGCACTGACGAAAAAAGCGAAACCCGCAAATAATATCTCCAATCAGTGATTATTCAAGAATCCCGTCGCGAAAAAATGATGTGATCCGTCGAACTAATTTCAAGTGACCGGTGCGCGTATCCACTAACTTAAAGCAGGTCTTCATTTCTTTTCTTCTGGAGAAGGCTCCAACCGAAGCAGAAGATTTTTTGTTTTGATTTCAACTACGCCATCCACTCCTTGCTCACCGTAAGCACTGGCGCCTGAAGCGCCTTTAAGAACAGTCACACTTTCAATCGATTCGGGCCTCAGGCTATTGATCTTTTCCCTGGAAACTATAGAACCATCCAGCACAAAAAGCGGTGTAACGGCGTTCCTTAGGCTGAGTCCGGAGCCCGCCGTATCCCTCGCGATCCTTATGCCTGAAACCACCCCAGAAGTCCGGGGTAGAGTCTGAGTGCCTCCCTTCGTGTTGGGTTCGGCATCTCCAAGCGATCGGATCATCAGGACCGGCGATGAAGAATTTGCACTGTCTCTGACAATATTCACTTTTTGGCGACTTTTTAAGTTGACCCCAGGCTTCAGGGTAATCTTAATAATACCATGCTTTGCCTTCGGGCCAAACTCATTTTTGCTTTTCTCATCTTTTAACACATCAATCGAATAAATATCATCGGGATTTATATCCCTGATCGTTATACCCTGAGGCAATTCAGACCCGTTGACCAGTATCAGGGGTTCTCCTTGCTGGTGAGCAAACTTCAGTCTTGCGGGAGATCCCGGTGGCTTACCGGAAGCAGCCTGCTGCAGATCCTGCAAACCCTCAGGCGCTACAACCGGCTTAACGGTATCTGCTACAAAAAGTGCTACAGGGATCTGACCTCCCGGCACTTTAGCCTGTGAATCTTTTCTGAATGACAGCAAAATAACGGCAAGAACGGGGAGAATAAATAAGAATTTGACCAAATGTATCCTGGCACTCTTCAACGAGTTCAACATGATGATCCGCCGCCTGAGGGATGAAAAATTGAAAGGTGCGGCAAAGGCAAAATCGTTGTTCCCCGTCGCTTTCAACAACAAATACTGGTAAGTCTTGGAATCGCAGCCCTGCCGAACAACCTCCTGGTCCGCGATAAATTCCAGGTTCTGTTTCACGGACCTCCTCAGTAACCAGGCAAAGGGATTGAACCAGTTGATGATACACAAAAGCTCACACCAGACAATATCAATACTATGCTTCTGACGCACATGCACAAACTCATGCCGGATGATTTCTTCGAGACCGGTATCACTTTGCTGATCTTTATTCAAAAAAATTGAATTGCCAAAAGAAAACGGACTCATTGAATCGCCGGTCTGATATATCCTGGCAATACCTTGTGAAATCAGGGTGGCCCGTTTTCTCATCTGGTGGTATGCTAGCACTTTCGCAAAAAAGCGGATCAGCAAAACGGAAGCTCCCGCTGCAAATACAACGAACCACCAATCCCAACCGGAATGGAGACCTGTAGATCTGGTTCCCATGGACCGGGTATTGACCTCAAGCGCCGGTATCAAAACGACCAGTGAATGGTGGTCCCATTGTTTTTTTTGTAACCCGGGCAGAATATTGATCAGGGGAATGAAAAAGCTGAGTAAAGAATACCCGAGTAAATACCAGCGATTCCACCGGTAGAAGGTAAGCCTGGCCAGGAAAATCCTGTAAAACAGAAATATGATGGTCAGACAGATGTTGAGTTTCAGCAGGTACTCAATAAAAGGCGTCATCGTTACAAAATATAGGTGTAAATGATAAATGTTTTATGGGCTCGGATAGACGCCGGGAAATTCACCAGCGTCACTACCGGCTTTACTTTTTCTTGCCGGACTCGATCAGACGGAGAATTTCTTTCAATTCCCTGGCGGAGATCTTCTTACTATCCACAAAGAAATTTACTAATTCTTTGTAAGAATTGCTGAAATAATCACGCACTACATTACCCATAAACCGACGCTTATACTCCTCCTCCGATACAGCGGGTTTATACACGTAAACATTGCCAAAAAGCCTGCTGGTCAAATATCCTTTCTTCACCAGGTTCTTCATGGTGGATGCCACCGTTGTATAAGGTCCGGGCGCATCCATCTTTTCCATAAAAGCCTTTACGTGACCCTCCCCTGTCTTCCAGACAGCTATCATCACCTGCTCTTCCTGTACCGTTAATTTTTCCATAATTTACGAATTCACTGCAAATATTACGACAAACTCGTAATGCACCAAAACTTTAACCCGTTTTTTAGTAAACTTTAGCGCTTATTTCCTATTTTGCAGAACTTGGGTGGCCTGGCCAACCTGCTTAAACCTTTTTCTTATGAAATACTGGATGTATTTTTCCTTGCTGTTACTGTGGGGACCCTTTGTATCTGCCCAGAGAATGGCGCCCTACCAAAAACTTAGAACCATACCTTCTGTCAGGCTGCTGAATGCAGATAGCAGCGCGTTCGAACTCAGGTCGAGACTTGATAAAAAGAAACCCTTGTTAATTGTTGTGTTCAGTCCGGAATGCGACCACTGCAAACATGAGACAGAAGAAATGATCAAAAATATCGACAAATTCAAAGATATCCAGATCGTGATGACCACACCGCTCCCCCTGGCCAAAATGAAAGCATTTGCCGATCACTACAAGCTGGGGAACTATAGTAATATCCTGGTAGGCAGGGATTATGCCTATGTGCTGCCCACCTTTTACGGTATCAGAAATCTGCCCTTTCATGCTTTTTATACAAAAGATAAAAAGCTGATCAACGGAGTTGAAGGTACCATGAAAATAGAAACGATCCTTAGTAATTTTAGGTGAGATGATTTCCTGAAAAAAAGACTAACCTGCTAAAAATCATAGTTTAAACAAAAAGCCTGCATTAGTTTTGCAAACAAACGTTTGCTATGACACAGGACTCATATGTATCAGCAGAAGAAGCCATATCCCTGATTTCCAGCCGTTCCAGGGTATTCTTCCACGGCAGTGCCGCTACGCCGGTTTTTTTATTCAGAGAGCTCGCCCGGCAGGCCGGCAGACTCCGGAACGTGGAGATTGTCTGTATCACCGTTCAGGGGAACATTGAGATCGCCAATCCCGAATTCGCAGAATCGTTTTTTGTCAACAGTCTTTTTGTATCCGCTCCCGTCCGCGAAGCCGTCAGTAGCGGCAGGGCAGATTACATACCAGCATTTCTGAGTGATATCCCCGATCTGTTTAATTCAGAGCTGCTACCTCTGGATGGCGCCGTGGTCATGGTCTCCCCGCCCGATAAACACGGATACTGTTCTTTGGGCACCTCGGTAGATATTGCACGCTCGGCTGTTGACCACGCCCGTTTCATTATTGGACAGGTCAATCCCCGGATGCCCCGTACCCACGGCGACAGCATGATCCACGTGGACCGGTTTGCCAAACTCGTCTGGCATGAAGAACCTCTACCGGAAACAGATTATGCAGCAAAAACAACCGAAGATGAGCTGCAGATCGGGCGATATATTGCTGAGCTAATCGATGACAAAAGCACCCTGCAGGTAGGCATCGGCACTATTCCCGACGCGGTACTGAAAAACCTCAGGAACCACAAAAACCTGGGAGTACACACCGAAATGGTCAGCGATGGTATTATCCAGCTCTATCTGGATGATGTGGTCAACAACAAATGCAAAAAAATCCATCCTAATAAATCGGTAACTTCCTTTGCCAACGGAACCAGAAAATTATACGACGTCGTGGACGATAACCCTGCTTTCGCGTTTCTCGACCTGGATTACGTAAATGACCCTAACGTGATCATGAGAAATGAACGGGTAATCGCCATTAACAGCGCGATTGAAGTAGACGTTACAGGCCAGATCTGCGCAGACAGTATCGGCACCTATCATTACAGCGGTATTGGCGGCCAGATGGATTTTATGCGGGGAGCTGCTATGAGCAAAGGTGGAAAACCGATCACCGCCATCACCAGCCGGACCAGAAAAGGCATTCCACGGATTGTTCCCTGGCTGAAGCAAGGCGCCGGCGTAGTCACAACCCGGGGGCACGCGCATTATGTGGTGACTGAATATGGCGTAGCCTTTCTCTTCGGTAAGAACCTTCGCCAGCGGGCAAAAGCATTGATCCAGATCGCCCATCCCGATGACCGGGAGAACCTCGAGAGAGCCTGCTACGAGAGATTTAAAATATTTTAACGAAATTTTGTCGATAGCCCTGATTCTGCAAGGACGCCAAATTAATGAATAACTAATCGGCCAAATTCCTGGTTTTGTCGGGTTAAATGAGGGATTTTAGACAATCCGGCGAAGTTTGCCACTTATAAAAACGATCATTAAAGCCCCGCTGAAATAACACCTGTCATACTGTCATATCGTTATACGAATTTTATTATCTTTGCTTCCCTTTAAATTATATTTAATGTTGGAAGTTTTCGTAAAAAAGGAACACGATGAGGCAAGACAGGGCGAGGCTTTTGCACCGTTTGCTTTAGATCCGAATGAATACCGGAAGAAATTCTATATAGAAAGTTATGGATGTCAGATGAATTTCGCGGACAGCGAAGTTGTGGCTGCTATTTTGAATAAGGAGGGCTTTGGCGCTACCCGAAACCTGGAGGAAGCCGACCTGATCTTCATCAACACCTGCTCCATTCGCGAAAAGGCAGAACAGACCGTGAGAAAGAGACTCAGTGAATTTAAGAAACTGAAATCCGGCAACCCTGGTATCCTGGTGGGTGTTCTGGGTTGCATGGCGGAAAGGCTTAAATCACAGTTTCTGGAAGAAGAAAAACTGGTCGATATTGTTGTTGGGCCTGATGCTTATCGCAGCCTGCCGCAACTCGTGGAAGATGCGGGGTCCGGACAAAAAACGGTAAATGTCCTGTTGAGCCGGGAAGAGACTTATGCCGATATTTCTCCGGTAAGACTGAACAGCAATGGCATCACGGCTTTTGTCAGCATCATGCGGGGCTGCAATAATATGTGCTCGTTCTGTGTGGTGCCATTTACCAGGGGTCGGGAAAGAAGTCGCGATGCGGAGAGCATCCTCCGGGAATGTACCGAACTATTTGAAAACGGATATCGCGAGGTAACGCTGCTCGGGCAGAATGTGGATTCCTATTTATACGAGCCGGGCGATGAAGGCAGCGCTGTCAACTTTGCAAAACTGTTGGAAATAGTAGCAAATATATCGCCCGATCTGCGGGTCAGGTTTTCCACCTCCCACCCCAAAGACATTACCGAGGAGGTCCTGCATACCATGGCATCGTATGAAAATATTTGCAAATGTATTCATCTGCCTGTACAAAGCGGTTCCACCCGGGTGCTTCAGTTAATGAATCGCACTTATACGAGGGAATGGTATATGAATAAGGTCGACCAGATCCGGAAGATCCTGCCCGGATGCAGTATTACTTCAGATATTATTGCAGGATTTTGTACAGAAACGGAGGAAGACCACCAGGACACATTGCGGATCATGGATTACAGCAGCTACGACCTGAGTTATATGTTTGTTTATAGCGAGCGCCCGGGAACACTGGCTCAGAGGAGGTACGTGGATGATATTCCCCTGGATGTAAAGAAAAGGAGGCTTCAGGAAATTATTGATAAACAAAACACCCTTTCACTGGCAAACTATCAGCAGGACATTGGTAAGACTTACAGGGTGCTGATCGATGGAGACAGCAAAAGGAGCGCTGAAAGCTGGGTGGGACGCACCTCTCAGAATAAAGTGGTTGTCTTTCCTAAAAACGATCATGGGTTAAGAAAAGGTCAATACATCAACGTGACGATTCAGGATTGCACACAGGCAACGCTGTTCGGAAAAATACAGGAACCCGTAACTTCGGTAATGGAATAAGGTGCGAGGGTTTTAATCGCGTTATCAGGCTCCAAAAAAGTAAAAAAAGATCATCAGTTATGGATCTGCAATCAATAAAAAACCGGTTTGGTATCATTGGAAATGCGCCTGGCCTGAATTACGCGCTACAGGTCGCGATTCAGGTCGCCAATACGGATCTGACCGTCCTGATCATCGGTGATAGCGGTGTGGGAAAGGAAGCCTTTTCATCTATTATTCATACACTCTCCGCCCGAAAGCACAACCCGTTCATAGCTGTGAATTGTGGCGCTATTCCTGAAGGCACCATCGATTCCGAACTTTTCGGTCACGAAAAAGGTTCATTTACCGGTGCAGTCGATTCACGGAAAGGTTATTTTGAAACGGTGAATGGCGGTACCATCTTCCTGGATGAAATCGGTGAGTTACCGCTGGGTACACAGGCCAGATTACTTCGTGTACTGGAAGCGGGAGAATACATCCGGGTAGGGTCCAGTAAGGTGCAAAAAACAGATGTACGGATCATAGCTGCCACAAACAAAGACCTGCTTCAATTGGTGGAGCACAACAAATTCCGGGAAGACCTTTACTATCGTTTAAGCACGGTGCCCATCCGGGTTCCCTCACTGGCCAGCCGCAAAGAAGATATCGTGCTACTATTCAGAAAATTCGCATCAGATTTCGCTGATAAATACAAAACCCAGTCGGTCCAGCTTGAAGACGATGCCAAAAACCTCCTCCTCACCTATCCCTGGCCTGGAAATGTCCGTGAACTAAAGAATATCGCTGAACAGGTTTCAGTGCTTTCGGAGGATAAATCGATCAGCGCAAAAGAACTTGGACGCTACCTGCAGCCATACTCCAACAACAGGCTACCGATGGTAGTGCAAAACCAGGTAACCCATGAGTTCCAGAATGAAAGGGAAATTCTGTATAAGGTGGTGTTTGACATGAAGAAGGACGTCAACGAACTAAAGCGGATGTTTGTGGAGATCCTCCAGAACCCGCAGGTTGCCGAACAGCATCCCGAACTGGTGAATAACCTCAACGAACTACGCTCGGCTCCCGAAAATTATCACCCATTGGTGAACTCTGCAGCTATTGCTGCCCCCCCATCTCCCCAGCAACATATCCCCGTAATAATGGACCATGATATCCAGGAGCCTGAAGAGGTAGAGGAAAGTCTAAATATTATGGACAAGGAAAAAGAATTGATCATTAAGGCCCTGAAAAAGCACAAGAGCAAAAGAAAGGATGCTGCGCTGGATCTGGGAATCAGTGAAAGAACCCTGTACAGAAAATTAAAGGAATATGACATCGAAGATCTATAAAAAATTTTTCGCGATTTTGGCCGTGGCGGTCCTGACGGTTTTTGTCTGGCTTCAAACAGGCTGTGGCGTTTATCGCTTTAAAGATGTGAGTATCCCTGATTCGGTACATGTTGTACGGGTAAAATTTATTGAAAATAAAGCGGGATATGTCAACCCGACCCTGGCGCCGAGACTCACCGATAAACTGCGGCAGAAAATCTCCAGCCAGACCAAACTGACGCAGACCAACAATGACAATGCCGACTGGGATATTGAGGGCACGATCACAGGTTATAGTTTTTCAACCTCAGGTATTTCCAATCAGCAGGTCAATATGAACAGGCTGAATGTCAATATTAGTCTGGTGGTGCTGGACAAAAAATCGGGAAAACGGACCAACCCGCCTTACACGGTTACCCGAAGTTTTGATTACTCGGGCAGCATGTCGTTGCAACAGGCCGAGCAAAGCCTTGAAACGCAAATGCTGAGAGATCTTACAGATGATATGTTTAACCGGATATTCTCAAACTGGTAATTAAGTACATGCGGAACCTTTTGAATGCAATATCGAATTCATTCTTGTCCCGGGAACTCGGGGACTGCAGTCTGCAGGAATTATCAGACCTTGCTCAGTCACAGCCCTACTCCGGTTCAGTTCAGTTACTGCTGGCTCAAAAACTGAAGGACGAGGATAATCCTTCCTGGGAGCAACAATGGCAGAAAACACTATTGTACTTTAGCAATCCTGCCGCACTCCACTACTGGTTTACTAAAAAACCCGTCCTCAGCCCCTGGGAAAAGAAAAACGCGGACAACCTGCCCGGGTCTAATGCCGCTGAACCGGACTCGACAGGCCAGGAGGAAATATTGCCGGTGATTACAGAGCCACCATCTGCCCCGGTTACACCAACCGTGGAACCTGATGTATCCGATACGCTACCTTCCCGGGATCCAGAAGCCGCAGCAGTTGCAGATAAGGAGCAGCCTTTACCGACTTTTACGATCCTGCCTCAGGACGCCAGGAATACTGAATTAGTGTTCACCCCTTATCACACGGTTGATTACTTTGCGTCTCAGGGTATTAAACTTTCGGACGACAAAAACACGCGAGATCATTTTACTCAGCAACTGAGGAGTTTTACAGACTGGCTGAAAGAAATGAAAAGGCTGCCCGAAGCGGAAAGAAGCGCCCGTCTGGTGGGAAAAGAAGAAAGGAAAGTAGAGGAAATGGCGGGCAAATCATTGACAGGCGAAAACGCAATCACGGAAGCGATGGCGGAGATTTGGATAAAACAGGGAAACCGGGCGAACGCGCTGGCAGTATATCATAAATTAAGTTTGCAAAATCCCCTTAAAAGAGCTTATTTTGCAGCCAAAATCGAACATTTAAAGAAATCTTTATGACCACTTTATTCGTAATATTGATCGTTATTGCTGCCGTGGCTCTGGGTTTGATTGTCCTGATCCAGAACCCCAAAGGTGGTGGGCTGGCTGGCAGCTTCGCAGGAGTGAGCACTCAGTTCATGGGCGTGAAACAGACCAATGACGTTCTGGAAAGGGGAACCTGGATTTTTGCTGCGGCCATTGGCATTTTGAGCCTGCTATCGACTTTCTTTATATCCGGATCCAAATCAAGCGATGTCGGCGGAAGATTACAGGATATCAGCACCCGTCCGGTTCAACAACAACAGCAGGCCGCGCCCGCCGTTCCGTTTAGCAGTGGGGTCCCCGCAGCAACTGCACCGGCAGCCGGAAAAGATTCAACTAAATAGCGGATTAATTTGTTACAGTATATGGGCGTTTTCTGACCTCGTCTATTTTTATCAAATTTCTCGATAAACGCATAAAAATTAAAGGCATCTGTTTAAACAGGTGCCTTTTTTTAATTGATGCGTTTGCAGGACGAAGCGGCCACACGATAATCCAGGAAGATATCATCCTGAAAAGAAATTCCAACCTAAGTGCGATTCCCTGGTTATTGATTATTTCTGGCCTGTGACTCTTTGTATTGTTTGATCATTCCGATGAAATCATCAAAAAGGTATCTGGAATCATGGGGGCCGGGCGTGCTTTCCGGATGGTATTGCACAGAAAAGGCCGGTTTACCTGTCATGCGGATACCTTCGATGGATTGATCGTTCAGGTTGATATGGGTCACTTCTATGCCACTGGCGGTTCTTACCGCTTCAGGATCTACACCAAAACCATGATTCTGGCTCGTAATTTCAGATTTTCCAGTCACCAGGTTTTTTACAGGGTGATTGAGTCCCCGGTGTCCGTGGTGCATCTTAAAGGTAGGAATACCGTTAGCGAGCGCCAGCAACTGGTGACCCAGGCAGATACCGAAAAGGGGTTTTTCAGATTCGATCATCTGCTGAATGGTCCCCACCGCATAATCCATCGCAGCCGGGTCGCCAGGGCCATTTGACAGGAAATAACCGTCTGGGTTAAAAGCTTTCAGCTCTTCAAAGGTTGTCTTTGCGGGAAAAACTTTCAGATACGCACCACGTGAAGCAATACTTTTCAGAATATTCTGTTTCGTACCATAATCCAGTACTGCGATCTTCAGGTCTGCATCGGGTTCTCCTACGGCAAAAGGCTCGGGTGTCGAGACTTTTGACGCCAGTTCCAGTCCGTTCATATTAGGCACCGCTTCAAGCCTGCTTTTCAGTTCATTGATATCAAAAATTTCCGAGGAAATAATACAATTCATAGAACCTTTTGTGCGTATGTGAGCAACCAGGGCCCGGGTATCCACCCCGTGAATTGATACGATATTGTTCTTTTCCAGATATTGCTGCAACGAACCTTTTGCTTTCCGTCTTGAATAGTTCTCATTTAGGTTCTTGGCTATCACGCCGAGGATCTTCACACCATTGCTCTCAACGTCCTGATCAAAAACGCCATAATTCCCCACATGTACTGAGTTCATGATCACGATCTGGCCAAAATAGCTGGGATCAGTAAACACTTCCTGGTAGCCCGTCATTCCAGTGTTAAAGCAAATCTCGCCGGTTGTGGTTCCGATAGCGCCGAATGCCAATCCTTCAGCAACGGTTCCGTCTTCCAATAATAAAATTGCGGGTTTGTGTTTATCAGACATGTCGAAAGGTTTGAAATGAAAAATCGGGCAAAAATAGGATAAAATTGGAAATTGAGAAGGTATAAAATTCGGCACTCCGGGAAAACCTGGCGGCTTACGACATGAAATAAGCAGATCTGCCAGATCTGTCAGTTATCAAAATGCAGGGAACTCTGCCCTTTGTCAACCGATGTAGCCACTGCGATACCGCGATTATCCTTTTCATCCACCGCACAGTAAAAATGATAGACCACTCCTTTATATTTCAATATAAAGGATTTATGTGCATATCTTTTGTCGAACGCCGCAGATGACCGGATCAGGTCGTCCCCGTTCCAATCGGTCCAGTGAATCAGATCATAAGAACAGGCGAACCGGTTAAAGGCGTCTGACCGCCCCTGCCAGAAAGCGCCGAAATAAAACATCACCCATATTTTTCCAATTTTCTGAATCACAGGATCGCCCGTAATACCCGCGGGATGATGCACCACAGGCTCTTTCAAAAACCTTGTCCAGTGCACCATATCATTGGAGACAGCCATACCTATTCTTTCATACCAGCGGGTTTCTTTGTTATCTGGCAGCGAATCCCCCACCGCGTTGTAATACATTACAAACCGGCTGCCGGTAAGTCGATCGCGGTCTTCAATGACAGTGCTCTTAAATAATTTATTTCTGTTTTCCCACCACCGCACATCCGGGTCTTTGGCAGTTAAAACAGCATTGGGCAAACGGTCCCAGGCAAAGGCACGATCCGGTTTCTTCGTGGTGTAGGCCATCCCTATTGCCAATGGCTCGGGTTCATAGCCTTCGCCAGAGCCGCCAACGTAGGACATCCAATATTTCCCGCTATATTTTTTCAGGGAATAGTTGCCACCCCATTCTGTGTTAGTCAAAGCGTTGTACCCTGCCTTCTGACGGGTATCCCAACCGTGCGAGGTAAAGGCCAATTGTTTTCCTATCACCTTCCAATTCAGCAGATCCTTACTACGCGCCAGCCAGGTTTCATAACCGCCTCCGTCAAAAACGATATAAGTCATAAACCAGGTATTGCCAGACCTGTAAACAGTGGGGCAGTCGATTTTATGTTTCGCATCGGGAGGCAATAGTACCAGTCCGTATTTGTAGGGCGTTCTGACTTCCTCAAATATTTTCTGCATGACAGCCTGCGGGACAACTTTCTGCGCCCGGGAAGGAATCCAATTGAATGATAACAGAAATATTAGTATTAATTGAATCAGTTTCATGTGTAGTTTTTATATTTTTAATTATCACATGTCAGCATCTTATATGATCTATAAATCTTGTAATAATGCACTTAACCTCCTACGTGGTTATTTTAGGTTGACTATAAAATTATACGACCCTGATCCCAGCTTTACCGGCGCCTTTTTGCTTGCCGGCGGAAAATATACCGTGGCCACGGTATTCACCGGGATTATCACACTCAGGTGAAATTTGTCAGATTCTTTTGTCCAATTTACAGCGATCCTACCGTTCACCGACTTATAAGATGCCCGTGCATACTTGATATCACCCACGGGCTGTGGTTTGATCTCTATCTCTTTAAACCCCACCGATCCTTCTTTTTGTCGGATACCGCATAGCCCGGAATAAAACCATTCCATGAGATGTCCCAGCATCAGGTGATTGTTGGAAACATTTTCAAACGCCTGCCAGGACTCGGTGAGCGCGGTGGCGCCTTTTTTTAGCTGGTAACCGTAACCGGGCACATCATCGCGGCTGTTCATATCATAAATAACATCACTGCGACCAGCGTCTTCAAGCGCACGTAACACGTACCGGTATCCGACATCGCCCGCTGTCAGCGCATTGTTTCGCGACCGGAGATCTTTGATCAAACTCTCCAGCACTGCGTCTTTATAAGCAGGGTCCACCAGACCCACACAGATGGCTATCGCGTTGGCGGTCTGGCTGCCTGACGCATATTGCTTCCGGGACTCATCAAAATATTTGTTATTGAAAGCAGTCTTTACTGCGCTAGCCAGATCCTGAAACTGCTTCGCTTCATCCTTTTTGTCCAATAGGTCGGCGCCCTTCACCAGTATGGTCAGGTCATAATAATACATGGCCGTAGCGGTTACCCCCAACGGCGTCAGTTGAGAAACACCGGGGCTGCCCGGACCGATATCAAACCAGTCACCGAGCCCATACGAAATAATATGATTCCCGGATTTACTTCTCAAATACGCTACATATTTTTTCATCATCGGGTAGGCCATTTCCAGAACAGACTTATCGCCATACCACTGGTAGGTGTACCAGGGCAGGATGACAGCAGCACTTCCCCATTCCGGAGAGTCGCGGAAGCCCCCGCCAAATTGAACATACTCGGGCGCTATATCAGGGACCATTCCATCCGCGGTTTGCGCCTGCATCATGTCCCTGATCACTTTTTCGTACAAAGCGGCAATATCAAAATTATATTGGATGGACGTCCCCATGAGATGAGTCTGCTCCAGCCATCCCAGCTTCTCGCGGTGCGGGCAATCTGTGACAACACTTGCCAAATTACTTTTGATCGCCCATTTGATCAGTTCATTTGTTTTATTAAACAATTCCGAAGAACTGGAGAATTCACCAATCGTCTCGGCGCTATTGCGGATATGTATACCCCTGATATCCCTGATCACCGGCAGTCGGGATGTATTATCTTCACCGTTTGGTGAAGCTCCCTCAACCTGGATATAGCGGAAACCATAATAAGTAAACCGGGGCTGCCATTTTTCAATACCCCTGCCGTTCAGCACATAGGTGTAATAATGAGGGCTCCCCGTAGCTTTTTGATTGGCACTGCCGTCTTCATTGATCAGCTCAGAAACGTACATCCGTATGGTGTCCCCCTTTTGTCCTTCCACTTCAATCGCCGGGATACCTGAAAAATTCTGTCCCAGATCATAGATCCAAACGCCCGGGCGGAGGAGTTTCTTGCTGACAGGCCTGAACTGTTCAAATTGTTTTACCGGCTCCGCTATCTGCGGGGTCATTTTTCCCGGACCTTTCGTCGACAGCGCATTGCTCCAGGATCTATCATCAAAACCCGGCTTATTCCATCCTGCCTGCTCCTGGTTGGCATCGTAGTCCTCCCCACCGTAAATGCTTGAAAAATAAATGGGTGAAGTTGTGGTTTTCCAGGATGAATTGCTCACGATAATTTCGGAAGTGCCGTCTCTGTATTTGACGGTCACCAGTGCGATCATCTTAGGGTATCCATAAGCGCCGGTTAGTTTCCGGTAGCGCTCCCCGGGTATATAATAAAATCCATTACCCAGCATCACGCCCAGGACATTTTCACCCTGCTGCAATTGCCGGGTAATATCGAAAGTAACATACTGTGCTTGTTTGCTGTACTGCGCCCATGCGGGATCTAAAAAATGATCGCCGGTTTTCTGTCCGTTTACCGACAACTCAAACTGTCCCAGTCCCGAAATGAAGACCGTCGCGCTTTTCAGCTGCTTGCGGATCTCAAATGTCTTCCTGAACTGAGGTAAGACATCAGGTCTGTCACCCCAGGCTTTCTGCCCATTGCCATGCGCGAAAGGGACTATAACGCTGCTGTCTGGCAGTTCCTGAAAGGCGATCCATGTAGCGCCCTGCCAGTCTGCTTTATCGGGCAATCCCATCTGCCAGAAACTAATATCACTATATGGTGAACTATTTCCTTTATTATCCCACACCATTACTTTCCAATAATAGGTCCCGCCGGGGAGAAGTCTCTTGCCATCGTACCGAACGTTCACTGCATCTGTGCTACTGACTTTTTTTGAATCCCAGATATCACCCTGGTTTTCTGACAACAACCCGGGATCACTGGCGACGATGATCCTGTAGGCCGTTTGTACTATATCTTTCCCGGTTGACTGTATTTCCCAGCTAAGCCGTGGACGCGGCTCCACAATCCCAAACGGATTTTTCCGGTATTCACATCGGAGACTGCTAACCTGCAGTCCCTGGGCTGTTCCAGCCAGTGAAAAAAGGATAGCCCATAAAAAAATCAGCTTTGTTCTCACATTAAACTATTTTTAAGTGTATAATTTTACATTAGTATCTGCTACACCCTGGACCGCGATATGAGCAGTCCTCTGTTATATCAAAGTTGTTTCTGCCGTTCGAGTGATCCATTAAAAGTATAAACTCCATTCCTGGAGGCTGCCAGCTTCACTACTTTCCCGTTGTAACGCAGGAGACAATCTCCTCCCGTCAAAGAGATCACCTTGAGCTTTTGCAGCTTCCCCTTATCCCATTTGATATCCAGGGTGAAATTCCCCCTTGCCCTGACCCCCCTAATTTCCCCCGTAGGCAATGCCGCCGGCAGTGCCGGAAGAATATCGATGTATTGCGTGTGCGACTGTAGCAATAATTCGCCAATACCTGCTGCGCCACCAAAGTTTCCGTCGATCTGGAACGGGGGATGGGCGTCAAATAAATTAGGGTAACTGCCAGCACCGCCAATCGCCGGACTCAGCAACATCCGGATCAAATTATAACTGTGTTCCGCATCTTTGAACCGGGCCCACAAATTGATCTTCCAGCCAAGGCTCCAACCGGTAGCGGCATCGCCGCGGTATATTAAAGATTGTCTTGCGGCCCTCATCAGATCCGGACTGCTCTCCCAATTGATTTCGCTTCCGGGATACACCCCCCAAAGATGCGATACATGCCGGTGTTTATTGGTGGTATCATCGATATCCTGCATCCACTCCTGCAACTGACCATATTTCCCTATCTGGTTTGGCGCGATCCTGGCATACTTCTCTTTCAGCTCAGAGCGCAGGGAAGCATCCAGGCCTAATAATTCAGATGCCGAGATTGTATTTTTGAAAAGCGCCCGGATGATCTGGTGATCCATCGTGGGACCTGCCACCAATCCGCCCTGCTCGGGTGAATTCGAGGGAGTGCTGATCAGCCAACCTGTTCGCGGGTCCTTCACTAAATACGTATTAAAAAATAAAGCAGCCTGTTTCATAATTGGATAAGCCGTATCGCGCAGAAATTTCAGGTCGCGGGTATAAGCAAAATGTTCCCATAAATGATCGGCGAGCCAGGCGCCACCGGTTACCCAAATGCCGTGATTGGAGGCGTTGATGGGCGCTGTACCCCGCCACAGATCGGTGTTATGATGCAATACCCAGCCGGGGGCCCGGTAATACTCGCGTGCCGTCTCACGTCCTGCGACCGACAGCTCCCGGATCATCTGAAAGAGCGATTGGTGCATGGGCGAAAGATTGAGCAGCTCTGCCGGCCAATAATTCATTTCGAGATTTATATTGGTCGTGTACTTACTGCCCCAGGGTGGATTGAGCTGGTCGTTCCAGATTCCCTGGAGGTTCGCCGGCCTGGTACCGGGGCGAGAACTGCTGATCAGCAGATAGCGACCGTATTGCAGGTAAAGGGCTACAAAAGACGGATCATCAGAACTGGCAAACCGGGCTAACCGCTCATCAGTCGGAAGTAGCGACGGATCGGAGTTGACATACTTTTTCACCAATGAGTGAATTTTACCGCGATCCGGATTTGGGAAGCCGACAGAAAGCGTGTTGAAATAACGCTGGTACTCTTTGATATGGGATGATTGAATGGCTGCAAATGATTTACCAGCATTCCTGGCCATCGCAGATACAGCCCGCAATTCCGCTTCATTATCCTTCACCGGCTGATCGTAACCATTGAAGTTTGTATAAGCATACAGGTATAATGTTACCGCATTGGCATTCCGGACAACCAATTTGTTTCCCGAAATACTGCGCTCGCCACCTTCCGTGTTACAACTTACCAGCGCCGCTCCTTTTAAAACGCCGTCCCTGACTTTCACACCCAGCTTTAATACGCCATCGCTAAATTTTTCAACCGAAAAATTCTTATGTGGACTGCTTAATGCAAGTTCAAAACTGACGCTATTTTTCCTGCTTGCAGTTAAATGCACGGCTATTGCCTGCGCCGGCTCGCTAGCCAGGTATTCGCGTTTATATCGTACTCCATTGTATGTATAGCTTGTCGTCGCCATAGCATTGCTTAGTTCCAGGCCGCGATGATACTGAGAAATCTTTGACTCATCCAGATTGAAGTTCAGGTACAAATCGCCAAAGGGCTGATAGCTTGCCTGGTACTGCCCTGCTGCGGGCGGTTCATCATCCTGTATAAAATATTTCCATCGGCCGTTCAGATAGGTACGATCTTCATCTGTGATCCTGTTCAGATCGAGTTTCAGATCACGGCCAAACCAGGACTCAGGCAGTTCGAAGCTGGTTCTAAACCAGATTGCACCATCCAAGCCTTCAAAACCTTCAGCTTCCCATCCATCATAGTTTGGTACGCGGATTTCCTTCCAGGCCGCATCATTATAATCCGGCAATGACGGATTATCGGGCTTCTGGAAAATCGTGTTAATCTTAGCCACCCAGGCTTCTCGGCTGCCTTCGTTTGATTTCAGCCCCATAAAATGTTGCTCCGCGATCGATTCGGCGGCAGCCTGTTTACCAGCAAATAATAAGTTCCTGATCGTGTCCAGATAGTGCCAGGCGCCTTTTTTATTATAATCACGCGGGTACCCGGTCCATAAGGTTTCTTCGTTAAACTGTATCCTGTCCTGTTTTGCACCGCCAAAGATCATCGCACCCAGTCTCCCGTTACCGATGGGAAGCGCCTCCACCCACTTCTGCGCAGGTTTATTATACCATAGCGTTAAATCCTGTGCGAACAGTGTCTGGGTTGAAATCAGCAACACCCATAACCCAGCCACTTTAAGTCCTTGTATCATATTGAGCAATTTTAACCGTTTTACTGCAGGTTTAATTTTCTGATCTTCTCAGATCTTCCGGATCAACTTCCTGACCACAGGTTATCATGTCCTTTATGACCAGGATATTGTGCAGGATGACATCTTTACCATGATTACCTGGCAGGCATTTCCCGCAGCCCGCTAATATACATCGCTTCTTTCGTATATGCGGTAATATTGCTCAGACGGATATTCGGGAATCTGGGCGTTCCTTCGGAAACTGGTTCTGGCGGCGTTACTGACAGGCAAATGGATAATAACGGTCTCCGGGGGTTTGGCGGCCGCACATAGCATCCCAACAAATACAAATAGTTCCATTAAGTTCAGGCGTACAATATCCATTCCTCAGTTACTTATTTTTATTCACACATGTTCCTGATGTAAGGCAAGGACATCAAATCATTAAACCCATAAAAATCGCGAGCATTCTCTCCCAGGAAATATCTCTTTTCATCCTTTGTCAGCAAACCGGACCTCAGGATAAAATCGTAAGACATCTTATAAGTGATAGCTGTCATGGTGCGTGGATAATCGGATCCCCACATGAGTTTTTCGATACCCACGAGTTGAATCGCTTCCTTTATTGCCCCGACCGCGCTATTAAACGGATAAAACTCATCATTAAAAAGCCAGGTGATCCCGCCCGATTCAATCCTAACATTTTTGTTGGAAGCCAGTTTGATCTGTTCCTGCCAGCCTGGCCGGGTGACCATCCCAAAATGCCCGATCGCTATTTTCAATGCGGGGTAGGCGGCGATAATCTCTTTCATTTCTGCAACCTGCTGATCGCCATCCGCAAGATCTATCGACAAGATCAGGGAGCGTTCTTCCATCAGCGCGAAAATCCTCATCATCTCATCGGTATTCAGATATATCCTTGACTGATCATTGATCAGCCGGTTTGCCGGAATCTTCATGGCTCTGAATCCCTGGTCGATCAATGCCTTTGTTCTTTCAAAATATCCCGGCTTTCGCGGGTCGATGAGTCCACAACACAGAAACCTGTGGGGGTATTTTTGCTGAACCTCCCATAAATAGCTGCTTTGATCGCCGTCGATGAACTCCTGGGTAATGACAGCGGCGGAAACCTGCGCGTAATCCATATTCGACAGGAACACTTCAGCCGTATTTCTTCCATCAATCAGATACGGTGGCAGCATCTGCCGGGTCTCCCCCATAAACAACGACTTCCCCCCGGTGAGGCTTTTGATCTGCATGCCTTCAACCAGGGCGCCCTGGTGTAACCAGAGATGTGCATGAGCATCTATGATGGGGAAATTCATATAATTATTTTTAGAATTTTATCAGATACCGGAAAACCTTACCTGGTTCAGCAACCCATTGCTCCAATACCTGTTGCGCCTCTCCGGGTTCAAAAATCCCTGAGATCAGTTTATCGACGGGGCAGGTTCCGCGTTTAATATATTCCATCACCGCCCGGAAATCTGAAGGCAATGCATTCCTGGAACCGCGGATGTCCAGCTCCTTTTGTACAAAGAATTTTGTCTGAAAAGACACTTCTGCTTTCGCATAACCTATGCAGATTACCCTTCCGGTAAAAGCCACTTCATTGACAGCAGTAACATAGGTAGCCGGGCTTCCCACTGCTTCAATCACGACATCGGGTCCAAATCCATACGTTATTTTTTGAAGTTCGTCGTGCAGGGACTGCGATGCACTGTTGATCGTGAACATCGCACCTAATTCCTTTGTCAGCGCCAGTTTCCGGTCATCGATATCCACGGCGATGACTTTAGCTCCCCTCAGTGCCGCTCTGATGATCGCGCCGAGGCCAATCATTCCGCAACCCAGGACCATCACGTAATCCAGATCAGTAACCTCCGCTCTGGCCACTGCATGAAAACCTACACTCATGGGCTCCACCAGCGCAAAGTTGCGTGGTGTAATAGCATTATCTACCAACACTTTTGACCAGGGTACAGCCTTGTATTCGCACATGGCGCCATCTCTTTGTACACCAAAGGTTTCGTTGAATTCACAGGCGTTCACACGCCCGTTACGACAGGCGGAACATTTACCGCAATTTGTATAGGGGTTGATTGTACAGGCATACCCGGCGCTAAAACCGGGCGGAACCTCTGTGCCAAGTTCTTCAATGACTGCGCCGATCTCGTGGCCGGGAATCACGGGGAGTCTGGCCATCGGGTTTCGTCCTAAAAAAGTATTAAGATCGGAACCGCAAAAACCCACGTACCTTATCTTAACCAGGATCTCGTCAGGTTTTAAAACCGGTTTTTCGATATCAACCAGGGATGTTCTCCCTTCCGCTTCTATTCGCACTGCGTTCATAATGTTCTTTTTTTACTTCAGCTATTCAACCAGGTGTCTCTCATCCGCGGCTCCAGAATTTTACGTACCTCAGCCAGTAAATCCTCATCCAGCGGCTCTTCCGCCCACCTGATGTTACGAACCACATGCTCAGGGTTGGCGGTGCTGAAGAGGGTTGTGGCGATCTCTGGGTTTGAGATCGAATATTTGATGGCTAATTGTTCAATCGACTTTCCCATTGACCTGCAATATTCCACAGCTTTTCTGCAAAGGTCGATCAGCGGTTTTGGCGCGGGATGCCAGTCGGGCACACCCCTTTCCGTCAGCAGCCCCATCGAAAATGGCGAGGCATTGATCACGCCCACTTTACGCTCCCTGAAATAGTCGAGGTAATCCACCAGCGCATCATCATTGAGGCAATAATGGCAAAATGAAAGCACCGTTTCCACGGTACCCGCGGGCACATGGTCAATGATATATTTGAAATGGCGCAGCGTCAGATTGGTGATACCCACATGCCGCACGACCCCTTTTGATTTTAGTTCCACCAGCCCCGGCAGGGTGGTTTTACAAACCTGTTCCAGATCTGAAAATTCGATATCGTGGACGCTGATGAGATCCAAATAATCCGTATGCAGTCTGTCCAGGCTTTCATAGACACTTTCCACCGATCTTTTTGCGGAATAATCCCAGGCGTTCACGCCATCTTTACCATAGCGACCGACTTTGGTTGATAGATAAAACTTCTCGCGATCAATCTCTTTTAATGCTTTGCCTAAAATAATTTCTGCTTTCAGATGACCGTAATATGGAGAAACATCGATAAAATTAATCCCGTTGTCCACAGCGGCGAACACAGCATCCATGGCGCTTTTCTCCGTTACCTCGTGAAAAACGCCACCCAAAGAGGAGGCGCCAAAACTAAGCGCCGAAACCTTCATTCCGGTACAACCAATTTCCCTGTATTCCATGAATCAATGTAAATAGACAACAATATTGTTCTACCCCCGCCATGGGTTTTGCGGCTCCAAGTTAGCCCCGAATTCGCTGCGAAACAAACGCGTAAGTTCCTTTATTTGCGCAATCGTTCCCGGACGGCTCCGCACGCTGACCCTCATGGAGCCCCGGCATTATGGATACTCCGAGCAATAATTTATTTCTCCCAGTTTATTTTCTTACTGAGCAGGTCCCGCGAGTTTGACCCGATCATAATTTCGAACTCGCCACTTTCCCAATCGTATATCAAAGAATCATTATAAAATTTCAGGCTTTCCGGGGTAATTTCAAAAGTAACGATTATTGATTCACTTTTTTTTATCATCACTTTTTTAAACCCCTTCAACTCCTTCACGGGCCTGACAACTGAACCGACCATATCCCGGATATAAAGCTGAACCACTTCCTCTCCGTCATAGCTACCGCGGTTCGTGATGTGCACACTGGCTTTGAGCGTTTGATAGCCTTTGAGTGATGTTGCGCTAACCTTTAAATCGCTATAATCAAATTTTGAGTAGCTCAAACCGTAGCCAAATGAATACTTCGGATAAATGGAAAGGTCGATATAAGCTGAGCGATAAAACCTGTCGCTATCGCTGGTTGCAGGTCGACCGGTATTAAAATGATTATAATAAATGGGAATCTGCCCCTCAGATAACGGGAAGGTCATAGGAAGTTTTGCCGAAGGATTATAATCACCAAAGAGTACATCGGCTATGGCATTACCGGCCTGGGTACCCAGCCACCAAGTATACAAAATAGCCGTGGCATGGTCGGCTGTCCAATCTGGCTGACCTTTCTATCGCTTCCATATCCCAGCTCGCAGCTTCCGCCAGTGGTATGGGAAAAGTGGTCCGGTACCCGTGAATCACGTCCTGGCCAAATAACAGCGGAATCTTCAACCGGCTCTTCAGCGCCTGCTGCTGCAGGGTCGTCGTATGATTCACTCCCATGATATTCAGCATGGAACCGACCATCCCTTTCCGGATCTGTTCCTGCTTTTCATCATCACGGGTAATCGGACCCGTCACCGCCCAATCGCCATTGTATTGATTCAACTGGCCGACCTTCTCTTCCAGCGTCATTTTCCGCAAAAGCGATTCCACTTTCTGGCTGATTGTCTGTGACATGACTAAACCTGTTTGAGAGATCAAACACGTAAAAAGTAACCACTTGTTGATCTTATTGTTCATCCGTATATTTTTTATTTAAGCTCAGGCGGACCTCACTTTTCGTAATAGGTCAGTAACGATATCAGATAAGCCCCAGCGCCATAACCCACCATGGGTACCATGCCAATATACTGCCCGTCTTTATCACGAATACAATTACACCAAACCTCCGACTGATAAAATTCGGGGGTCACTAACTGCATTTGTTTCTTATTGCTGATCATTTCAGGCAGCAGGTTGAAATTGGCCGAAGCCTGGTTGGTCAGGTAACGCGTCATCTGGTAGCCTCTGTTCCTCTCGCCCAGCATAAAATGAGCCAGGGCAATGCGGAGGTTCATAAAGACCCATTCCTGGTTTTCATAAGGATCGGTGCTACGCAAGCGGATATATCCGTCCCGCGGGCCTTTTATCCGCATAGTGCTGTCGTAAGCCTGCATGTGCCTTGCGAAAAGTTGCTTATCTGTTATCAGGGCGTTGGCAAATATTTCGAAAGTACCGCCATCCCAGTACTCATGATCTCCGGTGCTGAAGTCTTCTGCGTTTCCCTTAAAATACCGGTCATCGATCAGCATATATTTCTTCAGTGCCCGCTTCATCTCTGCAGCTCCTTTCGCGAATTCAAGATATGGGAGATGATGCACTTGTTGCAGTTGTGCAAACATCTCCAGCCCGCGCGCACTGACTCCGGTAGTAAACGTATATTTTTTTACCAACGCCAGGTGGTGCTCCCAGGGACCGGAATCAGCTTTAATCAAGCCGGTTGCGTCTCTCACGTGCAGGATGGGACCGGCAACTTCTCTGGCTACCAATTCGCGCCATTTATTATAAAAATCCTTGTCACCACTTGTGTTTATATATTGAACAAATGCCTGAAGAAAAAGACCCCATCCGTCAAATTCGATATTCGGACCATCCTCATTAAAATCGCATTCTTCCCGCCCGTTTCCGAAATACCTGGTGAGTGAAATAACGTAGGGTACTCCAGCGCCATAATCTTTGCCGTCCTTGTGTACATAGTGTACAAACTGTCCGGTTGGCCGGGCATTCAACATAAACTCAAGCCCTTTTCTGGCCTCGTTAAACATTCTGAGCTTTATCATCGCTTCGATGGCAAACACCCCGTCGCGCACCCACGCGGTATGCCACAAACCGGGCCGGATGGAGGCGATGATCTGACCATGGGACCTGGAAAAGATTTCCTTATCAGACACCTGCGACATCTTCAGTACCGAGACAGACTGCTCTACAACATTCCTTTCGGCTGTCGTTAGCTTTGCGGGGATTTTGCAGGTTGAGATCAATGTTCGCATATACCTCAGCTCCTCATCTACCAGGGAATAATTTGCCCTTTGCAGTTCTGCCGCCGTTTTTTCCAGAATGGTCTTATCGGTATGCAGCGAATCCGTGAAAGAATACATGAAGTACTTTTCATATCCGCCTTTTTTATAAGGTTTTAAAAAGGCAGCTTTTAAGGCACTGCCATCAATTCGCACGGGGAGATCTTCCAGCGGATTCTCCAAATGATCAATACCACGTACAATGGTCCCCGCACCTGTTTGAGCATCGAAATCAAGGTCACGGATCTTCTCCTTATTTCCCCTGGCGATGATATAAAACACCTTGTCCTGCCTGGTAAATGAAGCCAGGTAATACAGGTCAAAATCTTTGAAATGGCAGGTAATGATATGGGTATTCTCCAGGTATCTGGTCTGAAGAGGTTTATAATTTCCCCTAAGTGTGATATTTCCTACGAACGGATGCACATACTTGTCCGAATCAATCAGTGCAAAAATATGAGGGTACACATAATCAATGTGCCCTGCCTTCACATTATATACGGATACGATCAGTCCGTTAGACGTTGGAATCTTGAACTGGCTACGCGCGACAGGCGGTTCAGCAGCCATGGCGTTAATTACAAGTAAGAATAAAGGAAGCAATACATAAGCGCTCTTTTTCATAGCTGATGATTTATGTTTTATCAACCGGTAACGACCCCGGGTATGCATCTTCCTGAATGATACAATCCACATGATGATGCAGCCATAATAAGGAAGCGGGAATCCTGCAGGTTATTTGCCTGGATAGAAGTTTTTGTACGATGCTCTTTTTTTTCGGACCGTTAATCAATAGCAATATTCTTCGTGACAGCAAGATATCCGCCACACCCATAGTGAGCCCATACGAAGGCTTCTCCTCCAGATTCGCGAGCATCGAATGACCGCGTGATGAAGTTGCGATCTCAGCAACGTGACACCCAGCAGTTAATACCCTGGCTGGTTCATTTAATCCAATATGCCCGTTAACTCCCAATCCAAGGATACAAAGGTCCGGCGGGCCGGATTTGTCCAGTTTTTTTTGGATCCGTCCGCACTCCTCTACGGGCTTCGGGGAGTCGCTTTGAAAACTAATATAATTTTCCTCAGGAATCGTTAGCGGCCGAACAACAAATTCCTGCAAATAGTATTCACAGGTAGCTGGGTTGTTCATGGGCAGTCCGCCCCACTCATCCAGTTTGATGATGCGCATCGTATCAAATAATTCCGGGCGTAGTGTATGTTCATGCTTGAGCAGGCGGTAAGCGCCCTTGGGGCTTTCGCCGGTAGCTGCGCATAAGAGCATACCGGGTTTCTTTTTGAGTTCTTCGATAATTATATCAGCACTCAGCTTGCTAAGCTCGTCGTAATTTTTGACAATATGTATCTCCATGTTGCGAGTGGATTGATCAAATAACGCTTGAAATTCATGACCTACCATCCGGGACTTTGGGTTAAAGTTCCTTTTGAAAGTTGTAGCTACTGTAAAGGTCGGAAATCCAGATCGTTCTTTTCCTGAGTTTAGGGTTTTTAGCACGGTAAATTAAACTACCCCGCAGCCTCAGGCATTTCACCGTAAAAGGCCGTGCAATAGTAACCACTCTGGCACCGTATTCCCTATTTCACCATCGGCCAGGGGAATTTACTTTTCAGCCTGATCCGCATCCCTGTATCCTGAGATCTTCTGGCTGCTTCAATAATTTCGAGTACATGACTGATGGCGTTGTTGTCATCTTCCACCAGCACCTGCTCATGCAGTCCGCATTTATCAGGAAGTCTGCAATTTTCATCAACCTTCGAACAGCGGTGTCTCTGCCTATCCAGCGCCAGTATCAACATCCATTATGTCCGGACCGGACCACAGAGCCGTGAATAAGCTGAACGCCCACCGGGAAAAAGACTGCAAGTATGCTCTTTCGGAACTAAATTGCAGCCGTCCCGAAGATCCGATAAGTCAAGTTAAATAATAGTTTCTATCGGACCCGGACAAATTGGACGATAACGTTCAAACGTTAGAATAAGAGACAGAAATACGCAACAATAATGACAAAATTAAGCATCCTGACTATTTTAAGTTGCATGACGCTGGCCATGTGTACGCCTAAGACCCAGCCAGCGTCGGCACCACAGACCTCTTACACCAATCCCCTGCCTGTGCAGTTTGGCGACCCTTATGTGCTTCATGTTAAAGGTGATAAATATTATATGTATGGAACCGGAGGCGGCGCTACGAAAGGGTTCTCTGCATACAGCAGTTCCGATCTGGTACACTGGAAACAAGAGGGCCAGGTGTATTTTGGCGACAACAAAAACGGCTGGGGCGAGAAAGACTATTGGGCGCCCGAAGTATATCAGCACAAAGGCAGGTTTTACATATTTTACAGCGCACACTGGAGAGTGAACCCGAATAATGAACTTGAAAATTATAAGATTGGCGTAGCCGTGGCAGATAAGCCCACCGGCCCATTCATCGACCTGTACGACCGGCCAGTCTTTGATCCCCGGTATCCGATCATAGACGCTAACGTGCTTTTTGAACCTAATGGAAAAATCTATTTATACTACTCACGCTGTGCTTACAAACATCCTGTGGAAAGCGAGGTGGCTGACTGGGCACGGAAGAAAGGATGGTTTAGAGAAATTGAGGAAAGCTGGGTCTATGGCGTCGAAATGAAACCTGATTTCAGTGGAGTCATTGGCGAACCCGTGCTGTTGTTGCGTCCGCCGGTGAAAATGGATGATAAACAGGCAGAATGGGAAAGCCGGTCTGTAACGAGCAAGGAAGTGAACCGGCGCTGGACCGAAGGGTCATTTATCTTCCGAAGAGGCGGCACCTATTATATGATGTACTCGGCCAATTTTTTCGGCGGGAAAAATTACGCGGTGGGTTACGCCACATCCAACAATCCGCTGGGGCCTTTTGTGAAAGCCTCAAACAATCCCGTTCTCCAAAAAAATACGGCACAGGGTGGGATTGTTACCGGAACCGGTCACAATAGCGTGACCACCAGCCCCGACGGCAAGACGATGTATTGCGTGTATCATGGCCGCACCAGCCAAACGGGCAACGAACGCGTAGTGTTTATTGACAGAATGAATGTATCGAAAAACGGTGTACTGACAGTTGCCGGACCGACTACCACGCTACAGGCCGCTCCCTGAAGTTTTGTGAAATCAAATTTGGGGGGCGGGGATTGATGATTTTCCTTTCCTTACTAAAATTGAAATCGCCGAACAACTTATACTCAATTTAAAAAAAATGCTTACCTACTTTGGCATTAACAATAATTCACGCCACCCCGATCTTCGCGGATTATGCAGTTATTTAGAGGACTACTATAATTGGAAATCCAAATAATCACTAAAATCTGGCAATTTATTTTTCAATCGCAGTTTTTAGGCAAAGTTTTGAAGTAAGCCAGGCTCAAAACATCAAATAAGTTCTAAACCGACTTGCTTCAGGTAATTAAATGTCGAATCGTAGAACTCAGGCTTCCTTGTGTGGTCTGCCGAGTCCCCTTCCGGAACAACAATAACCATCCCCTGCCTCGCCCTGGTCAATAATACGCGGTAGGCATTGATAAGATATTTTTTCCTTTCAAGATTGTTGATATTTTGCCAATTCTTCCCTTTAAAGGAAAAAGTTTTCCAGCCATCCTTCGCGTATCTCAGGTCACCATCCCAAGTGACGCAGGACCAGTCCAATTCGAGACCCTGAACGTGGAACTCGGTAGCGACGTCTTCCAGATAAAATGAGGATCGAACATCATCCTTCCCATCAAGGAACCAATTAACGGGATTCATGGGCGACTTTACATCAATCGCAAATGGCTTTAATCGTTGAGCCTGCGATGAAACAACCATTCCATATCGCTCACTACCACGTGCCTTTTCCCGAAGCCAGACCTTTGCCTTAAACAAATCCCGGGTAAGAACTATTGGATACTTACCACGCATCGTTTCATAAACAACTCTTGCTTTTTCTTCTTCCAAATCCAATAGGTACTTGATAAGCAAAGAGAGATTCTCCGATCGGAAAGAACGTAATGATACACCAAGATGCAAATCCTGATCATAGTTGACAGAACACTTTAACTGAAGTCTCTCTATCGCATCTACTGCTGCGTATTCAGAATCAGTTAGATTTGGAGAAATAAAGACATGCCAATCATTAAAAGTATTTTCAATCGCAGATAGCCACTCTGAGATACCTGCTTCACCCGTGTTGATTTCCTGCCCGCCACCAACTAAGCACACGATCACTGCCCAGTCCTCGTGCCTGTTCAAACATGAAATCAGAAACTCAGGCTCTGAATATCTGAAGTCATGCTGATTCTTTTTCTGTCGCATGAACTTGATTGTTTGCTCTTTATTCCAGGCTCTTTGTGCTTCGTCAAATATTGCGACGTGATCGTATGGCGCTTCAGGATTTACCAAATAGGCATCCCGGTAATGGTGAATAATTTGTATAAATGATTTTACGGCCTGCTTCGCTTCCTTTTTTGTCACCCTTCTCCCGAAGCTTGATTCTCTTTTGACCTTATCCCTTGCCAGAGCCTCCTGCAAAATTGCCACAAGCGGTGCATTACCTGAAAGATAAACGCTCGTATTTCCTTTCTCCTTGTCCAAATGTTGCGTTGCAACTTTCAAGCCGACGAGCGTCTTCCCTGCGCCCGGGACGCCTGTTACAAAACAAATGACTTTCTGGTGCTGCTCTTTAGCTTGTTCGATAATCTCCGAAATTGCTGATGTAGTAAGTGTAAGATTCTTAACTCCCGCTTCACTCCGAGTGATATCCGCTACTGAATGATTATTATACAGCGAAATAGCAGCTTCAATGATCGTGGGAGTTGGCGAATAGCTTCCACTAGCAAAATCGTCTCCGCTCATTGCCAAATCACCCCTGAAAAAGCTTACCACATTCTTAAATATCAATCCCAGATCTTTTTCCCCAGTCTTCAAGGGCAGTAAAAGATTATCATCGTGTGATGTCGCCTTTATTTCTAGAAATGAACTTCTAGCTTCGGTAGCAACAAGAATTGGCGCGAGGATCGCTGAATGGCTAGGTTTATGGAAATTTTTAAGGTCAAGGGCATAATCCCAAACCTGCTCAATCTGCTGGTGAAGAAATTTTTGTTCACCCACTTTGAATTCTATTACAAATACCACGTCATCAATTATGACAATCGAATCGATTCTGCTTCCCATTCTCGGAACGGAAAACTCAAAAAAGATTGTTCCAGTATATCCCCTCAAAGCATTTTTTAGGATGGGTATTTGTCGCTCCCACGATTTGTTTTGAAGTTGGGTTGAATCAAATTCGTTTGCAATAGTAATTGCACCGATTATTTCTTCAACACTTTTCCCTAAAAAAGATTCTATTGTATCTTTAAAATAGTAATTGAGCATATCAATTATCTCCTAAGCATGTTCAAATTAAGCCCCATCGCGGCCGATAAATCATAGTCCAATTATTTACCAATCTGCGTCGTCATTTCATGGCATACAGTGTCTAAATGTATCAACAAATCTAATTAAAACCAAAGCATTTAACACATTTCTTATGGAAGACACATCACTTACATCGTGGATGGGCGTAGTATAGGGGAGAAATCTCAAGTATGCCAAGAAACAAACAATACATGTTTGAGGGTCACCAGGAGGCTATAAACCCATTCCCGCTGACGCCAAAAAAACCGGCAACAAAACTCCCCGTTAAATTCCTTTAATCTGGAGAAGTCTTCGTTGCCGGTGCCGACAGTCATCTTATCGGATAGCTCAATACACGCAGAAGTATCTTCTATTTTGCCAGGCCTATTTGCTTCATAAAGGACTGGTTGTCCCAGAACAGGTACTCCTCAATCATCGTACCTCCCTTCCAGTGCCCGACAGTGCACATCATGAGCTTAAACTTTTTGTTGGTAGGTGGAATCGTTTTGCCGCCACCAATGGGCATCGGTTTGGAAAAAGTACCGTCCATTATACCAATGACTGCAGTCCAGTCGCCACTACCGAAACGAACCGGATGGGTTCTTATTTTTGTATCCGGTGCAAACACAAACTGGCCTTTGATCATGTCGATGTGTTGCGGATATAATCCCACTGAAGTAGCTCCATCAGGATAATACACCTTAATGTCCGGCGCATGGCTCTGCGTAAAATCCTCCCATTTCTGATTACTGTAGAAATCAAAATCAAGCGAATCAAATCGGATAAGCCGCTGGTCGGTTATCGCCTTTTCATCGGTGAACTTTTTCAGTTCTTTTTGCAGTGAGTCAACTTTAGCCTGTAATGAGGCAGACCCTCCCATGCTTGAGCAGGATCCTAACAGCGTAGCTGCCGCTAAAACAAAGATCAGGTTTTTCATTTTTATTGTTTTTGTTGAATTTATCAGTGAAAAGGATATCTGTTATTGCTATCATTTATAAAATTTAAAAATGACTGCAGTTTTCACAATTCAACAGCACGCTGACCGTATTTGCAGAAGAATCAAATATGGTAACAGATACTAAATATACGAAGTTCTATTCCCGGATGCAAATAATTTATAATTATTGAGCTGATCGATAATGGTTCTAACCCAAATAACGGGATGTCCGAAATAACCGCTTCGTGTTGCTACTGTGAAGATTTATGTCTATTTTGTCGCCTGAAAAATCTAACTCAAACCCGGATAGACTATTGAAAACAGCTTTCTTGACCAGCTTTTTGTTTAGCGTCTTGTTGTGCCAATCCCAGGAAATAGATATTGCTCCTTATATTAGAGCTTTTTCAACGAAGGGAATTAAGCAGAGCAAGGAATCTCAGGCGCTGTATGATGTGATGAAGTTTAAGCAGACACCGCAAACCTTCGAAAGGACTGTAACAGCACTCTATAAATACCTGGAATTGCACTCCGACAGGAGGCTTATGGTACGCACAATGATGTTTGAGGTATTAGGCCAAAGGGAGTTTGAGCTGGCTCCCACTAAAAAAAGATCAGAACTGGCCATGCATGCCATTGAACTGGCTTACCCCCTGAAAGATGAGCAACTCAACGCAGAGCTATACGCCCTCTATGGGGACATGATTCTCTCCGGTTATGATTATCTTTTCTATAACCTAAAGTCGTTGGAGCTTCAGCGGGAAATCGGTTTCAATCATTTTGCCAATGTACAGAACAGGTTTTTTGGCGTAAGCGCGGCACTATACCAGACAGGTGATTACAGGCATAGCATAAAATACGCAACGGAAGGACTAAATCGATGGAAAGAGGATGCGCTACATTGGGACAGACGGGTATATATCAGGCAAATGGATATTCTGGGATCGGGCTATAAGAAACTGAATATTTATGACAGTGTTCACTACTACTATCAGCAGATCCTAATCGCGCTGACTGCGAATCCATCCAGAGATTCTGCGTTTCAAAAGATATGGCTGGGTATTGCAAGAGGTAATATCGGCCTCGCACTTGTAAAGCAGGGCCGCTTCGATGACGCCTGGCCGCTGCTGAGAGTGTATCTCGAAACTGCCCTGGAAACAAGAGATACACTGAATATTGCGATGGCCTATAACAACCTGGCTGAGGGGCATTTTTTAAAAGGTAATATTTCGAAGTCCCTGGATAATAGAAAAAAGGCCCTGTTATTTAGCAGTACAGTCGACCTTCCGGAACAGCGCCTCCTTGCACTGCACGGGATCAGTGATCTTTACCAGAAAACAGGCAGGGCTGACAGCTCACTGGCTTATTCAAATAGATATCACCAGTTAAAGAGTGTGATTGACAGCATTTTTGACGAAAGTAATTTTGCGAAAGTCAGCCGGCACGTGGCTTTTGACAACCTACAGTTAAGTTTTGAACGCGCAGAGTTCGCTTATTTGAAAGAACGCCGAAATCGAAATGCCGTCTTGATAGGTATTGCTTTGCTGATGATAATTATACTGTTGTTGTATAACCGTCGTCGACTTAAAGAAAAAATGCGATACCAGGAGGTACTACAAAAACAGGAAATCGCGGCGAGGGAAGTTGCAGAAGCACGAAACAAAATCGAGGGGTTCACCCATTCTATCATCGAGAAGAACGAACTCATCGTCGCTCTTCAAAAACAACTGACCACCACGGCGGGTCCGGGAGAAATCCCTGAAAACCTGCTGCAGTTCACGTTGGTTACTGACGCTGAATGGCTCACTTTCAAAAAAGAATTCAGCAAGGCGTATCCTGAATTCTTCGCTTCGCTTTACGAAAAACTTTCACCCTGCACGCAGGCAGAAGAAAGGCTTGCCGCACTGATATTCCTGCAATTAGATAACCGGCAGATTGGCGCTACTTTGGGCATCAGCCCCGAAAGTGTGGCCAGAGCTCGACGCCGACTTCGCACCAGGTTAAATCTGGGTAGCCGCGGCGAATTGGAAAATTATATCAGGACGATTATCTAGAGAGCTAACCTCACATGCAATTAATAATTAATAATTAAGGATTCCGAGTTAGGAATTACGAATTACGAGAAAAGCATTTTAGTACTCAGTTCTCTACCTTACACATGAACCATTCGTCATTCGTCGTTGACTCGCGTAATTCCCAATTGACTCAAACTAAACGAGTGTCTATCTTAATTGAATGCGCCATTTTCAAACAGAATCCTACTCTTTTTAAATCATTCGTAATTCGTCATTGACCATTCGTAATTGAAACCAAACCCGCAGCTCGGGTTTGGCCTGTCCGTTTTCGTCCGGGTCATTTACAACTATTTAATATTCAATTAAATAAAAACGTCCAGACTTGTCCGCCCTAAAATTTGGAAATGGAGCTCGCATTGTGGCATCTTTACAGATTGAGGAGCGGGAAGGAAACATACCTCGTCATCATCATTATACAAACAGCCCTAATAAGCATGCTAGCTGTATGGATCTATTACGGTTTCAGAATGGCGGTGGCCTGGCCTCATCAAACAAAACATGAAAAATATTCATTAAACATCACTAAATGGTGATACACTAAATCAACCGCGAGACTTCAATCCGGCAAGGCGGCGCGACAAAAAACAACACACACTTGCTGGTCTCTGGTAAAACTGCAACTTCATGAGAAAAAACAATATGCCAATGCAAAGGATCAGGTTCTGTTTGCTGATGGTCATGGGTATTCTTTGCCTTCCAGTCTCATCAGATGCTCAACAGACTTCGCTATCAACCTCCAGGTTTTATGGCGAGGTTCACACGGGCATTGCTTTGTTCTGGGGAGATCTTTATTCCATCGGCACAACGACTTACCCTGGCGTTGCCGGCGGACCGGCCGCGGGTTATAGGCTTACCAATTGGCTGGCTACCGAAATCAGCGCTGAACGGGGTGTAGCTGTGCTGGGCGCCTCGGGCTGGCAGACAGAAGACTATATCAATAGTACCGGAACCATTACTTATACGCAGGGCAACTGGAAACTGGGCGACATCTACAGCCGGACAACCTATCTGAGAACGGGTGTGAGGTTCCCGGTGCAAGTACTTACACTGTTAAGCCCCTCAAAATACAGGCGGGCAGACTTAGAACTGGCTCCCCACTACTATTTGAACCGATTCTGGCCGGGTATCTATGATAAACTAACCAACGGCAAACTGACCGCAGGTGCCAGGCCGGCAAATTGGTTCTACTCAGTTGGTGGCGATGCCGGTATTCAACTAAAACTGGACGGTCGCTCAAGAATTTACCTGCGAACATCGGTATCCTGGCTAAGCGATGACCGCTTTGAGGGTATCCGCACAGATCCATCCTGGAGAGTCAATATCCAGTCGTACACTTCCGCCGGGTTTCAGTTTGATATAGGCGGGGGGTCCACGCATCAGAAAAAATAATAGTCACTATCAAATTAAAGAATAAACCCTTCCTCATGATGAGAGTTCAACTACTTTTCTTTTCTATAGCCATTTTACTTTCAGTCGGCTGTCAGCGTACCGATTTTGGTGAGATCAAAAGAAGACAACAACAACAGGAAGACAACATAAACGGTCTGACCACCCGCATCGCAGCGCTTGAAACTACCGTCAAATCTATCAATGCAGATATCACCACGTTAAAAGGCATTACCGCGGCACTACAGCAAAACGTTAGTGTAAGGTCCTACGCAACTACAGCTACGGGCTACCAGCTCACCATGAGCAATGGCAGTACACTTACCATTACCAATGGAAAGGATGGAGCCGCTGGTAAAGACGGACAAAATGGAGCGGATGGCGTAAATGCTCCGGTTATGGGTGTAAAAAAAGATACCGATGGCTGGTATTACTGGACCGTTGGTGGGGAATTTATGCTTCAGGGCGGACAAAAACTCAGGGTAACCGGAAACGATGGCGTCAACGGGAAAGATGGTGCTACGCCTCAGTTCAGGGTTAGTAATAACCAATGGATGGCGAGCTATGACGGAGGTAACGCCTGGATGATCGTAAAAGATGGTGCGGGGAACCCAGTCGCGGCCACAGGTCCGCAGGGTTTGCAGGGAATACAGGGTCAGGCAGGACCTCAAGGTCCGCAGGGAACAACGGGTGCCACGGGACCGCAGGGTCCGCAGGGAACAACAGGTGCAACCGGAGCAACCGGAGCCACTGGACCACAGGGTCTGCCAGGAACACCCGGAGCCACAGGACCACAGGGGCTGCCAGGAACGCCCGGAGCCACTGGACCACAGGGGGCGCCCGGCGCAACCGGAGCAACCGGAGCAACGGGGGACACCGGACCACAAGGGATCCCGGGAACAACGGGGGCAACAGGAGCCACGGGAGCCACTGGACCACAGGGGGCGCCAGGAGCTACAGGAGCCACAGGACCACAGGGGGCGCCAGGAGCTACAGGAGCCACTGGACCACAGGGGGCGCCAGGAGCGCCGGGAGCTACAGGACCGCAGGGGCCTGCAGGTATTGCCAACTTTAGCATCACTGAAAGTGCCGATTTTATCGAAATTACTTACATGGGGGTCACCTACTCCCTGGCAAAAGCAAAGTGGCAGATATCAACGACAATACGGAATAGTTTCTTCCTAAGCCCCGATGGCAATCTATACGGTGCGGGAAACAATCTGTACGGGCAATTAGGTATTAGCGGCGGTAATCGTTCCTCGCCGGTTTTCATTATGGGGGGCGTAAAAGCTGTTGCAGCAGAGAGCTTTCATACGCTCGTCTTAAAGCACGATGGTACCGTTTGGGCGGTTGGTAACAATCTTTACGGTCAACTGGGTGACAGCACATCGCGCAACACAAAAAAAACTTTTTTCCAGGTTGCCACTGATGCCATAGCCGTCTATGCAGGCATATACATGTCATTCATCATTAAAACAGACCATACGCTTTGGGCTACCGGCTACAATAATGCTGGGCAACTTGGGTTGGGTCATACAAATAGTGTAAGTGTATTTACGCGTGTTACGGATAATGTAATGGCCGTAAGCGCTAACTATCACCACACGCTGATCCTCAAAACAGATGGCTCACTATATGCTGCAGGCTCGAATAATAATTTCCAATTAGGGCTCAGCGATGGGTTGAACAGAACCACTCCCACGCTTGTAACGAACAACGTGATGGCTGTGGCCGCAGGCTTCGAGACTTTTTCAATGCTACTAAAAAAAGACGGCACGGTCTGGGCAACCGGGTCAAATACTGACGGTCAACTGGGGACGGGTAATAATACCGGCAGCGATCATTTTATACAAGTTGCCGATCAGGTAAAAGCTATTAGCGCGGGATCACAACATGCTGCTATTTTAAAAAATGATCAGACGCTGTGGGTAACTGGACATAACGCATATGGTCAGTTGGGAAGTGGCAATACTATTAATTCAAACCAGTTCATAAACGTCGCCAGTGGTGTGCAAACTGTCAAAGCTGGCCCCTATTTTACCCTGATTTTTAAAATTGGAAATTTCCTGGCAAGCGGCGACAACATGTACGGTCAATTGGGTATTGGGACGGCCAGCAATGTGAATGTCTTCACGGCGCTACCTGTGTTCTGGTAGTATTTTTTTGGAATTTAAAAAGTAGAAATTCAGTCGCGCACCTATGCCGGGTTTCAGTTTGATATATGAAGTGGACCCAGGCATCAGAAAAAATAATAGTCAACTGTCAAATTAAAGAGTAAACCTTTACTTATGATAAGAGTTCATATATTTTTTATCTTTATAACATTTTTGCTTTCAGCAGGCTGTCAGCGTAACGATTTTGATGAGATCAAAAGGAGACAACAGCGACAGGAAGATAACTTAACCGGCCTGACATCCCGCATCGCAGCATTGGAAACAGCCGTTAAATCCGTCAATGCGGATATCTCATCATTAAAGAACATTACTACGGCACTGCAGCAAAACATTAGTGTAAAATCTTATACTGCGACGGCAACGGGCTACCTGCTTACGATGAGCAATGGCGGTACGATTTCCATCACCAACGGAGAAGAGGGTGCCACTGGTAAAGACGGACTAAATGGAAAGGATGGTGTGAATGCACCGGTCATAGGTGTAAAAAAAGATACCGATGGCTGGTATTACTGGACCCTTGGCGGAGATTATATGCTTCAGGGCGGGCAAAAACTCAGGGTAACCGGAAACGATGGTGTCAATGGAAAAGATGGCGTTACTCCCCAGTTCAGCGTTAGTAACAACCAATGGATGGCGAGCTATGATGGAGGGAATGCCTGGATGATTGTAAAAGACGGCGCCGGGAACCCCGTCGCAGCCACAGGTCCGCAGGGACTGCAGGGAATACCGGGTCAGGCAGGACCACAAGGAATACCGGGAACGCCCGGAGCAACGGGACCACAGGGTTCGCAGGGAACAACGGGAGCAACCGGAGCAACCGGAGCCACAGGACCACAGGGGATCCCAGGAACACCGGGCGCAACAGGACCACAGGGGCTGCCAGGAACGCCCGGAGCCACAGGACCACAGGGGCTGCCAGGGGCAACGGGAGCAACCGGAGCAACGGGGGCCACAGGACCACAGGGGCTGCCAGGGGCAACGGGAGCAACCGGAGCAACGGGACCACAGGGAACAACGGGGCTGCCGGGAACACCGGGGGCCACAGGGCCACAGGGGGTGCCAGGAGCAACGGGGGCAACGGGACCGCAGGGGCAGCCAGGAGCGCAAGGAGCAACAGGACCGCAGGGACCTGCGGCTATTGCCAATTTCACCATCATAGATAGAGGCGATTTCATAGACATTACCTACATGGGAGTCACTTATTCCATGGCAAAAGCAAAATGGCAGATGTCCGCGGGAGACAGGCACAGCTTATTTCTTAGCCCCGATGGAAATCTGTACGGCACAGGGGACAATACATACGGGCAACTTGGTATTAACGGCGGGATCAGCTCCACACCGGTTTTCATCATGGGGGGCGTAAAAGCTGTTGCAGCAGGCGGCATGCACACACTCGTCTTAAAGCACGATGGTACCGTTTGGGCGGTTGGTTACAATGCTGAAGGTGAACTAGGTAACGGTGCAACCGCAAATACAAAAGCTTTTTCACAGGTGGCCACCAATGCAATCGCTATCTATGCTGGATTTCTTAACTCATTCATCATAAAAACAGACCGTACGCTGTGGGCTACCGGCGACAATCAATTTGGGCAGTTAGGGTTAGGCAATACGACCAATTTAAATGTGTTTACACAGGTTACTGATAATGTACAGACAGTAGGCGCTGCCTATGGGCACACGCTGATCCTCAAAATGGATGGCTCACTATATGCTGCAGGCAGGAATAATCTTTTCCAATTGGGTCTCAACGATGGGTTGGACAGAACCACGCCAACGCTTATAACCAACAACGTTATGGGGGTCGCAGCAGGCAATCATGCATATTCAATGATTCTAAAAAAAGACAGTACGGTCTGGGCAACCGGCTCAAATGGATTCGGCCAATTAGGGACGGGTAACAATACAGACAGTGATCATTTTATACAAGTTGCCGATCAGGTAAAAGCAATTAGTACCGGATCAGGGCATACCGCCATCTTAAAAAATGATCAAACAGTGTGGATAACCGGATATAATTTAAATGGCCAGCTCGGTGTCGGCAATCAAAATAATTCAAACCAGTTCATAAACGTCGCTAGTGGCGTGCAAAGTGTTGAAGCCGGCTTCCAGTTTACCCTGATCCTAAAAAATGGTAAATTTCTGTCAAGCGGCCAAAACAACTTCGGTCAGTTGGGTATCGGGACGTATAGCGATGCGCACGTCTTCACTGCGTTACCTGTGTTTTGGTAGTACTGTTTTGAAATGTAAAAAATCAATAGTCAGTCGGACGCATTCACCGGGTTTCCGTTTAGTATCGACGGGGATCCCGGCATCAAAAAAATAACAGGCAGCTATCGAAATAATAGTTAGCTATCGAATCAAAAAACAAACCCCTACTCATGTTAAGAGCTTATACATTTTTCTTCTTAATAACCGTTTTGCTCTCAGTCGGCTGTCGGCGCACCGATCTTGAAGAGGTCAAAAGGAGACAGCAACAGGAAGAATCCCGCATCGCAGCGCTGGAAACGGCCGTTAAATCCATCAATGCAGGTATCTCATCATTAAAAGACATCACCGCAGCCCTGCAGCAAAACATCCCTGTAAAATCTCATACGGCAACGGATTCAAGCTACCTGCTCACCATGAGCAATGGCACTACAATTTCCATCACCAAAGGAAAAGATGGCGCCGCTGGTAAAGACGGATTAAATGGAACAGATGGAGTGAATACGCCGGTCATCGGCGTAAAAGAAAATACCGATGGCTGGTATTACTGGACCATCGGCGGAGATTTCATACTTCAGGACGGACAAAAACTCAGGGTCATAGGAAGCGATGGCGTCAAGGGGAAAGATGCTGTTACACCCCGGTTCAGGGTAACTGATAATCAGTGGATGGCGAGCTACGATGGGGGTAATGCCTGGGTGATCGTAAAAGACGGCGCGGGGAACCCGGTCGCGGCCACAGTTCGGAAAGTGCCTGCAGGTATCACCAATTTCAGTATCACTGACCGCGGTGATTTTATAGACGTTACGTACATGGAGGTCACCTACCCCTTAGCAAAAGCGAAGTGGCAGATCGCCGCGGGAATCTTGCACAGTCTCCTCCTTAGCCCCGATGGGAATCTGTACGGCACAGGGGACAATACATACGGGCAACTTGGTATTAACGGCGGCATCAGCTCCACACCGGTTTTTATCATGGGGGGCGTAAAAGCTGTTGCAGCAGGCGGCATGCACACACTCGTCTTAAAGCACGATGGTACCGTTTGGGCGGTTGGTTACAATGCTGAAGGTGAACTAGGTAACGGTGCAACCGCAAATACAAAAACTTTTTCACAGGTGGCCACCAATGCAATCGCTATCTATGCTGGATTTCTTAACTCATTCATTATAAAAACAGACCGTACGCTGTGGGCTACCGGTGACAATGAATTTGGGCAGTTAGGGTTAGGCAATACGACCAATTTAAATGTGTTTACACAGGTTACTGATAATGTACAGACAGTAGGCGCTGCCTATGGGCACACGCTGATCCTCAAAATGGATGGCTCACTATATGCCGCAGGCAAGAATAATCTTTCCCAATTAGGTCTCAACGATGGGTTGAACAGAACCACGCCGACGCTTATAACCAACAACGTTATGGCGGTGGCAGCAGGCAATCATGCATATTCAATGATTCTAAAAAAAGACAGTACGGTCTGGGCAACCGGCTACAATTATTTCGGCCAATTAGGGACGGGTAACAATACAGACAGTGATCATTTTATACAAGTTGCCGATCATGTAAAAGTCATTAGTATAGGTGAAATGCATAGCGCCATCTTAAAAAATGATCAAACCCTGTGGATAACTGGCTATAATACATATGGTGTGTTCGGAATTGGAAACACCAATAGTTCGAACCTGTTCATCAAGGTCGCCAGTGGTGTGCAAAGTGTTGAAGCCGGCTTCCAGTTTACCCTGATCCTAAAAAATGGTAAATTTCTGTCAAGCGGCCAAAACAACTTCGGTCAGTTGGGTATTGGGACGAGAAGCGATGTACATGTCTTCACTGATTTACCCGTGTTTTGGTAGGCCTGATTTGAAATGTAAAAAGTCAATCGTCGGACGCACGCCTACGCCGGATTTCAGTTTGATATAGGCCGAGGATCCAGTCATCTCAAAAAATAATGGTCAGCTATCGAATCAAAAAATAAACACGTACTCGTGACCAGAGTTCATATACTTTTTCTTTTTATAGCCACTTTGCTTTCAGCAGGCTGTCAGCGTCCCGAATTTGATGAGATCAAAAGGAGACAACAGCGACAGGAAGATAACTTAACCGGCCTGACATCCCGCATCGCAGCATTGGAAACAGCCGTTAAATCCGTCAATGCGGATATCTCATCATTAAAGAACATTACTACGGCACTGCAGCAAAACATTAGTGTAAAATCTTATACTGCGACGGCAACGGGCTACCTGCTTACGATGAGCAATGGCGGTACGATTTCCATCACCAACGGAAAAGATGGGGCCGCTGGTAAAGACGGACTAAATGGAAAGGATGGCGTGAATGCACCGGTCATAGGTGTGAAACAAGATACCGATGGCTGGTATTACTGGACCCTTGGCGGGGATTATATGCTTCAGGGCGGGCAAAAACTCAGGGTAACCGGGAACGATGGTGCCAACGGAAAAGATGGTGCTACGCCTCAGTTCAGGGTTAGTAATAACCAATGGATGGCGAGCTATGACGGAGGTAACGCCTGGATGATCGTAAAAGATGGCGCCGGGAACCCCGTCGCAGCCACAGGTCCGCAGGGACTGCAGGGGATACCGGGTGCGGCAGGACCGCAGGGCCTTCCAGGAACGCCGGGGGCAATCGGGCTACAGGGTCCGCAGGGAACAACGGGAGCAACAGGAGCCACAGGAGCCACAGGAGCCACAGGACCACAGGGGATCCCAGGAACACCGGGCGCAACAGGACCACAGGGGCTGCCAGGAACGCCCGGAGCCACAGGACCACAGGGGCTGCCAGGGGCAACGGGAGCAACCGGAGCAACGGGACCACAGGGGCTGCCAGGGGCAACGGGAGCAACGGGAGCAACTGGACCACAGGGGACAACGGGTCTGCCAGGGACAGCGGGAGCCACAGGACCACAAGGTGCGCCGGGAGCAACCGGGGCAACCGGACCGCAGGGGCAGCCAGGAGCGCCCGGAGCTACAGGACCACAGGGACCTGCGGCTATTGCCAATTTCACCATCACAGATAGAGGTGATTTTATAGACATTACCTACATGGGGGTCACTTATTCCATGGCAAAAGCAAAGTGGCAGATGGCTGGGGGATACTTGCACAGTCTCTTCCTTAGCCCCGATGGCAATCTGTATGGTACGGGGAACAACTCATTCGGGCAGTTAGGCATTAGCGGCGGTGACCACTCCACGCCGGTTTTTATCATGGGAGGCGTAAAAGCTGTTTCTGCAGGCTCCTTGCACACACTCGTCTTAAAACACGATGGCACCGTTTGGTCGGTTGGCATCAATTATGCCGGTGAGCTGGGCGACGGCACAGCGGGAATTGGGAAAACAGTTTTTGCACACGTGGCCACCGATGCCATAGCTGTCCACGCGGGTATAAGCAGTTCGTTCATCATCAAAACAGACCATACCCTTTGGGCTACTGGCGCAAATGACTCCGGACAGCTTGGGTTGGGTCATACGAACAATATATTTGTCTTTACGCAGGTTACGGACAATGTACAGACAGTAAGCGCTGCCTTTGGGCACACGCTGATACTTAAAATGGATGGCTCCTTATTTGCTGCCGGCAGAAATAGTTATTTCCAGTTAGGGTTCAGCGATGGGTTAAACAGAAGCACGCCGGCGCTTGTAACCAATAACGTCATGGCTGTGGCTGCCGGCGAACATGACTATTCAATCATATTGAAAAAAGACAGTACGGTCTGGGCTACCGGCTACAATTATTTCGGCCAATTAGGGACGGGTAACAATACCGATGCCGATCATTTTGTACAAGTTGCCGATCAGGTGAAAGCTATTAGTACGGGAGGAGAGCACACCGCAATTCTAAAAAATGATCAAACACTGTGGATAACTGGACATAACGCATATGGTCAGTTCGGTATAGGCAATACCAGTAATTCAAACCAGTTCATAAACGTTGCAAACGGTGTGCAAACTGTTAAGGCAAGCACCGGGCGTACCCTGATCTTAAAAAATGGAAAAATCCTGGCAAGCGGCTACAACATCAATGGCCAGTTGGGTATTGGGACGAAGACCCATGTGAGTGTTTTCACTGCCTTACCCGTGTTTTGGTAGATTTTTTTTGGAATTCGCCGGGCGGGCGTAACTTTAGAGTGCTCTTTCAACAAAACACAAAATCATGATACTAAACTGGAATGAATATCAAAAGAATGTGCTCGCCGGCATTACCCAGGTCGCGAGACTAAGCCCCGATCTGCTTCGGGGTTACCGGACATTGACCGATGCCGATGCAAAGAACAATGTACTGGATGCAAAAACAAGAGAACTTATTTCGCTGGCTGTGGCCGTAACCAGGCAATGTGATGGCTGCATCATCATTCACACGGATGCCGCTATAAAACAAGGTGCAACACGGGAAGAGGTTGCCTCAGCAGTTGGCGTAGCTATCGCCGTAAATGCCGGAGCGGCACTAGTTCACGCAGCAAAAGTCATTGATGCATATGATACTAAAACATCCGAAAAATAATATCAGCAGAATATAACCGCGCCAATCTTTTAGTTCCAGTTGTCGATCTTGATATCATCGGGATCGGGATTACCTTTACCTGTCTCAACAAGAGCCTTCAGGCTCATCAGGAATATCGCCCACTTGGTACTGCAATGATGCATGAATTCTACAGGCTCCTTCCAGTTGAGGTGCTTAAATAGCACAATCACGTAGTCACCGTCTTGCTTAAGCTCATAACGAATGGTTGTACCGATCCATTCTTCAGGGCCATCTGCCACTTCCCATTCAACCAGATGGGGTTTATCAAGTCTGGTAACTTTCATATCGAAACCTCCCGCGCCAAACCTGAACCTGATGATGTTTCCAACCTGATCACCCTCTCCCTCGGTGTTGGTGGCCCACCAGCCGGCAAGGCCGTCTCTCCTGGTCAGCGCCCTGTAGACTTCGTCAATCGATGATGTCTTGATTCCTACCCGATGTAAGATATCTGCCATAACTGATTATTTTTTCAAAAGTAAATATTTAGACCCGTCCCCGAGGATGGCGATTCAGACAACATCAGGGGGTGATTCCGACAAATAATAATAAAGCTAAAGAGGCCGGAAGAATGATTTCGAGAATACTTTGATCCTTATCTACCGTCCTTGCGAATTCGGTCATTTTTGAGAGAATGTAAAAAAATTAATACTTAAAGGCTTCAGGGTAACATCGCCCGCATCGACAGATTGCCCTTCAATTGATGGCAATTCATCATTGGCCGTTAACTGCAGATCTTTGCCATTAAACTGTACTTTACTTGCCTGAAGTTCTTTCGCCGTTAAAGTGTATTGTTGCCCTTTATCAGCGATGTTTATTTTCCCAGGCGTTTTATTGGTATTTAGCACCATAAGTGTGATGCCGTTCTTAACGCCCTTGGTGTCATGAGCAAATAGATAAACACCCGGATCTCCCTTTCCCGCATCATAGACTTTTGTGCCCATCAATTTTGCCCACAATAAAGCCGCCCAATAGTTGGGCTTGGGTAAATGTGTATCCTGATCAATGAGACTGTACTCACTCGCCGCAAGGGTATTGTGCATGATAACCTGAATATTTTTCTGTGCTAAAGAACCTAATTGATACAAATATCGAAAACAATCAAGATACGTGGCAGCAAACGGGTCGCCGCCAGCAGCCGCTTCTCCGGTTTCAGTTATCCACAACGATTTACCCGGATTGTATTTATCTCTTAATCCTGTATAATAAACAGCCACCGTGTCCGTTCTGCGCAGCCACGCATCTGTCAGGGCATTGTCAGGCTTTATTGAGAATCGGCCGCTTTGCACCATGCGAATCGAAGCCGCACCATAAAAATGATATGAGAATACATCAAATACTGGCTTAGGATCAGCAGACATCATCGCATCGCTCGACATGAACTGTACTCTCAGGTCTGCAAAGTTTACACCGTTCAAACCTTCACCAACAGAGCCGGGGCCGGCAATCAACATGTCGGGCACTTCCTTTTTCACCCAGCTTTTGAAAACCGCCACATCCATGGCAAAATTGTGTGCGGAATAGTTCTTATTCATCGCACCACCGGCCAGGGGCATAGTCGGTTCATTAAAAAGCTCGGCTGCAGCAATGCTGCCACCCATGCTTTTGGTATAGTCTGCAATCTTCTGCGCTTCTTTGGGTGTCCATACACCCTGCCCATCTCGCACCCCATTGGATACCGCAAATGAAGTAACCAATTTGGAACCGGTGGCTTTGATAAAGTCCAACACCCCTTTCCATTCTTTTCTCGTCAGAACATTTACGAACCCTGCCGGCGCTTTCTCTACTTTCGGGTTATCATCATTCTGAAAATAAATGGCATTAGCCCAGGTCCCGCTTACGCGGACATAAGCCGGAGCAAGCCCTTTTGCCAGATTGAGCAAACGCTTGTCTGTCAGATTAATCGGAGCCAGCTGGCGATACATCTGGTCATTATTCTGCGAAATATCGTAAGTAGAAGTAGCCTGTCCCGAAGGGAGGCTGTCCATCAGCTTATAAGGTTTCCAGAATTTACCGCCTACAACTTCCACCATTTCCACGTTGTACGACTGAAATCGCTCATTTACATTTCCAATTTGTTTCATTTCGGAAGGGTTGATTTTTGTGAGATTACTATTTGACGATTCCCCGCTCTTACCGTTTCCTTTGCAGGCATTCAATATTAAAACAATGCCGAGCGTCATCAGGAATAAAAAGTTTGTCGATTTCATCGGTATATTTTTTTAATTGCATTTTTATGTTTGACCATTGCGTGCATTTAGAAATTTACAACGTCATCCTTGACCTTAGCCCCTCTTCACAATAGTTTTTACCACGATCATATTAGCTTTTTAAATAATCTTTCAGTAACTTTATAAAACGGCCAAATGCCTCTATGTGGGGCAAATGCCCGACATTTTCAAATCCCGGTTTTGACTCTTAATATTTATAAAATGCATCTCAAAGGGATGGTTAGAATTGGTCAGCATGATGTCCAGTACCGGCCGTCGCTTTTGTGCTACTGAACTTTGGAATTTTGAAATCAACAGTACAATCAGTATATCTTTTTTCTTGTACATTTTCAATTAGATAATTAAAAACTCCGATTAATTTCTTTGCTATCTACCGCCTGGTGGGTTCACTTAGGGTCGCCTTTACTGCTAATAAAGATAAAACAATTAATACTTAATGCCTGCAACGAAACACTATCTACTTTTCTTTTTTTTGTCACGGCACGAAATTCCGCCGTTTTTTGGAGGATTAGTACCGGTCAATTTTGAGAGAACGCTGCTTAAACGCCGCAGGGAGACATCGATTCCGGCATCCGTATTCCTTTTTAGGGACCAAAGTTTTCCGGCGCATTAAACTAGTAACAAAAATGACTGTTCTAAAACCTCCTTCCCCTCATTTTATCTGATAGAAATTTGAGTAGCTCCAGGCACAATAAACAAATAATTGTAACCCACGCAATGATTTCCATCGCTTCCAGGCTCAAACTTGTGGTTCTGAATATTGAATGCAAAAAAGACTGATATACAAGCAAGAGCTGCAGTATGATTGTCACGATGATGGTTACCCACATAGCTTTATTTGAAAATATCCCCTTAGCAAAAAGTGAATGATGAATTGATCGGCAGGATAGCGCATTGGCTAATTGAACGAAACACAGTGTTGTAAATACCATGGTTTGTTGTGTTACCAGATCATAACCCTTTCCGATAGCCCACCATTGAATAAAAAGTGCAGCCAGCGTCAATACAATGCCTGATGATATTATTTTCGCCGCCAGCCCGCCGGCAAACAAATTCTCCTTCGGTGGCCTCGGAGGTTGCTTCATAATCCCTTTCTCTGCAGGTTCTGCCACCAGTTCTATACCGGGCAGTCCATCTGTTACCAGGTTTATCCATAAAATATGAATAGGAAGCAGTGGCATAGCAAAGCCGAGCAGAGGTGCGAAAAGTAGTGTTAGTATCTCGCTCAGATTGCAGGAAAGTACATACAGGATAAATTTTCTGATGTTTTCATATATTCTCCGCCCTTCTCTTACGGCTTTTACGATGGTAGCAAAATTATCATCAAGCAAAATCATATCAGATGCCTCTTTGGCCACGTCTGTTCCGGTGATACCCATTGCCAATCCAATATCAGCCTGTTTTAACGACGGTGCGTCATTGACTCCATCGCCCGTCATAGCTACAAACTCTCCATTTTGTTGCAGTGCTTTTACGATATTTAATTTTTGTTCAGGCGATACCCGCGCATACACAAAAAACTTATTGACTTCACCTTGAAGTTCTTCTTCGGATAGATCCTGAAGTTCTGCTCCCGTGATGGCGGCCCTGTTCTTATCAATAATTTTCAGTCTTTCTCCAATGGCCCTGGCTGTAAGCGCCTGATCACCGGTTATCATAACCGTTTTAATGCCGGCGGTTTTACATTGCAGGATCGCCTCTGCAACTTCCTCACGGGGTGGATCAATCATGCCCGCCATTCCTAACAACTCCATGTCCTTTTCCAAACTCAGGTCAGGTTTTGAGGGTTGTTTATCAAAAACCTTATAAGCAAAAAACAAAACCCTAAGGCCCCGGTTCGCCCATTCTTTGTTAGTTTTTAACCATTCTTCCGCTTTGTTACTTTCATCTGCAGAAAGTACTTCCGCAATTTTTATGGGTGCGCCTTTTGTAAATAATATCCATTTGTTTTCATATCTGTGCAGGGTACTCATACGCATCCGGTCCGAATCAAATGGCAGCGTTGCGACCAGCGGATATTTTGCATCCGCATTTTCTTTCTCATAATGTTGTTTGAGCGCATAGTTTACCAAGGCAGTCTCTGTAGAATCACCCAACAATTCATTCTCACCGGAAACTTTGACCTCGTTATTCAGGAGCATCGCGTAATTTAATAAGTCTTCCTGATTTTCGGTTGACTGCAATTTTTCAACCGTCATTATATTTTGAGTAAGCGTACCTGTTTTATCAGTGCAGATGTAGGTGACCGATCCCAATGTTTCTACGGCGGGAAGTTTCCTTATCAGCGCTTTTTGTTTTACCATTCGGGCAGCGCTTCTGGCCAGGGCGATCGTAATAACGACTGGAAGCGCTTCCGGTAATGCTGCAACGGCCAGGGAAAGAGCCGTCAGGAACATTTGAAAGACTGGCACACCCCTCTGCAAGCCCAAGACAAAAACCAAAGCGCATATGATGATGACGATAACAGCTAATTGCTTGCTGAATACGGCAAGTCGTTTTTGCAATGGTGTTTTTTGGAACCCGGTATCCATCAGACCCGCGATCTTTCCTACTTCCGTATCCATGCCGGTAGCTGTCACCACTGCCTTTGCCGAGCCGCTGCTGACAATGGTTCCCTTAAATACCATATTTAGCTGATCCCCGGCCACCAGGTTATCTTCTGCTATGGCATTCGTTGTCTTTTCAACAGAATAGCTCTCGCCCGTCAGGGAAGCTTCGTCTGTCTTAAAAGCGCTTACTTCAAGTAGTCTTGCGTCTGCCGGTATAATATTGCCTGCTTCCAGCAAAATCACATCCCCGGGGACCAACTCGGCGGCTTCCAATTTCACAGGCTTATCTTCACGCAGTACCAGTGCAAATTGCGCGGCCATTTTCTTTAGCATCTTAATAGATGCTTCAGCTTTATTTTCCTGCGAATAACCCAACCAGGCATTTCCAATAATAATGGCAAGTATTACAATTGCATCTGTATGCTCACCCATAAAGAATGAGATAGCAGCGGCAACGATCAGTATAATGATCATTACATCATTAAACTGACCTAAAAGAATGGAAAGTTTGCTTTTTTGTTTGGCCTCTACCAGCACATTCTTCCCATACTTTTTTTGCAGCGCGGGAATTGCCTCATTCGTCAAGCCGGAAAAAGATGATTGAAGCCGGCCGACCACTTCTTCCTTGCCTAGCTGGTAGTTCTTCTTCATCTGAATACTTTTAATTCCGCCTGGGACGAGTTTTACAAGATCTTCCAAATGCAAGATTAAACATAACCATGGGACACGGCCATTACCTCACCGTTTAATGCGCATAACCCAGGGTTTGACGAATTCATTCACAGGCATAAAAATCCCGGCTTCGAAAAAATAATGCAACTAAGTTACATCCTAATTCAAAAAGAAAATGCTACCCGACCAGAAGGTTTTCAGGTCAGTTAACCATTTTTTTCAATTGTTTTAACCTGAAAGAAAGAATAATCTGCGCTATGCCGATCATCATAAAAGCAACGCCAAGAAAGACGACAATCGCAAACCCTGTTATCGCCGGATTCAAAATCAACAAAAAAGAGAAGATCAATCCCAAAATGCCCCAAACCAGCACCCAGCCCCAATTTCTGATACGCAGCCTGTTTAACTGTACAGACCATCCAATGGTCATAATTGACCTAAAGATCAAAGCAAACCCCACATAAAAGATAAGCACAACTACTGAGGCCGCCGGATTGGCTATCAATAAAATTCCTATGAGCAAATCAATGACACCGCCCACCAGGTTCCATCCCCAATGATCGATGGCCTTCCTGTTTGAGATTGCATAAATGATCTCAAACAAACCGGAAATAAAGAAAGTAACTGCAAAAAAAATGGACAAAGCAATTAGTGAGCTTACCGGTGTCAGGAGCACTAAAATCCCCATAGCTATGAATACGAGGCCAAGAATCAATATCAAATACCAGTGTTTTGCAGAGTTTCTTAAAGAATCAACAACGTTAGTATCCATGATTTAATATTTTAAGCGTGATAGTTCTGAAAGAATCTTCAATTCATTCAAATAGTAGCATTGTTTACTTCAAAAAAGTAAGCAATTTGCGCAAGACCCTCTCTCGTCTTTTCAGCGTTTATTCAAAGTAATTAGGATAGATATGCAGACGGTCTATCATTCCGGAAGCAACGCCGCTCAACCCGGTTGTATCGGTTGCATCACTCAAAGTCTTGCTTTGCGTCAGCACAGGATGAAACCAGACATGAAGCGCTCCGTCTGCCGCTCCCGTCATCTTACATTCGCTGATCATTTTGTTTATGCCCGCGTTGATATCATTCCCGAAATTGTGATAATCTTCCAGTGTTCTCTTTGAATTCGCGGAAAATTTATTACCCGTAGCGACAAGCAGTGCAACATTCTTATTCGTAGATTCATCAGCCTTCCATTTAGCGCCATTGTTTAGAGCGATGTCGTCTGACGATGTGTTTTCATGTTCATGGCTTTCTCCCATAGTTGCGCCGTGTGCGTGTTCACTTGAATCAGTTGTTGATTTGGCCTGATCGTTCCCCCCCGAATTACATCCCTGTATCAGGATAAAGATGGAAAACGCGGCTGCCGGCAGAATAAATTTCAAAACATTCTTTTTCATGATAAATTTCATTTTAAATGAATAATTGATTTTTAAATGATGCTTCTTAATATACTCTTTTTATTAATTCCGTTAGATCAGCGTTAGATATATCTCTTCAGTAATTTTTGTGAACCCGCCAAATACTACTGTGTGGGGCAAATGTCCGACATTTTCCCATTCATCCAATTTTGCCGGGGATTTTATATTAGATTTCTTTTTTGAGCATCTGAAAGCGATCAATTTAATTACGAATTATTTCGTAATTCATTTTCTGTCTGCCGACAGCCGTTCCGTCTCCCGTTCCAATGATCACGAAAATGAGGACCTTCTGATCAGTTAAACGTTTCCATAAAAATTAGATTCGCCACCATCAATGGCAATAGTTTGCCCATTTACGTAAGAAGCATCTTCGCTCAATAAGAACGCCACAACCTTAGCCACTTCCTTAGGCAAGCCCAGTCGTTTGGTGGGGTTGTGTTTTGCATATTCAGTTTCTGCCGCCTTAGGGTCAGCCGGGTTCACCTGTTTGAAAGCCCCTGCCACCATGGGTGTTAGTATGGCGCCCGGCGCAATAGCATTTGTAGTAACTCCATACCGGCCGTACTCAAGCGCCGCATTTTTCGTCATGCCGGATACGGCGTGTTTGCTTGCAACATAAGGGATTTGATTCAAAACGCCACGGATACCGCCTACGGAAGCTGCGTTTACAATACGTCCAAAATTCTGCGCTTTCATTACCGGTAATACATACCTTAACCCATAATAAACACCCATCAGATTGATATCAATCACTTTCTTAAAAATATTTACGTCGTATTCCGCCATTCCGGCCTGGTGGCCTTCAATCCCGGCATTATTGTATAGCCCGTCTATTCTGCCAAAGGTTTTCACCGTCTCATCTACGTAGTTTTTTACGGATTCTTCGTTAGAAACATCAGCGACTACGGTATGAATTTTCACATTTGGAAATTCATGACTGATTTCTGCCTTTGCATCGGCCAGACCTTTTTCGTTGTAATCAACTAAGGTAAGGTTGATACCTTTTGCCGCCAGCTCTTTAGCTGCAGCCAGACCTAATCCCATCGCCGCTCCGGTGATGATGACGACTTTGTTTTCTGATTGATTCATTTTTTGATTATTTTGATAATGAAATACATTTGCTTTTAAAGTTCAGCGTTTGATTGTTTTATATAACATTTATCCCCGCACAATGGTTCAACCAGGTACCACTGGCCCCCTCTGTTATCAGGTGAGTCATTCAAGATAGTTATCCTTTGAAATAACCTGAAAATCTGTGTCAAGATATGCGGTTTCAAAAGCGGCCGGTCTTTTTTACTTTCTTGTCAGGAGAGTATTTGAACCCAAAGGTGCTAAGTACCCGTTTTTCACCTCGCTCATGTCAACTTATTGACGAAATGACGTAACTTTACATATCTTATTGATATACAATAAATTATCTTCCAATCAAATAGAAAATATAAGACAGGAAGGCATTTACGCCAATCCGGTTGGTCGGGACGTTAGACATCATTAGTACAAATGTTCCGAAACCCAATGCAAAAATCCTTGGCTGTTACCTAACATCACCACTGAAAACCTGGTGGAGTTGAGCAAAAAAAATGAACGAACTCAGTGCAAACAAGTGATGCCATGTCCGGTAGATACTAAGCAGCAGCGCCCACGGGCTTGTTTTTTCTCCGCAGTACCGCTGCGATCAGCAAGGCGAAAATAAAGGTAAGCAGGGGAAAATATCTTTCAACACGGGTTTTGGCAGGAATATTCAACATTTCTGTTTCAGTGTCTCTCTTTCTGTTCAATATTTGTGACCCAAAAACGCATTTTCGCTAAGTTTGTGGTGATCTGTTAATTCAAATTTGACGAAGCAAAACAACCATTGGCATGACAATCGAAGAAAAAATAAAACAGGTTTTTGACGCTTACTTCAACGTTCCGCTAGAAGCATGGAAATCATTCACAGATTTAGGAGAAATTATTACCGTTGAGAAAGGCCAAAGCATAAAATCTGCCCACACTACCGAAAAATACCTGAGCTTTATCTTAAAAGGGAGCGGTGGAATTTTGCTGTGGAAAAACAACAACTTTGTCTGTATAGACTTATGCTATGATGAAGATTTTTTTGTGGATTATATGTCGTTTCTCACACAGCAACCTACGCCACTTGAAATAATCACTTTTGAGCCAACGGAGCTGTTCAGAATTTCCAAAACGAATTTTGACAAACTAAGCCACAATACAGACTTTGGCGATAGAATCTGTCGCTTTGCGGCAGAAGCGTTGTTCATACACAAGCAGCAGCAACAAACCGATATACTTGTCAAGACGGCAAAGGAGCGGTATGCCGAATTGCAAGCCAAGCAACCGCAAATCATTCAGCGAACGCCTCAAAAATATATAGCTTCGTATTTAGGCATAACGCCTCAAAGCCTGAGCCGCATACGGAATGAACAGGTTCCTCATCATTAATTACCATTTGATAACTGCTATTGGTTCTATAAGCCGGATTATTGCAGTAATTAAATTACTGCAGTATGTTGTACAAAAAAGTATTTGTATGGTGCCTTATTTTTTTATATATCATCCCTGTTTCCGCACAAGAATATGTTACGGAAGGTAAAAACCGCCTGAATTTTGCAAAAACATATTTTGAACTTGGCGGAAATTATTCCCCGAAATTTACTTCCAAAATATTAAACGGAAATACAGCCGGTTCTATTCAGAATACAGCTTCTTTAATGCCCTACCTGAATATTGGCGGCATTCATTTTTGGGGACACGCTGATTTTTATATCTCAATTCCTCTTGGACAAATCAATCTTAAAAATAATGATTCTTCCCATTTTTCGCTGAATCAATCCGTAGTAACGGGAGCAAGATTCTTACCGTGGGCATATAAAGACAATCGTGTAAGGCCATATATCGGTGCAAGTTGGGCAGTGGTCAACTTCAAACAAAAATCATTACCCGATAATACACAGCCTCTTTTTCAACAAAACAAGTTGTTAGCTGATATGGGATTGCTATACGGCAGGGGTAATTGGCTAGTACGGGCGGGAATGAATTATAATTATTCCAACAAATGGCAATATCCCCTGTCTAAAACCAATTCTCAACAAATTAAAACGCCTGTCTGGAGCGGAAACATCGGTATAATCTATGCCATGGAGACAACCCGTTCAAGGAATATGGAAAAAGAAAATGAACGTTTAAACCGATACCGTAATATTACCAAACCAACCAAAGACGCTTTAAAATCAGGCGACTATTTTATTGGGACGGGATTTGCCACTTCTTTTATGCTTTCGAGTGCTGACTATAATAACAGCAAGCATCCGTACTTCAATAAAAAAGTTATCTCCAACACTTATTTAGATGCTTCAATTGGTTATCATTTTAACAGAGCGGGCATCATAACGGCGGTATCATACAGAAATCCGAAATTTGTAAACGAAGCCTTTGGTGTAAAACAAACCATTCAAAAAAATTCCATCGCATTGGAGGCATACAAGTTTTTGACGGATTACAACGGATTTACGCCATACGCAGGCTTGAACATCGCATATGATAATATTAAATTTTCCGAAACCGGGGATCAGCCCGTTCAAAAAACATTCAATCAATTTAATCCCGGAGTTACCTTCGGATGGGACATTCTTCCGGGAAAAACAGAACAGTTTTTTGTACTGAGAACCAATTTGCGCTGGTATCCGTTTGCAACAATAAACATTAACGGACAATCATTCAGCCAGCATCAAATTGAATACAATGTAATTCAGGCGGTATTTTATCCGACCCGATATAAAAATGTCAAAACGAAAAAGGAGCTATAATTTCTGCTATACACCGCTGGCACAACAAAAATCAAATTTAAAATGACAAGGCAATTAAAAATAATACTCCCAATCGTACTTGTGGTGATCTATACTGTCGGAATTTTATTTGCCATACAGTGGAGCGGAAAACCTGATTTTGTGATTAGTGATAATGTATACATAACAAAACAATTCAATCATCAATTGGTACTGATGTTCATTACAGCTATATCACTACTTACTACGTGGTTATTAAACAAGCAAAATTTTTCAGGTTATTTTGCATTCGGGCAAATCTCGGCAGCCGGACAAGGATTAAAGCTATTTGGCATTAAGCAAGGAGATTCTTGGATAAAAACAGGGCTATCGCTTTGTATTGTTATCAGTGGGGTTACAGCAATATTCCTTTATTTTCAAATAAGACATGCAAATCCAGATTGGGCAAGTTTGCAAACTGGCATATTCTGGATTATTTTGTTTTCTCTTACCAATTCTTTTGGTGAAGAAATGATATACAGACTTGGCGTTGTGTCGCCATTAAGCGGACAACTTGCGCCAACAGCAATTTTTCTTATTTCAGCAATACTGTTTGGGATACCGCATTTTGCAGGGATGCCTAATGGAATTATAGGGGTAACGCTTGCAGGGATTCTGGGTTTTGTATTAGCAAAGTCGGTGTATGAAACACATGGTTTCTTTTGGGCCTGGACAATACATTTTCTACAAGACATTTTAATAATCGGAACATTATTTTTAATATATGAATCCAATAAATAGAAAGAATTGTCGTTGCTCCTTATTCTTTAGGCCGTGCTTTTGAAGCTCAACTTTCGATTTTCATGTATAATGCTTTCCCACAGCAAGCCTGTATCGTTCCTAGTGCCGGCAATCTGAAATCGTTAATAATCGCATTTCTTATTCCATTGTTGGCAGGAATTAGGCTTTTACTTGCAGAAAGCCTATGTCAAAGATTGGATCCCCTCATCACTCTATCGTCTTTAATACTGCTAAAAGCATCTTCCCGCTAAGTCGTTCTTTATAGTTCGGATTGATGTACTCGAAAAGAATTTTACCGTTTGTGTCCAAAACCATCACGGTAGGAACCGGGATTATATCGGATATCTTACCTTTCTGTCTTTTGGTGGCGGCAAAGCCTTTCATCACGACAGGCGTTTGAAACGCGATGCCTATATCGCTGATAAACTTACCGTTTGGGTCGGATAACAGTTTATAATGGATGCTGTCTTTTTCTTCCGTGTTCACCAAGTTCCGGTAATCGTCCGGGCTAATGGCTATGATTTGATAACCTAAGTCTAGAATATCTTTTTCAATTTTTACCAGGCCCGATAGCTGCATATTGCAGTAGGGGCACCATCCACCCCTGTAAAACACGAGAACGGTAGGTTTCTCCTTTACATATGACAATAGGTCAACCTCGCTTCCGTTGTTGTCAACCAGCTTTGCATCAGGCAGCTTTTCCCCAATAAGCAGGGGGCTAATATCCTCTGCATTCTTAGGTATTTGTGCCTTACTCCCCATAGTACAGGAAAAACAAAAAATACCCATCAGCACTTTTGTTACACTTGTCATAATTAATTATTTTCCTAAGACGGCATTCCCTATTTTAATAAACGTTTTGGGGTTGTGAGCCCCCTGGTTTGCGCCGCCACATTGCCGTTCCCTTCTATGGAAAAACAAAATAGGATAACCCCTTATAGAACTCTATACTACCCTTTGTATCCGGTCTGAAATCCGCTTCAGCACTGCATACGCAAAGTATGCTACTACTATCCCAAGAAATAATAAAACCAACTACTTTTGGATCGGGTAATTTTCTTAAGATTTAAACCAAATGTTGTTGATATAGCTGATGCGGTGAACAACCTGCAACTCCGGTTTATAGATTAGTTCCAGGAACAGAGAAAAATCACCCACACAAAAAATTCATTTTCTATTGCGAAGGAGAATTAGCTTCGCTTCTTTGATGAACTTTTGAGGATATCTTCAGCACGTTCAACAATTCCCCAATGGTCGTTGCACCTTTGTCTTTTGTGTACCACAAATGTAGGCTCTCTTCAAATTCTTCCCATGTGATCGTGTCCTTGTGCGCCTTCCAGTTCAGCATAATCCGTTGTGCAGGTTCGGGACGTGGGCCCCAGGTGCTAAGCACCACGCTAACCGTGTCGTTATCCAAAACAATTAGCTCGGGTGTAGATTTAGACCCGTCTGTTGTAAATTCCTCAATGAGCTCGGGGAACATATCCCGTGAGACTATCCGCAATTGCACTTTGCCTTTTGTAGCTTCCGCCACTTTGTGAACAATGGGTGTAATTTGGGCGCAATCCCCGCACCACCCATCGGCAATTAACAGCCATTTGAAGCTTTTGCCGCTCGCTTCTGCTTCCTTTAATTGCTGCTCCGTTAAAAAGACCGTCTTGTCTATTCTGTTCATTCGCTGAACATTCAGTCTGGTAAAGTCAACCAGCTCGCTGCGCTGATCATTGCCTGTCGTTTTATTTTCTGCGACAAGTTTATCAATCTGCTCACGATATGCCTGATAGGGTAATCCCGCATTAAATATTTTTTCTAAGTCCATAATGAATTTTTGATTTATTCTTATTCTTTAAGCCTTGCGTTTAAAGTTCAGCTTTTAATTGTCCTATATAACGTTTACCCTGCAAAATGGTTCAATTAGTTGACAAAACGCCAGAATAGGCAGTTTCTTGTTTCATTTTAAAATACTCTCCCACTAAAATCCGGGTTGGTTACAAGTGGCCCCGTTCCTACAGCGGTACAATGATTGAGCGCCTCGAGGTTGCCAATCCGCCTAGGGCTTCATATTCTCGGAAAGGCAAGCACCGGCTTATACGAATGCTTCGCTGCATTCAATTCCTCTGCTTTTTCTTCGCTCAAGCAAATAATCCACGCTGAATTTGCCGGGGCCGAATGCAATCAGGGCGATGAGCATGATGATGTAGTACAAAGGAATTTCAAAACCGTTTTCACCTGCTTCAAATCCGTTGCTCCAATGAACGGTAGCAATAGCTACAATCAAGGTAATGATTAAAGGAATTGAAATGATGCGGCTGAACAGCCCCAACGTGAGCAAAATGACACCAAGTATTTCTGTGCCGGCAACCAGGTATGCGCTCAGCAACGGCAGGGGTATATGAATGCTCTCAAACCATTCCGCGATGCTGCTTATATCCTTAACTTTCATCAGGGCAGGATTAAGAAAACCGTAGGCTAAGATTAAGCGGATAAACAGCAGGGACAGGTCTTTTAACCTATATGTGCCACCGTAGTATTTGTCGATTAGTTTCATTTAAAGAATGTTTTCTAAAAATTCATTTTTAGCTTATAGTTGTCTGTTACCTTTTATATCCGAGTACGAGGTTGTTTGCAAAAGCAAACTGTTCAAATTCATTCAGTCCATTCATTACGATATTTATATCGGATTCGTATTTCATCAGTATCCTTACCAGATCATTCTTTGTCAGTCCCCTTTCATTCATTTCAATCAATATTTCTACAAAGGGGTATGACAGGTCGTTGAACCTTACCTGCTTTGTATAATAATCCCTATGGATAGATACAAAGTATTGTCCCTTGTCTTCTTCCACAATCTTTTTGGCATCTTTTATATGTACCGGATAATACAGGGCTAATATTTTTATTTCTGGGTTCGGCACATAAATGGCGTCCTCTGCTTTAGCCGTTTGCTTAAAGGGTGTAATGGGCAGGTCTTCCATCATAAAAACTTCTATTTCGAGCCATTCGTATTGCAGAAGTTCCTTTAAGAATGGAACGGCTTTGTCGGTGGGAAAATCATGATGCTGGTAATACTCGCTGAATTCCTGGGGCAACTGCCACACATGGGGCGTTTGGCACTTGTGGTTTTCAAAGAAATGAACAACCGCCGCCTTCCATATTTTTTTGCCAACCACTTTCCTTGCAATAGGAAAGGCAGATCTTAAAGTGTCTTTTACTACGTTAAACACCAGTCTCCGGTAATGAAAGGTATGCTCCTGTATGCTGGTCGGCGGCTCGTTCATACCTGTTCTGCAAAACAACCCCAGGTCAGTTTGCAGCGAAAAGGTTTTATTCTCTGATAGCTGCATGATTTTCCGGTTTTAAAATATTTTCTTTGATGCTTCTAAGTTCATTAATTTCCGTCTGCAGTTCCGACAATTCCGGTATGTTAAAATCACGCTCCAGGAGTACCGGAACATCCCTGTTTAATTTCGCGATCGTGTAGCTGAACAGATCGAAAACAGCGCCGATTATATCCGCTCCGTGTGTATCGATAATCAGCTTGTTATTTACCTGTAAATGCCCTGCCATATGGATGTATTTTACTTTGTCCAAGGGCATTTTGGAAATGAACTTGCGGGCATCATAGTGGTGGTTAAAAGAGTTTACATACACATTGTTCACGTCCAGCAGCAACTCGCAATCTGTTCTGTTCACTATTTCGTTTACGAAATCTTCCTCCGACATTTCGGCTTTTAAAACGGTATAATAACTCCCGTTTTCTAATATCAATCTTCTGCCTAATATATCCTGCACTTTTAGGATGTTTTCTGAAACCCTGTCTATAGCTTCCTGTGTAAAGGGAATAGGCAGCAGGTCGTACAAATGCGCATTATCTACTTTGGAAAAGGTAAGGTGTTCGGAATACAGAACCGCTTGCGTTTCGTCTAAAAAGGCTTTTACCTTCTTAACGAAATCGACCTCGATACCTTCCGGGCTGCCTACCGATAAGGAAAGCCCATGACAGTAAAGGGGGTACTTTTCAAGCACTTTTTTCAACTCCCTTTTCCAGTAGCCGCCAATCCCCATCCAGTTTTCAGGGGCTACTTCTATGAAGTCCGGCTTCAAAACCGCTGAGCTTAAAAACTCATCCGCAAAATCTTTTCGATAACCAATACCTACCATGATGCTGCGTTTTAAAAAAGCAAGAAATCGGCATTGTACAACACCGATTTCCTACCGGGATAAGGAAATTAGTTGTCAGGCTACTTTTGGGCTCTTGCTTGTTCTTTAGCGCCTTTTTTGCTGCTTTTCCCCCCGCATTTACCCTCGCCGCATTTGCCGTCTTTAGTTTTAGCTTTTTTCATTTCAGCTTTTTTGTCGCCGCATTTTGCATCGCTGGTCTTGGTACTGTCAGCCTTTTTGTCGCCACATTTGGCATCTAATACCGTGACGCCATTGGCGGAAGTTGTTCTTAGGTTTGCGAATGCCGGAACGGCGCCCATTGTAATTGCGCTTAATGCAAGCGCACCCACTAAAATTGATGACTTCCTCATTTTTTAGATATTTTAATGTTATGGAACAGTAATAGTGCTGCTCCATAACATTAATCCCAGAGACTAAAAAAAATCACCCCGCACCCGAAATTACTTTTAACGCCATTCACTGCAGCAGGATACATGATGAGGTTGATCAGCGTAAAAATGCAGGACTATTCAGTTAGTGCCGAGCTTCGATAGCAGTTGATCCAATTGTTGGAAATCTATGGTCATACCTTCCTTAAAGCCCATTTCGATTTCTTTTTCCAGATCCGAAAGAGTATCGTAGGTCAACAGTATCTCTACCCGGGTTTTATCATCTCCTTGCAGAAACCTATTTTCCCATAAGTTTTGCGGAAACGCAGGATTTAGAACACCGTTTTCATCGCTAAACCCACCTTTAGACGCAAATGACGTTTCCTTTACAATGGAAACGAAATCGGTTCTGGCCCACTGTTTTTCACCTTCGGGACTTACCATAGCGTAGAGCCAGAAGCCGCCTATCCGAAAATCCATCTTCTTCGTTTCTGCTCTCCAGGGTTGAGGCCCCCACCATTGGTCGAGCAATTCCGGAGTTGTCCATGCCTGCCACACCAGTTCAAGGCTGGCATCAAATTCACGGGTGATGTGAATGGTCTTGTTCTCTTTGTTGACAATGAAGTCAAATAATAAATTGCTGTTCATTTTTTCTGTTTTTTAAGGGTTGTGAATAAGTCGTCAAGCTGGTTGAAACGTGTTTCCCAGATTTTTCGGAACTGCTCCAGCCATTCGTCTATTTCTTTCATCTTATCAATTTCAAGCTGATAATAAATTTCCCTGCCTTTTTGCTCCTGTTTGATGAGTTCGCACTCTGTCAGGATACGCAGGTGTTTGGAGACCGACTGCCGGGTCGTGTCGAAATGCTCGGCAATGGCGTTGGGTGTCATAGCCTGGACTGCAATCAGCGCGATGATCGTCCTTCTTGTAGGGTCGGCTATCGCCTGAAAAATATCCCTTCTCATTATTCCAATACTTTTAATTATGAAACCAATCAGTTGCAAATATAAGTGCACCCTTTTGGTTTCGCAAATTTTTTTTACTTTTTTTTTTTGAGATGGTCATACTACTGATTTTTTAACAATCTCTTCATAAAAAAAACTTCTGGATTGGATTTTTGTCAGTCAGGTTATTGCTGTCAGCCAACGTAAGCAGTTGTTCGGTTTTCTCAATCGGTTTCCTGGCCGCTACTTCCTGAAAGATGAAAGCCTTGCCATTGCTACTTTCGCAGCGGCAACCTGTCCCCCCAGTTGTTCCATCACATCATTGAGATAGACAAGATAGCTGAAGAGATACAACAGCAGCCCCGTGATGATATCGGCAACGGAAGATGAAAAAATTCCGAGGCTGGTATCCAGCGTCACCAGTGGATGCTAAGCAACAGTATCCACTGGTTTGTTTTTTCTTCGCAGTACCACGGTGATCAGGAAGGCGAAAAGAAAGGTCACCCCGGCAAAATATTTTTCAAAACGGGTTACAGCAAAAAGATTGCCGATTGTGTTGAGCGAATATATGACGAAAAATACCCATAATAATATTCGCACTGCTTTCGGAGAAAATATCGGTTTGATAAAACTTCCCTTAACCAGCAAGGTGACACTGAAAAGCAGATTGATCAGGATGGATACCGCTTCGAATACATACATTTCGTTGTCGGTTTTTAGTCTGCCGCCCCAGGCTATATTATAGGGAACGATTTTGAAAACGATGGTCAAATGAAACAACAATACCGCCGTGTTCAGCAGGAGCAATAATACGATTGCAGTTTGCTGTTGTTTCGGATTTGCATTGAGCGAGGGCATGGACGATTGGGTTAAATTTTTATGAGTTATGCATCTGTTTGTTTTTGCATATCCACTTTATGAGACAGTGTCATGAATTTTCCTGTCAATGCAGTTTTTAAATATTTTTCGACATACTTCTGAGAGATTTTTTCCTGCTCTAACCTACTTTTATCTATGAGTTTTAAATGTTCAAAAAGTTTACGTTCTTCATCATTTAATAATGACAGCTTTTCAGATTTGTTGCGTGCCCCTACGACTGCAAATTCCGAAAAATGCTCAAAAGTTTTATAATCCATCATTATGCTTTGTGTATTCGGATAATAACTCCGTAACTGGTGTAGCATTTGAAAACCATGCTCATCAATATCCCCCCAATAAAAAATATGTTTCTCTTTCAGCCAGGAAACATTTCTGAGATAGCTGACCTTAAATCCGCCACCGCTCCAAACAGCAATGGCGGAAGGCATGGCCGGTAATGTAAGAAAATTCATCTTGTTCTCTGTAATCAGGACATTCCCTGCTGGCAAATCCAGCTTTTCAAAATCTGTAAGCGGTATACTAATATCAGAGAAATTGCCAAAGCGGGTCAGACATGTATCCAGCATGCGCATCCTGATAAGAGGTTCGTCATATTTTAGAAAATATCGCTCTGCAAATCGCTTCTGCTGATGATTACGGATATGGTGCGGAATAAGAAAATCAAGTATTGACTGGATAATCGCTACATTGTCTTCAATAAATTTTGTATGAACAGCTATGGGCAACTGTCGCAGGTACAGGTTAGGTCTTGGATTGTTCAAAAAATAATGGCATACTTTGAGTATACCCTCCCAGTTATTTTGTGCATCTGTTAGCCACACGCAGTTAGGCAATGCCCAATCTTTTAGTTGAGGAATATTAGCTATTATTTTCTCATAGTTGGACAGGAAGAGTTTCCATTCCTTTTTTTTACCGGTGAAGGCCACATAATCTTCAACCGTTTCAAAAACAATAGCATCAGGCAATTCGTGGCTACCCGATCGCCTGAAATTTCGTCCGGCGATTTTCACCAGGTAACCTGCTCCTGTATCATTTTTAGAATAACGGTATAGCTCTTCAATTTCCTGTTGCAGAATCTCAAATCTTGCAATAACATGACTGGATTTGACTTTCCCAATACGATCTATGTTTTTGGGGAAAAACAGCTCGTCCTGAATATAGCTCTGTAACAATGGCTTCCACCATTTTAAAGCTTGCGTTTTTATTTCGGTCGGGCTAATCATAGCTCAATAGTATTTTGAAAGACACCGTTATGCCTATCCCGTTCAGTTTCATATTCTTCTTTTGTAAAATTGCTAACCTGTGAGTTGTTACCTTCCCGGTTGCTGACAAAATGAAAGGAGTTTACGTGCCCTTCTATCACATGTATTTTTTGCAATGGGGTAACAATAAGCAGTTGGAGATTGAGCTTTTTAAACAGTTCGAGTCCATAACGTGTACTTTCATCGCTACCTCTGCCAAAAGCTTCATCAATGACCACAAAGCGAAAACTCCGGCTTTTGCTCTCCCCGAATTGCAGTCCGAACTGATAGGCCAATGCGCTGGCCAGAATGGTATAGGCCAGTTTTTCTTTCTGACCACCGCTCTTACCGCCGGAACCCTCGTAAAATTCCTTTTCACTGTTATCCAGCCGAAAACGTTCGCTGGCATTAAATTCAAACCATTGGCGTACATCGGTAACGGTTGAAGTCCAGTCGCGGTCTATATTTTCCATACTTGCGAAGCGATCTAAAATGCGTTTGATCTGTTCGTACTTTTCTTCCGTATATAAATCATTATTACTGCTGAACGAATGGATGTAACACTTCTTAAGCTCTTCCCTGAAAAGACGTATTTCTTTATTGGCAGTGGCGTCCATCAAAATGGTTATATAGGTGTCCTGCGAAGCATTGTATACTATCTCGGAAAGATGCTGGTTGATGGTACGTATTTTTTGCTTGATATCGGTTTCATGTTTCTGTAGCTGACTGTCGAATACCGCAATACTGTTGATCACATTCTTGTTCAGCTCTTCTTTGAAACGTTCTTCATGACGCTTTAAATCTTCCGAAACCAACTGTTCAAACTTTTTAATATACTCTGCCCGCGCATCTATGCTTTCTGTGATCTCACTGTATTCTGCCCTGGAATGTTCCTTGATTTCCCGCATCTTTTTCTCAATGGATGAGCGATATCCCATTTGCCGCCCCCTAAGTTTCCGTAATTCACCATTTTCTCCCTGAAACTGTTTGCGGAATTCTTCCTGCCTGTTATCTATCCCTCTTAGCGTGATCTTTATTTCTGTAAGTTTTAGTTCAATTAACGGGTACCATTTTTCTTTTAAGTGGTTCGCTAATAGTTCCTTTTGTTGATATGCGCTTTGTTGCTGATCCTCATAATTTTTAATGGTCGTTTTCAGACCTCCTATTTTTTCCGTTAATTGTGTTTCTTTTGTTTTGCTTTCACTGATCTGCTGATCGACCTGGCTCTTATTGCGTTGCAATTGCGCGAGAACATCGTTGTTATTTAGCAATTCGTTGCGTTCCTGCTCCAGCTCATAGATTTTCCCAACGTGATACTGCCAGTTGATTCGGGAAAAGTCTCTGACATAAAGTAACAAGCCCAAGAGTTGCTTTTGCTCTTTGTTTTTCTTCTCTTGCTCTTCAATATTGTTAAGTTGCGATCTTAGGTCATTTATCTTTTTCTCCAGTTTATCAACAGAAGCTTCCAGTGCCTTTATTTTTTCCGTATTGCTCCATCCCAGCACATAGTTACGCCTGTCATCAATACGTTTGCGGTCATCCTTTGTATGTCGTATACGGCTGCTTTTAATCAAACCTTGTTGGGTAATACCAAAAGGTACGTGTTGTAAACCGGTTACGTCGGTGCAAATGTAGTCTCCGAAACTCCGCTGTATATAGACTTCCAGCCAATCGTAAAAAGGTGTTTCAGGCTTGATGTCCATTTTATAGGCGATACTGTCCTGATCCAGTTCCTTAATTATGCGGCTGTTGTTGTTATACAAATCAGCCTCCAGGTAAGTGAGTTTGATACCACGTCCGTCAGCACTTTTTAATGGGTTGTTATTTACATAAGTGCTGACGCTCCTATAATGATTTTTAGGCACCAGGAAGCTGATGCCAACATCGTGCAGCAGTTTTTCTATCGCGCCTTCCCATGCAGTTTCATCTTCATTCACTTTCAAGAGTTCCCCTGCGAAAGGCAGGTCTTCTTCATCAATGCGCAAATCATCACATAATTGCGAACGAAAACCGACAAGCCATGCCGGAATCTGTGTTTTTCGTTCTTTTAAGGATTGAAGCTCTTTTAGCTCCAGTCGGTATTCTGTTTCCTGTTTGCGTAATTCTGTTACCTGATTGTCCCGCTGCTCACGAATCTTCTCTTCAAACTGTCCACATTGTTCGTCAAGTTCCTTTGCCTTCTTAATGTTTTCCTCAAATTCACTTTCATTCTGTACGCCATTCAGGCCTGCTTGCAGCGCAAGGCGTTCATAATCGTCAAATTCCTTTTGCTTGGTTTCCTTATCCTGCTCATGCCGTTTGATCTCTCCGGCAATCTGCTCTATTCTTTTTCCGCCGTTGCTGGCAATATCCTGTATAATCGTTTGCCTTCTGCTTTCCAGGTTGTCCAGTTCCTCTACCATACGTTGCTGTTGCTGCATGACCTTTTCCAATTCATTGCCGGCATCTTCAATAGCCTGCTCCAATAGTCCCCATTTCTTTTCAGCGAACCATACCGGCATCACTTCCAGCATGGATTCGATGTCCTCTATCTCGCGGGTAACTTTTCCGTACTCGATACAGGCTTCGGTTAGTGGTTTCAATATCAAATATTGCTCCCTGGTATGAACCACAGCAGCATGGGCTTTATTAAGGTCATCAAACCGTTTCAGCAATGTTATGATCTGTTCTTTGACATCGGTCTTCTCCAACATTTGTTCACGGACAAAATCAGTAAGGCTGCTTACGGATTTCATCGAAACGGTTTGATAAAACAGGTCAATAGCCTTATCGCTGTTCATGCCAAAAAGCCTTCGAAAATGTTCGCTATATTGGGAGAAGTTCTCGTTGAACAGTTGCACTCCCTCCGTATTGCGGAGTTTTTTCCTCAGATCATTTATATCTGTAAAGTTTCCAAAGTGATCTTTAATCGTCAATGGTACCGCTCCTATAATAAGCAGTTTCTCTACTTTGCCTTCTTTGCCTATCCAAAAAAACTGAGCTAGGCAGATATTTTCATTATATCCTTCATTATGAAAATTTCCGATCACTACCGTATAGGTATTGTCATCCGACCGTAGATACACTTTCTTGGCTATCTTGGTGATCTCTTCTTTTTCCTTTTTATACTCGCCCCTCACATAGCTCAATAGGTTACGCTCCTTTCCTTCGGCCCCGGCAGCCTTATTAAAAACAATCTTATTATGCGGTACCAAAAGGCAGGTCAGAGCGTCAACCAGGGTAGATTTACCCGAACCGATATCTCCGGTCAGCAAAGCATTATGTCCGTTGGGTTGTATTTGCCAGCGAACTTTGTTGAATGTACCCCAGTTGAGTACTTCCAAATATTGAAGCCGAAAACCGGACATCTGGAAATTTATATTATCAAAAAGGTCACTCATAATTCTCCGTGTTAATGGTTACATATCTTCCTCGTCCAGATCCAGTCGTACTCTATCATTATTGATTAACTGTTTCAGCTCCTCCTCATCAGGCAGATAAAGACGATATTTGCTGGCGAACAATTTTTCATTTTCTGCAAGAACCGAATATTTTACTATTGTTTCATCTTTTTCGGTACATAGAATAATACCTAAAGTGGGATTATCATCAGCACCTTTTTTAAGGTCGTTGTACATGCGCACATACATATCCATTTGACCGATTGCTTCATGAGAAAGCTTATGCGTTTTCAAGTCAAGCAGTACAAAACATTTTAAATAATAGTTGTAAAAGACAAGATCTATAAAAAAATCCGATGTATCCGTCACAATATGTTGCTGGCGTGCCACGAAAGCAAATCCTTTTCCCAACTCCATCAGAAATTGCTGAAGGTGGTTGATCAAGGCGGTTTCTATCCGGCTTTCGGTTTGTTTATTGTCTGCCGGCAATCCCAGAAATTCAAAAATATAAGGGTCTTTGATGAAATGATTCGTTTCCGGCTTTTCGCTCGTTCCTCCATCGGGCACTTTCAGCAAGCGTCCCAGGTATTGGCTGTCAATATTTCGCTGTAATGTACGGGTATTCCAGTTGCCTTCGATACTGTGAATAATATATTGGAGCCTAAGCTCCTGATTTTCTATTCGGCTAATGATCCGATAATGAGTCCAACTCAATTCGGTACGCACTGCGTTCCAAATTGGGAAAGCAAAGAAAAAGGCTCTCATGTTATTGAGATTTCGCTCATTGAAGCCTTTGCCGAACTCAATTGTTAATTGTTCAGCTAGGTTTTTCAGTACATTTTTGCCATATTCGGCTCTGTTTTCTCCGTGCTGCTCATCTTCAATGATCAACTGGCCGATTTCCCAATACATTTTCAATAAAATAGTATTAGTATTTCTGTATGCCGCTGCTTTTGCAGCGGTAATTATATCGGCAATAGCGCGGAATAAGGGAAGGTTGGAAGGAGCTGTAGGTTCGTTCATCTATTTACATATTTGATAGTTAACTTTTTATTCTGTTGCCTGTTTTTCCGCCGCATAGCCCCGGAACCTTTTCAATGTATCGTCTATCACATCGGCATTTACAAAGCCCTTGATAATGCGGTGAATCTCATAGTTTTTTTCCTGACCTTCCAGCTTTCTCAAGAAGCCTATCTCAAGTACGCGGTTTATGGTGGTTGTGATCTTTTCCTGCTGTTTGGCTTCATCACTTGCATTCGGCAAAAACACCTTTGTTCGGCTGATGATCTCCTGTTCGCTGATTATCGAACGTACAGATCCTCCCTGGGCATCATGCTCAAGCAAATATTTTCTTAACACAATACACACTAATGAAGTCATAAAATTGAGCTGTCGTTTTTCCGCCAGCTTTGGCAGTTGCAACTCATCTTCTTCCCATTCTTTTTGCCTGAGAAAAGCATAACCTTCGCTTTTATCCAAAAACAATTCAAGACCGATGGGGACGAAATATTTTTTGATATCGGGTTCGTAGTGCAGTAAGTTTTCCCATACCTCTTTTTGGTGATTGTACACAATTCCTTTTAGCAGGGCAATGAGACTTAGCGAATATTTATGTTCCATATTGTTTATCGGTTAAAAATGATGACCGGCGTTTGCATACGGTACTTTTTCCCGCTGCCCGTGTTCTCGATGGTCAGATACTCGAGTTGATCCCGGTTCACTACGTGTTTTCCCTCATTGGTAGCGATCTGCATATAACCTAATATTTCGGTAACCCCTTTAGTAGGTTTGTAATGGTCTAATAAATCAGAAAGTGCGATCTGTGATCTGTTTTTCAATAAGGATCTCACGTTGTTTCTCAGCAGGTCTATATCCACATAAAATTGTTCAAACAGGATGTCTGTGTCCGCTTCGGCCCAACCGTCTTCGATAGCCGTATTTTCAAAGACAGCTTTTACCGGAGGGTTAAAAAGCGGACGATCCATTGTAAACGATGGTTTAAAAAGGTCATCGGTTTCCATCCAGACGGCTTGCTGGTCTATCGTTTCTTTATGTTCCAACAAAAGGCTTTCTATCTTTTCGATGCTCTGAAGGATATGTCTGCTTTCCGAGAGGTTCTTTTGTTCCACAAACTTCCTGAGTTGTTCTATTAAACCATCATTACTGCGATTTACTTTGTCTCCGGCATCCACGAGATTTGCTTTTATCCTGTCCACCGTCTGTTCTTTTTTGATTTCCATGATTGCGGGTATGCTGTTGATCTTTTCTAGTAGCTGTTCCAGTTCTTCCTGCATTTGCTCGCTCATCAAAAACTCCCAGAAAGTTTTAAAGCTTTTTCCCTGGTCGGTACTCGAGAGGTAATCCTGTTGCTGAAATACATTGTCCAAAAGGTCTGCTTTTGCGAGACTGCTCTTGATGATCGTCTGCCGGGTTTGTGTATCCAGCTCTCTAAAGTTTTCTTCCACCTGTCGAAAATCAGACAGCAACCTTCTTGCTGTTTCTTCTGCCAGAAAATAATTTTCTTTGACCTGGGTATTGGATGGCTTGGAAAAATTCCCCTGTCTGATCTGCTCGATTTCCTTATCAATTTTATTACGTTCATCCTCTAGCTGCTGGATACGTTCGTAGGGACCGGAGGTTGTATTGACAATCTGTTGTAGTAAATGGAAGAACTGTATGAGACGGCTATGGGTACCTATAAACTGTTGTTTATTTAGATCTTCCAACCATTTTAAGGCATTTTCTGTAGCGGGGGAGAGTTCATAAACTGGTTCGTCGGCACTTTCGTAATACCTCCGCAGATATCCCTGTTCAGCCCATTTCTGTAAATAATCCACAGCTGATTTTCCGTAATCATTGATACCCTGCCGTTGGAGTGCATAAATATAGTCTCCTAAAAGACTTTGCAATTCACTCTGCAAATACGAAATCCTGTCTTGCTGCTTGAATGCCAAATGAAAGAAAGCAACTAACAACGGGAAGTGCTCTGCCCGAAGTAGCTGAAGGGTCTTGTCATTTTTATAAAAGGATAAGGCTTTTTCGTAGTTCATGAGATATATAGTTATTGCATAGTGTCAATATCTTTTTTTCGCTTATGTTCTTCCCTTGCAAACCGCTTTAAGCGTTCGTTGGGGACTTTTATTTTTCTTGCCATTCCGTTACAACATTTGATAAGTTCCCAATAAACGGAATAGCGCCATAACGACCTTCAATGTAATCTTTTTCGAACGAACGGTCTTTACGGATAGTTTTCCCTTCTTCTTTATACTCTACTAATGAGTACATTTCAGACGCACCGTAGGTATCTTTCTCAACGAAATAGATCTGATCTCTCCGGTAGTTACCGTAATACAATAGATTGGTGTCGTGTGTGGCAAAAACCAACTGTGCGTTATTCTGATTAAATTCTCTGGAGCTGAAAAGCTTAGTGACAGCGAGTGTCAATAACGGGTGAAGACTTGCATCTAATTCATCTGTTACCAACACGCCGCCATCATTTAACACATCGAAAATAGGCCCGGAGATGTTGAAGAGCTTATTGGTGCCGGAAGATTCCTGGCTTCGCATATCAAATTCTACATTACCTACAGGCTTGCCCTTGGCATTGTATTTTCTGTGGATCGTTTTAATATCAATTCTGAGTGCGCCTTCTAAATCCGTAACCAACTGCTTGAATAAACCCTCAGGCATGTCACTTGGAAGTTCTTTGGGGTCGAATGGTTTCTTGCTGATATTAATATCATCGAAACCTAAGTCTAGTTTTTTATAAAAATTAAGCAGTGTAGCACTGGTGTACTTATTTTCCAGCATACCAAAAGTTACGCTTTTGTAGCCTTCACGGCTCGAGCCTGATATGGTAATTAAGTTATTAAACCATTGCATGATTTTCTTGGCAATCTTACCATTGAACTGATCTGCAACTGCCAGAAATAGTGCATTTTCTCTCGTCCGTTCTTCTAAATCCTTTCCTTCAGGAAAACTCCTCATCACTTCGATTCCATCTGCTTCACGAATAAATAAAGGCCTGTCTGCATTTTTAGGGGCCTCAAACAACCATTCAGCATGAATCTGCTTATCGTCAACTTCAAATCCATATCTATAGCGGATATTATCGATGATAAAAACCGTCTCGAAAAAGGAAGCTGCTTGCTCCGTCTCAGTATTTAGCAGGAAAGGAACAATATCAAGTTCATCCGTGGATGATTGTTCAAAAGACTGCAAAACCAAACGTCTCATAGTTGACATAGCTTTGATAAAATTGCTTTTACCGCCGGCATTTGCACCATAGATCACTGCACCTTTCAACAAATCCAACCGTTTAGTGGAGAAAATATTTGTTTCAACATGTTCCTTAATCGAGGTTGCAGCCAAACTAAGGGTTGTTTTTGTTTTAAATGAGAGGTAATTGCCAACTGAAAATTCGACTAACATAGCTTCTGTCTTTATGTGAAATTTTCTCGAAAATACAAATAAATTTAAAAAAATATCAAATTTTGAGAAATTTTCTCGTTTTTAAGCATCGGTATGGCTAGGCCACATATTTTTAAACTGTCTTTTCATTTGTAACTGGAATCTCTGCCACTTTTTAAATGTGTCGACATTATTGACACAATTCACTTAGCGTGTTAATTGCAGTCAACAATCAAATACTATCACGTATCTATTCGTTAATATCCGGCAAGGAGCTAATAAGAGCCAACGCCTCAAAGCTACACATCAAATACTTCAACAGGACATGCATTGTCTTAACCCCTTATAAACTGGACTGATTTTTCAAGAAGGTTTGCTTTTGATTGTTCGTATCTATCAGAATAACAGCAAGTTAAAGAAAAAAAATGGAACAAGTCTAAAAAAGACTTGTCTCTGGAAGTGATCCCGCTGGGGCTTCCCGCATCGGCGGGATAAACTTCTCGCCCCCGTTTTTGCTATCGCAAAAAAAGCGACACGCCAACGCGTATCGCTTTAGATCACTTCGCGACCTCATTGGTACAAAATTCGAACTTTTTAATACAGGATTTAAAGTTAATGTTTTACATCATGGCTGCATAAATAACTCATAACCAATTTCATGTCTCACAATGCGACAATACTGATAGATTTTGGAAATCGAAAAAGTTGTTTAACAAATAGGTAATAAGCAAAATAAGATACTAACGAGCCATTGATGCGTCATTCGTGTACCTGGATAGCTTTTAATCAGGGTAATTATTACAATATGGATTTACCTTATGACAAGCTAAAAAGTATAACATTAATTCGCTGACTTTTAGATGCTCAAATTTGCATTCAATAACTATTTATATCATAAATTTGAGCGTTGACGGTAATTTTATGACAGACCTTTACGACATTAAAGAAGTTGAAACCGAAGTGCGTGAGATTGCAGATTTGGCATGTGGACACGGCACAAAAAGTATTGTGGATGATTCTGAGTATAATACTCCCCGAAATTCAGACCAGAGGGTTAGTTAATAAATTTGTATTAATTTAAACCTCAATTATGAAGAAGC
>NZ_JBYTEI010000004.1:0-168026 GCF_058792415.1 Niabella sp. CPT15-335-S11
AAAGCTGCCTAATGAAAAAGAAAGAAATCTTAACTTAGCAATCAACCCTGATGGTCCTAAAATTGGGGAGTGTTATACAATACTTGGTCGTGGCACTTGTCTTAGTAGTTGCGATAACAATGCCCCCAAAGGTTTGTAAGTTTAATTATATAACAAATTTATATAAACTGATTCGGAAAAGCGCTAAAACATTAACGTTTTAAAATTTAATGTCGCAGTATCATTTAAATGGGCTTAATCACAATTAAAACCAACTATCGAAACATGTTTGAGACCAAGAACTATTCTGAGGATTCTGTATTTACGCCTGAAAATCTTTTACGGGAAGCCCGTAGGCAAAAGAATATTACTGAAGGCAATATTCCTAATATATGTATCCTCGACCCTGATGGTGATATTGTCAAGTATTTGGTAAAAACCAATCGGGCGGTTTTAGACAGCCATTGGGCATGTTATCATACCGACTTATTCCGATTTCAATATAAAGAACATACTTTAGGGATCATTGGGAATGCTGTTGGGGCATCATTTGCGGTACTTTTAGCCGAACAATTATTTGTTTCCGGTTGTGAACTATTAATTAGCATAACTTCTGCCGGTATTATTAATGAACCCAAAAACAATTCCCGTTTTATACTTATCGAATCAGCATTACGTGATGAAGGTACAAGCTATCACTACATAGCTCCGGAAATAACTGCTACAATAAACAAAGAAATATTTAATAAGATAACAGACTTATTTGGGGTTAAAGAATTATCTCTTGAATCCGGTCTAAGTTGGACTACCGACGCCCCCTATCGTGAAACAAATTCAGCTATTGAAATGGCAAAGAGGAAAGGAGTAACCGCCGTTGAAATGGAGGCGTCTGCCCTTTATGCTTTTAGCATAGCAAAGAAAAAAAATGTAGTCTGTTATGCACATTTAACCAATTCGTTGGCACAGCATGAAATTGACTTCGAGAAAGGTATTGAAAACGGCAGTATTGATTCATTGAATTTGATCTATCATACTATTAACAAATTAAAAATTACCTAAAAAAAATCGCTGTAAATTAGATATTTACAGCGATCTGATAATTTTTGCTCAGCGATGCTAGTCCGTCATTATTTCACTTCCTCATAGGGAACATCCGTAACATCTTCTGCTCCGCCAGATGCATCATGACTTCCATCACCAGCAGCACCCTGACCATCACCGCCAGGATGACCACCGGCCTCCGGACCCTGGCCGCTCTTGTAAATATCTTCGCTGGCCGCAGTCCAGGCTGCGTTCAGCTCCTGCATGGAACTATCAATTTCCGCGATATTCTGAAGCTTGTGTGCTTCTTTCAGTTTTTCAACAGCAGACTCAATAGTGGCCTTTTTATCAGCGGGGATCTTGTCGCCATATTCTTTAAGTTGCTTTTCCGTTTGGAACACCAGACTGTCGGCAGCGTTAAGCTTGTCGATCTTTTCCCTTTCAATTTTATCTGCCGCCTCATTGGCCTTAGCTTCAGTCTTCATCTTTTCAACTTCATCTTTGCTCAATCCGCTGCCGGCTTCAATATGGATCTTTTGTTCCTTGCCTGTGCCCTTATCTTTAGCGGTCACGTGCATAATACCATTCGCATCAATATCAAAGATCACTTCAATCTGCGGTACTCCCCTGGGAGCAGGCGGAATCCCATCCAGGTTAAAGATACCAAGGCTCTTATTGTCTTTGGCCATCGAACGCTCACCCTGCAGTACATGAATCTGTACGCCCGGTTGGTTGTCACTCGCCGTGGAGAAAGTCTCAGATTTTTTTGTAGGAATTGTGGTGTTTGATGGGATCAGGGTGGTCATTACGCCGCCGAGGGTTTCGATACCCAGTGAAAGCGGGGTCACATCCAGCAACAGCACATCTTTTACTTCTCCGGTCAGTACGGCACCCTGTATGGCAGCGCCTACGGCAACTACTTCATCGGGGTTCACGCCCCTGTTGGGTTTCCGCCCGAAGAACTTCTCAACCAGTTCCTGCACTTTCGGAATACGGGTACTACCGCCTACCAGGATCACTTCTTCAATTTCGCTTGCGTTCATTGATGCGTCTTTCAACGCAGCCTCACAAGGCTTCAGGCAACGGGCGAAAAGATTATCGGCCAATTGTTCAAATTTGGCACGGGTCAGCTTTTTCACCAAGTGCTTGGGTACACCATCAATAGCGGTAATATAAGGAAGGTTAATTTCTGTTTCTATAGATGAGGATAATTCGATCTTTGCTTTTTCAGATGCTTCTTTCAGGCGTTGAAGGGCCATCGGGTCTTTCCGAAGATCCACGGCTTCTTCTTTCTTGAATTCATCAGCCAGCCAATCCATCACCACCTTATCAAAATCGTCACCACCGAGGTGGGTATCCCCATTAGTAGATTTTACTTCAAAAACACCGTCGCCCAATTCAAGGACGGAGATATCAAAGGTTCCGCCACCCAGGTCAAAGACCGCAATTTTATGGTCTTTGCCGCCTTTGTCGAGCCCGTAAGCGAGCGCGGCTGCAGTAGGTTCGTTTACAATACGGCGGACTGTCAGTCCGGCAATTTCCCCGGCTTCTTTGGTCGCCTGACGTTGTGCGTCGTTAAAATAGGCCGGAACAGTAATTACAGCTTCGGTAATTTCCTGACCAAGGTAATCTTCGGCAGTCTTTTTCATCTTCTGCAACACCATGGCCGAAATTTCCTGGGGGGTGTACAGCCTGCCATCAATGTCTATTCTGACTGTATTATTGTCGCCTTTGGCCACTTTATAACTCCAGTGGCTAATCTCGTCCGTCACTTCGTCGAACCGTCGACCCATAAAACGCTTTACGGACATAATGGTGTTTTGCGGGTTAGTGATCGCCTGCCTTTTTGCGGGATCACCCACTTTCCGCTCACCATTTTTCAGAAATGCGACAACTGACGGCGTCGTGCGCCTGCCTTCGTCATTTGCTATGACGACCGGTTCACTGCCTTCCATCACGGCAACGCAGCTATTCGTGGTACCCAGGTCTATACCAATAATTTTGCCCATATAAATAAATTTTTTCCGGTTTATGCTAAACCGCAATTCGCGGCATCATTTCTTCGGCAATGATTGTGCCGTCCGGACCAAATATGAAAAAATGGCAGAAAATCTGGAAGCGGATGGGTGCCTGATAACCAGCGAGCTGAGTTTGCGAGACTTTGCAGGATTACTCCGAAGCGCTATCCCGGTCCGTGTCTTCCTCCAGGTAACCGGGCTCATCAGCTTTCTTAAACGTAAAATGCCGCTGGGCCAGATAGCTGAAAAGAATGATCACCGTGGTAGTTCCCACCTGGGCGAATACCGGGTAAATATGCCAGATTTCCACAGCAATTTTCAGTAACAGATAGTTCATGAACAAATTGAAGACATTGACCATCAGATACCTGAAAAGCTGAACCCTCCCCTTGATCTTGCTGTCGTCAAAAACCACGTATTTCATCAGAAAAAAACCAACCACGAAGGAAATACAAAAGGAGACAAACAACGCGGCAATGTGGGATTTGAAGGCAAAGAAACCAAAATGAAAATCCTGTCGCCTTAAAATAAACCGAAATGTGATGTAGTAACTCACCCACCCCAAAACTGTATTCGCCAGGCCGGATCCCATGTAGCGGAAAGTCTGGATAGGCATTAACCGTCTGAATAGCGGATAAAAAAAATCGAGGACAGGCAAAATAAGATTCCGGATACGATAAAAGTGCTGCCTCATGAGGTTGCGAAGATAAAGCAGCCATAGCAATTCAAAAAAATGAAAATATGAGAATACTGGGTAAACCCTATGCGTTTTGCTCAAAAACTTCTCATTACATGGAGATTTTCTTTATTTTAACAAAGCGGGCATCCATGGTGTATCTGAAATATGACTAAAGATGATTATCGCTTACATTTGCACAAACTTGAAAAAATGAACATCGCAGCGGTATTGAAATCGATGGTGGCAGGCGCACTGAAAGACCTGTACGGGAAAACGGTTGAAGAAGCTTCTATTACCATTAATATAACGAAACCCGAATTTGAGGGTGACTACACGCTGGTATTATTTTCACTGCTCAGGGAGCTCAGGAAGAAACCCGAAGAACTGGGTCATGAAATTGGCGAAAAACTACTGCAGGATCATCCGGAAGTAATTCAGGGATTCAATATCATCAAAGGTTTTTTAAACCTTGCAATCACCGATAGCTGGTGGCACCAGTACCTCCAGGATCAGTATACCAATGCGGGTACCGGAAAAATAATCAGCTCCGGGGAGAAGGTAATGGTCGAATACGCATCTCCCAATACAAACAAACCCCTCCATCTGGGACACCTGCGAAACATTTTTTTGGGATGGTCTATCGCCGAGATCCTGAAATCACAAGGTGCAAAAGTCAGGAAGACATCGGTTGCGAATGACCGCGGCATTCATATTTGTAAATCGATGGTAGCCTGGCTGCGGTTCGCCAATGGCGCTACACCTGAAAGTACGGGCATTAAAGGCGACCACCTGGTTGGCGATTATTACGTGATGTTTGGCGAAAAGCACAAAGCCGAGGCAGCAGAGCTGGAGAAGCAGGGCATGTCAAAAGAAGAAGCTGAAAAAAACACACCCCTCATGCTGGCTGCACAGAAAATGCTGGTCGATTGGGAAAATGGTGACCCGGAGGTGGTGGCCCTCTGGAAAATGATGAATCATTGGGTTTACGAAGGGTTTGACCAGACTTACAAAAGGATTGGGGTTGATTTTGACAAGACCTATTACGAGAGCGATATCTACCTGCTTGGAAAGAAATTTGTTGAAGAAGGCCTGAAGACAGGTGTTTTCTATAAAAAAGAGGATGGCAGTGTCTGGATCGATCTCACGGCTGAGGGGCTGGATGAAAAACTGGTACTTCGCAAAGACGGGACCTCAGTCTATATGACACAGGATCTGGGGCTCGCTGAAGAAAAATATAAGGACTTCCCTTACGACCAAAGCATTTACGTGATTGCAGATGAGCAGAACTATCACATGAAGGTATTGAAACTGATCCTGCAAAAATTAGATAAACCCTACGCGAATGGAATCTACCACCTCAGCTATGGTATGGTGGAACTGCCTTCCGGCCGCATGAAAACCCGGGAAGGCACGGTTGTGGATGCCGATGAACTGCTTGATGTACTGGTTAATGTGGCGGCTGCCAAAACGGAAGAACTTGGCAAAGTGAAGGATTTTAATGAGACGGAACTCGGGGATCTTCACCAGATCATCGCACTTGGAGCGTTGAAATTTTTCCTGATGCGGATGGATCCCAAGAAAAGAATGGTCTTCAATCCGGAAGAAAGCATCGATTTTCACGGATTCACCGGGCCTTTTATTCAATACACCTATGCCCGGATCCGGTCTATGTTGCGCGCGGAGACTATTGAGTCGGGCAAAGTGGCAACCTCTCCCCTGCTGCCCCTGGAAAAAGAACTTATCTTCCTGTTGGAACAGTTTGATACGATTAAGCTGCAAGCCGCAGCCGAACACAACCCTTCTGTAATAGCGATATATGTATATAGTATAGCCAAGACCTTCAACAGTTTCTATGCTGCACATTCGGTGCGAAGCGCAGAAACAGCGGAGAAAAAGATCCTTCGTCTGAAAATCTGTACCCTCACCGCAAATACGCTTTCATCAGGGATGGCACTGCTGGGCATCAGGATGCCGGAACGGATGTAAATCTGTACAGGTAGAAATCTTCCGGCCAGTCCGGGATGTATTGGCGCTTCCTGCCGCTTTACAATAGATAAGTAACTCCTTCAAGCGCCAGTTCAGTATTAGGGAATACCTCCCTGGTTTCATTCGCGAAATCATCCAGGTTCTCATATTTGCTGCTGAAATGTCCGATCAGCAATTTTTTCACACCTGCTTTCCTGGCAATCGTACCGGCCTGCCGGGTGGTAGAATGAAACCGCTGACCCGCTTTTTCAGCAAAATTATCCAGGTAGGTCGTCTCGTGATATACCAGGTCCACACCCTCGATATGCGGTATCAGTGATTCATCATATTTTGTATCTGCACAAAAAGCGTAGGTTTTGCCCGCCGGCGCAGGACTGGTGAGCAGTACGTTTTTAATGACCTTACCCGTAGATTCACTCACATAATCATCCCCTTTCTGCAAGCTCGCAAGGGACGAGAACGGAATATCGTACTTCATGATTTTCTCCGGATCGATCTTTCTGGGGTTTCTTTTTTCCCGAAAGAGAAAACCGTAACATTCAATCCGGTGGTTGGTTTTGAAACAGGAAATATCTATATCGTTCACGGTCATCAGAAAGCCCGGATTTCTGATCGTATGAAAATGCAGATCGTAGGTTAGCTGGGTGTGGGCCACATTCAGTTGGAATTCCATGATCTGTTGCAGCGGAGCCGGCCCAACGACGTGTAATTCCTGAATACGCCCCAGCAGTGCAAAGGAATTGAGCAGGCCGATTAATCCGAAATAATGATCCCCGTGTAAATGGGAAATGAAAATATGGGAAATCCGGCTGCGCCTGATCTTATAGCGCATCATTTGGATTTGCGTTCCCTCACCGCAATCAACCATAAACTTACCTTTTGAAGTAGCAATGATTTGGCTGGTCGGGTGCCGGTCAAAGGCCGGAACGGCAGAATTATTTCCCAGGATAGTAATTCCAAGCATGAACGGAGGCAATAATGACTTAAACGCCAAAACTAAACCCTAAATTCCAATTTCGGCTTCAAAATACCAAAAAAAGCGCCGTTAATACGTTCTAATTGATCGGATTGGTCATTTTTTCAGAGAAGTTCATCATCGATTTCCTCCAGGTGGGGGTCGTCAGAATCCATCAATTCCCGTTCAATTTCTTCCATGAGTATGATATCACCCGCTTCGCTTTCGGTAGGTGTGCTGTTGAACAATTCCATGATCCCTGCCTCTGACAGAAAGTCTACCACTGGTTTTTGAAGGGCACAGGTGACGAAAGAAGCATTATTTTCGTAAAATTCCCGTTGAATTTGTAAGAGTTGCAGTGCAGCATCCCTGTCTATTTCCTCTACTGACTGAACGTTTAATATAATATTTTTAATTTCATTTTGCAGAAAAGGAAGCAACGCTACACGCATCCCGTCTGTCATAGTTGCAGGAAGAATGCGGTCTGAGGTGCTGATTACGTGAAAATTCTCTTTGGTATCAATTTTGACTTGCATAATTTACATTTTGGGGCCGATGTTCAGAAACTTGCTGAACCAGTACCAAATATATTTGTTAATATTGTAATTAATCATTTTATCTTTAATATGGATAATAATTTTTCATCACAGGTAAAAGAAATCATCTCCTACAGCAGGGAAGAAGCGCTGAGATTGGGGAATGATTTTATTGGTACCGAACACCTGCTGCTTGGGTTAATACGTGAGGGCGATAATACCGCAATCCGTATCCTGAAAAGCTTTAACGTGGACATTTTTGAGTTGAGGAAAGAAATCGAACTTGCCATCAAAGACAAGACAGGCAAGAATATAGCTAATATCAACAGCCTTCCCCTGACCAAACAGGCAGAAAAGGTGATCCGTGTAACCGTACTAGAGGCAAAGGCCCTTAAAAGCAATATGGTGGAAACTGAACACCTGATGCTGTCTATCCTTAAGAACAAGGAAAATATCGCCACGCAGATACTAAATCAGTACGATGTGGATTATGACCTGTTCCGCCAGGAACTGGGTATTCTGAAATCGAATGAACCCCGTGCGGAATTTGGCGAGGAAGGTGAAGATGAATTTGAAGAAGAAAAGAAATACGCCCAACAGCCCCGAGGTACTGCAGCCAAAGGCAACGTAAAAAGCAAAACGCCGGTGCTGGACAATTTTGGCCGTGACGTAACAAAGCTGGCAGAGAGCGGCAACCTGGATCCGATCGTCGGACGGGAAAAGGAAATTGAAAGGGTGTCGCAGATCCTCAGCCGCCGGAAAAAGAATAACCCGATCCTGATCGGTGAACCCGGAGTTGGAAAAACGGCCATCGTGGAAGGGCTCGCCCTGCGTATTGTGCAGCGGAAAGTGAGCCGCGTGCTGTTTGACAAAAGGGTTATTTCACTTGATCTGGCATCGTTAGTTGCGGGAACTAAATACCGTGGGCAGTTTGAGGAAAGAATGAAGGCCATCATGAACGAACTGGAAAAGAACCGGGACGTGATCCTCTTCATCGATGAAATGCACACGATAGTAGGTGCAGGTGGAGCCAGTGGTTCTCTGGATGCCAGCAATATTTTTAAACCCGCATTGGCCCGGGGCGAACTCCAGTGCATTGGAGCGTCCACACTTGACGAATACAGAATGTATATTGAGAAGGACGGAGCACTCGATCGGAGATTCCAGAAGGTGATGGTAGATCCGCCCAGTGTGGATGAAACCATCGAAATCCTGAACAATATCAAATCCAAATACGAAGATTTTCACAGTGTAACTTACACGGACGAAGCTATTGATGCCTGTGTAAAACTCAGCGATCGCTATGTGACCGACAGGCTGCTTCCCGATAAAGCCATCGATGTGATGGACGAGGTTGGCGCCAGGGTGCACCTGAAGAACATCAACGTGCCCCAGAATATTGTGGAGCTTGAGAAAAAGATCGAGGACGTGAAGAATGAGAAAAACCGGGTCGTGAAGAGCCAGAAATTTGAAGAAGCAGCTTCTCTGAGAGATACGGAGAAACGTCTGGCCGAAGACCTCGAAAAGGCAAAAACGGATTGGGAAGAGGAAAGTAAACATAAAAGATACCCCATCACCGAGGAAGATATCGCTGAGGTGATCCACAGTATGACCGGCATACCTGTCCGGAAAATGGTTGAAGCTGAAACCGAAAAGCTCCGGAAAATGTCTGAAGATATGAAAGGCATGGTAGTCGGTCAGGATGAAGCGATTTCCAAGGTAGTTAAAGCCATCCAGAGAAACCGCGTCGGGCTGAAAGATCCCAGGAAACCAATCGGCACCTTTATTTTTCTTGGTCCCACCGGGGTTGGTAAGACCGAAATGGCGCGTTCCCTGGCCAGGTATCTTTTTGATGCTGAGGACGCCCTGGTACGGATCGATATGAGTGAATACATGGAAAAATTCACGGTGAGCCGTTTGATCGGTGCACCTCCCGGATATGTGGGTTATGAAGAAGGCGGACAGTTGACGGAGAAAGTACGCCGTAAACCGTACAGCGTTATACTGCTGGACGAGATCGAAAAGGCACACCCTGATATTTACAATATCCTGCTGCAGGTGCTGGATGACGGACAACTGACTGACGGGCTGGGCAGGAAGGTTGATTTTAAAAATACAATCATTATCATGACGTCTAACATCGGCGTCAGACAATTGAAAGATTTCGGTTCCGGTGTTGGTTTTGCAACCTCGTCTAAAGTGGAAAGTCAGGATGAAGAAAACAAGGCAGTGATCGAAAAAGCACTTAAACGTACTTTTTCACCCGAATTCCTGAACAGGATTGATGATGTCGTAATCTTTAACAGTCTTTCCAGGGACAATATTTTCAGCATTATCGACATTTCAATGAAAGGCGTGTTGAAGCGGATCGAAAACCTTGGCTATGGGCTGGAACTCACCGAAGAAGCTAAGAACTTCCTGGCAGATAAAGGCTATGACCAGCAGTTTGGGGCCAGACCGCTCCACAGAGCCATCCAGAAATACCTCGAGGACCCGCTGGCAGAAGAAATCCTGAATATGAACGTGAGACCAGGGGATATCCTGCTGGTGGAACTCAACAAAGAACAGGACAAGCTGTTTTTCACGGTTAAAAAAACCGAAGAACAGATCCACAAGGCCTAAAAAAAGAGCCTCACAGTTGATTAGGGTCGCTGGCACAGGCTATATTACAGAACGACCCCGATAAGATATAGAAACCGGTTCCGGTCACGATGACGGGAGCCGGTTTTATTTACAGGTTGCTTAGAAAACAAATGCTACACCTCCCTTAAAAATAAAGATAGATTTCGGGTAACTGGCAGATCCATAATATCCATCCAGTCCCTTCGTATTTTCAGGAATTGCGAGCAGTGGGGTAGCAAGCAACTGAACATGCTTGCTTAATCCCAATTTGACAGGGAGGCTAAATTCCAGCGACATCGGCTGAAACGTCTTGAAATTTTCACTTGTTGTAGTTGTTGGCGCGCCTTTTCCTCTATGTTTTGTATAGTGCGATTCTGCAAAGGACTGTGTTCCAAACCAGACATAAGCCGAGGGGGTCATTGAAAAACTCCCCGACTTGAACACGTGATCCGCTGATATTTCTTTGGTCAAACCTGCGCCAAGAACAAAATCGGTATTGCCATCGCCGAAGCTAAAATTAGGTTCCACATTCAGGGTAACAACTTTGGCATTGTAAGATAAATATCCACCAATTGAAGTACTGATCGCCGATTTTATCAAACGACTCTGCGTGTCGAAGAAATATTTGCTGACAGCGGCGCCGCCGTTCCAGTCGCCCTTATCAAACTCATATCCGGCAGCAACATATCCCCCATCTACTTTGTGGTCATTTAGATTAAAATAACCTTCACCTTCCAGAAAAAGTCCGCCTTTTGTTGAGAACCGGGCATTGGGAACGATCAGCGGGATTGTGAGTGAATCCGTCCTTCCCAAATACTGCATCCGGTTCTGATATTGGGCTCCAATGGTGAACTGGTTGTGTTTGGCTTCCTGTCCGAATGCGGAAACACCGTTGACGATGGACGAAAGTCCAACTATCACGTAGAGTAATAATTTTTTCATTTTGATTTAGTCTTAAGGTGCAAAATTATAATCTGTTCCATGATTTTTTTATGAAAAACTGATACTCAAGGCACAAGGAATAAGTTATTTGCAAATATTTAACTGGATTCTGACTGACTGGCATTTCCGCTGAATCAGTTAGGTTTGCATATAAATTTATCAGTCATATGCATATCGCATCGTTTATCGATCATACGATTTTAAAGCCTACCACGCTGATAGGAGACATTGAAAAACTCTGCAGTGAAGCCGGAGAATACCAGTTTGCAGCCGTTTGCGTACCCCCGCCTTTTGTGAGAAAGGCAAAGGAATTGCTTCAGGGGAGCAGTGTGAAGACAGCCACAGTCATCGGATTTCCGTTTGGATACTCCGCCGTCGAAGCCAAGTTGGCCGAGGTCGTGCTGGCGCTGGTTGACGGAGCCGATGAGCTGGATATCGTCATCAACCTGATTGCTTTGAAGAACAATGACTGGCAATACCTGGCCAATGAAATCAACCATTTACTGCCCATCATCAGAGAGAAAGGAAAGGTGGTGAAAGTTATTATTGAAAGCGGGGTCCTGACCGATGATGAGATCATTCAGTGTTGCAAATTGTATGGCATAGCGGGAATCGATTACCTCAAAACCTCAACCGGCTATGCGGAAAAAGGAGCCAGTCTGCACGCCGTGGAACTATTCAAGAAACACTTACCGGCCGGGGTAAAAATCAAGGCTTCGGGAGGCATCAGGGATTATGAGTTCGCGAGGCAATTGGTGGAAGCCGGCGCAAGCCGGTTAGGTTGCAGTGCCAGTGTTGCTATTGTGAAAGGTGAGCAGGGAGCGGCCAACTATTGAACATTTTTTTTAACTTAGCGCAAATCAACTTTAAAAAAATTAAAAAAATATTTCCAATGATAACCATCCGCACACCCATGAGGTGGTATTTGATTATTGCCTGCCTTGCATTTTTTTCCCTGAACACATCGGCCCAAAATACTACTGGCCTTGCTCTGGAAAAGGGTTTCACCGCGAAAGCTGTCGCCGAGAACCTGGGAAGGGCCAGGGATCTGGCCATAACAAAAAATGGTGATCTTTATGTAAAACTCGCCAGACCAAAAGACGGTCATTCTGTGTTGTATTTACAAGACAAGAATAAAGACGGCGTTTATGAACAGGTATCTGGATTTGGCGATTATGCTGGCACCGGACTTCTTCTGAAAGACAATTATCTCTATACTTCATCAAACAGCGATGTTTACAGGTACAAACTAGACGCCAATCAGAAGGTAATCGATACCAATGCGCCCGAAACGATTATTAAAGGTTTGATCAACCGGCGGCAACACGAAACCAAGTCTTTTACGTTTGACACAAATGGGAATATCTACGTTAATGTTGGCGCCTACTCCAATTCCTGTCAGGTTCAGGACCGCCGGAAAGAATCCCCTGGCATTAAACCCTGCCCGGTATTAGATTCAGCCGGTGGCATCTGGCAATTCAAGGCAGATAAGCAAAACCAGACCTACGGAGACGGTACCAGGTTTGCCTCAGGCATCAGGAATGTGGTTGGTCTGGATTGGAACAAGCAGACCCAGTCATTATTTGTGATGCAGCACGGCCGCGATCAGTTGACTATGTTCCCGGAATATTTTGACGACCAGAAATCCGCTGATCTTCCGGCCGAGGTGATGTTCGAGTTGAAAAAAGGGGATAATTGCGGCTGGCCCTACATTTATTACGATGGCGTTCAGAAAAAAAATGTACTGGCTCCGGAATATGGCGGTGACGGGAAAAAAGAAAGTCCTGAAAAATATACATTACCGGTAGCTGTCTATCCTGCACACCTGGCTCCCAATGGTTTGTTATTTTATACGGGTAGTATGTTTCCCGAAAAATACAAAAATGGTGCTTTCATAGCCTTTCATGGCTCCTGGAACCGGGCGCCGCTTCCCCAGGAAGGATTCTACGTAGTTTTCCAGCCTTTTAAGAATGGAAAGCCTTCAGGTGACTGGGAGATCTTTGCTGATAATTTCTCGGGGTCAAAGGAAAATACGGCATCAGGAAAAGCTGAACACCGCCCCAGCAGCCTGGCTCAGGGTCCGGATGGCGCCTTATACGTTTCCGATGATAAAGCTGGTACTATTTATAAAATCACATTCACCAGATAAACACCTATGATCAAAAAAGTTTTTGCCCTGGCAGGATTTCTGTTTTTCTGCCTGGGTGCATGGTCACAAACTGTGTCCAAAGCCCGTTCCGGATCGTCTGCAAAATCCGCCCACTCCAAACGCCCTGCAGCCAGCCCTTTCGCCATGGCCATGCAAAGAGGCAGTGTTGTGTATCGTAAAGAATGCCTGACCTGCCACCAGGCCGATGGCGGCGGTGTGCCCAATCTGAACCCGCCGCTCATCAAGACCTCTTACGTTCTTGGAAGTAAAAACAAGCTGATCCAGATCCTGCTGAAAGGAATGGATCAGGAAATAGAAATCGGCGGAGATTATTTCAGTAACCCGATGCCTCCGCATAATTACCTCAGTAACCGCCAGATTTCCGATGTCCTGACCTACGTGCGCAATAGCTTTGGGAACAAGGCGGGGTCTGTTTCTGAAGAAGAAGTGAAGAAACAGCGCGGGGCCGCGAAATAATTTAACTGGGAGATTTGCGGTGCGTGCGCCGATAATAAGTTTGCGGCCAGTCGGGAAAACAAATTTTCCCGGGCGCTGATCGTTGATTTTTCCTTTGCGTTCAGATTATAAATTCCCGTTTTACGAATAATCGGTTTAATTACCTGTATTATTCGTGGAGAATATGGATAAATCCGGTAAAATAATCTTATTTTGCCCCAATAATGGTGTATAGCCAATACCAATTTCCGGAAGATAATCCGACCGGGAACTAACATTAAACATACACAAAAATTATATATGAAGATCCGGCTGAACAAGATTACTCCCCATCTCGCTGCCATCGCAGTTTTCGTGCTTGCCTCCCTGTTGTTCTGCAAACCTGTGTTGGAGGGCAACGTGTTGCAACAACACGATATCATCGGTTGGAAAGGCGCAGCCCAGGAGTCATTTGAAGTAAAAGCAAAGACGGGGCATATGCCGCTTTGGAATACCCATGTCTTCAGTGGTATGCCTAACTACCAGATTGCCCTGGAGGGTAAGCAATCACCATTACCCAATCTGCAAAAAGTTTTTGGACTATGGTTGCCGAACCCGGCAAATTTCTTTTTTATTGCCTGCATCACCTTCTATATACTTGCGCTGGCGCTAGGTTTGAATCCGCTGACGGGCATTCTGGGCGGACTTGCTTTCGCTTTTTCAACGTATAATCCGGTCATCATTTCGGCAGGACATGAGACCAAGATGTACGCCATCGCGTTCATGCCGCTGTTGCTGGCGGGTCTGATACTGATCTTCAACAAAAAATATTGGGTAGGCCTCGCGGTTGCCACGCTCGGCGCCCACATGGAACTGACGGCCAATCACCCGCAGATCAACTATTACTTCTTTATCGTGGCTGCTTTTATATCGCTTTTTTATGCCATTGAATGGATCCGGCAAAAAGACTTTAAACATATCTTTATCACGCTTTCCCTGGTTGTGGTTGCTGCATTGGCGGGGCTTGGCACTTACTATCTGGCCTATTCAACTACTAAAGAATACGCTGCTTTTACGATGCGAGGCGGCAAGACAGTAGAAATTCAGGGAAACCAGGTTAAGGCTGTGAACACAAAAGGCCTTGATGACGATTATGCACTATCGTACAGCATGAAAATCGCTGAGCCATTGGTGATGCTGATGCCCAATGCATTCGGGAGCAGCAGCAGCCAGGTGATCGGTGAGAATTCCAAAGTGATTGAAAAGCTGGTCCAACGGGGAATTCCCGAGACCGGCGCAGCTCAACTCGCCACCCTTCCTGCTTACTGGGGGGGAATGATCAAAGCGAGTGAGGTAGGTACGAGCGGACCACCCTATGTAGGTGCTATCATCTGTCTGCTGGCGCTGATCGGCTTTGTATGCGTATCCCACCCGCTGAGGTGGGGATTGCTGGCTGCGACTGTCTTAGCGATTTTCATGAGCTGGGGCAGCTATTTCCCGTCTTTTAACCTGTTCCTGTTGCATCACCTGCCACTTTATAATAAGTTTCGCGCGCCATCGATGATCCTGGTAATACCGCAATTAACCCTGGTCATTATGGCGGCCATAACAGTTCAGAAAATATTCTTCTCCAAAGACGGAAGAGAATTCCTGCAACAGAACTTTAAGAAAATATCGCTGGCAACCGGCGGGTTGATTGTCTTCATTGGTCTGGTGTTCCTTGGTCAGAGTTATACTCCGGGGTTAGCAGAGCACGTGTTACAAGCTAATAATTTCGACAAAACCAACGCGGAAATCTATCCCACGATTGTAGCAGGACTTAAGGCCGACAGGCAGTCTTTATTTGGCGCACAGCTTTTGCGGACGATTTTGTTTGCGCTGGTTGTACTGGGCATCCTTTGGCTCTACCTCAAAAATCGCCTCAAACCGGCGGTTGCTACCGGAATACTGGGACTGATCCTGCTGGTTGACCTTTGGGTAGTGGACAAAAAATACCTGACAGATGAGTTTTATGTCCCAAAAGAAGAAGCAAAAGGCAACGCATTCATAAAATCACCGGTTGATGAAAAAATTCTGCAGGACAAAGATCCGCATTTCAGGGTCTTTGACGTCACGAACGGGTTTACAGATAACAGGGCTTCTTATTTTCACCGTTCAGCGCTTGGATACCATGCTGCCAAGTTGCGTGTTTACCAGGATGTCATCGAACGATATTTCACACCCGTGCCCAACGAACAAATTCTGAATGCCCTGGATGTAAAGTATTTTGTCAACCTGAACTCGCAGGGGCAGCCCGACGTGGTGCAAAATCAACATGCCTATGGCGCCGTGTGGTTTGTGAAAGGAATGAAGCCGGCGAAAAATGACGTGGATGCTCTGCAGGAAATCGGTCAGACAAACCTCAGGGATACAACCGTTGTTGCGGCTGCCGATGTTCCGAAACTGACTGTGGGTGCTGCTGACTCCAGTTCAACCATCCAGTTAGTGAACTACGGGAATGACAGGATTGAATACAAATCGGCATCGGGGACGCCGCAGTTTGCGGTTTTCAGTGAAGTGTATTACCCTGCAGGCTGGAAGGCTTCTATTGACGGGAAGCCGACGGAAATCATCCGGACCAATTATTTCATGCGGGGTTTGAGCGTGCCCGCTGGTAACCATACCATCACCTTTGTTTTTGACCCCGATTCTGTAAGAAAAGGAAATACGATTTCGTATCTCAGCGGATGGCTGGTGATCATCCTGGTGTTGGGCGGATTTGCCATGGAATATTGGACGACTCGTAAAAAACAAAACCCTCCGGCAAGTTGATCAGACTCGGTTCATTGATACCTTACCCATTCATCCCTCCTTCAAAAGGAGGCGAAAGGGCCATTTATTTCTTGTTGAAGCACCTCGCCGCCTATGCGGAAATTTACTGTTTTACGGTATCTGAGAATCAATCCGGACTTGAATCAGTGAAATTCTATCCGGTGCTTGGGCACAGCAGCAATAAACTCAGGTATGTCGATCCGGTTCTTATTTTCAGACTGAAGAAAGTATTGAAACAACAGGGCATTCATGTGCTGATGATTGAACATCCGTACTACGGCTGGTTGGGGGTTCTGCTAAAAAAAATCACGGGGTTAAAGCTGGTGGTCCGATCTCATAATATCGAAAGCCTTCGATTTAAAACCCTCGGAAAATGGTGGTGGCCTTTATTGAGGGCTTATGAAAAGTACGTGCACCGGCAGGCTGATCTGAATCTTTTCATCACGCCGGAAGACCGGGATTACGCAGAAAAATTTTTCGGTCTGCTGCCAGCCAGATCCATCGTAGCCACTTATGGCGTTGAAAGAACCGTGCACCCGAAGATCGAAGAATACATCGAGACCAAATCAGGATTGTGTAAAGGGTTGGGGTTGTCGGAGGACAACATCCTCCTCTTTTTCAACGGTTCATTGGGCTATAAACCAAACCGGAATGCGTTGGACAAGATCCTGTTTCAGATCACTCCCCTCCTCAAAGAAAAGCTTCAGGTCCCGTACAAGATCCTGATTTCCGGAATGGATCTTCCCGCCTCCTACCAGGATCTTAAGGACTATAAAGAAGATAATATCGTGTACCTTGGATTTGTAGAGGACATTGATCGTTATTTCCTGGGGACAGATATCTTTCTAAACCCGGTTACTGAAGGTGGCGGCATCAAGACCAAGCTGGTTGAGGCCCTGGCTGCCGGGGCTTCTGCTGTGTCCTTTGCTACGGGAGCCTGGGGTGTGCCGGTTTCCGTTACAGGTGAGTCGCTCACTGTGGTGCAGGATGGTGACTATGTTGCTTTTGCTGACGCAGTGTTTGATTACACGAACCATGCTACTGCCAAGATACCTCAACTATTTTACGATTATTTTAACTGGGACAGGATTGCAGAGAGGACAATTGCCGGCATCCGATCCCTGATCTGATCAAATCACCTTATAGAAATAGGGGCGGTTCCTGATTATTTTGCAGAAATAATAAAGCGATCTGAAAACATTACAGGAATAACCAATCCATGATTGCCACTCCGGTCCGACTTTCTTGCGGGGACTAAGGCTCCGTACAATCAGGATCAGCAGCGCAAGCGGAACTGTAAGAATATTCGCCAGTAAATGAAAAAGATACCAGGCCACACCATATTGTTTTCTCATACGCAGGAAATGGGAGACCATGATCTGGAATCCTTTCTTGTCGGCCCAAACCTGGTAGCCGCGGGTCTTCGAGTCAAAAGTTGCGGAAGATGTTGCCCCCTCCAGATGTGTGACATGCAGATCTCCGTATATGCACAGTTTACCGGTCTTTCCCAATCGGTGACACCATTCAGTTTCTTCCGAGTATAGAAAAAAATCCTCATCCATCAATCCTGCCTGCGCAATCGCACTTTTTTTCACCATGAGGAATGCACCATTGATCCAGTCGACTTCCTTTGTGCCGGTTGCTTCCGGGAGATTTGTCTTTTTTACACCGGCATAGAGTCCGGCCCGGCGTATTATGTTTCCAACGTATGGCAACACCATCAAATAATTGAGGGCTCCGGTAATGAAATAATTCCCCGAGATCTGGGGGCTGCCATCAGCGTTCAGGAGTTGTACACCGGCGGCAATATATGGGTCTGATTCCAGTTTTTTGAAGCAGCGTTCGAGGGCGTTATCGGGGCAGATCGTATCTGAATTGAGCAGGAGTATAATGGAGCCCGATGAACGCCGGATCCCCTCGTTATTTGCACGTGCAAATCCACTGTTATAACCCATTTGCAGCCATTTTACCGATGGAAATTCTGTCGTGATCAGGGTTTCACTATCATCACCCGAGGCATTGTCAACGACCATAAACTCGATTTCGCTGTTTAGTCCGCCACCATAAACCGACCGCAGACACTGCAAAACCAGGTCTGGCGACTTATAATTGACAATGATGACAGAGTACAGAATCACAAATATTTCGTTGAAACGGCTCAAAAATAGTCAACCTTTTATTAATTGCTGCATTCCTTTATCCCGTGCATGAGCTGAAGCAAAAGATTGAGGTTAATGCACTACATTTACGCCCGGGAGAAAGCTGAATATATGATTAGAAAATGGGTACAAAATAGTCTTGATGTGCTGGGATATGAAATCAGGCGAAAGAGTACAATAAGTGATGTGCCTTCAGACTTTGAAGAGGAACATATAAAGACTTTGCATTTGGTGAAGGATAAAACGATGACGAGCCCTCAAAGAATCTTTAGCCTGATCGAAGCAATAAAATACATTGAAGTAAATAAAATTGAAGGAGCTATTGTGGAGTGCGGCGTATGGAAAGGTGGAAGTATGATGACAGCGGCAATTACTTTGAATAATTTGGGTAACAATAAAAGACATTTATTTCTTTTTGATACGTTTGAAGGTATGAGTGAACCCACGGATTCAGATATCAGCGCATCGGGTCAATCAGCCAGAGATTTGTTAAAAGCCAATGCGGACAGGAATCTGAATCCGGTATGGGCTTATTCTGCGTTGGAGGAAGTAACCAATAATTTGAACTCCACTGGCTATCCCAGTCAAAATATTCATTACATTCAGGGAAAAGTTGAAGAAACAATACCGAAAACTATTCCGGATAAAATAGCGATTTTGAGGCTGGATACAGATTGGTATGAATCTACCAGGCATGAACTGGAACATTTGTTTCCGTTAATCGTCGACAACGGCGTTTTGATTATTGACGATTATGGACATTGGGCGGGTGCGAGAAAGGCCGTCGATGAATATTTCCAAAACCAGGAAATCATACCTTACCTGAGTCGCATTGATGAAACCGGAAGAATTCTAATCAAAAATAGTCATGCGTCCAGGTAGCATTTCCAAAGAATTCAATCCGGGCATGTCGCAACCTAATTATCTGGTGCGTAGAGGATTGCTGACGGCTTTTGAAGCGCTCGTTCCAAAACTTAACGGACAGTTGATGGACTTTGGATGTGGCTCGAAACCTTACAAAAGCCTGTTTAATGTTACAGAATATATCGGCGTGGACTATGATAGTAAGGGTCATTCACATGCAAACGAAGAAATCGATGTTTTTTATAATGGGAAAACCATTCCTTTTGAAGATGACCGGTTTGACGCCATTTTTTCATCAGAAGTGTTTGAGCACGTGTTCAACCTGGAAGAGATCTTGAAAGAGTTAAACAGGGTGCTGAAAGTAAACGGTAAAATACTCATCAGTTGCCCCTTTGCCATCTGTGAACACGAAGTCCCGGTAGATTTTGCCCGCTATAGTTCTTATGGCCTGACCGAGCTTTTGAAGAGAAACGGTTTTGAGGTACTGGAATTTCATAAAACAGGTACGGCTGTTACAACCGTTCACCAACTCTGGCTAACCTATATCCACCAGCACATTTCACCTATATTCAAAAATATTCCTGTGGTGCGATCAGCATTCAGGACTATCACTTATACGCTCATCAATCTTTGCGCGCTGTTTTTAGATTCTATTCTTCCGAGCCGCGATGATTTGTACCTCAACAATGTTGTACTGGCAAAAAAAACGCGAAACATCGTATGAAGATAGCGGTCATTTCCATGATACGTGAAAGCTGGGGCGGCAGCGAAGAGCTATGGTATGAAATGGCCAAAGAGGCGCTGCAACAAGGTCATGAGGTTTCCCACCTGTCTTATACGACTCCTGACAACCACCCTAAACTTAAAGAACTCATCGTTCTGGGTTTAAAAGAATATAAACGGCCGGGGTTTCAGAGCAGGTTCAAGTCAGCCTTTCTCCGGTTCGTAGCCAAGATTTTTTATTTTCTCCGAAAAATCACAAACCGTTCGCTCGAAGATATTTTTTCATTAAACCCCGATGTGGTCTTATACAATGGCACCTGTTATTCTGTAGCTCACGAGAAAAAATTGCTGGAGCTTCTAAAAACGTTTTGGGGGATTAAGTTTTTTATCCTTGGTCACCTGAATCCCGAGGGGGGCGCTCATCTATCAACACTTGAAATCGCTAATATTAAATGGGCTTACCAACGTGCAGATCATGTTTTCTTTGTTTCCGAACGGTCTAAAAAAAATGCACAAGGAGACCTGGGATATATTATACCCAATGCCCATATTGTCAAAAATCCCGTAAACCTCAAAGAGCGATCCAGGATAGCATTTCCAAAGGAGGGCGTACCTCAGATGGCTATTGTCGGGATATTGGTAAGCGTTCACAAGGGGCAGGATATTGCGCTCAGGGTTTTATCAAATCCGCGGTGGCAAGAATTAGACTGGCACCTGAACCTTTACGGCTCCGGACCCGATGAACAAAAGTTAAAAGCCCTGGTCGATGAATATCAGCTTGGCGATAAAGTTACCTTCCATGGAAAAGTTTCAGACGTAAGGGATATTTGGAAAACAAACCATATATTACTCATGCCCTCGCGGATGGAAGGGATGCCGCTCGCACTTGTGGAAGCAATGCTCTGCGGGAGGCCATCCGTCGTGACCGATGTAGGCGGGAACGCGGAATGGGTAAGAGAAAATATCGAAGGCTTTATTGCCGGATCGGCCAATGACGATGAATTTGAAGAGGCGTTGGAGAGAGCCTTTGAAAATAGACATCGCTGGGAAGATTTGGGCATCGCCGCGCACGAAAGAGCAATCAAATTGTTTGACCCCGATGCCGGCGCAACCTTGTTGAAATTAATATCATAAACATTAGCATTGAAAAAAAAGTTACTATTCATTTTTGGAACGCGCCCCGAGGCAATAAAGATGGCTCCAATCATTATGGAAGCCAGGAAGAGCGGAGATCTTGAAGTAGAGATTTGTCTAACAGGGCAACATCGTGAAATGCTCGACCAGGTGATGCATTTATTTGAACTCAGGGCCGATTACGATATCGCTCTAATGAAACCGAATCAGACGCTGTTTGATATCACTGCCAATGCCTTATTAAGTTTAAAAGAAGTGATCACGCGCTCTGCACCCGATTGGATATTAGTTCAGGGCGACACTACTACCGCGTATACCGGAGCGCTGGCCGCTTATTACCTGAAAAAGAAAATTGCGCACGTAGAAGCAGGCCTTCGCAGTTTTAATAAGTACGCGCCTTTCCCCGAGGAAATAAACCGAATGATGATCAGTACCATGGCCGACCTGAATTTTGCGCCAACCCAGGGTGCAAAAATGAATCTCGAGAAAGAGAATACCCGGGGTAAAATTTATATCACAGGTAATACAGTCATTGATGCGCTGTTGTATACAGTTAAAAAAACAGATACGGGTGAACAATATCTGAACTACTTTTCATTCCTGGATCTTGACAGAAAGATCGTGCTGGTTACCTGTCACCGCAGAGAAAATTTCGGTAAGCCCCTGGAAGAAATTTGTGAAGCTATCCTGCAATTGAGCGAACAATATCCAGCGGTTCAGTTTGTTTACCCGGTACACCTGAATCCGAATGTTCAATCCGTCGTAAAGCAAAAACTGAGCGGTCGTGAAAATATTTTTCTAATCGCGCCGCTTGACTATGCTTACCTGGTCTGGATCATGAACAGGTCGTTTTTCATTATTACCGACTCCGGGGGAATCCAGGAAGAAGCTCCGGCGCTGGGAAAACCGGTGCTGGTCTTAAGAGAAGTCACCGAGCGGATGGAAGGTGTAGAGGCCGGAAACGCGATCCTGGTCGGAGCGTCAAGAGAAAAAATTCAATTAAATGCGCGAAGACTGCTGGAGGATCCCCAACATTACCATCTGATGTCCAATTCGGTGAATCCTTATGGAGACGGTACCAGTGCTGAACAGATTGTCTCATTATTAATTGATGAATCGTGATTGACCAACCTGAAATATCTATTGTCCTGCCTACCTATAATGGATCAAAATACATCCGCGCGTCCATAGAAAGCTGCCTGAACCAGACTTTCAAAGACTTCGAATTGATCATCGTTAACGACAGTTCAACGGATTCAACACCTGAGATCATAAAACAGTATGCCGCAAAGGACAACAGGATAAAGGTTATTCACAATGAAAAAAATCTGCGGCTTCCGCTTTCCCTCAATAAAGGTTTTGAAGCGGCTGGAGGCAAGTATTTTACATGGACCTCCGATGATAATTACTATGCTCCTTTCGCTTTGCAGGTGATGTATGACGAATTACAATCAAAACCGGAGGTGGACCTGACTTATACTAATTACACGCTAATTGATGATGAAGGTAAAGTTACCGGCACCCGGACCTTTAACAACATTTATCAGAGCTTTCAGCGCTGGCTGGGATGTGGAGCCTGTTTCTTATATAAATCGGTGGTGCATTTCGAACTTAAAGGCTATAACCCTTCCTTCTTTTTGATTGAAGATTACGACTTTTTTGTACGCGCCTTCACCCGTTTTAAATTCAGCTACATTAACCGTTATGACACTTATTTCTACCGTGAACATGCCGCCTCATTAACCGGCAATTTCGCCAGTAGCGTCAATGATATATCTAAAATTGCTGTAGAACGACAAATTCCTGAGCTTGTAAAAGTCTTATCAAACAAGGAGGTCGCATTATTGTACAGGAAATTCGCCGTGTTTTCCGCCGTACAAAAGAACGACGCGAAAAAGTCAGTTTATTTTATGGGTAAACTGGCAGACGTCTCCAAAAGGCAATTACTGCTCACCGTGGCTTACATTCCTTTAAAAAAAACATGGGACACTTTTTCGGTATCCGTGGGCGTTCTCGCCAAATCATTAAGACTACTTTTCAGATAGGCCGGATTAGTTTAAATAAGCCCGCCTAACTCACCCCAATATTTTCAGGAATTTCGTTAGCCCCTCTCGCTTTGCATCATCGAGTTTATAACTCAGGTCCTGTGAATAGTACTTCCTGAGGTCATAGATGCCTTCGGGGATGCGGGCAATGACCTCATCCAGGTGATCCAGGCCATAAGCGTTCGCCCGATCAAATTCGCGGATAAAATCTTCCGGCAATGGGCGGGTGCTCACCCAGGCGGCAAAGACAAATGGCAGGCCCGTTGCAGCTTTCCATTCCCCTGCCAGATCATAAATATATTTGAATTTTGGCCGTTGCTGCAATGCCCGGTCACCAATGACCAGTCCCGCGGTAGTCCCGGAGATCTGATCCAGGTAGGATTCATTCTCAGCGTCCAGGATCTCAGGATTGATTTTCCAGTGATGGGCGATCAGCCACCTGCACAATGCGACCGACGATCTGCTCTGATAGTCGAGGTATATCCGCTCTATCTTGTCCAGTGGCACCTGGCTGAATACACAAACTGAAGCCACTTCGCCAATAGCGCCGATGCAATAACTGCCATTGATATAATAGTTGGGCAACTTTTTGGTGATAGCCACTGGTACCAGTCCCACATCAATCTGCCCATCGATAAGCATTTCAGCCAGCCGCGCAGGCACGTCTTCAATCAGTTCAATTTTCTCATTTATTGGGGGCAACTGTAATCCAAATAACAGTGGCCGGGTGTTAAGGTAATTAATGACACCTACCCGAATCTTTTCTTCCACAACGAATCCTTTATTTTTGTAGCGCAAAAATAAATAAAGTTCAGCGTTTTGGGCTGCAAACCTTAAATTGGTGGTAGGTCTGCCTCCCAGTAACTCAGGTGCGCAGCCAGCAACAATAAAAAACATATGTCTTTAACCGCAATCTCGCCCATCGACGGCCGCTATCAGAAACAGGTTCAGCATCTACAGGAATACTTCAGCGAATACGCCCTGATCAAATACAGGGTGACGGTAGAAATAGAATATCTGATTTTTCTGGCAGACCACAAGTTTATCAAATTATCCCCTGCCGCCAGGAAGCACCTCAGATCCGTGATGGGAGATTTTTCTTTAGCTAACGCTGAAAAAGTGAAGACGTTTGAAAAAACAACTAACCACGATGTTAAAGCGGTTGAATATTTCGTAAAAGAGGAACTGGACAAGACCGATGCTGCAGCAGCGAAAGAGTGGGTTCATTTCGGGCTGACCTCCCAGGACGTCAATAATACAGCCATTCCGCTGTTGTGGAAGCAAGCCATGGAGGCCGAATTATTACCTGCTTACGTAAACCTTCAGACCAGTCTCCACAAGCTGGCTGTGCAATGGCAAAATATTCCCATGCTTGCCCATACTCACGGGCAACCGGCATCGCCTACAAGGCTGGGCAAGGAATGGATGGTGTTTGTAGAACGAATGGAGAACCAGATTCGGTTGTTCTCGTATATTCCTTACACGGCCAAATTCGGAGGCGCGACAGGTAATTTTAACGCGCATCACGTGGCATTTCCGGAGACGGACTGGATAAAACTCGGCGATCAATTTGTGGAAAACCGGCTGGGATTGCAGCGATTAAAATTTACCACTCAGATAGAACATTACGACAATCTGGCTGCACACTTTGACTGCATCAAACGGATCAATACGATTTTGATCGACCTGTGCCGGGATATCTGGACCTATATCAGCATGGACTATTTCAAACAGAAAATCAAGGCCGGCGAGGTGGGTTCCTCGGCGATGCCGCATAAAGTCAATCCTATTGATTTTGAAAATGCCGAAGGTAACCTGGGTGTTGCCAACGCCCTGCTGGAGCATATGGCAGCCAAATTGCCGCTAAGCAGGCTGCAACGAGACCTGACGGATAGCACTGTCCTGCGGAATATTGGCGTACCTGTGGCGCATACCATCCTGGCTATCCGGAGTCTGGAAAAAGGACTCGGTAAACTGGTGCTTAATGAGGGGACTCTGAAAGCAGACCTCGAAAATAACTGGGCGGTTGTGTCGGAAGCCATTCAAACGATCCTGCGCAGAGAAAATTACCCCAACCCCTACGAAGCGCTCCGCGACCTGACAAGGGGAAACCAGCATATTACAAAGGAATCACTGCATACCTTTATCGATCAATTGAAAATCCCGGCCCGTTTGAAAAAGGAACTTAAAAAAATCACGCCTCATAATTACCTTGGGGTAGTTGCTCCTTATTGATTTTTAAAAAAGGACGTTTTGAAAAGTGACTTTTCATTCGTTAAGAAAGCGGAAGGAAATTACGAATTACGAGGAACCCGAAGATGATTTGGGTAAACAAGTCTCTGACCGCGCCGAAAGTAACCTCTATTGAGAATAGCCGCTGCTTTAAAGATCCATTCGCAATTGAATTTCGTATTTGAATGAATTTCGCTTGTCAGGACGTCAATCAATAATCCGCGTTCAGCACCACGAAAAAATAATAAGCTTTCGATAACAGTTAGCCGGTTATTTTTGCATCTCAATATTCAGAAATGAAAAAAACAATCACCGTTACACTGCTTTTTTTGACTGCCTGGGCCAGCTATGGACAAACCAAGACCAAGCCTAAACCCACTACTTCATCCCCAAAACCGGTTGCGGCGCCAGCAGCACAGGAACCTGCGCTTAAAACGTTGGCGGATTCTGCAAGCTATGCTCTGGGAACCAATATCGCGCAAAATCTTAAACATGACCTGGGCGACCTGAACACGAAACTGTTGATCAGGGCGATGGAGGATGTTTTCAATAATGGGAAACCCCTGCTTACAGAAGAAGTTGCCTATTCCACCCTCAGCAGCTACTCGGAAAAAGTACAAAAGGAGAAATCAGAGGCCGTTGTGAAAGCGGGACAGGCTTTCCTGGAGAAAAACAAAGCAAGACCGGAAGTGAAAACAACCGCCAGTGGACTGCAATACGAAGTGATTAAAGAAGGCAGCGGTGCCAAACCAACGGCTGCTGACTCGGTGACTGTTCATTATCGGGGCACGTTGACCGATGGGACAGAGTTTGACGCTTCCTATAACCGAAATGAACCCCTTACCATTCAACTAGGCCAGGTCATCCGGGGCTGGACCGAAGGCGTGCAACTGATGACCGTTGGTTCTAAGTATAAATTTTATATCCCGTATGAACTCGGTTACGGACTACGTGGCGCGCCTCCCACCATCCCCGGGGGCAGCACGCTCATATTTGAGATCGAACTGCTGAAAATTAAAAAAGGAGACGCCAGATAATAAATAGTACCCGCTCGCACCGCTCGGTACGGGCGGGCGGGGACGCTAGACTTTAGATATTAGATTTTTTTAATTGCGAATTACGACAGAATCTTCTTGAGGCAGCCCTCTCTTCTTTACAGATACATTCGTTATCACTGCTCTCAGGGAAAAAATGCAATGCTATCTCCAGGTAGGGATTTGTCTGCGTATTTTATTGGATAAATAGGTATTCCGGCGTCTGCTAAGCCACCGTACAAACCGGACACTCTTGGCTGGTTCTTCGAAAAATAGTTCCTTCGTATTCCTTGGTTTTCCTTCACAATTTTCAGAATTGATATTAAAATTCGTATCTTCGTTATACAATTGATTCGGGTGAAATACTCAGAAATTGAAAAGAAGGTAAAAAAAGCAGGGTGCTATTTTGTTCGTAACGGTAAAAAGCACCCGATTTGGTTTAGCCCGATTACAGGCAAAGAGTTTCAGTTAAGTCATCATAAGAGCGAAGAAGCCAAATTTGGTACCCAAAAAAGTATTAGCCGTGATTCAGGAATCAAGTTATAATCCCAATTTTAACCACAAAATTTCTTATATGAAAGCTACAGTAATTATAGAAAGAGGCGACGACGGTACATATAGCGCCTATATTGCAGATGACAATGTTCCTTATGGTATTTTAGGTTCCGCTAAAACTGTACAGGAAACTATAGACGATTTTCGTAATTCATATGAGGAAATGAAAGCCTATTATAAAGAAGTGAATAAAAAATTTACTCCTTTAGAGGTAACATTTAAATATGATATGGCTTCTTTTCTTGCGTATTATAGCAATGTTTTATCATTGGCCGGGCTGGAACGATTAACCGGGATCAACCAGGGGCAATTAAGCCATTATGTTCGAGGACACAGAAAACCAGGCAAAAAAACAGTTGAAAAAATTGAAAGGAAATTACACGATTTTGGAAAAGAACTCTATCAGTTACAATTTGCTTGATTCGGCCCCAAGATATAGTAAATCTAACATTTTTATCACTTTTTTGTGCCAAAATTCATCACTAAACTTATGAATACCTGATAATCACGTTGATATAATATTAGTTGTATATCCCACAAAGACACTTGATAATCAATCACTTACAAAACATAAGTGGTTTATATTTTAAGACATAGATTAACAGCCTGATTATATTGCTGTCAATGAATAAGCTGGTACTCCTGCTTCACAATACCCATTACGAAAATACTTTGTACATGCCCCATGTTCTCAACCTGACTGAGTTTATTCACATGGAAATCATAATAACCTGCCATATCAGAGGCAACGACTTTTAACATAAAATCAAACTCCCCCGAAATACTGTAGCATTCGGTTACTTCGTTTAATGCCTGGATAGCCTTGATAAAACGGAGTCCTGCATTTTTATCATGCTGACGTAAAGAGACGTAACAGATCACCATCAATCCCCTGCCCAGTTTTGCCGGATCCAGAACGGCAGTGTATTGCATGATCACGCCTTCCTCTTCCATCCGCCTAATACGTTCGTGCACCGGCGTGGCGCTCAGGTGAATGGCTTCCGCAATCTCCCTGACCGGAATACGTGCGTTTTGTTGCAGCATTTTGAGAATAGAAAGATCTTTTTCATCCAGATTCAGGACTGGTCCGGGGGAAGTATTTTCTGCTGTTTTGAGCTTTGATCGCATTTGAATTTATTATTATTCACTATTAATAACTATAAAATTATTATTTTTCTCTGATATTTTAGCTATAATTAGTTTATTCCAATAACTGCGTAACTTTGTATGATGGACTTTCGGGCAGGTTACGTGACTAAGCGACCCCGGCCCCTGCCGTTGTTTATTTTGGTGCAGGTTCCCAATTTAAACCGGCTCTTTAAACACAAAAAAATGAATAAATTACATTTACAAAAATAAGCATATGTCAAACAGCACAAAATCCCAAATCGAATTTGATTTAAAGTATAAAGTAAAAGATCTTTCCCTGGCCGACTGGGGCCGCAAAGAAATCCGCCTGGCAGAAGCCGAAATGCCCGGCCTGATGAGTATCCGCAGGGAATATTCAGCTTCCCAACCGCTAAAAGGCGCCCGCATTGCCGGTTGCCTCCACATGACCATCCAGACCGCAGTTCTGATTGAGACGCTGACTGCACTTGGCGCCGAAGTGAAATGGAGCTCCTGCAATATCTTCTCGACGCAGGACCATGCTGCAGCCGCTATTGCCGCCGCAGGGATCGGCGTTTTCGCCTGGAAAGGTCAGACCCAGGAAGAAGCAGACTGGTGTATTGAGCAGACCTTGTTTTTCGGTGGATCAGACAGGCCGCTGAACATGATCCTCGATGACGGTGGTGACCTCACTAATATGGTGCTGGATACCTACCCGGAGCTGGTTCAGCACGTGAAAGGCATCAGCGAAGAAACAACAACCGGCGTACACCGTTTGTATGAGAGAGTAGCCAAAGGAACCCTTCCCGTTCCCGCGATCAACGTGAACGACTCCGTAACCAAGTCTAAATTTGATAACAAATACGGTTGTAAAGAATCGCTGGTGGATGCAATCCGCAGGGCTACCGACCTGATGCTCGCAGGAAAAGTTGCCGTAGTAGGCGGTTACGGTGACGTAGGCAAAGGTTCAGCCGCTTCGCTGCGCGGCGCTGGTTGCCGGGTAATCGTAACCGAAATTGACCCGATCTGCGCTTTGCAGGCTGCCATGGACGGCTATGAAGTAAAAAAGATGATCGACGCGGTGAAAGAAGCGGATATCATCGTAACTGCTTCAGGCTGCCGCGACCTGATTACTGGTGAGCATTTTAAACTGATGAAAGACAAAGCAGTGGTTTGCAATATCGGTCACTTTGATATTGAGATTGATGTCGCCTGGCTGAACAGTAACTATGGCCATACACGCGACACCATCAAACCCCAGGTGGATATCTATAACGTAGAAGGTAAAGATGTTATCCTGCTGGCTGAAGGCCGCCTCGTAAACCTGGGTTGCGCTACCGGACACCCCAGTTTCGTGATGAGTAACAGCTTCACCAACCAGACGCTGGCCCAGATCGAATTATGGACCAACCACGGCAATTACAGTAACGAGGTCTATGTCCTGCCCAAACACCTGGACGAGAAAGTTGCAAGGTTGCACCTGGAAAAAATTGGTGTGGAACTTGACATACTGACCGATGCGCAGGCTGGTTACCTGGGTATTCCAAAAGAAGGCCCCTTCAAATCTGATATGTATAGGTATTAGAAATGAACTTTTCCATATATAAAAAAACCCGCTGAAAACAGTGGGTTTCTTTTTGCCTGTAGGGTCCGGCATTATACAGATTAAAGAAAAATAACAATTCGTTTGTGGAATTTTTCGTAACTTTTCAACAGTTCAAAACAAGAAAACTATGAAATACCTACTCCTCGCAGGTGTGAGCAGCCTGGCAGTAATCCTTTCCTGTTCTTCCCAGAAAACAGCGGTCGAGGCCACGCCGGTATCTCAGCTAGTTGATAAGCAGCAATACACTTTTGTTGCCCGTGAAGTATTTCCGATGGAAGACAGCCGCTATAATCCAAGGCTGATGCTGCCTGGGGGCAGTAATCTTTACCACCTCACGTCCCGTTACGACCTAAGGGTAACCCCGGATTCAGTCATTGCCTATCTGCCGTTCTTTGGCCGTGCTTATACAGCTCCTTTGGATCCGTCCAAAGGTGGCATTAAGTTCACTTCCACAAAATTTTCCTATAAGAAATCGATGCGGAAAAATAATTTTGAAATTGAAATTACCCCACAGGATAACACGGAAGTACGTAGCCTGTTTCTTACCATTTCACAGAGTGGTAGCGCTTCCCTTAGGATCATCAACCTGAACAAAACGCCCATCGCGTTTAACGGTGACATTGAAGCGAACAATTAATGTTTCAGTTATTTTTTTCCTTGAGGATGCGCATCTCTTTTGGAAAGTAATTATTCACCCGGTTAGACAACACATTGATCCAGCCGAGCGGGTGTCCCCGGAAGGTTACCAACTGCCACCCCCGGGAAAGTTCATCCGATGGCAGGTTTTTACGCTGTAAATAAGCAATCGACAAATCATAGTTTAACTCCGCTCTGAGAACCTTTTCTGAAATGGTCGGACTCATCGCCAGCGCATGATCGGGAATTAATTTTTCATGTGCCAGGCTACCCACACTGGTTCCGGCATAAACAGCCCGCAAGCTTTTTGCCAGAAAAGAAAAATCGTCAGCCAACGCGGTTGGCCAGGCATAAATTTTATCATTGATTTTCACCAGTGTGGACCCTTCCGTGTCCACCCAGGGAAATAACAGAAGTTCCTCCTTACGGGAAACACGGTTGAATACAGTTTTTGAGACCCTGTGCTCCTCCTCACCATCTTCCTTTCGGAAAGCAGCAATAAAAAAACCTTCCCCCCGACTAAGATAGGGCCAGAACCGGTATCCATAATTCTTGTTTTCAGTTTGTACTGGTGTAACGCCCCACACTTTTTCAAAAGCCAATGGAAGACTCTTCACTGAAAACCTGTCCGAGATCCAATCCAGGATCTCTTCGTTTTCCGAAGCCGAGTAGGAGCAGGTGGAATAAATCAGGACTCCTCCTTTCTTCAGCGAAGGCAGGGCATTGGCCAGGATCCGCTGCTGGCGCTGACTGCAAAGAGAAACTACATTGGTACTCCAGGTTGCTATCGCCTCGGGATCCCTTCGAAATAGTCCGCTCCCACTGCATGGGGCGTCCACGATGATGATATCGAAATAGCCGGTCAGCCCGGAAAAATGTTCGGGGTCATTGCTGGTGACGACCACATTAGAACTTCCCCACCTGGTGATATTATCTCGGAGCACCTGCACTCGTGGTCGTATCACTTCATTACTGACCAACAGGCTGTCCTCCGATATCAGGGATTGAATATGGGTTGATTTGCCGCCGGGGGACGCACACAGGTCCAATACCCGCAGCGGCTCTTCCAGTGATGTCGTTTGCTTTAATGCCTGCTCCAGAAACATGCTGCTGGCCTCCTGAACGTAATAACAACCTGCGTGAAAAAGTGGATCGAAAGTGAAAGAGGGTCTTTCGTCGAGATAATAACCGTTATCACACCAGGGAACCGGAGTCCGGCTATCCTCTGCAAAAATCGACAATTCCTGTGGCGCTGAAACCTTCGCCGGGTTGATCCGCAGCGAGGTAATTTTTTCCCCCGATTGGTGAATTTTTATAAATGCATCCTCATCAAAACCGGGAAGGCCTCGTAGTGAATCGATGAGTGGTTGTGGTAATTGCACGGGACAAAATTCCGGCTTACATACTTTTGATTTCGGCCGCCAGGTCCTGCAGTACTTTCTTGGCATCGCCAAATAGCATCGAAGTCTTTGGCCCGAAAAACAGCGCGTTTTCAATGCCTGCATAACCAGGATTCATACTGCGCTTATTGACGATGACTGTCTTTGCCAGCTCAACATCCAGGATCGGCATCCCATAGATCGGAGAAGAGGGATCTGTTTTAGCAGCGGGGTTTACAACGTCATTAGCTCCCAGAACCAGCACGACATCAGTCGTTGGGAACTCCTCATTAGCCTGGTCCATTTCCAGCAGTTTATCATAAGCCACATCAGATTCCGCCAGCAGTACGTTCATATGCCCGGGCATTCTGCCCGCTACCGGGTGAATGGCGTATTTTACGTCTACCCCTTTACTTTCGAGTAATTTTTCCAGTTCGTGGCAGGCATGCTGTGCCTGGGCCACTGCCAGTCCGTAGCCTGGAACAATCATCACTTTGTGTGCATAACTCAGTACAACCGCTGCATCACTCAGCGTGATCTGTTTTACGGTTCCATGCACGGTGGCACTACTACCCGCACTGGTATGGTTTCCGCCAAAGGAGCCGATGAGCACGTTGAGCAACGACCGGTTCATAGCCCGGCACATCAGGACCGTCAGTAACGTACCTGCCGCGCCTACCAGAATACCACCCGTCAACATCACTTTATTATCATACAGAAAACCACCGCAAGCGGCAGCAACGCCTGTGAATGAGTTCAGCAGTGAAATCACGACGGGCATATCGGCACCGCCAATTGGGAAGACAAACGCCAAACCATATAAAATGGCCAGTGCGAAAATGATATAAAAAATGACTTGTGAGCCCGGGTTAAAACTTACTACCAGGTAAACCGATAAAACCAGTATAGTAAACAGGACCAGCAGGTTCACCACGTGCTGCCCCGGGAACGAAATGTCTTTGAAATGGCCGTCCAGCTTAGCCCAGGCGATCATACTGCCTGCAAAGGAAACGGAACCAATGATCAACCCCAGCAGGATCACGATCAGCAAACCAATCTGAGACTGGCCCTCAGTTGTGTGGTGTACGAGATGATCAAACTCCACTATGGAAATCAGCGCTGCACAGGCACCACCCATCCCGTTGAACATACTCACCATCTGCGGCATTGCGGTCATCTTCACCCTTTTTGCTGCCACCGTTCCAACGATGGAACCAATGAATATTCCGCCAAAAATCCAACCATAATTCCGGAGAGGTTTATCGATCCCGTCCTCATGGTAAGTATATAAAAAAATCGTGCCCAGAATGGCAATCGTCATACCTGCTGCCGAAATCAGATTCCCGTTCCTGGCCGTAGCAGGATTGCTCAGCATTTTCAGGCCAAAAATAAATGACACAGATCCGATGATGTAACAGAGTGTAAGAATGCTCATAGTAAAAATTCTGAATTTCTAAATTCTTTTGATCCCAACCGTTGCTTTACCGCCATTCTCCCCGGTGAATGGGAGATGTTGCGAATCCGCAACCGGCTATCAGGGCTTGGTTGGCTTCTTTTTAAACATTTCCAGCATACGGTCGGTCACTACAAAACCGCCGACAACGTTTAGTGTTCCCAGGATCACCGCCAGAAATCCAAGCGCGAGTGCCAGGTAATTATCAGGCTCAGCCTTACCCATTACGATGATCGCACCAATGATCACGACACCGTGGATCGCATTGGCGCCACTCATCAGCGGCGTGTGCAACACACTGGGCACGCGGCTGATGACTTCAATCCCAACAAAAATCATCAGGATAACGATATAAATAATTTGCTGGTTTGTATTGATCCATTCAAGCATATAAAATGGTTTGAAGGTTAAATGTTATGATTTACTTAGCTTTTTAATACCCTTTCGTGTACAACCGCACCGTCATGTGTAATACATGCCCCTTTGACCAGTTCATCTTCCCAGTTAAGGTGGATTTGATTTTCTTTATCCACGATCAATTGCAGGAAGTTCAGCAAATTCTTACCATATAATTTGCTGGCATCCGAAGGCATGGTCGATTGCAGGCTGGAATTCCCGATAATGGTCACCCCCTCATAATTCACCGTTTCATCGTTTTTGGTCACCGGCGTGTTCCCCCCGGTTGCTGCGGCCAGGTCCACCACGATCGAACCATTCCGCATCGTTTTCAGCATGTCTTCCGTCACCAGGATCGGCGCTTTCTTTCCGGGAATCTGAGCTGTGGTGATCACAATATCAGCTTTCGCGATAGCTTCCGCGATCTTCTGCTGCTGTTTTTGCTGGTATTCCTCCGACTGTTCCACCGCGTAGCCGCCAGCTTTGCTTGCATCGGCTGCACCATCCACTTCAATAAATTTTCCTCCCAGGCTCATCACCTCTTCCTTAACAGCGGGGCGGGTATCAAACACTTCCACTACGGCTCCGAGTCGCCTCGCTGTGGCAATCGCTTGCAAGCCCGCTACACCAGCGCCCAGGATCAGCACCTTTGCCGGTGCAATTGTTCCGGCAGCAGTCATGAACATCGGAAAATATCTGCTATAAGTGGACGCCGCCACCAGTACCGCCTTGTAGCCGGCAATATTAGCCTGTGAACTGAGCACATCCATCACTTGCGCGCGGGTTGTCCGGGGCAGCATATCCAGGGAAAAGACCGTCAACCCCTTAGCGGCAAGCTCCCCCATCAGCTCTTTATGGAAAAGGGGCTGATAGGCCCCCATCAGAATTTGGGGCTCTGAATTTGAATCGCTCCTGGCCTTTCCTGCCAGAAAGGCTGACGCTTCCGGCGTATGGATAGACAGCAACACATCAGCGCCTGCCAATACTTCGGCGCGACTAACCAGGGTTGCTCCGGTTTTTTCATAGTCCTCATCGGAACTAAATGCTTTCGCCCCGGCTCCCTTCTCCACCAGTACCCGGATCGATTTTTTTGTCAACACAGAAACCGATTCCGGTAAGAGCGAAACCCTGGTTTCAAAATCAGGTTCTTTTAATACACCAATGGTCATATTATTAGGTTGATGAATTTCAGAATGGCGCAAAGATATTGAAATTAAAAGCTCTCCCGAATGATAAAAATCATCTAAATATCAGAGAAATAAGCCAGTTTCCGTCAAAACGCGCAGCGTTTACCCGAATCAGAATCTAACCTGAAACTGTTCCTTCTCCCGGAACTCTTTTCTAAACGAAACGATACCCAGGTAATACAGGTCCACCGAGGCCATAACCGCCGGATGTCCGGTGATCGCTTTCCAGGCGGCCTCCATTTCATCACTCCAGTGAATATCATCAATGACCAAAAGCGTATCGTTGTAAACCTTTGGAAGCAGCAGGTTAAAATACCGTTCTGTGGGTTCCTGGCGATGGTTCCCGTCCAGAAACGCAAAGTCAACCTTTGGCAAGGCTTCGAGTGCGAGCGGCAGCGTATCATCGATATTCCCCCTGATCAGCCGGATATTTTCTATACCAAGTTTCTTAAAATGCTGTTCTGCCAGATCGGCAATACGGTCGGCGCCTTCTAGCGTAACAAGCTCTCCATCAGGATTTGCGGCAGCAAGATAGCAACTGGTAACTCCCAGGGAAGTTCCCAGCTCAAGCATATGTTGAAAATGATAATATTTGACCATCCGGTACATCAACCTCGCAAATTTTGCGGGCTTCACGGCGTGTTTCGCAATGGAACCAACCGTTCGCTCCCCCGAATTATCAAACGCTGAACCTGCACCAAAATCTGTTACCCGTACTTTCGTATGATCCCGCAGCAGCCTGTGTCGCAGCGCTTCGATTTTTTGATAGTCTGCATAGTCCGTAAAATCATTCATGACACGGGTAATAAACTCATATATGAATGGCGAATGGGTTCCATGTCCCCTGCTGTTCGCGGCATGGATATAATACTGAAAATATTTTGCGGCAGATTTTAATGGGGAATAAACCAAAATTTCAGAAGAATTAAGAAGTGAATGATGGATTTTCACAAGTTACTGGTTAAGTGCTCCGGCGACACTATCCCGGGAATTTCCGGTTATTGCCGTACCCATTCTTCAAAAGCATAGTCGTAGGCGTGACGATCATCAGCTTTGTTTTCAATCCTGCTGACCAGTTTCCAGTCCTTTTCACTGATGACCGGGAAGAAAGTATCGCCATCAATGACGGTGTTTACCCGGGTCAGGTAGATCCTGTTTGCCTTTGGAAAATACATTTTATAGATTTCCCCACCCCCGATCACCATCAATTCTTTTACATCCATACCCTTGACCAGCAGCTCCACATCGCGGAGGTTGTCTACCACAATGGCATTGTCGGGTTTATACTCTTTCTGCCGGCTGAGGATAATATTTTTTCTGCCTTGCAGGGATTTCTTAAAACTCTCGAAGGTTTTCCGTCCCATCACTACCGGCATGCCCCAGGTTACATTCTTAAAATGTTTCATATCATTAGGCAGGGTCCATAACAGACGATTATCCTTGCCGATGACATTGTTCTGCGAAGCGGCAACTACCAGACTGATATTCATATGTATATATATTTAATTTAAAATGTCTGCGGGATTTTTCCGGTCTCCCTTACTTCTTCCGGTCGTTCTATGCAAGGTTTATCCGGCAATTGCGGAAATCGCGCCGGCCCGCAGATTTCAGACTGACACCGCTGCTTTAATGGCCGGGTGCGACTGGTAATTCAGCAGCCTAAAATCCTCGTAGGTGAAATCAAACAGATCTTTCACGGCAGGGTTCAGCGCCATCTGCGGCAGCGGGTAAGGCTCCCGGCTAAGCTGGAGTTTTACCTGTTCCAGATGATTATTATAGATATGTACATCACCGAAACTGTGAACAAACTCCCCCGGTTCCAGGCCACAGACCTGAGCCATCATCAGGGTCAGTAATGCGTATGAGGCAATGTTAAAAGGGACACCGAGAAACACGTCCGCCGATCGCTGGTAGAGCTGGCAGCTCAACGCCTGCTTCCCCGGTTTGTCGGGATTACGGGATGGCGCCACATAAAACTGGAACAAGTTGTGGCAGGGCATCAGCGCCATATCAGGCAGATCGGTCACGTTCCAGGCGCTTACTATAAGCCGCCGGCTGTTGGGGTTAGTACGAATCTGGTTCACAACCTCTGTGATCTGATCCACCACCCTGCCGTCGCGACCCTCCCAACTTCGCCACTGTTTCCCGTAAACCGGCCCCAACTCACCATTTTCATCGGCCCATTCATCCCAAATTCTAACGCCATGATCTTTCAGGTACTTAATATTCGTGTCTCCCCTTAAAAACCAGAGCAGTTCATAGATGATACTCTTCAGGTGTACCTTTTTTGTCGTTACCATCGGGAAACCTTTCTCCAGGTCAAAGCGCATCTGGTATCCGAACACACTCCGGGTGCCTGTACCGGTGCGATCGGTCTTCTGGGCGCCGTTATCCAGGATATGTTGTAATAATTGCAGGTATTGTTGCATGAGCGCAAGATAAAAAATATCGGCCACTGACAATAATATCCTGCCTCCCTTTCTGGCAAAAGCAGATAAAGTATCGTTGGGATCTACAAAAAGATTTATCCGGGCCGAATTCCGTAAAAATGATTATCTTTAAAAAGTTGGTCTTTTGTCTCCTTATTCAGGAGACTTTTTCATGTCGTCTTTTAAATTCCCGGTTGATCAATCCCAGCTCGCGACCAGTTTGTCCGCCTACGGACGTATTTTCCTCCGCCCGGCGCATAAGGTAGGGAATAACATCTTCAATAGGGCCGAACGGCAGGTATTTGCTGACATTGCATCCGGCATGGGCAAGGTTGAAGGTGATATTATCGCTCATGCCAAACAACTGGCTGAAGTGGACATGGGGATGATTTGCGGGCAGACCTTTCTCCTGTAGCAGGCGGGCGCCCAGCAGGTTACTATTTTCATTATGCGTGGAAATGATAGTCGAGATCCTGTCAATATTCTCTATGCAGAACCTGACGCTTTCGTCAAAATCCCGGTCGGTATTTTCCTTGTCGGGTTGGATAGGCGAAGGGTAGTTCATCGCTAGGGCCCGGTTCCTCTCTTTTTCCATGTAAGCGCCTCTCACCAGTTTCATGCCCAGGATATACCCGTTTTCTGCAGCGGCCCGGTGACTCTCTTTAAGAAATTCAAGGCGGTCATGCCTGTACAATTGAATCGTATTGTAGATAACGGCCTGATCCTTGTTGAATTTTTCCATCATCTGCATCAGCAGTGCATCCATCGGATCCTGGATCCAGGTTTCTTCAGCGTCAATGAGCATGCCGACTTTCTTTTCGCCTGCCTTCTCACAAATTGTATACAAGCGCGACCTTAAACGTTCCCATTCTTCCTGTTCGGCAGCAGTCAGATTCTCCAGGGCTTTTTCAAGCCTCGGGATCAGCCCACCCGGTTCGCGGCGCATCAGGCTATTCATTTTATCGAGCAGCGCGAACCTGGAAAGCCCGGTTACCTTGATGCTCATAAATGGGATATTGGGCTGGGTAGCGGCGTAATCGATTACCTTCAGAAATTCACCTGCCGCCTGTTCGAAATCCGCTTCGCTGTCATCACCTCCTTCCACGGCATAATCCAGGATTACCTGAACATGGTATTTTCCCAGCAATTCAGCAACCCTGGCAGTTTCCTGCAAAGTCTCGCCGCCGGTAAACTGTCTGAAAATAGTACTCCGGACCAATCCCTTCACCGGCAGTTTATTCCGGATTGCCCAGGGCGTGAGGTGGGTACCCAGTTTTACCAGCAGTGGTTTGGCCATCAGGGAAAACAGCATCCTGGCCTGTTTCAGATCCTTGTCGCCCTTATACTGAAAAGCAAGTTCTGTGTTTTCAAATGAAATTGAAGAATCGTTAACTGTCATAACTTAAAAATTGCTCAAAAATACGGAGAGATTGGGAAAACAAATTCACCCTGAAAATTTTTCAGTTTTTTCCTATCTGCCAGACGCTGATTCAGAGAGAAAAATACGTCCTCCGCCACTCGGTTAACTTCCTTTACATTTGCAAAAACAAGCAAATGGAAAAATCGCCTGGTGATAGCTTAACGATCATGACGGAACTAGTACTTCCCAACGATACCAACTTCTTAGGAGGGTTGATGGGTGGCCGTTTGATGTACTGGATGGACATTGCCGCCGGTATCGCGGCCCAAAAGCATTGTAACTCGATGGTTGTTACGGCATCGGTCGATAATCTATCCTTTGTAAGCCCCATAAAACTGGGCAATGTGGTACACATTGAGGCGAAGGTCACACGAGCTTTCAATACTTCCATGGAAGTCAGGCTCATGGTCTGGGGCGAAGATCTGGTCAGCCGCTACAAATACAAAAGCAACGAGGCTTACTACACTTTCGTGGCCGTGGATCATAACAGAAGACCCCGTCCTGCTCCGTCCGTAGTGCCAGCCACCGAGGAAGATCAGAAAATATTCGAAGGTGCACTACATCGTCGCCAGATACGGTTGCTACTGGCGGGTAAGATTAAACCGGGGGATGCGACTGAGTTAAAAGAATTCTTTTCTGGAATCTGAACTGCCGCAGCTTAAGCGGATCAATGTAGTATCAGTCCGGCCAGTGGTGGAATATTCAGCGTTATCCGATATTTTTTATGGTCTTCATCCAGGCATTCTGACCGGATATCGGGGTTAAACACATCACCGGTACCATCATATTCAGAAGCATCTGAATTGAATATTTCGCGGGTATATTCTTTTCCCGAGACTTCAACCGGCCAATCGTAACGCACTTCGGGCGTCATATTCAGCACCACCAGCAGGTCGTTCTCCGGTTTTTTCCCCTTACGTTTATACACGATTACACATTCATCCCGGTGATCCAGATCCACCCATTCAAACCCATCAATATTAAACTGATTGATGTACATGGCGGGCTCGTCTTTCAGGATGGCGTTCAATCGCTTCAGACAATTGCTCACTCCCTGGTGACTTTTATGCTTCAGCAGGAACCAGTCCAGTTCCGATTTGTAATTCCACTCGGAGGTCTGACCGAACTCATTGCCCATAAACAACAATTTTCCGCCGGGGTGGGTCCACATATAAGTATAAAAAAGTCTCAGGTTGGCGAATTTTTGCCAGAGATCTCCCGGCATCTTGAAGATCAGCGGGCTTTTGCCATGCACCACTTCATCATGACTGATGGGTAGCATGAAGTTCTCATCATAATAATACATCATACTGAATGAGAACTTATTCTGGTAATGACTCCGGTAAATGGGGTCCAGTTTGAAATAGTCCAATGTATCGTGCATCCAGCCCATCATCCATTTCATACCAAATCCCAATCCGCCTGCATAGGTCGGACGCGAAACCCCGGGCCAGTCGGTGGCCTCTTCCGCGATAGTTTGCACATCCGGAAAATCGCGGAATGCCATTTGGTTCAGGTCTTTGATAAACTGAATAGCCTCCAGGTTCCCATCGCCGCCGTGTTCATTGGGTTCCCATTCACCTTCTTTCCTGGAATAGTTAAGTTTTAGCATGGAACTGACCGCATCCACGCGTATCCCATCTATATGAAAAATATCAAACCAAAAGCGGGCACTACTGATCAGGAATGATTTGACTTCTCCCCTTTTATAGTTGAAAATATAACTGTTCCAATCGGGATGAAAGCCCTTGCGCATGTCGGCGTATTCATAGGTATGCGCACCATCAAACATAAATAACCCGTGCGCATCGTAGGGAAAATGCGAAGGCACCCAGTCCAGAATCACACCGATGCCTTCCTGGTGAAACGCATCCACCAGCCGCATAAACCCCTGCGGATCTCCAAAGCGGGAAGTGGGTGCAAAATATCCGGTGACCTGGTAGCCCCAACTGCCATCAAAAGGAAACTCGGTGACCGGCATCAGTTCCACATGGGTAAAACCCATTTCCTTTACATACGACACCAGTCGCTCCCGGATCTGGTCGTAATTATTATAGGAAAATTCATTGCCCGGTTCAGGCCTTTGCCAACTCGCCAGATGCACTTCATACACACTCCAGGGTGCGTCCAGGGCATTATTCTTTTTCCGCGCCTGCATCCAGTCTGCATCCCGCCATTCATAATAAAGATCCCAGGTGATGGAGGCTGTCAGCGGTTTTAGCTCCCAGAAGTTCGCAAAAGGATCGCCTTTGTCCGTGACCCGGTTTTTGAACCCGACAATATGATATTTATACAATTCGCCCAGCCTGATGCCGGGTATAAAACCCTCCCAGATACCGCTCTTATCCCAGCGCGGTGTAAGGGGGTGCGTGAGCCGGTCCCAGTCATTGAAATTACCGGTTACATAGACATAGCTGGCATTCGGCGCCCACACACAAAAATACATGCCCCAGGTTCCGTTGACCTTCAGTGAATGTGAACCGAATTTTTCATACAGACTGTAATGGGCTCCCGATTGAAAATTCCGAATATCCTCTTCCGATAACAGGGAATAATTCCACACCGGCAGGGTAGTATCGATGAAATTTTCCTTCTCGTATTTTTCCTGCAGTATCCGGTAATCAACTGGCATAAAGATGAATTGTACTAGCAAGTTAAGCAAATCCACACCAAAAAAATGATCTACGTTTTTTTCGTAATAGTATAACTTTTTCGTACTTTCTCATTTATTTAACAATATTATCTTGTGTAAATCAATAAGTTTTAAAGAAAACCCTGAGATTTGCAACTGTTTACGGGAACTTGACACGAACGTTTAATGCTATCACAACCGTTATGAAAACAATTGTACTTTTTGCCTTGTCACTCTCACTGAGCCCAATCCTTTGGTCGCAATCGACCGGTATCCGGGGAACACTGGCCGATTCATCCGACAAAAAGAATCTTCAAAATAGTGTGGTCTCCCTGTTGTACATGAAAGACACGACCCTGACCGGTTTTACCCGGGCCGATGCAAACGGGCATTTCGAGCTCGCGGCCCCCGACAGCAGTGGCCAGTACCTGCTCCTGGTGACGCATCCGTATTTCGCAGATTATCTCGACAGCGTGAAAATTGTCAGCGGACAGCAGGTCAACCTCGGCATCATCCATCTCTTTTCCAAAATCAAGATGCTGGAAGAGGTGATCGTACGGGGGAATCGCGCTATTATACTTCGGGGAGACACCACCGTGTTTACTGCGGATAGCTTTAAAGTGGCCGAAGGAGCAAATGTGGAGGAATTACTTCGGAAACTCCCGGGCATCACGGTAGACCGGACGGGGAAAATCACCGCTATGGGAGAAAATGTAAAGAAAGTGCTGGTTGATGGAGAGGAGTTCTTTGGCACCGATCCGGGGATCGCCACAAAAAATCTACGGGCCGATGTGGTACAGGAAGTACAGGTATTTGATAAAAAAAGTGATCAGGCGGCATTTACCGGAATCGACGATGGCGTGAGGGATAAAACCATTAACCTTAAACTCAAAGATGATAAAAAGAAGGGATACTTCGGAAAGATCGATGCCGGCGCCGGCATGAAGGACGGCAAGCAACCGTATGACAACTCTGGTACCGGACGTTACTACGGAGCAGCCATGATCAATGCCTTCCAGGGAAAAAGAAAGCTGGCGGCTTATGGCATCAGCAGCAATACCGGGTTTATGAACCTCTCCTGGGACGACGCGGATAAATACGGTGCCTCAAGTAATGTTCAGGTCACACCAGAAGGAGGAATAATGATCTGGAGCGGGGGCGACGACTGGAACAGCGCCACGGGGATCCCGGTAAACTATAACGCCGGCATCCATTACAGCAACAAATTCAACGAGGATAAGAATTCTGTAAATCTGGGATACCGTTACGTGGATATTAACTCACCGGGAAATACCAGGGTCTTCTCAAAGAATTTCGTGAAAGACTCTTCCTGGAGTATGAACTCACAAACCGATTTCAGGAATATTAATCAGAAACACGCCGCCAACCTGATTCTGGAATCCAAACTCGATTCGATGAATTCACTGAAGCTTACCATGACCGGCAATCTGAATTATACAAAGAACCGTTCTACTTATTACGCGGAAAATATTAATGATAAGAACGGTCAGTTTATCAATACGAATAACAGAACCAGCACCAGCAACGCGGACCAGTCGGCCTACAACGCTAACTTGTTATGGATGCATAAATTCAAAAAAGCATTCAGGACGGTCTCGATCAATAGTTCATTCAACAATAATGTTAGCAACAGTGATGGGTTCCTTTATTCAAAAATAGATTTCTACAGGAACGACGTGGTGGATAGTACTTCAATCATAGATCAGCGAAACCTGGTGGATAATAACAGCAATACCTTCAACACCCGCGCCGCTTATACAGAGCCGCTGGCCAAGGACTTTTATATGGAGACCAGCTACGCCTTCAATTACAATAAAAGAAATAATATCCGGAATATCCTGGCCAAAGGGAACAAGGGCGAATACGACCGGAAAATAGATTCACTCAGCAATGAATTTGAGTATAATGATATGTCAAATGCACCAGGGCTCAGTTTCCGGTACAGCAACACTAAAGTAAACCTGAACTTCGGATCCAGTGTGGCTTTCACCAAGTATGAGCAGCTCAATAAGACTGAAAATACGCGTACAGATTTCTCATTTGCCAATCACTATCCCAGAGCCAGTTTTAACTACAAGCTCAAACCCCAGGAAGGATTTCGGTTCAATTATAACGGAAACACTTCTGCGCCCAGCCTGAATCAGTTGCAACCGATCCGGGTGAACACGGACCCCTTGAATATTTTCATTGGCAACCCGGATCTGAGACCATCTTTCTCGCATCGCTTCAGCCTGAATTATAACTCATGGAAAATGCTTTCTCAAAGAAGTATATTTATTGCCGTTGATTATGGATTTACGCAGAATGCATTTGCCAATCTGGATTACATTAAAGATGCCGTGCGAACTACACAGACCGTCAACACAAACGGAATGTACAACTACAACGCCTTTATGTGGTTCGACCGTAAGATCCAGAAAATAAACCTCAGTGTAGGTTTTAACCCATCTTATAATTTTTCACAACGCGTTGATTTTATTGCAGGCGCTAACGGGCAATCGCTCAAAAACCTGACAGTCAATGAAACCTACAATATGCGGATAAGTTTCGGCAAGGATGAAGACAAAAAGTATCGCGTCTATCTCAGGCCATATATAGGTTACAATATTGCCCGGGCAACGGTTAACACCATGGCCAATGCGAAGTACTGGACTTCGGGTGGCAGCCTCTGGAGCACAGTCTACCTGCCAAAAGAATTTGAGATCAACAATAATATCGATGCCCAGTTCAGACAGAAGGATTCCCGCTTCCCCACAAATAACAATTTTGTATTTTGGGACGCGGATATCTCCAAATGGTTTAATAAAAAGAAATTCCAGGTTAAACTGTCCGTACGGGATGCGCTGAACCAGCGAAATGGCTACAACCGTAATTTTGGCAGCAGTAGCTTTACCGAGACCTACAACACCGTTTTGCGCAGGCACTTTCTGCTGGGGTTTGTATGGAATTTTTCAAAAATGAATGCCGGCACTAATTCCAATCAGAAAGATACACCGTCCGGAAATAAAGTTATTATAACAAAATAAAAAGATTTTACTATGAGGGCGCTGATACTGCTTTGCTTTACCCTGTTTCTTTTCCAGGCAGAAGCTCAACAATTTATCACATCGGGTACGATTGAATTTGAAGTCCGCACGAATGTTCACCGTCAGATGGAAGGGAACGACTTTTTCCAGCGGCTGAAAGACCAGGTGCCGCAGTTCACCACCAATTACTACAATTACAGTTTCGCCGGAAACCGGTCGGTTTATAAATTCGACCGCAAGGGCGATACGAGAAATATGCCCATGTTCTTCGGGCGCGGAGATGATGAGAATATCTGGTATAATGATTACACGCAAAAAAAATTCACCAACCTGATTACGCTCGAAGGTTATATCCTGATGGAAGGTGATCAAAAACCTGTCCGGTGGAAAATTGATCCCGATGACCAACGTGTTATTGCCGGATTCAATTGCCGCAAAGCACAGACCATCCTGTTTGACAGCGTTTATGTCTTTGTATATTACGCTGACGAAATCAAGATAAGCGGTGGACCGATGGGATTACATGGTTTACCAGGCATGATTCTCGGCGTAACCGTCCCGCGTTTATTTACAAGTTGGGTGGCAACCGGCGTAAAAGCGGTCGCACCTGCAGCAACAGCTATTCAAATTCCCACAAAAGGTAAAAAGAAATCTGCCGACGAAATCAAAACAGATATCGAGAAACTGAGTAAATCCTGGGGAGGCGAGTCCAGGAAATGGCTCGACCAGATGATGTGGCGAACACTGATCTGATACCCTACTTAAGCTCTAGTACCAGGTTCGACATCGGGTTGAGGTTCCAGGTGTCCTGCAATGCATACCCCTGGCCTGTAACCACATCACGAGCTGTTTTGAATCTTTCTGTGCGCTCCCGGAACCTGTCCAGTTTCAGGTTCATTGGTTTTTCATTCGTATTCATCACACACATGATCGTCTGCTTTTCGGTATAACGGAAATACACGTACACGCCATCGATCGGATAAAACTGCATCAGTTTACCTTTTTTAATGGCCGGTGAATTTTTCCGGAAGTTTGCCAGTGTCCTCACATAATTAAAGATGGCGTTCTCACGATCTGTCCGGCCCGAAGCCAGGAACTTGTTCACTTTATCACCCGGCCAGCCACCTGGAAAGTCCTGGCGCACGTAACCGTCGTTGGGTGAGGTGAGGCCAGTCATCAAAATTTCACCGCCGTAGTACAATTGAGGGATACCCCGGGCTGTCAGCAGCCACGCGAGGGCGGTCTTATATTTGGCTGTATCTTCTTTAACGACGGAATAGAACCGACTAAGATCGTGGTTATCAAGAAATATCACCTGGCGCATCGGATCTTTATAAGCCAGGTCCTGGGCTAGCGTATTGTACAACTTGTTAACACCTTCGGTCCACCCAAAGGGTTCGTTTACGGCCGGTTGAATACCGTAAAACAGCGTTTGGAAATCCGTGGTAGCCTGCAGATTGCTTTTGAATGGTGTATTGAAAATATTCTGACAGAAATAGCTTTGGTTGATAACGCCGTGTACCCAGGTCTCGCCGAAGATGCTGATATCGGGATATTCCTTGTAAAGCGCTTCATTGCAGCGATTCATGAAGTTAAGATCGTTGTAAGCATAGGTATCTACCCGCCAGCCATCGACGCCAAATTCCTCTACAGACCAGATCGCATGTTGAATCAGGAAATTTGCAGCGAAAGGGTTCTGTTGATTCCAGTCGGGCATAGATTGAACGAACCATCCATCCGACATAATTTTTTTGTCGATTGCCGAACCGTGGGGATCAAATAACGTTTGTTCTTTGTAGTTGGTCTGGGTAAAGGTTGGCCAGCGATGAAACCAGGAACTGTCGGGCTGATCGCGAAACAGGAAGTGTTCCAACCCTACGTGATTATACACTGCATCCTGAATAATTTTGATGCCTCTTGCATGGGCAGCATCGGATAGGTTTTTATAAGCCTGGTTCCCACCCAATCTGGGGTCCACTTTATAGTGATTGGTGAAGGCGTATCCGTGTTCTGTGCGTTCGGGCATATCATTCTCCCAGACGGGGTTCAGCCAGATGGCAGTCACACCCAGGTCCTTCAGGTAATCCAAATGATTCTCCACACCCTTCAGGTCACCGCCATGGCGATTAAAAACAGTGTCGCGCCTCAGTGACTGATCTCTCATCCCTGGAACTCGGTCGTTGCTTAGATCACCGTTACTAAACCGGTCGGGCATAATCAGATAAATGAGGTCGGCTGATGTAGCGCCCTTGGCGAAGAGCGTACCGTTGCCTTTCCTTAGTGCCTGCAAGGGCCAGTTGATCGTCTCGCCACCGGCTTTTATTTTCACCGTTCCGGGCTTTGCATTGGGCGATATGGTGAGGTCCAAAGCCAGGTAATGCGGATTGGCAAATGCTGAGACTTTTTCCAATTTTACACCCGGATAGTTGATGCTAACAGATGGCTTACCCTTCTCCCAGGCTGTGTTTCGGATGAGCAGTTGCACTTTGTTCCAATGCATGCCAATCCACCAATTGGATGGATACACGGCAGGTTCCTGGGCATAAATGAACAGTACTGAAAATACAAGCAAAAAAGCCGATGAAATCTTTTTCATTTTTATATATAATTATCTTATACTAATATTATATAATATATTTTATACCATGGGATAGTCGTCAGGTCCCGGCGTAAGCCTCAGGACCGGTCTGTTTATTTATCTTTTATTCTCAGATTCAGCAGGGCCGCAACGATCATGAACAAACCACCCAGCAGGATCGTATAAATAGCTTCTCCGTGAAAAAAATGACGGGTAAAAATACCAAGGATCGTAGCCGCCAGGATTTGGGGGATCACTATGAAAAAATTGAAGATCCCCATATATACGCCCATCTTTTTAGGGGGCAATGATTTTGTCAGCATGGCATAGGGCATCGACAGGATGCTCGCCCAGGCGAGGCCAACGCCGACCATACTGATCAGCAACAGTTTTTCATCTCTGATGAAAAAAAACGAAATCAATCCAATCCCGCCGGCCATTAACGCGATCAGGTGTGTGACAGGTCTGGAAAACCATTTTGCCAGCAACGGCAGCAGAAGGGCCAGCAACGCGGCAAATCCATTATACGCCGCGAACAGCACGCCAACCCAGTTCCCGAGATTATTGTACTCAGGGGAAGAGGTGTCTTTTGTGTGATAGAGATGCTGCGCCAGAGCCGGCGTTGTGTAAATCCACATAGAAAACAGGGCAAACCAGGTAAAGAACTGGACCCAGGCCAGTCGTTTCATGGTATCGGGCAGAAAATTAAGGTCGTCCATAATTTCTACCAGGCCATTAGACTTATTCATTTTCAGCCGGTTTGCTGAAGCCAGTTTGAGCAACCCAAAAACGCTAAGAATCCCTGTCAGCACGTAGAGTTCTTTTTCGAGAGGCTGTTTTGCTCCTTCATTATAGAAGAAGAGGGCGGCGGTCAGTACAATGCCCGTTCCCAGCCATGTCCATCCACTCGAGACAAATTTCCTGTATGGTGTCCGGATCACGACATTGTCGGAATCGTCCTGTTTCAGTACGCCGAATGAAATCAGTTCCTCGCGCGAGTATTCACGGGTTGTAATCACCGTGTAGGACACCGCGAGCATATAAACGATGGCGCCGAGGTAGTAGGATAATCTTACCGATTCGGGGATCGCACCGGCCGGTGCTTCATTGGATACCCCTGCAGCAGTTAATAGCCAGGGAAGGGCAGATGATATAACCGCACCCAGACCAATAAAAAAACTCTGCATGGCAAAGCCGGTCGTTCGTTGTTCATCAGGCAGCATATCTCCGACAAAAGCCCGAAAGGGCTCCATAGAGATATTGATAGAAGCGTCCAGAACCCAAAGCATCACAGCCGCCAGCCACAGCGAGTGTACATTAGGAAAGATAAAAAGAGCCAGCATGGCAAATATGGCGCCTATCATAAAGTATGGCCGGCGTCGGCCCAACCGCCCGATCCAGGTTTTGTCGCTCATGTGGCCAATGATCGGCTGCAGAATCAAACCCGTCACCGGCGCCGCGATCCATAAGATTGGGATCTTTTCAATTTCTGCGCCTAGGGTTTGAAAGATCCTGCTGGTATTGGCATTTTGCAAACCGAAGGCAAACTGGATCCCAAAGAATCCGACGCTCATGTTAATGATCTTTGCCAGACTAAGCCGGGGCCTTGAACCCGGAGAAGCGTCCACCATATTGTTTTTTTTGGTCTTCCGCTACACAAACGTTACGCTCCGGAAGAGGATGAAAAGGATCAGTGATTAAACCGTTATGAACAGATCTGCAAACTTAATATGTATTTAGTACACAATAAATTTTATTTTTAAAAAGACCGGCAGAAGCTACCGGTCTTAAAAATTATAAAACAAATCCGTCGGGCAGAACAGCACCTTTTTTGACCACGATTATTCCGTCCCTGATGGTAAAGAGATCGGTCTCAGCGGGTTCAAGATGGGGGCCACCGTTCAGCCTGACATCATCTCCGATCCGGACATTTTTGTCAATGATACAGTTTCGCAGGTAACAACGTGAACCTACACCTATCGGGGGAATACCCCTGGTTTTGGCGGTATTAATATCTTCGATCGTTTCATAATAGTCTGCGCCCATGATATAGCAGCTCACGACGGTGGAACCATAGCCAACCCTGGCTCTTACGCCCACAACACTGTGTTCAATTCTTGAGGCATTGATGATGCATCCTTCTGCAATGAGCGTTTTTTCGAGCGTCGTACCACTCATTTTGGCGGGTGGCAGCATCCTGGGCCGGGTAAATATCGTCCGGTTGTTATCGAAAAGATTGAATTCAGGGATATCGGATGTAAGCTCCAGGTTTGCTTCAAAAAAAGAATAGATATTTCCGATGTCGGTCCAGTACCCCTCATATTGATAACTCGCAACTTTATACGCGTCAATAGAGAGAGGGATCACTTCCTTGCCAAAATCTGTCGCCTGCGGATAAATATTATTCAGCAGGTCAAAAAGCAGTTTTTTATTGAAAAGGTAGATTCCCATGGATGCCAGGTAATTTTTTCCTTTCAGCTTCATTTCTTCCCCGGTATCGCTTACCCATTCCGGTAACAATTCTTTTTTAGGTTTTTCTATGAACGAGGTGATGGTATGGCTATCATCAGACTTCAGGATGCCGAATTCCGGCGCTTCCCTTTCTCCAACCGGGATTGTTGCAATCGTAAGATCGGCATTGCAGTGTTTGTGATGCTCCAGCAATTTGCTGAAATCCATCTGATAAAGCTGATCACCTGAAAGGATCAGGACGTAATCGCTTTGATAGGGCGCCACATGTCGCAGGGTTTGTCTGACCGCATCAGCCGTTCCCTGGAACCAGTTCCGGCTTTCTGGAGTTTGTTCAGCGGCAATAATATCCACGAAGGCTTTGCTGAAATTACTAAAATGATAAGTGTTCTTAATATGCCTGTTCAGAGAGGCTGAATTGAACTGTGTAAGGACGAACATCCGGTTAATGTCAGAATTCAGGCAATTGGAAATGGGGATATCTACAAGCCGGTACTTACCTGCAATTGGCACGGCAGGTTTGGACCTGGTGCTGGTAAGCGGCGCGAGCCTGGTTCCGGCTCCCCCACCAAGGATAATCGCCAAAACTTCTTTCTGGATAGACATAAATTATTGTTTTATTAATAAAAAATTGATTCCTACGGTCCAATCGTTTCCATCTGAACGTTGATCAGGACAAAACCGACTGATATAAATGCAGGTATTGCTGCGCGGAACTGTCCCAGCTATGATCGATCTGCATGATGCGTGCCCTGATATCTTCAAACTGTTCCTTACGGTTCTGAAAGAGATCCAGTGCCCTCCCAACGGCATAAACAACATCCCCCGGGCTGGATTGCTCCATGCGAATACCGAATCCATCCTTATCGCCAAAGTCGATAACTGTATCTTTCAATCCGCCTATATTCCTCACGATCGGGATGGTGCCATAGCGAAGCGCGTACATTTGATTCAGGCCGCAGGGTTCCACCCGGCTGGGCATCAACAAGAAGTCACATCCCGCGTACATCAGATGGCTTAACGCCTCATCATATCCAATCAGTGCATTAAAATAACCTTTAAGCTGCTTTTTCATGGAGACCAACTCCCCTTCAATCCCTGAATTTCCGTTCCCCAACACCAGAAAACTCATTTTGCCATTGTGTTGGTAAATGGATTGACTGATTGCCTCAGGAAGAATATCGGCTGCCTTCTCATCGACCAGACGCCCTATAAAACAGGTCAGTGGCCGATCCGGGTTCAGTCCGAAACGTGCAGCCAGTTCAGCCTTGCTTTTATTCTTCCCGGCCGCAACTGTTTTTGCATCGTATTTGAGGGGAAGATAGTGATCCGTATCCGGATTCCAAACATCCACATCGATACCGTTGATGATGCCACTACATTTACCTTTTTCATACTCAAACAGATTTTCCAGCCCTCGTGCCGATTTCTTCAACTCTTCCATGTAGTTCGGACTGACCGTAGTAACCCTCCAGGCGCATTTGATCGCGGAGGCCATCGGATTGATATCATTATGCCAGTCTAGAAAGCCCCAGTTCCAGGTGTCGTATGCCGGAATATAGGCGTATTTGTCCCAACCAAACTGGCCCTGGTATTCGGCATTGTGTATTGTAAACACCGTGGGCACATTGCCCAACTGGTAACGGAATGCAAAACAATGATGGGCAAAGAAAGGAATCAGACCGGCCTGATGATCGTGGCAGTGAATAACATCGGGCGTATGTTTCCATCGGCTGACCCAGTCACATACCGCCAGCTGAAAGGACACAAACCGTTCCGTGTCATCATCATATCCGTAGATCCGTTCCCGGTCCAGAACCCCGTTGATATCCACCAGGTACAGGTCGAAACCTAACTTATTCGTTCTTTCGCGGATTACACTGTATTTAAACCAGTTCGATCCCAGCGCCTGCCCCCCTTCGTGAACCAGTTCCCATTCATTTTCATACAAGAACTTCGTCCTGTACATCGGCATCACTACTTTCGCAATATGGCCCAGTTTATTTTGGTATTTGGGGAGCGCTCCCACCACATCGCCCAATCCACCAGCTTTCGCCATGGGGAAGCACTCGGCAGACACGTGTAAAATTTCCATGAAGCTGAATTTTTTTTACCAGTTTAAAGTTATAGAATTTATTTCCAAATGCAAACTTATCATAGTCACCCACTTTTTAGAGAACTTTGTTGTCGTCTTTCACAAGCATTTGAAATTTTTATAGGAAAAAAAGCGATTTCTGTTAAATATATATACATTTGTCCCTAATGTTGCAATAAGTAAAATTTGCCTTGTACATGAAACTGACGATCTCCGAGACAATGATCTGCCGGAATTTTTCCGGTTGTTTGTTTGAATTGTTGTTCTCAGAATCTGATACCGACTAATCCTATTTTATAATTACAAATACTTAAAAATGAACACAACTGTGAACGCTGAGAAAGGGAAAAGTTACGTACTACCCATTGTGATGATGATCATACTTTTTGGTATGATCTCTTTTGTTACTAATCTGGCTGCACCGATGGGACAGGTATTGAAAGACCAGTTTTCTGTTTCCAACTTCTTAGGGCTGCTAGGGAATGCCGCCAACTTTATCGCTTACGCGGTCATGGGTATTCCGGGCGGACTGATGCTGCAGAAGTATGGATATAAGAAAACAGCATTGATCGCTATAGCAGTTGGGTTTGTGGGTGTATTGATTCAATACTTATCCGGATATGCATCGCACGAATCGGCGTTTGGCGTTTACCTCCTCGGCGCTTTTGTTGCAGGGTTTTCAATGTGTCTGTTGAACTTAGTGGTAAATCCAATGCTGAACACGCTCGGAGGCGGAGGTAACAAGGGTAACCAGTTGATTCAGGTAGGTGGTTCATTTAACTCTGTCATGGCCACTTTTACACCTGCTTTCGTGGGCGTTTTGATTGGTTCTGTGGCCAAAGCGCAAATTGCCGATGTATTCCCAGTGATGTATATTGCAATGGGTGTTTTTGCACTGGTATTCTTTGTATTGCTGTTCGTAAGTATCCCAGAGCCTCATTTGCAGCAAGCTTCAGAACCCATGGGCTCTCTGATGTCAGGCGCATTAAAGTTCAGGCATTTCGTCCTTGGCGCTATTGCCATCTTCGTATATGTTGGCGTGGAAGTGGGTACTCCCGGTATCATGATTCTTTGGCTTTCTGACTCGAGCGTTTCGTCGGTCGGTAAAACCACGGCCGGTTTCGTGGCCGGTACTTATTGGTTCCTGATGCTGATTGGAAGACTGGTAGGTGCATCGATTGGCAGCAAGGTATCCAGCAAAACCATGTTGAGCATTGCCTCCTTTGTTGGCCTGATCTTAATAGGGTTGGCTATTTTCTCTCCCACAACATCCCAGGTATCATTGCCTGTGCTTCAAAAATCAGCTACGGGCTCATTATCTTTTGGCATGGCAGAAGTGCCTATCAACGCGATGTTCATTGTTCTTGTAGGTCTTTGCACCTCCATTATGTGGGGAAGCATCTTTAACCTGGCCGTTGAAGGTCTTGGAAAATATCTGGCAGCAGCTTCCGGTATATTTATGGTTCTCGTTTGTGGTGGTGGCATCCTTCCTGCACTTCAGGGCAGCATAGCCGATTCAGCTGGCTATATTGCAAGCTACTGGCTCATCTTTGCCGGTCTGGCCTACCTGCTTTTCTACGCATCGGTTGGAAGCAAAAATGTGAACAAGGATATCCCCGTTGGTATACCTGCGGGCAATTCTAACCTGATAGCAGAAGAAAACATCTGATACTAACCGTCGTTTTAAACATACAATTGATTTACTTAAATAAATTCAGACTGAAATGGCTATTTTAGATTTATCGAAGCAATTTGCCATTGGTGTTGACATCGGCGGTACCAATACGAAATTTGGTATTGTAAACCACCGGGGCGAGATCATTTCCAAAGGCGAGATTAAGACAGAAGATTATCCAGAGATTGAGGACTTTATTGATGCGCTCCATAGTAGTATAGACCCGTTAGTGAAAAGCTACGGCATACAGGATCAGATCATAGGGATTGGAATGGGAGCGCCTAACGGAAATTATTATTCAGGAACCATCGAGTACGCACCGAACCTGCAATGGAAGGGTGTAATTCCGCTGGCAAATCTGATTAAACAAAAATTCGGTATACCCTGCACACTGACCAACGATGCTAATGCAGCAGCACTTGGTGAAATGATGTATGGTGCCGCCAGAGGGATGAAGGATTTCATCATGATCACCCTGGGTACCGGCGTAGGAAGTGGTATCGTAGCAAATGGACAAATGATTTATGGTCACGATGGCTTTGCGGGGGAACTGGGCCACACGATCATCCGCCCGGGAGGAAGACCTCACTGGGGCACCAAACTGAATGGGTCGCTGGAAGCATATTGTTCTGCTACAGGTATCGCCATTACAGCCAAGAAACTCAGAGCTGAGAACCCCGCTTCCACCCTGAATGATATTCCGGAAGAAGATCTGGACTCAAAGGCTGTCTCTGACTGTGCCCAAAAAGGAGATGCCATTGCCACGGAAGTGTTCAGGTATACAGGACAGATCCTGGGTGAAGCACTGGCCAATTTTATCATGTTTTCCTCACCTGAAGCCATTATTCTTTTCGGTGGAGTTATAAAGTCAGGAGATCTGATCATGACACCGGCCCGTGAGCATATGGAGAAAAACTTGTTGCCCATTTTCCAGAATAAAGTTAAACTGGTATTTAGCGAACTCAAGGAAGCTGATGCTGCTATTCTTGGCGCCAGCGCCCTGGCCTGGGAAAAATAAATAACCGGTTCTGAACCTATTGTAAAGCTGTTCCGCGAGGGCAGCTTTTTTTTGTCTTTTCATTGGCCGTCTCACTGAGCAGGTTTGAAAACCTGGTTGGAAAAGGGTGGAGAATCTGGAATCTTCACAATATTAAAACCAAAATCAGTTTGCTTGTGGCAGGTATTGCAGGTCTCCGTAAGTACATTGAAATTCTTCCGGAAAGCGATTTCATTGCCAGTCCTGACCGCAGCGCTCACGCTATCCAGGACAGGCAGCAGGATATCGACCTCCCTGGATTCCTTTCTCCTGGTTTGGTATTTTTGAATATACCCAACCGTTTCAATGATCTCGTGAATTTCAAAATCCGCCAGCGGCCAGTTTCTATTGATCCCCGCAAACCATAATTTATTGTGATGTACCTGGATGCCACTCATAAACTCGCCAAAACCGGGCACATAAGCCTGATTCAGGCGATTTTCCAGACTATCTATTTTGGTCTGAAGTTGGCTGACTTCCCTGTTTTTATGGTTGCAGGCCATTATCAAAAACAAAATTCCCGTGAAAACTATATTTTTTTTCATCGTGAAAACATTTTGAATTTAGCTGGCTTCCCTGTGCATACTCCATTCAAAACTACGAAATTATCCGCCCGACGGAGCTTGTCGATACCCTGAATCTTTGAATCTTTCGTACTATTAAATTCGTGCTACTAAAAGAAATCTATGAGAATTTTCATTTTTTTTTCATCATTTGGCATGTACTTTGTCCTGTCGAATAGTATAAATTAAAATTAAAAATAGTCTTATGAAACAATTTCTCCTGCCCGCAGTCATTTTTTTGGCGCTGGCTGGGCTTACAGCCTGCTCTAAATCAGATACTAACGGTCCGGTAACCAGTTCGAATAGTCCCAGGACCTTGTCCGTTTACTTAACGGACGCACCCGCAAGTTTTGACGCCGTATTTCTTGATATCCAGAAAATAGAGGCCAAAGTGGATTCCAGCAGTAACCGGGACGATGATCATTTCGGCGATAGCGACAAGGATGAGGATGACAACCACCAGGGCGCTAAAGGCGATGGAGATCACCAGGGGGAAGATCATGATAATTATGGTTACTGGGTAACGCTGAATTCTCAACCAAGTCTGGTAAACGTATATAATTTAAGAAATGGACTGGACAGCATGGTAGCCCATGGAACTATAAAAGGTACGGTTAGAAAGATCCGGATGACACTTGGTACTAATAGTTACGTTGTAAAGAACGGAGTGCACTATCCGCTGACTTTGGTTAACGGAGAGCATTCCCAGGGTAAATACCTGTATGTTAAACTTCATGACGAAGACCGTGACGAGTCAAACGGCAAAGTTGGCGTTTGGATTGATTTTGACATAGCAAGATCCATCTTTTATGCCGACGGGAAATATTATCTCAGGCCATACCTGAAACCCTTCTGCGATAAGAATTTTGCTGAAGTGGAAGGTAAAGTAACACCTTGGGAAGCAAGTCCTGTTGTTAAGATGTACAACGCAAAGGATACCGCTTCAGCATTCCCCAACCGTGAAGGCGAATTCAAGATCCGCGGTTTGCGCGAAGGAACCTATACCCTTGTTTACGAGGCTTCTAACGGTTACAAGAGCGTTACCGTAAATAATGTTGCTGTTTCCCGTAGTAAAGAATTGGAACTTAAGCCAGTTGTCTTGACAAAGTAGAGGTTTGTTCGAAATAGAATCTGTTAAAGGGCCGGGCTTCATTGCCTGGCCTTTTTTTGTTCAATAAACGCATGGTCGGCAACAACTGCACGTAATTAATCAGGTTGTTTGCCTCTTTATGCCTAGCCGCCAAAGTTTTATCTTTGACGTTCAGAATATGAAATTATACCCCGAATCGGCCTATCAGCAACTTGAGTTTGAAAAGATCAGAGAGCTGCTGGCATCTCATTGTCAGTGCGATTATGCTCGTCAGAAAGCAAAGGAAATCCGGATCCATACCCAGTTATCTTTTGTGGATCTGGAGCTGCGGCAATCACACGAATACCGGCAACTGATTCAAAATGCCGTCTACTTCCCGAATGATTATGTGTTGAACCTCGCCAGGGAGCTTAAATTGCTTTCCATACCAGGAGCTGTATTACAGGGTGATCAACTGATCCAGGTTCGCCGACTAGCTGAAAGCGCTGAAAAAATATTCCGCTGGTTCGATGCAGAGCGCCGCCAGATTTATGCTTCCCTGGCAACCGTCATTCAACACACCCATTACGAAAAGGCGATCATCGCCCTGATCGATGAGGTGATCGACGAGACCGGCATCGTCAAAGACTCGGCTTCACCTGCTTTGCGCGAGATTCGTCAGAACCTTTACCGGAAAAGAAACGAACTGCGCCGCGTTTTTGAGAAGATTATTGCCCGCCTGAACAAACAGGGATACCTGGCTGAGATTGAGGAGAGTTTTATGAATGGGCGCAGGGTGGTCGCCGTTTTTGCAGAACAAAAACGTATGGTAAAGGGTGTGCTGCATGGCGAGAGTGATAGCCGGAGAACAGCGTTTATTGAACCAGAGGAGACCATGCACCTGAATAATGAGGTCAGTGAGCTGGAGACCGGCGAGAAGAAGGAAGTCTACCGGATACTGCGCCAGCTAACAGCCAGCCTTTCCGGCTATGCCGGCTTGCTGCAACAATACCACCTCATCGTTGGGGATTTCGATTTCATCCGTGCGAAGGCAAAACTGGCCCTGGACATCAATGGAGAATTTCCTGTGGTAACCGACAAGCCTCAGGTGAACCTTGTCAACGCCTGCCACCCTTTACTTTACCTGTATAACAAACGAAACGGGAAACAAACAATACCGCTGTCTCTTCGCTTGGATGAAAAACAACGCATTCTCGTGATCAGCGGTCCGAATGCAGGTGGAAAAACTGTGGCAATGAAAACGATCGGTCTACTGCAAATGATGGTCCAGAGTGGTTTACTGGTCCCCGTTCACCCCTCCAGCGTATTCGGAATATTTAAGCAGCTCATGATTCATATCGGCGACACCCAGAGCCTGGAATTTGAACTGAGCACTTACAGCAGTCACCTCATCCATATGAAATATTTTATGGAGAACGCCAATGGCAGAACCCTTTTCTTCATCGATGAACTGGGCAGCGGCAGTGATCCCAATCTTGGCGGGGCTTTTGCCGAAGTTATCCTGTTGGAACTGGTTCGTAAACATTCGATTGGTGTAGTCACTACACATTACCTGAATTTAAAAATAATGGCGGGTAAAACGCCCGGCATTATCAACGGGGCCATGGCATTTGATGAAAAAAAACTGGAGCCTCAATACCAGCTGATCACTGGGAAACCAGGAAGCTCTTACACGTTCTCGATTGCTGAAAGAATTGGTCTTGACAAACGGCTGATCGATAAAGCGCGGGGTTTAGTGGAAGAAGACCAGTATCGCCTCGACAAACTACTGAACCGTACAGAGCAGGATCTGCGCGACCTCGCAAAAAAAGATCAGCAACTGGAAAAACTGCTGAAGGAAAATGAGCGCCTGCAAAAAGAAATGAAACAAGTGATGGACCAGGAACGCCATCGCCAGCACGTGGCCGTATTGAAAGAACAAAACAAGATCAGCGAGCAACGGATCACTTATCTGAAAGACATGGAACGAAAGCTCAAACAGGTTACGATTGAATGGAAAAAAGAGACAGACAAGGATAAAGTGGTCAAGCAAATCAATGCGCTCCTTTTCAATCGCGGTGAGAAAAAACAGGTGAGCAGGATGCAAAAAAAGATCGACACAAAATACCAGGAAATTGGCGGCGAAATCAAAGTGGGAAGCAAGGTAAAGATGAAACGCAACCACCAGGTTGGCGAAGTGCTGGAAATTAAAGGCAAGCGCGCCGTTGTAAAAATTGGGTTGCTGCCCATGCAGGTACCCCTGGATGACCTGATCGTAGTGAAAGATAAAGAAATGGTTCCCTAAAACAAATCGTCGCAATCCACCCGGGTCATGGGGTCGGGTTGACAATTAACGGGTTGACAATTAAATAACGCCCGGTTAAACGGCAGATATTTTTTATTGAAGTAATATTGCGCTATGAAAAAAATAATTCTGACCGGAATTGTATTTTGCCTGACGTTTCTTGGGTCGTACGGACAAAAATATACCACTTCCAATGCCCACTCCCACAATGACTACGAACAAAATGAGCCGTTTTGGAAGGCGTACAGGAAAGGATTTGGTTCTATTGAAGCCGATGTGTTTCTGGTAAATAACGATCTGCTGGTAGCCCATGAAGCAAAACATGTCCTGCCTTCCCGAACCCTGAGAACGCTATACCTGGATCCCATTAGACAAAATATCCTGAAGAACAAAGGGCATATCTACCCCGATAAGAAAAAGAAACTCATTCTTCTCATTGACTGCAAGACAGACGGAGTGGCCGCTATACGGGAACTTATACGTGAACTGGAGGCCTACCCCGAAATCCGGAAATCCAAGACTGTGACGATAGCGATCAGCGGCAATCGCCCCGACAAGGAATTGTATTACCAATATCCCGAATATATTCAATTTGATGGCAATGTTTCAGACAGCTATTCCGAAAGGAACCTGAAAAAACTGGCGCTCCTCAGTGCCAGCTTCAGGAATTATTCAAACTGGAACGGGATAGGGAAAATAGATAGTGCCACGCAGCAGCGATTGCTTTCTGAGATAGAAAGGGTACATAAGCTTAAAAAGCCTATCCGTTTCTGGGCCACACCGGATACGCCCGAAGCCTGGAAATTCCTGATGGAATCAGGAGTTGACCTCATCAACACCGACAAAATAGAAGAACTCGCATCTTTTCTGGCTAAACCCTGAAAGATTTCGCGGAAGCCCTATTTTTGATGAAAAAATATGACCCAACTGTTCCGGCTCGTGACCTTGCTGACTTTGATGATATTTTCCACGCGGGCCTCCTCACAAGCGAAGATTAGTCATGGAAAAATGCAATGGTTTGCTGATGCCAAATTGGGCATTTTTATACATTGGGGAATTTATGCAGTAAATGGTATTCCTGAGTCATGGAGTTTTTTCAACAACTACATAAACTATGCTGATTATAAGAAACAGTTAGACGGATTTACGGCAGCAAACTATGATCCGGGACAATGGGTAAACCTCATCAAAGAAAGCGGGGCAAAATACGCCGTTATCACTTCCAAGCACCACGACGGCGTGTCTTTGTGGGATAGCAAACAGCCTGATGCCTTGACGATTCCCCGGCACAGCACAGCGCGCAAAGACGTGTTAACACCGTTTGTCAGGGCGCTGAAACAAAGCGGACTAAAAACAGGAATTTATTTTTCTCTGCCGGATTGGAGTTATAAAAACTATGATGTGTTTACCGGCTCCATCAAGAGATATGATATCAAACACGAACCTGCAAGATTTGAAAAGTTTGTGAAGTATTACCAGGGCCAGCTTTCAGAAATTTCCAGGCAGTTTAATCCCGACCTGCTTTGGTTTGATGGCGATTGGGAACACAGCGCAGAAGAATGGAAAGCAGCTGAAACCAAAGCCATGTTGCAACGGAGCAATCCTCAAATAATTATCAACTCGCGGTTAAAAGAACAGGGTGATTACGCCACCCCGGAGCAGGGCGTACCAGTACAACGCCCGGCAGATCGATACTGGGAGCTCTGTTACACGATGAACGACAGTTGGGGTTATCAACCCTTTGACAGGCATTATAAAACGCCTTTTATGATCATCAGCACGCTGGTAGACTGCATTTCAATGGGTGGTAATTTACTGCTGGATATCGGACCAAAAGCCGATGGCACCATCGCACCCGAACAGGTGAGTATACTTAAAGCACTTGGCCGATGGACAAAAAAACACGCTGAGGCCGTATACGGGACGCGTGCCGGTAATCCGTTGCTTCAGTACACCGGCAGATCCGCTTTATCAGGAGATGGCAAAACGTTATTTCTATACCTGGATCAACGGGCGATGCCATCGCTCAAAATCGGAGGTATCAGATCTTCGGTCAGGAAAATATCTGTTGTCGGCACAAACCAGGAAATCCCTTTCAATGGAAAGAGTGGAAATTACGAACTGAACCTCCGTTCAGTGAAATGGGATCAGGACATCACTGTGCTGAAACTGAGTCTGAGCGAACCTTTGAACCTCTCCGCCCCTGTTCAGCATATTCCTGTTCCAAAGTTCGGCGATTATATCAAGAACACAAATCGGGAACCCGGACAGGTGATTCGTGATATCTGCTTTGATATTTCTGAAGGCAGGAATTGCTTTTTGGCCGAGCCTCTGGTTATGAATGAACAGTACAAAAATAGCACAATCAGAAACGCACCGCCGCAAGTGAAACAATGGATCCTGAAACATACGGAGGCGATTGCGCAGAGCGGGAAAGGTTTATCACAGGGGCATTATGCTGGCATGTCTGCTTTGTCAGCCGATAAAAAGACGATCTACTTGTTTGTGGAGGGGAGACCCAACGGGCCCATATCGCTGAAAGGTATCAGCAATCAGATCGCGAGGATCAGGATCGTGGGTGATGGTACACTCCTGGATTATAAGATGTTCGATAAACTATACTGGAGCGCTGTGCCGGGATTGGTTTATATCGACATCCCTGAAGCCAGGCTGGACAAGTTCGTTACCGTGATCGCCGTGTTGCTGGATGGACCGGTAAAAGAATACCGGCATGATGTGAAGCCGATTGAGAGCAATTTGTGAGGATTAAACCAACCGAAGGCCTTCTTTTTCAAGTTGGTTATATTTTTCTATATCAAAGACATAGAGGAACGAACCTTTTTTGGAAGTGGACTTCTCCTTTTCCTTCAGTTTTTTCAGTATGCCAAGCGAGAGAATCTTCTTGGTGAAGTTTCTTTTGTCCAGTTGTGTTTCGTAGATGGCCTCGTACAGCGCCTGCAATTGCAACATTGTGAACTTATCCGGCAATAAGGCAAATCCAATGGGATGGCTGGATATCTTCTGACGCAACCGTTCCCGGGCACGAAGGATCATCTCCGTGTGATCAAAGATCACCGATGGGATACTTTTTACCGGAAACCATTTCGCCTGGTGGATCTTCATCAGCGCAGGATCATAATCGTCCAGCTTAATGAGCGCAAAATAAGCAATGGATACAACCCTTCCGCCCGGATCCCTGCCAATATCACCAAAACAATATAGCTGTTCCATATAAACCGAGGTCAGCCCGGTAAGTGTACCCAAAACCCTGGATGCGGCATCATCCACACTCTCATTCTTCTTCACAAAGCCACCCATCAAACTCCATTTGCCCTTACCGGGCGAGAACCCCCGTTTAACCAGCAATGCTTTGAGTTCATGACTGTCAAAACCAAAAATAATACAGTCCACTGCAACCATCAGGCTATCATGGGCAGCGTATTCAGAAGTGCTAGACATCAATTTAACTATTCAGTTTAAGAGTGATACGAATTACCAAAAATAAATATAAAATGCGACACACAGGCCTACGACTATTAGAGAATGTACGACATCCCATTTTGTCCAGCTATTTCGTGTTTCTGCTACCTGCTCGGGTGTTTGCGAAAAATAGGTAACTCCCCGAAGCTGCTCTTCCGTTGGTTTTGGTGTAACGAAACTGATAACTACCATCAGTGCCATCGTGAAGAAAAACAGAAAAATACAGAAATACAGCCAGTTTATTTCCAGCAACCAGTTGAATGCAGCCGGTTTAAAAATCATAACAGCGAGCCGGAACATACCCAATACAAATCCCGTGATCAGGCCCCACTGCCCTGCTTTCGGCGTGATCTTCCGATGAAAAACGCCCAACAGGAAAACTGCTGCAATAGCCGGCGCAATCAGTGACTGGACATTCTGCAGGTACTCATACAACACATTACCCAAACCTTTCATAATAGGGATCCAAATCAGACCAAGGAATACAACCGCTACAGTCGCCATTCGCCCAACCCACACCAGCCTCTTTTCAGAAGCCTGCGGCCGGTAATGCTTGTAGAAGTCGATCGTGAACAGGGTTGCGGATGAATTGAAGTGTGCGGCCAGTGAAGTCATTAACGCAGCGATGAAACCCACGATCACAATACCTTTAATACCAATCGGCAGCAGTGTAGACACCAAACTGCCATATGCCTGGTCGTTAGTTTCAAAGAATGCCATACCCTTGGCTTTCATGGCAGCAGCGATCATTCCGGGGATCAGGAACATCAGCACCGGCAATAATTTAAGGTAGCCGGCAAAGATAGTTCCCTTGCGCGCGTGATTCAGATTTTTGGCGGCCAGCGCCCGCTGTACAATATGCTGATCCGTACACCAGTACCAGAAACCGATGATCGAAGCTCCGAAAATAACGCCTACTCCAGGGAACTTTTCGTAGAGCGGATCTCCCTTGGAATGTATCAAATGCATATTATCGCCCGTATATTTAACGACTTCATTCCAGCCGCTCAAAAGCCCGTCCCCACCCAATTTCAGCAGTCCCAGCACCAGGATTATAATGGCGCCAATGATCAGTATCGGGGTTTGTACCACCGATATCATCATGATTCCTTTCATCCCTCCCAGTACAGTAAACAAACCTGTGATCAATACCAGTCCGATAGCCGATATCCAGAAGAAATCAATTCCCCACATGCTTTCTATGCCGAGTACGGTTTTGAGAAATATGCCGCCAGTATAAGCCGTCACAGAAACTTTGGTCAGTACATAACTGATCAGGGTGATCACAGACAAGAACGAACTGGTACTTTTATTGTACCGTCTCAACAAAAACTCAGGCATGGTAAACACCCGGCTATGCGCGTAAAACGGTACAAACACCCAACCCAGGATCAGGATCATCCAACCCTGCATCTCCCAGTGAGCCATGGCCATGCCGCTTTCTGCACCGGCGCCGGCAAGCCCGACCAGGTGCTCCGATCCGATATTTGCTGCAAAAATAGCCGCACCCACCGTCAGCCAGGTTTCGCTTCGCCCCGAAAGAAAATAATCAGAGGTATCTTCTTTTTTCCGCGATAGAACCTTATAAACGATGATGGCGAGGGCGGCAAAAAACACCAGCAATACAAGCCAATCGACGATATGCATTTTTCTACTTTTTTATGATGAGTAAATAGATCTTCAATTATGAATATGCAATTTCGTTCCAGCGCAATTCATTTTTGAATTGGTACAGATCCGTCTTTTCACCGATCAATACGTATTCAATACCAGCCATTGCCGCAAAGTCCTCCAGGTTCTCAGCGGTCAGGTTCTGGCTGTAACAGGTATGATGCGCTCCTCCAGCAAGAATCCAGGCCGTACATCCATCCGGCATATTGGGATAAGGTTTCCATAATACCCTGGCTACCGGCAGTTTGGGCAGATCATGCTCAGGTTTCACAGCTTCCACGGTATTCACCAGCAACCTGAACCGGTTACCCATATCCACCAGTGATGCATTTAAAGCAGCTCCCCCGTTCGTATTAAATACAAGCCTTACAGGATCAGCCTTTCCGCCGATGCCGAGCGGATGAATTTCACAGGAAGGTTTGTCATTTGCAATACTCGGGCAGATCTCCAGCATATGGCTTCCCAGCACTAATTCATTCCCTGGTTCAAAGTGATAGGTATAATCTTCCATGAATGAATTCCCTCCCGGAAGACCGGTCGCCATCACTTTCATGGCCCTCACCAACGCAGAAGTTTTCCAATCACCCTCGGCGCCAAAACCGTATCCATCGGCCATCAGGCGCTGCGAGGCAATCCCCGGTAATTGTACAAGCCCATGCAGGTCTTCAAAGGTATCGGTGTACCCTTTATAATTTCCATCCAACAAAAATTTTCGCATACCCAACTCAATCCTTGCAGCATCGCGAAGGCTCTGATGCTGACTCCCGCCTTTCTCCAGCGTTGGTGCTAACGTGTACTGTTCACTATACTGACCGCAAAGATCTGAAATCGCTGTTTCGCCGATACCGTTTACATATCCCACCAGGTCACCCACACCATGCGTGTTTACGCTAAACCCGAACTTCATTTCAGCTTCTACTTTGTCACCATCAGTAACGGCCACAAATCTCATATTATCGCCAAAACGCACGAACCGGGCGCCCTGAAGATCATGCCAGCCTACGGCTACCCTGGCCCACCCGGCAATTTTCTCCACCACTTTTTGATCCTGCCAGTGCCCCACCACTACTTTCCGGTTCAGACGCATCCGGCTCATGATGTGACCGAATTCCCTGTCACCGTGTGCCGACTGATTGAGGTTCATGAAGTCCATGTCAATCTCAGACCAGGGGATATCCCGGTTGAATTGCGTATGCAGATGCAGCAATGGTTTCTGAAGGATCTTAAGGCCGTTGATCCACATTTTAGCAGGCGAGAATGTGTGCATCCAGGTAATAATTCCCACGCAGTTGGCAGCGGCATTGGCATCTGCAATGGTGCCATAAATTTCTTCCGTTGTCTTTACCGTGGGCTTAAACACCACACTTACGGGGATCGTTTCGGAGTTGTTAAAGGCAGCAGCAATTTCTTTTGAATGTGAAGCTACCTGCTTCAGGGTCTCTTCGCCGTAAAGGTGCTGACTTCCCGTTACAAACCAAAGTTCTAATTCATTAAATGGCTTCATATGTGTATTTGTTTTATTTGATATTTTCTTCCGGCGACATAACAATGTGCACGCCCGGAACTATTATCTGGCAATTTTCCTTAACGTAATATTTCATATGGCTTATCGTTTACTATCTCCTATGACTGTTTAATTTGCAAGAAGATCGATGTCTTTTATTTTCTCCGGGAACCAGAGTTCCATCTCCCCCTTACCCCTGTTGGCCCAGGCGTAATAGGGAATGGCAACAAATGGTTGTTTTACCGTTTTTACTTCAGTATCCGTATGTACTACGGCATTAACCTCCGATTTCAGCAGCATTACGCCGTTCAGCATTGAAGGATCAAAGGCTGTGGTAAAGCTTGCAGAAGCGGGTATCACGATATTGGAGGTTTGTCCTTTGTTATCAGGCCACTCGGCACAGTACATGATGGGACCCCGCTGAAGGGCGACTTTGCCAATATCTTCTTTTAGTTTTTCATTGGCGACAACCCGGCGTACATCCATCGGAAGATTTACTTCTACTTCATCGCCTTTCCTCCAGTTCCGGTCCAATACTGCATATCCATTTTCCAGTTTATAAGTCACAGGCTGTTGGTTTACGCTGATCAGAACTTTACTGTCGGATCTTGACTGAAAACTGTACAGATCAGATGGGATAGCCTCGTTCTGCGCCCAGCCCGGAATGCGTACTTTCAGCGCAAATGCAGCGTTGCCTTTTTTGGGTAGGATGGCAAACTTCAGATGACCATCCCAGGGGTAGTTGTTTTTCTGTATTATTTCAATTGCTTTGCCATTCACGTCCAGCGATGCATCGCTATTGATAAAAAGATTTACAAAAAGGTCATGGTCTCTCTGTGCGTAAACGTATCCGGGAACAGACGGAAGCAACCTGACTACATTGGTCGGACAACAGGAGCATTCAAACCACCCGGAGCGTTCTCCTTCGAGACCCCGGGGGTGTGAACCATTTCTAACCTGCATGGCATTGGTATAAAAAAATGACTTACCATCGAGTCCAACTCCCGAAATCAGTCCGTTGTACAGGATCTTCTCCATCAGGTCGATGTATTTGGCTTCGCCGTGCAACTGAAACATCCGCTGATTCCAATATACGCTGGAAATGGCTGCACAGGTTTCATTGTAGGCCGTCGCGTTGGGAAGTTCATAATTATCCCCGTATCGTTCGCCCGAAGGCACTGCACCTGTCCCACCCTGCACATAGATCTTGCGGCTTACCATATTCTCCCAGATGCTATCGACTGCGGTTAGTAACGCTTTGTCTCCTGTGAGGGCAGCCACGTCCGCAACAGCGGCATACAGGTATCCGGCGCGTACAGCATGCCCGATTGCTTCGCGCTGATCGGCTACGGGAATGTGATCCTGCCAGTAGGCACCATTCTTCCAGGGATCTTTACTACTGGCGTCATACCCTTTGTAATGGCCTCGTTCATCAATAAAGTATTTCGCGGTTTGGAGGTACTCTTTTTTACCGGTAATGCGATAAAGCTTTACCAGTCCCATTTCTATGACTTCATGTCCGGGTGCCACATGTAATTTGTCGTATCCAAAAACTGAGCAGACCAGGTCGGCATTCTTGAGGGCAATGTTCAAAAGGTTCCTCTTTCCGGTGGCGGCAAAATGAGCAGCGGCGGCTTCATATAAATGGCCCGCGTTATATAACTCATGGCTGAGTTCCCTTTCCCGCTCCCATCGTTTGGATCCTGCCCAGGCATGCGGATGAGCCGGATCAATGGTCCTGGCTGTGTAGAGGTACCCGTCGGGCTCCTGGGCCTTGCCCACTTTTTCAATCAGTGAATCAATATAAATTTCCAGTTTTTTGTCCGGGAATAGGCTCAGGGAAAAAGAAGCGCCTTCGATCGTCTTGTAAATATCAGTGTCATCAAATGGGTACCTTGTGCAGAACTTTCCGGTCCGGGTTGCCGCCATTTCAAAATTCTTCACCCGCCCCGTTTTCTCGCATCGTTCGAAGGATGCAGGGATTGTAGCCGTATTATTCACTTTAATCCTCGGTAACCAGAAGTTATCCGTCAGATGAACTTTGGTAAATGCTACCGGTTTGTACGCATAGTCTTTCTGTTGCGCTTCTGCATGAGAACAGATGACCAGCGCTGCGGAAATAAAAAGAGTTCCGATTTTCATGGCAAATTTTATTTTTAAGACTGACCGTAATAGCTGTCGGGCCCATGTTTGCGTTCCCAGTGCTTACGCTTGATCGATTCTTTCAGTGTGGGCGCCCCGGGATTGATCCTTTCGGTGAGCGTGGCCATCTTGGCAATAAACTCCAGTACAGCGCTGTTGTGAACCGCTTCGTGTGCATTCTTTCCCCAGGTAAAAGGCGCGTGATTGCCCACCAGGATCATTTCTATCTCCTCATAACTCAATCCTTTTTCCTTGAGGCAATTCAGAATCTGAAATCCGGTTTCGTATTCATAATTCCCCCTGATCATTTCATCGCTCATGGGTGCAGTGCAGGGGATATCGACTGTAATGTAGTCCGCGTGCGTGGTGCCAAAAATCGGTATATCACGCTGCGCTTGCGCCCAGGCCGTCGCATAGGTACTGTGTGTATGAGCGATTCCGCCTATTTTGTCGAAATATTTATACAACACCGCGTGGGTCAGGGTATCCGAAGAGGGTCGTAGTTTCCCTTCCACGATCTTCCCATCGAAATCCACGATAACCATTTTCCCCGGGTCGAGGTCGTCATAGGCCACACCGCTGGGTTTGATGGCAAAGACGCCTTCATGTCTGTCTGCGGCGCTCACATTCCCAAACGTAAAAAGAACCAGCCCAAGTTTAGGCAGTTCCATATTGGCCTCATAGGCCTCTGTCATGATATGATCAAATTTAGATCCTGCCATATACTGTTGATTCTTTTGTTCAGTTGTCAGCCTGTTGAGTGATTTCAGATTCAATGAAATTCCCCAGTCGGAGATATTTTTCATACCTGCGTTGATAGATAGCCGTCTTTTCGCTATTGGGATGGTACTCATTGTCGAAACCCTGTCCGATGGCCCGCATCGCGTCTTCTACTTTTTCATAAACGCCGGAGACGGTGGCGGCGAACATCGCGGCACCCAGTGCGCAGGTCTGTTCGCTTTTATGGATCTTGATGGGCATATTCATCACGTCCGCCATCATTTGCATGATAAACGGAGATTTCCTGGCGACACCTCCAAGTCCGATTAGTCCTTTTACAGGAATCCCTTCTTCTACGAACCGGTCTGCGATAGCCTTCGCACCGAAGCAGGTAGCTTCCACCAGCGCTCTGAACAGGTGGGATGCATCGGTTCCCAGACTCAGTCCGCTGAACGCTCCTTTGAGCGCCTGATCGGCATCGGGAGTACGCCTTCCGTTCATCCAGTCGATGGCCAGTTCAGCGTCTTCCTGCAGGGGAAGTTTAGCCGCTTCGTTTGAGAGTTCGGTAAGAAGCTTGTCGGACATTTCTTCTGCCAGCGCTTGCGCGTTTTCGGCTGATATCAGACTTGTTTCCTGGAGCAGGCGCCTCACAGGCCACAGGAGCACATGCTTAAGCCAGGCGTAAGCATCGCCGAAGGCAGACTGTCCGGCCTCCAATCCTATCATTCCGGGAATGATGGAACCCGGGACCTGACCGCAAATACCCTTTACCAGGGTGTTGCCCACTTCAGAGGCTGGCGCTACCAGCATATCACAGGTGGAAGTTCCCATCACCTTGCTTAGGTAGTAAGGTTCTACCTGCCCGCCTACAGCGCCCATATGCGCGTCAAACGCACCTACACCAATTACTACGGTTTCAGGTAACCCAAGCCTGGCGGCCCATTCTTTGGAAATGATACCTGCCTGCTGATCAGATGTAAACGTATTTGCAGGTAATTTTTCGGTAAATCCATCGAGTATGGGATCCAGGGTTTTAAAAAATTCATTGGGTGGGAAGCCGCCGAATTCTGCTGCCCACAGTGCTTTGTGACCGGCGCTGCAAACGCTTCTTTTCATTTCGTGCACATCATTTCCGCCTGTCAAAAAAAACGGGATCCAATCGCAATGCTCCACGAACGAATAAATATTTTTGCGCACGGCAGGATCTTCCCTCAGCACGTGAAGCAGCTTGGCCCAGAACCACTCGCTGGAGTAAATACCGCCGACGTACTGCAGGTAATTGGTTTCAAAATTGACAGCATGATCATTGATCTCTGCGGCTTCATTCACCGATGTGTGGTCTTTCCATAGAACAAACATGGCGTTGGGATTTTCTTCAAATCCCGGTAATAAAGATAAAGGTACCCCTGCTTCATTGACCGCTACGGGTGTGGACCCCGTGGTATCAACTGAGATCCCTTTAATATTAGCGGCTACCTCAGGTCCCGCTTTTTGCACGCATTCCAGAATCGTTTTCTCCAGGCCTTCGAGATAATCGAGCGGATGCTGCCGGAATTGGTTGATAGCCGGATTACAGTATTTACCCTGTTTCCAACGAGGGTAGTAAAACACTGATTGGCTGATTTCTTCTCCGGTAATGGCATTTACCAGGATCGTGCGGACGGAATCAGTGCCATAATCCACCCCTAATACGAAAGCGTTTTTGGTCATATAAACTTTTTAAAACTTATGAAAGCCAGAACAATCAATCTCTTTTCCAATCGTGGCATAAAAACTTGAGCCTTTCCGACACCACAACTTAAAACAAAAAAGCCAGGCAATATCTCGTAGTACTCAAATTTAAGTGTATATTTAACATTTAAGTAATAAATCGAAGTTAGGGCAAATGGTTTAATTGGGGATAGATTATTTCTCCGTTTTCCAAAATTTTTTTGAAACGGGGACTGCTTTGAACGTACTGGCGATTCAGGAAAATACCTGACCGTTAAATCACCTGCCCGGGCAGGTAGGATCCCTGCCCTTTGAATGACACCCAATAATCAAATCCGCGCTGGGGTGTATCCCGCTCCCCACCCATATGCCATTTACCGATCATGGCTGTCTGGTAGCCTGCCGCCTGAAGATATTGCGGGTAAAACACAAGGTCATCTGAAACGGCCAACTGACTTTTCACATTCAAGGGGTATTATGACGGCTGAGGCGCCTCAGTAAAGCGCAAGCAAAAGCCCGCAGCTTCCCGCCACCTGCTGGCAGGAAGAAAACTTTAGTTTCGGCTATTTAGGATTTTGGGGGAACTGACCAGAGGGAAACTGGTTTGAAAAAAATTATTCAGGATGTGCTCATCCCAAATAGCCCCATGTTAAATGTTTTTGTATGGGGCCATTGATCAATGCTGTTTCGATGGAGGAAGCTTTAACTGGCTTTCGTTACATTCACGGCAATCAAGCCCTTCGGGCCCTTCTGAACTTCGAACAAGACTTTCAGATTCTCCTTCAACTCGACAGATGAGGAATTGATATGTACAAAAATACTCTCCCGGGTATCGGCCTCGCGGATAAATCCATAACCTTTACCAGTGTCAAAAAAGGTGATGACTCCTGTTTTGATATGGCTTTCACTATTCTGATCCCTTCTATTAGCGACCGTTGGCGGTATATAGTCATCCTCCGGCTTGCGGGTCTTATCAGGAGGCGTGTCAGACAGATTACCGTATTCATCCACATAAGCCAGCATTTCATTGAGACTTTTGCCCTTGTCTGTATTCTCTTTACGCTCCTGTTTCCTTTCTTCTTTTTTCTTTTTAGCGTTTTTCTTTTTTAATTCTCTTTCTCGTTTGCTCCAGGTTTCTCCCATGCGATAACTTTTAAAATGAAATAATAAATGACACGGCTCTACGAGGTGCTGCCTCAGGAAGCCCTTTCGGGCTACCTATTTCACAGCACTTAAGCGCGTAAATCCCGATCCGTTAAATATCCTGGACAAGTTTATATCCTTTGTCTGTTCCCACAACTCCAGGTTCTTTGCGTTCACTACGCGCCAGAAATTTTTCGCCCTCAGCTCGTCATAATCGCGCATGCTGATGAAAATTCCTGTTACGGCTGACCGGTCTTTAAAATGAATATTCACGGCCTTTTCCCCCCGGGTATTCGTTGTTAAAAATTTTTCAATTGATTCTGCGTCCATAACTATTTTTTTTAAGTTTTCTAAAAACAAAACCGACCTCTAATCTACCAACGATCGAAATGACATGGTCTACCAACGGTTGGAATTATTCCCCCGGTCTTCTCTGGGGCGGGCTTCAACGACCTTGATGGGTCGGCCGTCCTGCATGGATCCATTTAAATCTCTGATAGCCTTCCGGGCTGCATCCTCAGACATTTCAACAAAGCCGAAGCCTCTGCTCTGCCTGGTAAACTTGTCGGTAATAACGCGAGCAGAATCAACGGTTCCGTATTCTGCAAATAATTCGTTAAGATCTTCCGTAGTGAAACTGTACCCAAGATTGGACACAAAAATGTTCATTTTAGTGATTTTTATAATTAATAAATGATTCGAGAAAAGCAAATATATAAAGCTGAAGGCGCGTGCTTACAATAGAGCAGTAACTCAAACTAACGCTGTAAAGATAAGCATTTTTACCCAGATTTCCGTATTTCTTTTACCGAATTAGGCAGGTAATCCCCCGCCAATATTTCCTGTAATATTCCAAACAAACCAGGTCTGAAACGGATCCCTCCGTTCCGGGATCTGACAAACCGGCTCCTCACGCTGGGTTCTCCAAAATACCAGCACATTTATTGTTTCCGGATTCGGTTCCTTCTGCAAAATTGACTGCTGGTCATATTAATAACCACCCGAAGATACTCAGGCTATCCTTTGTCCCCCGGGTTCCGGCGTCAGGGCCTTTCATCAAATAACTTCCGGATTCATTATATTCTTTTCGCTATGCTTCATCATAGTCGACGAATGACTGTTGAGAAAGCTGCGCCACCGGTTGAGGCGCCTTCGCTCTGAGACCCGTTACGATATAATAAACACTATCACCTCTTTGCTCTTCGTACCAATACCAGTCGTCCAGGTCCAGCACATTCTTTTTAGCCGTATAGCGGCTCAGCTGCACAATTGCATCCCCGGTAAACCGCACTTTTGCGGATACCTTCCCACCATGCTTTAAACAAACAACCAGTGGCGCTTTATTGGAGTGTGGTACATGAAACATTTAAATAATTTAAAGTGTGAGCAACTATTATACCGGAAAATCTTTTTCTAACTACTGCGTCATACGGGATCATTGGCATTCCACTCATCCACAACAATAATCAAAGCTGAATAGTTCACCCGATGTCATAAATATAAAATATTGCATCCATATATAATGAAATATATATTTGACACTTCGGGGTAGTTGAGACAGCCCTGAACGAACTGTTTTAGAAGATTGCATCCTCCTACTTACCGTTCGCAACAGGAAACGAAAATCAAAACAGAGTTTCACATTTACATTTCTCTCAATTGCAGACTGAACCCTGCTAAGGATGCGTCACCGGGATCGTGCTTTGCTAATAAGCAGGATGGCCGCCGCGGGAGACATTGAACGTCGCCTCCTGTATTATTTAACCCTACAAAGTCTATACTTTTTGTAAAAAGGTCCTTCCCTTTCTTTTGCCAAACCCACCTCTTTGAACCCTGGATGGAGCCTGGGTTTCAGCGGGTTTTTCACTACCGTGCATCAGTGGCACGTCATAGGCGTGGCCCTTAACAACAGGAATGGTTTTCTTGATCAGTTTTTGAATATCGCGCAGATACAGCTTCTCCTCATAATCGCAAAAAGAGATAGCCACGCCTTCTGCGCCGGCACGTCCTGTACGTCCGATTCGGTGCACGTAGGTCTCGGGTATATTCGGCAGTTCATAATTGATCACATGACCCATATCATCGATATCAATACCCCTGGCTGCAATATCCGTAGCTACCAGCACTCTCAATTTACCTGCTTTAAACTGTGAAAGAGAGGCTTGTCGCGCTGCCTGCGTTTTATTACCATGAATGGCGGCTGCCTTTACTCCTGCCTTGCTAAGGTTCTTTGCAATTTTATCGGCTCCATGTTTTGTTCTTGCAAACACCAGTGCTGTTTTAATTTCTTCATTCTTTAACAGGTGCAGCAGCAATGGCAGCTTAGCCTGTTTTTCCGTGTAATATAAAGACTGCTGAATAAGATCAACGGTCGATGCCGGCGGTGTTATTTCGATCTTTACGGGCTGCTTTAAAAACGTATCTGACAGTTGCTGTATTTCCGGGGGCATGGTTGCTGAGAACAAGATTGTTTGTCGCTGCACAGGCAGCCTGGACATGATCTTGCGGACATCATTCACGAAACCCATATCCAGCATACGGTCGGCCTCATCCAATACCAGATATTTGATATCGTTTAGCGTAAGGCAACGCTGGTTAAGCAGATCCAGCAGGCGGCCGGGGGTGGCGACAAGTACATCTGTACCCTCACGCAGGGCTTTGACCTGGTTATATTGAGATACGCCTCCAAAGATGGCGACGTTTTTTATGGGGAGGTGTTTACCATATACAGTAAAGCTTTCCGCCACCTGCAATGCCAGTTCGCGGGTTGGAACCAGAATCAATGCACGGCAGTTTCGCCTGGCTTTTCCAGGGTTATGCTGGTTTAGCATTTGCAGCAACGGCAGTGCAAAGGCAGCTGTTTTTCCGGTGCCCGTTTGGGCGCAGGCCAGTACATCTTTTTTCTGTAAGATTTCCGGTATGGATTTTTCCTGTACCGGAGTTGGTGTGGTATAGCGTGCTTCTTCCAGCGCCTTCATTAGGGGCGCAATGAGTTGTAAATTGTTAAATGACAAAATAAATTCAATTAAAAAATGATAAAATAGTGGTAAAGCTATTGCACTGAGGGTGCGAATACGATACCAGCTTTACGTTAACGATCACTATATTTGAATGGAGGAAAGAAGACAAATCCAGTGCTAGGATAACATACAAGGCTGCAAAGATAGTATATTTTTTTGAGAATCTGTATTTATTTTTTGAAAAAAGCCCTCGACAGCGATCGTTCGGATATGTAACTCGCTATAATTACACGATCCAGGCAAGCCTGATCATCAATCCAGGACTAGATTAACTTCGTTGATCTTTGGGGGGGGAGAATCAAAAGAAAAACAAGCCCTTCGGCTTTTGTTTCCTCATTCCACGATTCAGGCAAGCCTGATCGTCAATCCTCGACTAGATTAACTTCGTTGATCTTTGAGGGGGAGAATCAAATAAAAAACAAGCCCTTCAGCTTTTGTTTCCTCATTCCACGATTCAGGCAAGCCTGATCGTTTCATTCCAAAACAAAACCCCCGCTTGCGCAGAGGCTTGTTTTTTTATTTGTCGGGATGACTAGATTCGAACTAGCGACCACACGCCCCCCAGACGTGTACTCTAACCGGGCTGAGCTACATCCCGAACCTGCCGTTTTACCGGGCGGTAAAGATACAACTAATTCGCGATCTTTTCTCCCGGGAAATGCATTTTTTTTGGCGATGTAACTCATTAACCCCGTCAAAATCAAGTGATTTTTACCCCCTTTTATATTAACTTCGCTGCTTAATGAATATCCTCATTAAGAATGCGGTCATCACAGACCCTACATCTCCATTTAATGGCCGGCTTGCGGACCTTTTCATATCGAAAGGTACCATACAGGCTATTGGAAACTCATTGAACTTCAAGGCGGATACTATTATTGAAGAACCCGGCCTGCAGGTTTCACCCGGCTGGCTCGACCTCTTTGCTGATTTCGCGGATCCCGGTTTCGAATACCGGGAAAACCTGGAAAACGGCGCAGCAGCAGCCGCCGCAGGTGGCTATACCGGCGTTTGCCTGATCCCCAATACCCATCCGGTGGCGGATCAGAAATCCGTCATAGAATATATTATCAAAAAATCAGCATCCCTCCCGGTAACTATCTATCCCATGGGCAGCATCTCCCGAAAAACAGAAGGCAGAGAACTTTCGGAAATGTACGACATGAAGCTCAGCGGTGCGGTAGCATTCACAGATGGATTAAAACCCGTCCAATCGGCCGGCGTTCTCGTAAAAGCCCTGCAATACGTCAAGTCTTTCAACGGGGTTATTGTCCAACTGCCCGACGATCAAAGCATCCAGCCACACGGACAAATGACTGAAGGTATCACTTCAACCCGACTCGGATTAATGGGCCGCCCTGAACTGGCGGAAGAAATTCAGGTGGTCAGAGATGTTAAATTAGCCGCCTACGCAGAGTCCAGGCTCCACCTGACCGGCATCAGCACCGCAAATTCTGTTAACCTGATCAAAGAAGCAAAAAAGAAAATTACCGGGATCAGTTGCTCCATAACTCCCTATCACCTTTTTTTCTGCGATGAGGACCTCGCCGGCTATGATTCGAATCTGAAAGTGAATCCGCCGCTGCGAAACAAAAAGGACCGAAAAGCGCTGCAGAAAGCCGTTGAAACTGGCATCATTGACTGTATTGCCAGCCATCACTTTCCACAAGACCGGGATCATAAGATCGTTGAGTTTGAATATGCCCAACCCGGAATGATCGGGTTGCAGACGGCTTATGCTGCCCTGAATACAGTATTGCCCTCGATCAAACAGGAAAAATGGGTAGAACTGCTGGCAATCAATCCCAGGAAAGTGCTGGGTCTGGATATCCCCACTATCGACATCGGGCGCAATGCCTCCCTGACTTTATTCAATCCAAAAACAAACTGGCAGTTACGCGAGGAAGATATCAGATCATCCAGCAAAAACTCTCCCTTCACCGGTATGGAACTGGCCGGAAGACCAATAGGTATTATCCACAATAACAAACTCGTATTGAATGGAATTGTTGAATAAACTCAGCCCATCCATGAAAGGCCTCATAACGGGTCTGCTGATGGTCGTGGCCGCGATCTTGTTGTCTTATTTCAAGGCGTCCGATGGCTCCGCCCTACACTATCTCACCTACATAATATTTGGATTGGGTATTGTTTGGGCGGTATCCGGAAGTTACCTGCTGGGACAAATAAAATTCGGTAAACTTTTTGAACCAGGATTCCGTTGCTTTGTGGTAGCTACATTGGTGATGGCTATTTACTCCATCATCTACTATAAACTAAATCCCGAAATTATTGAACGAAGCGCCGAAATGACCCGAATAGAGTTGTTGAAAACCGAGCGTAACCGGACCCCCGCAGAAATCGATGAGATCATAACCAACGGCAAAAAGCATTTCATCCTAACAAATACATCCGTTTTTGTATTTCAATATTTGTTCATCGGGGCCATTGTTACGGCAAGCGCTGCAGGTATTCTTTCCATCTCAAAGAAAAATTAATTATGGATCTGTCAATAGTCATACCCCTGCTGAATGAGGAAGAATCCTTACCGGAACTGGCTGGCTGGATTGAAAAAGTGATGACCGAAAATCAGTTTACCTATGAAATTATTTTTGTCGATGACGGCAGCACCGATAGTTCCTGGGATGTGATCAGGCAGCTAAGATCAGCTAACCCTAATATCCGGGGCATCAAGTTCCAGCGTAATTATGGAAAATCCGCCGCATTAAATGAAGCGTTCCGGGCAGCTCAGGGAGATGTGGTAATTACCATGGATGCCGACCTTCAGGACAGCCCTGATGAGATTCCCGACCTTCGTAAAATGATTGTGGAGGATGGGTTTGACCTGGTCAGCGGATGGAAAAAAGTTCGATATGATAACACGCTTACAAAAAATATCCCATCAAAATTTTTTAACGCAGTCACCCGGCGCGTCTCAAAGATCAAGCTCCATGATTTTAATTGCGGGCTGAAAGCCTACGATAAGAAAGTGGTCAAGAGTGTTGAAGTCTATGGCGAGATGCATCGTTACATTCCGGTACTTGCGAAATGGGCAGGCTTCAGGAAGATCGGGGAAAAAATTGTGGAACATCGCAAGCGGAAGTTCGGTATTTCAAAATTCGGCTGGGATCGGTTCATCAATGGTTTTCTAGATCTGTTGTCGATTACTTTTGTGGGCAAGTTTTCAAAGAGACCCATGCATTTCTTTGGCGTGTGGGGTATCTTCTTTTTCTTGATTGGCCTGATCACATCGTTGGTGCTGATTATTTCAAAGATCGTGAATATGGAGTATAGCATCACTAACCGCCCCAGCTTCTATATAGCGCTGACAGCCATTATTATCGGCGTGCAGTTATTTATGGCGGGATTTATCGGCGAGCTGATCTCAAGAAATTCTTCTGTTCGGAACAGCTACCTGATCGAGGAAAAGACCGGCTTTGACCAGGTCTGAATGCAGCGTTAAACAGTGAAGGGCGGAGATAAATCCCATACCCGAAATCGTTCGACCGGATCTGAATGCAGCGTTAATGCGCAGATCAATCAATCAGCTCTCCGCTTGCGGCCAGCACCTGCTGAAATGCTTGTTCATTCTATTGATCCATTTATCTTTACAGCACTATGGCAAAGATCATCCTATTAGGTCCTGCTCATCCACTGCGCGGTGGTATTGCTGCTTTTAATAACCGCCTGGCCACACAGTTTGTTCAGGAGGGGCATGACTGCGAGGTCTGGTCTTTTTCGCTGCAATACCCCTCCCTCCTTTTTCCTGGCAAAACGCAATTTACAGACGGACCGGCGCCTGAAGGGGTCCGCATCTTTCCGAAAGTGAATTCCATCAATCCACTAAATTGGATCCGCACGGGTAATGCACTCCGGAAGCTGAAACCCGATTTGATTGTGGTCCGTTATTGGCTGCCATTTATGGGTCCTAGCCTGGGTACCATCCTAAGATGTGTAAGGAGAAACAAATACACGAAAATAATATGTATCGCTGATAATGTGATCCCTCACGAGAAAAGACCGGGGGACAAGATCCTCACCCATTATTTCACCAAGTCGTGCGATGCTTTCATAACAATGAGCGAACAAGTGAAAGGAGACCTCAGGTCTTTTGAACCTCATAAGCCCATCCTGCTGATACCTCACCCCCTATATGATAATTTTGGCAAAGCAGTCTCGAAAGCTGATGCCCGCGCGCATTTAAAGCTTCCCCAGGATGAGAAACTAATTCTTTTCTTTGGATTCATCAGGAAATACAAGGGCCTGGATCTGTTGCTTCAGGCCATGAAAATAATTAAAGATGATCAGGCGCATTGGCAGGGTCGGCCACCGAAGCTGTTGATTGCCGGCGAATTCTATGATGATGAAAAAGCTTACCTTGACCAGATTGAAGAAAATAGTATCAAAGACTTCTTGTACCTGCACACGAGTTTTATCAGCGATACGGAGGTGAAATATTATTTGTGTGCGGCAGATGTGCTGGTACAACCCTACCGGAATGCCACCCAGAGCGGGGTTACTCCACTCGCCTATTTTTTTGAAAAAGCAACCATTGTAACCAATGTGGGCGGCCTGGCCTCGCTGGTACCCCACGAAGCATGCGGATTAGTTACGGAGCCAGATCCCCGGTCACTAGTAACTGCTATTGAAAGGTTTTACGAATTGGGTGAGGGGCACTTCAAACCCTGTATCCGCACAGAAAGGGAAAAGTACAGTTGGAAGAACTTTGTAAGCGCGATCCTGGAGTTGGCGAAGGTTTAAGATCACCTGAATTCACATTTTTGATTATATCATTTTCTGTGCGTTAATTTCATTATTTTACGTGTTGAGTGATTTTTAAGACGCAACCAAAGTAACTCAGAATCGGTAACTTCGTAAAGTATAGATACTTAGCTGAATTGATTAAAGTTAGTCCATGATAAGATATCAGATTCACAAGATTGCCGTTGCAACAAATTTTGGTGAGGAATCAAATAACGCGGTGTATCATGCTGCAATTCTCGCGAAAAAGCATAACGCTGAGTTGGATATAATCCATGCCGTGTCTCCGGCGGATTCCCGAAATAAAAAAGCGGAATTTGTGGGGGCGGCTTATGAACGATTAAAAAAGTATCGCGATCAGATCGTAAATGAATTTGGTATAGAGTCAAAGGTCTTTGCCCGTGTCGGCGATGTAGTTGCATTTATCTATAAATATTGCGTTGAAAACAAAACCGATCTTTTGCTTATTGGTGTACTGAATGGTATTAGGCGATATTTTAAAGAATCGATCGCTTATGAAATCATTATGAAAATTGAATGTCCGGTGCTTTCCATACCAACGAGTTTTAAAAAATCGGATTTTTACAAAATCTTATTCCCCGTTCGTGACGTTGAAGGCGTTAAAGAAAAGCTTATTTATTCCAGACCGTTTATCCAGAAAGACAACTCGGAGCTGCAAATTATTTGCCTCGGACAACCCGAATTTTATAAGGTTAATGAAGTGATTGAGCTGGCCGAAAATCAGCACATACAATTTTCGGTGTCGAATTTTAATACGGATTCAAAAAAAAATGTTGCCCCTGAGGTAATTTCAGCGGCAAAAGAAAGACAAGCTGACCTGATCGTCATTAATGCTACTTCAGAAAGACAATGGTATAATATATTTGGTGAAAATTATACGGAATACATCTTAAAAGAGGCAGATAGGGCTGTTTTGTCAATCACACATCCTTTTGAATCGGATAATCAACCTGATACTCCAAAATCCTAAGATCCGCCATCCTATTGGTTAAAAAAAAACCGTTGTTTTTTAACAAATAAAAAGTTTGTCTATTTTTAAATGAAAGAAGATAACCCATATTATTTGTTGAACTATGCGTAATCAAAACAGGCGTCTCAGAGCCATCCGGCTGACATTTGCACGATTATTTAATCTTCATCTTGGAAAAGCAGATGAGGCAGATGTGGTAGCTTCTATCAAAAAGGATGTCGCTTTCAGGGGGCATAATTTATGGACACTGATCTTTGCGATATTTATCGCTTCAATTGGTTTAAATGTCAATTCCACCGCAGTGATCATTGGCGCCATGCTGATCTCGCCGCTTATGGGTCCGATCATGGGCATTGGCCTGGGTATAGCGATTATAGATATTGACCTTGTAAGGAAAGGCAGTAAAAACCTCTTAAATGCAACCCTGATCAGTATTGCCACTTCTGCACTGTATTTTTGGATCACCCCGTTACATGATGCGCAAAGTGAACTGCTCGCCCGGACGATGCCTTCAATATGGGATGTTTTTATTGCGTTTTTTGGCGGGCTTGCGGGCATTGTAGCAAGCACCCGGAAAGAAAAAAGTAATGTAATCCCTGGTGTCGCCATCGCTACGGCATTAATGCCACCGCTTTGCACAGCAGGTTTCGGGCTGGCGTCGGGAAACTTTTACTATTTTATTGGGGCTCTTTACCTGTATTTCATCAATAGTGTTTTTATCTGTCTCAGTACCTATTTGATTGTACGTTTTCTGAATTTCAGGAAAGTGCAGTTTGAAAATCAATCCTACGGTAAAAAAGTGTCCCGCTATATTTTACTTATTGTTGCGGCAGCGGTAATCCCCAGCATCTACCTGACTTATCAAATAGTTGATAAAAGTATCTTTGAATCGAATGCGCAAACCTTTGTAAATGATCAGTTCCGTTTTAAAAATACGCAGGTGGTCAATAAGACATTCCGATACAGATCCGACAGCAGTGAAATTGACTTATTGCTGATCGGGAAAAATCTGCCGAAGTCAACTATTGACAGCATCTCACAAAAGCTCAATCAGTACCGGCTAAAGAATGCCAAACTGGTTGTCAGGCAAGGTTTAAATGCCAAACAGGAGATCGACTTCAGCCAGATAAAAGCGAGTATTCTTGAAGATGTGTTTAAAAAAGATTCTGTCAACAACTCCACAGAACAGGAGCACCCATCCCCTCAGGAGCTACCAGATCTGAGGGCGGAGTTGAAAGCGTTATATCCAGCATTAACTTACTATACCGGATCCCAGTCCGTCATTTACCGGACAGATACATTTGCGACAGATACAATTACTGTATTTGTGGCTAACTTTTCAAAGTCACCGGGGCGTGCGGAACGCTTCAAAATGCAACAGTGGCTAAAGCAGCGTTTGCAGGCTGATTCGGTAAAACTGATCGTTCAATAAAATCTCATTTTCGCCCGAAAGTTATAACTCACTGATCAGTTTGCTAACCGGGAATCCTTGAATCAGTTAAGGCGCTCAATGCCGGTCTGTTAAGTGAATTTCCAGATGCCAACTGTGGTACTGCCGCCTCCCCCAGTCGCAACATATACGGGAAATGAGGAGGTAGTAAATTTAACGAAATATTCCGAGTGCACCTTCGAATATCATTCGTAAATTTCATCTGCTTTTTCAGTCAGTTCTCCACAAAATTTGGAACAAGCAGCCTATTTATCTTAAGTGCGGTTTATGAAAATTGAAAAGAGATGATCGCTGGAAAATTGGACAGAAGCAAATGGATTTACCTGGCTTTTTGAATACGTCCATATGACATTCATTAAAATCCTGACGCTAATTGGACTTCCTGTAGCTGTATGGCTTACAGGCAGGCTAGATTTTTTCGGAGGGAACCCCGGACACGTCACAGCAATTGCTACCCTCGAAGCCAAAAATTTAGGTAATCAACACAATCCGGATCCCAGGAAATTATTTACTAAATCAGATGCCGATAAGATAATGGGTCAATCCACTCATTTGGCAGATAGTTCATCAAAAATGGAGAGGCTGTCCGATTCGTACCTTTGCGCTTACAAAACGGATGTCAAAGATATCACCACGGGTAAAATAGGCGCGATCTATTTTTTGTTTGAAAAGTACAAGTTACTGTCAGATGCTAAAAAGAGGTATACTGACATAATGCTGGCAAACAAACCCCATGGCATAAAAAATATAGAGAACTTAGGCGATGAAGCATATTTCCACACCGATAGCGTGAACTTTTATTTTATTATGGTCAGGAAAGGCAATTACGTGTACAATATAAAAGTAAACAAGATTATCAGCACCACCTCCTTAAAAGAATTTAATAACGCCGCAAATAAAATTGCAGTATTGATTCGGAAATAATGCAACATTTCGCTAAGCGGGCCTTCCCTTATCCATTTTTGTCACATTGATTAATTTGTTACGGGGAAAGGATCACAAAAACGGATTTTGTTGTCAAACAAATACTGTTCGTCAGCTTGTAATAAACATTGTTCCAGGTCTGCGATCATTTTTTCTTTATCCATATCCTGACCAATAAACACCAGCTCATTCATCCGGTCACCCCATTGGCGGCTCCATCGTGCTTCTATGGTATCCCTGTTGTGCACATAAGATGCATAACGCATTCGTTCTGCAAATGGCATGCTGCACCACCATACACCCGCATGCTCCAGCCTCGATGAACCGCCAGCCTGCGAAAAATTCAGGGCATCGTTCGGGCGGGAAGCCAGCCAGAATAATCCTTTAGCCCTAATGACATCGGAAGGATAGGCTTCGTTCAGGTATTTCCAGAAACGCTCCGGATGAAAGGGCTGCTGGTGGCGGAATACAAAGGAACTGATGCCATATTCTTCTGTTTCAGGTGTATGGCCTTCTGCTTCCAGCTCTTTTTGCCAGCCCGCGGAGGATTGTGCCTCTTCAAAATTAAACAACCCGGTATTCAATAGTTCTTGAGGAGCTACTTTCCCGAATGTGGATTCGATGATGCGTGCACCGGGATTTAGTTTGTGCAATGCAGCCTTCAGCACCCCTAATGTTTGCGTGCTCACAAGGTCTGTTTTGTTTAATACGATCACGTTGGCAAACTCTACCTGGTCGGTCAGCAGGTTTACAATAGTACGTTCGTCGCCCTCCATGTCGGTAAGCTCCCGGTCTGCTAATAATTCATCGGTGCCAAAATCTTTTAAAAAATTAAAGCAATCCACCACAGTTACCATCGTGTCAATATAGCTGAACCGGGAGAGATCAATGCCATTGTTTTCATCAACATAAGAGAATGTTTGAGCTACGGGGACTGGTTCTGATATACCCGTACTTTCAATGAGCAGGTAATCAAACCGATCCTCTTTAGCCAGGCGCTCTACCTCTTTCATCAAGTCTTCCCGAAGCGTGCAGCAGATGCAGCCATTGCTCATTTCTACCAGTCGTTCTTCTGTTCGCGAAAGGGTGTTTTCGTTTTCAACGAGCCGCGCATCTACATTTACTTCGCTCATGTCGTTGACAATTACAGCTACCTTCATACCTTCTTTATTGTGCAGGATATGGTTGAGCAGGGTTGTTTTGCCAGCGCCTAAAAATCCACTCAGCACGGTAACGGGCAATTTTTTCTGTTGTGATGACGGGGCCTGTTGTGGCCTTGATAGGGAATATTGCATTGTGTTTTGTTTGAATAGTTCTTGGGTGTACAATTTCATCCGCATGATGGTGCTTACAGTTGCAGCCTAATGTACTACAGTAGAGCAGTAGGCTAAAGAGCACCGGTTTTTTCGGGATCTGAATAGAATGTTGCCGGGACATGTTCATCGGTTTTAGAAGGCCGTAATGCTTATGCTTCCTTCATCTGATAGAGAGCCATCTGGCTGACGTTTATACTTTTTAACCACATCACCCCCTTTGTTAGGTAATACAAACACGTAGTCTCTATAGGCCTCAACGAACGGGTATTGTGTGGATTGTCTTGCTTTGACGTTTGTGTGAATGGTGATGGCCAGATCTTTAAACGTTCCTACATAACCAGTAGCAGGACTGGAGGTGGTAATGTTGGTGACCACTACAAATTGATCGAGGCCGTTTTGCGGATTGCCACCGCTGCTGTCGCTTTTGCTGCAGGAGGAAAAGACTGCAATAGTTGCTATAATGAAGACAATCATTACCTCTTTTACAATTGGCATCGTGTATTGGGCAATGCCGGATGTAAGCAACATTTTCATCGCATAATGCTAGAGAAAGGAGGGCGGGTCGCGGCTACCGGTAAACCGATTTGGTGTTATAGGAATAATAGATTGATAAAATACATGTAGTGTATTATAAAAAGAGACAGGAGCAAAACTGATCAAAGGGTTGGTTATAATATAGCTGCTGTAATTGTGTAAACAAACGGCGCAATGATCAGTGAGCGAGATCCCTTTGGTCAGCGAAACTTCATTGGTCTGGTGATTATTAAAACTGGAATCTACCGGCTGATGCCGATGCCATAGCTGCACCGGCGTAGTAATAAACAGGTACACCAGCAGTATTGCCACTGATGTACTTTTCCGATATCCCTCTTTTATTTTCAATTTTTGAAACGTTGTTGCAAATATAGGGAATTTGGGAATTTACCAAAACTTTAAAAGGTTCGAATTGTCAACAGCGGTGATACTCTATCTATCAAAATAAGACTCGATTATCCCGCCGATATTTTTCACATCATCGATGTTTAAATTACCCCAAATCTGTTTCCACTCGCCGGAGTCTTTTCGTAACTCGGTAATTTCTTTTTCTCCCATCTGACATTTGTAGAACTCAACACCGTCGGTGGTTTCAGCGGTATTCACCAGGATATATCTGGAACTGCCATTGATCACTACTTCAATTGTAAAATTAATATCTCCTGATTCCATAACGCATATTTTTTAAAAATAGCAAAAAGGTCAGGTTAAAAACTAAATATTCTATAAAGGATCCCCCAAAATCGAGCCAGAAATCGTGACGATCAAGCAGCCCCAAATCAATCATTTTCAATAACTACCATTTCATGGGCACTTCCATCAATAGGAGTTCTGCGCCTGGTTTTATGTTGAAGGAAATGGATTTTTTATCCCAGATTCCAAAGCCATCCCTGCGGCTCAATGCCACCCCTTCAACATCAGCTTCGCCTTCCAGTACAAAAACATACAGTCCGTTTCCTGTTGCTTTTATTTCATAATCAATGGAAGTTTCTTCATTGAACTTACCCAGGTGGAACCATGCCTGTTGGTGTACCCACACACCTTCGTCATCCGGGTTTGGCGAAAGAATTTGAAGAAAGCGGTTGCTGGCTTTTTCTTCATCAATCTTTATCTGGTCATAACGTGGCGTTACATTTTGCTTATCAGGGAAAACCCAGATTTGCAAAAATTTTACCGGTTCTGTTTTGCTGGCATTGTATTCACTGTGCATTATGCCTGTGCCTGCGCTCATCATCTGAATATCACCTTTTTTGATAGTACCGGTGTTGCCCATGCTGTCTTTGTGTTCCAAAGTGCCTTCAAGCGGTATGGAAACGATTTCCATGTTATCGTGCGGATGTGTGCCAAAACCCTTTCCCGGCGCAACGAAATCGTCGTTTATTACCCGCAATGCGCCAAAGTGTACACGCTCAGGATTGCGATAGTTGGCGAAGCTGAAGGTATGTCGGCTATGCAACCATCCATGGTCGGCATCGCCCCTTGTATCTGCTTTGTGTAGAATAGTGTTGCTCATGTTAATTCTCCTTTTTTTATGACGTAAAATTACATTTTCAAAAAGGCGTTCACAATATCCTATGGTAAGAATTGATGTGAATAGTGGGCAATAAAAAAACCCCATTTTGCATAGCAAAGTTCGGGTTGTGCTAGTTTCTCAAAGACCCTAGGACCCGATTGTATCGGGTACGACCGTTGTGGATCACCCCTATTGAAAATCGGGGTGTGTCTGCGAGGCTTGCCTGCCAAGGTAGGCTTGCTTGCCGTAGACAGGAAAATACAGAAACCAATGGGCGCAGAAGGATGTTCGTTTCGATTGGGAATAGGTGCGGTGAATAATAATACTATTCTTCGCGCTTTTTGCATATAATAATTACGTATGCGGAGAATATTTGTTATATTCGTCGCATAAAATGCATAGAATGTATATCTATCAATTGACCCAATGGCCTCATTTTCAATGGCAGACGGAAGCGATAGCTTCCTTGCTGACACGCGTGCGCCATCAACAGGGTCGGTTATTGGGGCGGATGGAAAACCTGGGGTTTAACCTTCGGGCGGAAGCTACCCTTCAAACCCTTACATTGGATGTGCTCAAATCCAGTGAAATAGAGGGTGAGGTATTAGATGCCGAACAGGTGCGCTCTTCTGTAGCCCGGCGTTTGGGAATGGATATAGCCGGTTTGATGCCTGCCGATCGTAATGTGGAGGGCGTTGTTGAAATGATGTTGGATGCTACCCAGCGATATCAGGAGTCACTTACTGAAGACCGTCTTTTTGGCTGGCATGCCTCTTTGTTCCCGTCAGGACGCAGTGGTATGCACCGGATCAAAACCGGAAAATGGCGGGATAACCTGCCTGATGATCCCATGCAGGTAGTGTCTGGCCCTATGGGGCGGGAGACGGTGCATTTCCAGGCACCGGATGCGGATCAGGTTCCGGCTGAAATGAAAGCATTCCTGGATTGGTTCAATGCTCCCGATAAAACAGACCCCGTATTAAGGGCAGCTATGGCCCATTTATGGTTTGTCACCATACACCCGTTTGATGATGGTAATGGCCGTATTGCCCGGGCTATAACGGATATGCAGTTAGCCCGTGCAGATGAAAGCCGCCAGCGATTTTACAGCATGTCTACCCAGATCCGGGCTGAGCGTAAAGCCTATTATGATATACTGGAGGCAACCCAAAAAGGCCGGATGGATATAACCCCTTGGATTCATTGGTTCCTGGGCTGTTTGGATAGGTCTATAGATGCAGCGGAGGCCACTTTGGCGGGGGTAATGAGGAAGGCAATATTTTGGAAGCAGCCGGCTACGCATACTTTAAACGACCGGCAAAAGCTGATGCTGAATAAATTGCTGGATGGTTTTACCGGCAAGCTCACCTCCTCCAAATGGGCAAAGATTGCCAAAACCTCTCAAGACACGGCGATACGGGATATCCAGGACCTGATAAACAGGCAACTGTTGGTGAAAGGGCCTGCAGGTGGCAGAAGCACCAGTTACCTGTTAAATGACGCTTTAACCTGCAACTAACTGGTAAGAATTTGAAATTGTTTTTCGGCCAAACCGCTTTAGCAATTCAACTTCATTCGAACTATTAATTTTCTCTTTTTTAAGAATTTCTTGAATTTGTGGCTGCTTTAAACCAGGGATGCGGACCTGAAAGAACGGCCAAAGGACTTCGCTTTTGTAAATCCGGTCAACATCAGGAAATCCAACAATTGGATTGTACTTCCCCGAATTCTTTTTAAACTGTTCGGTATATTTAAAATACCACTCCCCATTTTTGCAAGATAAAACCCCAACAGGAATTTCGTCATTTTCCAAGGAAAATATTGCCTCCACATCTTCGGGAACGCGGCTATATCCTTCCAAGTCGTCTTGGTTTTTATTAAACCAATTTTTTATCTTGCGTAACATTTGTTAATCTCCTTATTTTTTCAAATCTCTTTCTTAAAATTAATGAAATTAACTCTAATCTTGTACTTGTTAAAATCAGAGAAAATTCCTGCCGTATCATATTAAGAACTTTCAATTCATTTTCCACACTCGAAAACTCTTCAATAAGACAAACATATTCATCACTTAAACGTATTAGGTAGTTAATAAGTTCAAAATGATTTGCCTGTATATTGTCGGCTATACTAATCCGGGGGCATGCCTTCTCAATATAATTAACAATTTTTTTGCCATTTTTCGAATATTCGTCTAAATACCCTTTTATTTGTGCTTCGGTACAATTCCAGAACAATCCCCTTGCCGAATCATAAAGGGGCGCGAAGGTAGGCAATTTTGACGACTTAATTTGAGTCCTAATAACTCCCCAGTTATAAAAGTGCCGGTCATTATTACCCACAACAGCGTCAAAAATGATCATTTTTACTACCCCAACGAACAGATTATCAAAGGATTCTGGAAAAACGTTGCGGATTGATTCTTTAATAAATTCAAAAGTAAATAGCTCTCTTGACGATCTCCTGTCATTGGCTATCTCTTTGGCTAAATCCCTGTCACCCAAGTGTTCTCCACAAATTTCTGCTCCGTGAATCAATTCTTCTCCGTCCTTCAAGAAAAATTTACTTAAAAATCGAATTTGTTTGTTTACCCATACCAACCTTATTTCGTTCATTTCAAGGCCCACTGTTTGCCCAATGCGATTGATCAGGTATTCATAAATAGATTCATGCGGATAATATTTTTCTGCAGTTTTGGCAATATAAGAACACCATGTTTTTGGATTGGCTTTCCTGACTGTACCGTCCCTTTCAAAAAAATAGGCACGAATAAACTGTTTTGGGGCGTCGCCGTCCAATGGAATGTCGTGTACAATATAGTCGGACTCTTTAAGCGTAGGAATACTCTAGGGTCGTAAGATTTTACCCGATTTAAAAAAGGATTTCTCCCTTCGCAAATTTCCCCTTTTTGCCATTTACTGGTTATTAAAAGTTTGTCGAAGCTCAAAGCTATTGTAATTCGAAAACCTAACAATGCTCTCTTTTTAGGATCGTTAAACGCCAAGACATAGAAAACCTAGACAATTCCTCGTAGCCGCTACCTTACCGGCGTTGTGACGTTCCAACCGTGCCGAGACGTCCGCAGAGTAACCCACATAAAAACGCCCGCACTTCTCTGAATACAATATATAAACGCTATACATATGGCATGTAAACTTTAAACATATGGCAATAAAAAAACCTCTGTTACATAACAGAGGTTAGGTTGTGCCCCGGATCGGACTTGAACCGATACGACCGTTGCGGGTCACAGGATTTTAAGTCCTGCGTGTCTACCAATTCCACCACCAGGGCGTTCATGCTATCAGCACGAATATTATTTCAAAAAATCAAGAACTCCACATTGCTGCCAACCCCGATTTTCAATCGGGGCGTGTCTACCAAGTTTACCTACCGAAGGTAGGTCCACCACCAGGGCGTTCAAAAAAAAATCCTCTCAAATGAGAGGAAAGAATGAGCGGAAGACCGGGCTCGAACCGGCCACCCCGACCTTGGCAAGGTCGTGCTCTACCAAATGAGCTACTTCCGCGATTTTTAAGAACTAATCCCCTTCAAAGGGGCTGCAAAAATAAGAGATTACAGCGTCGGAAAAAAATTTTGCCCGGATTATTTGTAAACAGGCGTATAAAGCGTGCTGCTCTGCACCTGAACCTTCGGTTTTTCAAATCGCTTGGTATAAAGCATATAACACCCTCCCAAGGTGTAAAACACTAAACAAGCAACACTCAGGTAAAAAATAAAGGGCGATGAAGATACCCAGCTTTGCCTGAAATCTTTCTTTTCTCTTCTCTTAAGCGCCTGCTGGTATTCCTGCTGCTTTAGCTGCTCCTGTTCGTTTTGTTCCATTGTTGATTAGATTGTCCTGCAAAAATAAGGATTCAATAAAAATAATCACCCTTCTTTTTCAACGATATCAGAAAACCGTTTCTTACCCTTTACAAAATGATCCCAGGCGATATTACCCCTGTAAAAACCTGATAATCCAGCTTTTCTGTTGCGCGGGAAAATACTCTTTTTCCGTTCCAGCAACATCCATTTTATAAACGACAGGTGAGCACTGGCCACTGCAACAAAATAACCCCCATCACCTCCCAATAAACTTTTAACGGCCGATATCCCGTCCAGCACAAAACGTACCATCATCACATACAACCGCCGCCATCCATACATGTTTTTGTAAATCATGATATGATTGTTCCGGAAGTTCAGGTAGGTCTTGAGTGAGTTTCCCCTCGGCAACGTACCGCCGCCAACATGATAAACCACAGATTGCGGGCATACAAAAATCTTATACCCAGCGAGCTGAAGTCGCCAGCACAGATCTATCTCCTCCTGGTGTGCAAAAAAATAGGGATCAAATCCTCCGGCAGCGTGAAAAACCTCAGACCGTATAAATAATGCCGCTCCACTAGCCCAAAATACCCGCGAAATATCCTCGTACTGCAAAGTGTCCTCCTCACAATAGTCAAATATCCTGCCCCTGGCAAACGGATACCCCAGACTATCCAGCCAGCCACCACATCCGCCCGCATATTCAAAATAACATGGTTTGTTGTACGACAGGATCTTCGGCTGACAGGCAGCAATGGTCCGGTCAGTTGCAGCCAGTGCCACCAGGGGTTCAATCCACCCCGGACTCACCTGTACATCTGAATTAAGTAAAATATAAAAATCGGCCGAAACCTGCGCCAGGGCAATGTTGTAACCTTTCGCAAAGCCATGGTTCTCACTGAAGGATATGATTTCCACTTCAGGAAAATTCGATTTTAGAAAAGACACAGAATCGTCCGAAGAACCATTATCGGCGACCACCACCCTAAAATTGGCATAAGTCGACTGCAGAACATGTGGCAAAAATTTGCTCAGATAATTCTTACCATTCCAGTTCAGGATGACTATGGCAACTGAAGGATTCTCCATGTTGATCAATTGGCCCAAAAATAAGCGTTACCAACAATATAATTTGTGAGGCTGGACAATTTTCACCAATTTTCTAAAGCTTCCCCGGATTAGAGTCAAAAAGTTATAACAACTTCAACAAAAAGCAACTATGTCCGTATTCTTCAGGTGCGGAGCACCAGAACGCCGGTAACAAACCTTTCAGTTTCTCCCGGGTTGACCTGGAACAAGGAGATGATAAACATGGATGGCAGCAATCATGCCATTTGACAGGATCAGCGGCCATTTCCAGCCCAATAACACGCCATAGGCCACAAAAAACAGGCAGGCTACCAGATTCATCCAACGGATCAACTTTATCTGCCTGGGGATAAATGATATCACCAAAAAGAACATGGCCATATATCCTACCCATTCCGTCATTTTCATTTTAATTTATAAGAATGAATCCAAACCAATCAGCTCACTCCCTCAAAAAGCTAAGTTATTGACAATATACCGATATTTACCCCCGTGTTGTACCTTCGCAGGCAACCTGGAAATAATATATATCGTCAAATTCGGATGGGATGTAATCAAAAAACCGGCATGATGAAATACATATTTTGTTTAATGACCTTCTTTTTCTACGCAGGACTGCATGCTCAGAACGGAAATTCTGTTACGGTGATCAAAGACCCCCGGATCGACCTGCTGCTGCGAAAACAAGCCGAAATCAATGATGTTTCCACCCGTAACGCTACCAAAAGAAGAACAGCCAGGGGATACCGGATACTCATCATCAGTACCAATAAGCGCGAAGAAGCCATCGCCGCAAAAACAGCCGTATATAATTATTTCCCTGAACTAAAGTCGTATATGTGGCACCAATCCCCCTATTATAAAGTTAAGGTGGGCAATTTCACAACCAGGGCTGAAGCTTCAAATTATCAGAAAAGACTGAGCCCGTTCTTTCCCCGGGGCGTTTTTATCATGAACGATGTCGTGGAAATCAAGCCTGAATTTATCGAAGAGCAGAATTAAAGACTCAGATAAAAGTAGGAAACCAGAGGGAAACAGACAGATCCACCCCCACGGGATAATTTCTTTCCCGTTTACGTTATTTTTGTCGAATGATTCAGACCATCCAGCAATTGGCTAAGAAATACGCGGATGAATTCATCGCCGTCAGAAGACAACTTCATGCCAATCCCGAATTGAGCTACCAGGAATACGAAACCTCAGCTCTCGTACAAAGAAAACTGTCTGAATGGCAAATTCCATTCGAAATCAAAGCGGGGACCGGCGTAATCGGTATCATCAAAGGCAAAAACCCTAAAAGAAAGATCATTGCCTTGCGTGCCGATATGGACGCCCTGCCGATTACCGAAGAGAACGAAGTCCCCTATAAATCCAAAAACCCAGGCGTTATGCACGCTTGCGGACACGATGCTCATACCGCCTGCCTGCTGGGAGCTTCTAAAATTCTGAATGAACTCAAAGATCAATGGGAAGGCACCGTTAAACTGATCTTTCAGCCTGGAGAAGAAAAAAATCCCGGAGGCGCAAGCCTGCTGATAGCGGAGGGCGTTCTTGAAAACCCGAAACCACAGGCGATTTTCGGCTTACATGTGCACACCACCCTCGATGCTGGAAGACTTAGCTTCAGAAGTGGTAAAGTGATGGCAAGCGCCGATGAGCTATATTTCACGATTCGCGGGATTGGCGGGCACGCAGCCGCCCCGCATTTGTGCGTAGATCCGGTATTGATTAGTTCGCACCTCGTCGTTGCCCTTCAACAAATCATCAGCCGAAGAAATAATCCGCTTAACCCCTCCGTACTTTCCATCACAGCGTTCAACGGGGGTACAACCACGAATGTGATTCCTGGTGAAGTGAAATTAATGGGAACTTTCCGCGCGATGGATGAGACCTGGCGACATGAAGCCCATCATCTGATTCGGGAAACCTCGGAAAATCTGGTGAAAAGTATGGGCGGCGCGTTAGATCTGCACATCGACCTGGGTTACCCCTGTGTTCTGAATAATGAAAAACTGACGGAATCTGCCAGACAAAACGCCATCGCTTACGCCGGACCCGAACGGGTAGAAACCACCGAAATAAGAATGGGTGCAGAAGATTTTGGCTATTATACACAACTAATACCGGGGTGCTTCTTCCGGCTGGGCGTCCGAAATAAAGCGCTCGGAATCACGGCCGGTGTTCACACACCACACTTTAACCTCGACGAGCGGGCTATCGAAACGGGTATGGGTATGATGACCTGGCTGGCCGTGAGCACCGAACCCTGAGGATCAACAGATCATCTTCCATTTCAAACAGAGGCGGAGAACAAAAAAACATACGGATGAAGACACTGAAACTGCTCCTGACAATCATCATGCTGACCGGATCGGGTATGACAGTCATTGGCCAGACTATCAGAAATTACGAGGCCGACTGGAAAAAAGCTGAAGAAGCCATTAGCAAGGGATTGCCCGCTTCGGCGAGAGAGATCGTGCTCGGGATCTATAAAAAAGCAAAATCGGAAAAGCAGGACGCACAAGTTGTCAAATCACTGGTCTATCTGAACTCCGTCCAACAGGAGAACCGGGAGAACAACGAAATCATGTCCATCCGGGAGTTAGAAAAAGAAATTTCAAATAGTCAGGAACCGGTGACCTCACTGCTCAACAGCTACCTGGCGGGCTTATACCAACAGCTCTTCGCGCGCAATCGATTTAAAATATATAACAGAACCAACGTGGAAGGCTCAGGCAATGAGGATCCCGAGATCTGGACGGCTACAGATTTTCACAAGAAAATTTCGGGCTTGTATTTGGCCTCCATCAAAAACAAAGAACTGCTGCAGCGTTCCAGGCTTGAGCCCTGGGATGCGCTGATCACCAAAGGCAACCGGCGCTACCTTCGCCCTACCCTTTACGATCTCCTGGCACAACGGGCACTTCAGTATTTCAAAAATGACGAGCGCGACATCACCCGGCCGGCGTATTCGTTCGAGATTAGCCAGCCGGAAGCTTTTGCAGATGCAGCACGGTTCGCAGCGTTTAAGTTCGATTCGAAGGATAGCCTTTCTCTATCATACAAAGCGTTACTTATTTACCAGGAACTCATCAGCCTCCACCTGAAAGACGAAAAACCCGATGCGCTGATTGATCTGGATCTGGACAGACTTCAATATGTACGTTTGAAATCTGTCAATCCAAATTCGGATACCTATTACACAGAAGCGCTCGAAAATATTTTTAGAAAATATAGCAATCAGCCCGCCGCATCGCAGGCTCTTTACCTGCTGGCCCTGTGGCACCGGATAAAAGGTGTGAGCTTCCAGCCAGGTGTAGATACCGCCAACCGGTTTGAACTGGTCAAAGCCAAAGAACTGACCGATAAGATTCTTGCAACAGCTCGTACAGAATCCGAAGGATATGTCAATGCCTTTAACCTGAACCACGAGCTTACTGCACCATCCTACAATATTCAAGCTGAGAAGGTCAATATACCCAACCAGCCATTCAGGTTTCTGCTGAGTTTCAAAAATATTCAAAAACTTTACCTGCGAATTATTCCGGCTGCGGGCGATCTGAAATATAACAGCATTCAGGGAAACAGCGGAAACAAGTTCTGGGAAAAACTTACGGTTACAAAACCCATCCGTTCCTGGGCACAGGACCTCCCCGCAAACACCGATCTGCAAAACCATTCCGTGGAATTAAAGGTCGATGCTTTGCCGCCCGGAGAATATTTTATTCTGAGTTCGCTAAATGACCGCTTTGATCAAAAAGAAAATATCCTGGGTGCACGCCTGGTGAATATATCTCATATCAGCATGGTCGGTAACAGGAATGACTATTTTGTGCTAAACCGGAATAGCGGGCAGCCACTGAAAAATGCAAAAGTGCAGGTGTGGCGCCCGGAGTACAACTACTTGAACAGTACCACCAGGAAAATCAGATTTGCCGAATATTCAACGGACCGCAACGGATATTTCAAATTCATCAAAAAAGATGACAAGGAAAGAGGATACAACTATCAATTTGAAATTTCACATAATGGTGATGTTTTATTTATGGACGATGCTGTTTACTATTTTAACACCTACAACAGCTATCAGGCCGCAAATTCAAAAAAAATAAATACCAGGGCGTTTTTGTTTACGGACAGGAGTCTTTACCGCCCCGGACAAACGGTTTATTTCAAGGGGATTGCCGTTGACAGGCAAGCCGATGGTAAGAATTCCGAAGTGCACCAGGGATACAAAACAACCGTCTATTTGATTGATGCCAATCAGCAAAAGGCAGACAGCATGCTGGTTACAGCCAATGAATTCGGTTCATTCAACCGGAGGTTTACCCTGCCCAGCAGCGGATTGAACGGAAGTTTTTCCATTAGTACGGCAGACTGGTCGGGAACGATTGGGTTTAACGTGGAGGAATACAAGAGACCGCGATTCTATGTCGATTTAGAGAAACCGAAAGGTAGTTACAAATTGAACGATTCTATTTTGGTACCCGGTAAAGCCCTGGCCTACGCTGGTAACACCATTGGAGGAGCTACGGTCAGGTACCGGGTTGCACGGATGGCCCGCTTCCCCTACCCCTGGCTGTTCAGTTCACGCATTGGCTGGCCCCAAAGCCCCGAGCAGGAAATAGCCCATGGTGAAACTTCCACGAATCCGGATGGTCTGTTCTTCATCAGCTTCCTGGCCCTGCCTGATCTGAAGACCGATCCAGGCTTAGAACCAATCTTCGACTATCGTATTTATGCCGATGTCACCGATATAAACGGCGAAGTGCGCAGCACCAGCAGTGTGGTCTCGGTGGGCTACAAGTCCCTGATCATAAAAACAGAAATACCTGACAGGGTTTCAATCGACAGCCTGCAAAAAATAAAAATCCTAACCACTAACATGGCCGGGGCATTTGAAAAAGCCAAGCTTAAGGTCAGCCTTTCAAAACTAAAACCTGAACAACGTTTGTTACGAAACAGATACTGGCCAAAACCCGATCAGTTTGTGATGACCCGCGAAGAATATATAAAAAATTTCCCGAATGATATCTACGACAATGAAAATGACCCCAAGTCATGGCAGGTAGAGGCTGCAACCCTGGAACAGCGGGGCGAAAGTGATTCAACGGGCATCTTCAAAATAAACAGTCAGTCGGTATCACCGGGTTTTTATGTGCTCGACATATCCACCGAAGATAAAAATGGCAGGGCTGTCCGCGACCTTCATTACGTGGAAGTCTATAACCCCAGGCAGTCTCAACCGGCCTACCCGCAATACCTGGTGTCTACTAACCCTGAATCCATCGAGCCGGGACAAAGGACTGAAATGACACTCCAGAGCTCCGCCGAAAATATTTTTTTGATTCAGAAGGTGAGCAAGCAAAGCGATCAGTACAGTTTTTCCAGACTTAGCCATGAAAAGAAATTATTTACCTATAGTGCTACTGAAGCCGACCGCGGCGGCTATGGCGTAAGTTTCATGTTTGTAAAAAACAACCGGATATTCCAGGTAAGTCAGACCATCAACGTACCCTGGAGCAACAAAGAACTTAACATTGAATACAGTAGTTTCCGGGATAAGACTGAGCCGGGCGCCGATGAAAAATGGTCCGTCAGGATATCAGGTAACAAGAAGGAAAAAGTTGCTGCTGAAATGCTGGCTTCCATGTATGATGCATCACTGGATCAATTCTATCCGCACCGCTGGCAGGTACCGGGACTTTGGAGCAAATATGTTAATAATCCCACCTGGGTATCCAACAATTTCGGCGCTGCCCCGGCAATGCTGGGGAATGGTTACACTTTTTCGAACAAGACTTACGAAAAGAACTACGATCAGATATTCGAACAGTACGGCGCGGGGAGTCGCCCACCCGGGATCATGATCAGGGGACTGAACGGGCGCATCGGAGGAATCTCTGCTGAAAATGCAGAGCAATTAAGTGAAACGGTAGTGGTCGGCTATGGCAAGCAAAACGCTTCGGACGTCACAGGCGCCGTTCCGCTCCTTCAAGGAACTGCGGACAGTTTGGCGCTAAAAGGTCAGTCTGGACAAAACCCGGGCGAGAGTGAATTAAGGATCCGAAAAAACTTCAATGAAACGGCCTTCTTTTTTCCTAATCTGAGAACGGACCCGGCTGGCAATATTCAATTCTCCTTTACTATACCCGAAGCCCTGACCCGGTGGAAGTTCCAGGCGCTGGCGCACACCCAGCATATGTCGATGGGATACAGCAGCAAGGAAATTATCACTCAAAAGGAACTGATGGTGCAACCCAATATTCCCAGGTTTTTGCGGGAAGGCGACCGGCTGAAACTCAGTTCCAAAATCGTTAACCTTTCTCCGAATGAATTGACTGGTCTGGCTACCCTCGAATTATTCGACGCAGCTACTGCTGAACCTGTTGACGGCTGGTTTAAGAATGTGATACCCAAACAATACTTCACCATTTCTGCCGGCAAAAGTCAGGAGCTGTCCTTCCCCGTGGAAGTCCCTGCTCAATTCAATAAAGCGCTGACCTGGCGGATCACCGCGCGTGTTGGCGGAAGCGGCGAGAATATCCATCTCAGCGACGGCGAAGAAAATGTGATTCCCGTTCTCACCAACCGGATCCTGGTCACAGAAACCCTTCCCCTCCACATGCGTGGAACCGGTGAAAAGAAATTCAGGCTAGAGAACCTGCTGAAAAGCGGATCCAGCGAAACCCTCACCAATCAGGGATTAACGGTGGAATACAGCTCGAATCCGGTTTGGTTTGCCGTGCAGTCAATACCATACATGATGGAATATCCTTATGAGTGCGCCGAGCAAAACTGGAACCGGTACTATGCAAATAGCCTGGCGACCCTACTGGCAAAGAGTTCTCCGGATATCAAACAAATCTTTGAACGCTGGAAAGCAGGAGACAGTTCGGCGCTTAAGAGCAATCTTGAGAAAAATCCTGAACTGAAATCGTTGTTGCTGGAAGAAACTCCCTGGGTTTTACAGGCTAAAAATGAAGCGGCGCAGCGAAAAAATATTGCGCTGCTGTTTGACCTGTCACGGATGAACGGCGAACTCAGCAAAAGTTTTGAAAAACTCCGGCAGATGCAGAGTCCGAACGGAGGTTTTGTCTGGTTCCGGAACGGACCGGATGATCGTTTCATCACCCAATATATCGTTACGGGTATCGGACACTTGAAAAAGCTGAAGGCAGTAAGTGGATTACAAGAATCGAATCTCAACAGAATCGTACAAGCTGCAATCCCCTACCTCGACAGCAAGATCAAGGAGGAATATGATAATCTGGTTAACAGCAAGACAGACCTCAATAAATACGCGCCTTCTTATTATGTTATTCAGTATCTCTACATGCGAAGCTTCTTCCAAAGCCTGAAAGTGGCGCCCGAAGTGCAGAAAATCATTGACTATTTCAGTGCAAGAAACAAGGCAACATGGACACAACAGAATAAATTCATGCAGGCGATGATCGCGCTGGCGATGTCCCGTCGCAATGATGCGGCGACTGCAAAAGAAATTCTGCGTTCGCTGAAGGAAACGGCTATCTATCAGGACGAAATGGGTATGTACTATAAGGACAACGCCCGAAGCTGGCGCTGGTATGATGCACCCATTGAAAGACAGGCGATGATCATTGAAGCTTTCGAAGAGATCGGAGGCGATGTGGCGACTGCCGACGACCTCAGAACCTGGTTGCTGAAAAATAAACAAACCAATCACTGGGGGAGCACCAAAGCCACTGCCGAGGCCTGTTACGCGCTGCTGTTGCGTGGATCAAACTGGCTTTCCAATACGCCAGCGGTTGAAATAACCCTTGGTACAACACAGTTTAATTCTAACGAAGAAAAGCCGGAAAGCGGCACCGGATATTTCAAGAAATGGATCCCGGGAGAAAAAGTAAAACCTTCCATGGGCGAAATTTCATTGCGAGTGAATGGGGGCTCGCCATCAGAAAAACCAGTAGCCAAGTCGAAAAACAATCTTACCGGATCCTCCTGGGGCGCCGTGTATTGGCAGTACTTTGAGGCGCTCGACAAGGTGCCCGCTGCTGCATCCGGATTGAAACTGACGAAAAGATTATTTTTGGAAAAGAATAGTGACCGGGGTCCGGTGCTAACGCCTATAAATGATGGGACCAGCATCCGGGTAGGCGATAAGGTGAAGGTAAGGATTGAATTAAGTGCAGACAGGGACATGGAGTACCTACAGCTCAAAGACATGCGGGCAAGCAGTTTTGAACCCGTGAATGTGTTGAGTCAATATAAATGGCAGGGCGGACTGGGTTACTACGAGACCACGCGGGATGCTGGCACTAATTTCTTCATCGACTTCCTGCCAAAAGGCAGCTATGTTTTTGAATATGATCTTTTTGCGACCCAGGCGGGGAATTTCAGTGATGGTATTTCAACTATCCAGTGTATGTACGCGCCGGAATTCAGTTCGCACAGTAAAAATATAAATATCACTGTAGAGTGATTTAAAAAAGAGACGTTTATTTTTTCTCAATGTATCATACCAAATTCAAAAATAGCGTGACTAAGATTTTTGCAGACAAGTTTTATTTATTAGGCTTCAGCCTGCTGCTTCTTGTTCAGCAGGCAACCGCCCAGCCTGCGTTTCAATTTGCCCAGATTACCGACCTCCATATCGGATCCCAGGGGGCTGATGAAGACCTGCGCCGCACGGTACATGACATCAATCTAAACCCCGAAATAAAATTCATCATTGCATCCGGGGATATAACGGAGTTTGGCTCCGATGATGAATTGCAGTTAGCCAAACAAATCCTGGATTCACTCGATAAGCCCTGGTATATCATTCCCGGAAATCATGATGACAACTGGAGCGAAAGCGGCACCAATTCTTTCCTTCGAATCTTTGGCAGCGAGACTTTCAGCTTCCGTTTTGGCGGATATTATTTTATGGGAAACAACTGCGGACCAAATATGAAAATGAGCCCCGGTCAGGTGCCTTATGAAAATATCGTGTGGATGGATTCGGTCTTAAAAACCGTACCGGCACAGGCTCCCATCATCTTCGTGAATCACTATCCGCTCGACTCCTCACTAAATAACTGGTACGAGCTGGCTGACCGCCTGAAGGCCCGCAATACACAGTTGTATTTGTGCGGCCACGGGCATCAGAATCGAGCATTCAACTTTGAAGGTATCCCCGCGGCGATGAGCAGGTCTAACCTCAGGGCACGCGATTCGGTGGGCGGATACAATATCATCACTTTTGAAAAGGACAGTGCGTTTTTCCGGACAAGACTGCCCGGTGTACTCACCAAAGAAACATGGCTTAAAATCCCGCTTACAAATCATCATTATAAAGATGACACTAACCGATATCCCAGGCCCTCCTACCAGGTCAACCAGGAGTTTCCGCGGGTCCGGGAAATCTGGCGATACCAGGATGCGAGCGACATCGGATCAGGCATGGCCATCTACAAAAATCTGGTTATCACGCCCGATGCTAAGGGCCGGGTCATTGCTTTCGATCCATCTACCCGGAAAATCATTTGGCAGTTTGCCACCGGAGGCAAGATCTACAGTACGCCTGCGATCGAAAAAAACAAAGTGATCATTCCTTCGACCGATGGGACCATCTATTGCCTGAATGCCGAAAGCGGCAGGCTAATCTGGAAGACCACAACCCCAAAATCGCTCGTCGCTTCACCCGTTATAAAAAATAATCATATTTACCTCGGCTCTTCAGAGGGCCGTTTCCGCGCACTGGATCTGCAAACCGGGAAACTTGCCTGGAGTTTTGACAGCGTTAAGGGCTTCATGAAATCGCAACCGCTGATCTATCAAAACCGCATTTATTTTGGGGCCTGGGGTAATGAATTCTATTGCCTGGACATCGCATCAGGAAAACTGATCTGGAAAAATTTCGATGGTTATTCAAACCGGATGTTATCTCCGGCATCCTGTGTGCCTGTCGCGACAAACGGCAGAATTTTTATCGTCGCACCGGACAGGTTCATGACAGCGCTTAATGCGGAAACGGGCAAAATTATCTGGAAACACAAATGGGATGAACACTGGGTACGCGAGTCGATGGGACTCTCTGCCGACAGCAACCTCGTCTTTGCAAAAACAATGCAGGGAAAGATCATCGGCGTTGACACCCGCGGTGATAGCGCGGTCATTCGCTGGGAAACGCCCTCGGTTTTCGGATATGAACTGAACCCTTCCGTAGTTTCTGAATATAATGGGAAGGTCTATGCTTTGGGTGATAAGGGTCTTGTAGCTTCGTTCGACCGGAAAACCGGCGCAACTTTATGGTTACATAAAGTATCTAACTCGCTGGTCAATGATATGAAATTTCTGAATGATCAGACCGCGGTTGTCACAACGATGGATGGAAAATTGGTGGTATTATCAATTCCCAGGTAGATTACCAGGATTACCGGGATGAAATGATCCGAAGCTTTTGTTGATTTTCTTTCCGAAGATTCGGAGGACAATGCAGATGAGGTGAACAAGGAGCAAACCAGTCCGGGGAATTCTTTGTTAAACGCAATGGCTGAAGAAAACCGATATGAAATCGTCAGGACCGAAGATGGATCGGATACTGTGCTATTCGGTTCTCCGGGCATCAGTTTTCATTCTATCCACGGTGCTATCCAGGAATCAAATCATGTGTTTCTGAATGCTGCTTTGAAATTCTTTCTCGAAAATCATCCCGTTGCAGATCAGATCAGGATCTTTGAAATGGGCTTTGGTACAGGGCTTAACGTACTGTTGGCGGCACGCGAGGCGTTGAGAACGAAAACAAAACTGATCTACCATACGGTAGAACTGCATCCTCTACCCACGGAAATTCTTTCACAACTGAACTATCCTGACCTGTTACGCGAGCCCGCTTTATATGCATCCATTATCCGATCGCCCTGGGACCAGGAAGTCGTCGTCAGCCCCTATTTTACACTGATGAAAACCGAGGGTGATTTTGGCAGCTATACGTTCCATGATATTTACCACCTGATTTATTATGATGCATTTGCACCCGAAGATCAGCCGGAACTATGGACTAGTGAAGTTTTCGAGAAAATTTTTAAAGCGATGTCACCCGGCGGTATACTGACTACCTACTGCTCGAAGTCTGCCGTCAGGAAAAAACTTACGAGTATCGGCTTTCAGGTGCAGAAACTTCCCGGTCCGCCTGGAAAGCGGGAAATCATCCGGGTTGTAAAACCTTGATTCAACCTGGAAACCGGGTTGGGCTCTTCCCTCTTTCCTTTCTTCCGAACCGGCTAAATACTTTCCGGATCACCCAGATAAATAGCAGAATAAAAAGTGCGGCCATGATAACGGGGATCACGAACGAAAGGATCGAACCGCCGACTGCCGCTGTATTTTCGCCGGTGGCAACCATGACGTTTCCAGTTCCCAGCGTGGTCTTACTACTAAACAATCTCAGAAATCCCGTACCTGCGGCGATGAGTCCGGCTCCTCCTCCACCGGCAATGATACCAACCAGCCATTTGATCCATTCGCTATCTGCAGGTATGACGGCAATGGCCAGCATGCTTCCTGCCACCATAGCTAAAGGGGCCGAAATAGTGTCCAAAATATTATCTACAAAAGGAATATAATAAGCAAAGATCTCCGCTACGGTCGCGGTTCCCAGGGCTATAAGTGCGGGCGTGGATGAAAGCCAGGCATAATGTTCGGAAAAGGAAAATAGGTCAAACCGCCCCGCGATGCCTGCCACCAGCATGGGTACAAACACACGGAAGCCGCAACAAGCCGCCAGCGCAATGCCCAGGGCGGACGCCGTAACCGTCTGAACATCTACCATCATATCCTAAAATTACGCTTTTGTCCGATCAGCACGTATTTTCAGGCCGGATTTATTATTAATTCTTTGAATTTCGAAATGTTCGTCCGATTACGACAAAGCCTCTGCTTGGATAATAAAATAATCGGGAGCCATTATTTGGCTGCTTTGTGTTTTACTGCTGGATTTGGGTTAAATTGCAGCTAAATCTCTGTTCATGATACGATTACTTATCATATTGCCAACCCTTTTGCTTTCGCTCACTGCCTGCAGCCGTAAACCTGAAAAGACAGGCATCAATCCAAATCCACCGCTGGAAAGCGCTGCCGGACATCCCCGCCTTTTATTGCTCAAAGGCGAAGAAAGCAAGATTCGTCAGACACTCGCCTCAGACCCGGCTCTGAATAAGGTCCATGAGGCAATCATATCAGAGTGCAACAAGCTGATCACAACCCCTGTATTGGAAAGAGTCGTCACCGGGCGCAGGCTACTGAGCGTATCCAGGGAGGCCATCCGGCGTATCTTTTACTTGTCCTATGCACAGCGCCTCACTAATGACAAACGGTATGGTGCACGCGCAGAACAGGAGATGATACACCTGGCGGAGTTTACCGACTGGAACCCATCTCATTTTCTGGATGTGGCGGAAATGACATTGGCTATGGCCATTGGTTACGACTGGCTTTTCGACCAGCTTTCTAAAAATTCCAAATCGCTTATTAAAAATGCCATTATCAAAAAAGGTATTGAACCTTCTTTTAACCCATCGTATAATTCCTGGCTCAGGGCAAAGCATAACTGGAACCAGGTCTGCAACGCGGGTATTTCTTTCGGAGCGATAGCGGTGTACGAGGACTATGCCGACTCAACGCAAATAGTGCTTAACAGAGCCATCGCTTCCCTCCCACTCGTAATGGATATGTATGAGCCCGATGGCGCCTATCCGGAAGGATACAGCTATTGGGGCTATGGAACATCATTCAACGTACTGTTTATCGACGCTTTCGAAAAGTTCAGGAAGACCAATTTTGACTTTTCAAAGACTCCCGGCTTTTTGAATACGGCGGGGTACATGGAACATATGACCGGACCTGGCGGATTATGCTTCAATTATTCGGATGCGGGCATGAAGGGTGGGTTGCAACCGGCGATGTTCTGGTTCGCCAACAAGCTGAATGACCACTCGCTGCTTGCGCAGGAAAAGGAATTCCTGGATAAGGGCACCAGCAGTACATTGACCGGAGAACGGCTGTTGCCGGCGCTGCTGATTTGGATGATGGGAAAAACCACGCGGGACATCGTCACACCAAACAAACTGATGTGGGCTGGCAGGGGTGTAAATCCGGTAGCGATGATGCGAAGTTCCTGGACCGACCCTGATGCTATATATGTAGGGCTTAAATGCGGATCGCCATCGGTTAACCACGCTCATATGGATGCCGGATCCTTTGTGATGGATGCTCTTGGAGAACGCTGGGCCAGTGATTTCGGTAGCCAGGACTACAATTCCCTGGAATCCAAAGGCGTTCAACTGTGGGGCATGCAACAGAATTCACAACGCTGGACTATCTTCAGGTACAATAACCTCACGCACAACACGCTTAGTTTTGATGATCAGTTCCAAAAAGTTTCCGGCTCGGCTCCCTTTAGCGGTTTTTCGGCCAAACCTGATTTTATGAATGCCACCACGGATCTCAGCACGATTTATGATGGTCAGGTCGCTTCCGCGCACAGGGGTATCGCTTTAATGGGGAATAAATATGTTTGCGTGCGTGATGAAATTAAGGCGCTTCCGACCGGAGGTAAACTGAGATGGACATTGCTGACCTCCGCCAGTGTTAGTTTTTCAGATCCTTCAACCATCGTACTGACGAAGGGTTCAAAGAAACTCGTCATGAAGATCGTGTCACCTGCCGCGATAACGCTGAAAACCTGGTCTACCGTGGGCCCGAATGATTTCGATGCGCCAAATCCCGGTTATACACTAACCGGTTTTGAAGCTTCGCTTCCGGCGGGAGCAGCGACTTCTTTTAGCATTTTTCTCTATCCGGAGAAAAATTCGGGAGATGTCGATCTGAATATCGGGGAGCTTAAGAATTGGCCGAGGGATTAGATATTCATATATACAAATTAGCGATACAAAAGTAAGCATGATGACGCCAGAACGTGAGTCAAGATTACGAGGAGTCATTGCCAGGCGACAAACCAACCTCGGCATTGTGCTGGAAAATGTTTTTGATCCGCATAATATATCCGCCGTTATGCGAACCTGCGATTCAGTTGGGGTTCAGGACATTTATATCCTGACCACCCGGCTCCCACCACATAAAAAATGGGGTCCAAGAAGCAGTTCAAGCGCTGCAAAATGGATGACCGTTCACCAGTTCCACGATACAGAAGAATGCCTGGCCGCGTTGAGGAGCCGGTATGATCAGATTTTTACCACCCATCTCGGCAACCAGGCCACCTCTCTTTATCAAATGGATTTAACGGGGAGCCTGGCCCTCGTATTTGGCAATGAACACGGCGGTATAACAGAAGCGCTCAGAAGTAACTCTGATGGGAACTTTGTGATACCACAGGAAGGCATCATCCAATCACTCAACATCAGCGTCGCCTGCGCGGTCACGCTGTATGAGGCTTACCGACAGCGGGCACTGAAAGGATATTATCAACATACGGATTTGAATGATCCGCGTAAAAAGCAATTGCTGCAGGAATGGGACTTGAACTCAGATACTAGATATTACCCGCCCGTACCGAACGGTACGTTCGGGCGGGGACGTTAGATTCTAGATGCCAGACGCTAGACGTTAGGCATTACACATATATAAAAATATATTAGTCTTATTCTAAGTCTCAACCTGCCGACGGCAGGTTCACCTCCCGACGGCAGGTTCACCTCCCGAAGGGAGGCAAGCCTATGAAACCTTTTCGTCCTCTGAAAGTCCTGTTGCAGTAGCCGGATCTTTATCCCGCGAGACCGAATAGATACTCAGATTCAATTCAAAGCCAACCAGCAGGCTGAAGGAATTCACAAAAATCAGGGCCATTATGACCATCAGCGTGCCAATAGAACCGTACAATTTGTGATAATTGCCAAAACGGCTCACCCACCAGGAAAAACCGAGCGCCCCAATCAACATTAACAATGTCGCAACCACAGAACCGGGCGTCAGTATTTTCCATCGCTTTTGTACCGAAGGCACATATCGATAGATGATGGCGATAATAATGAAAAACAGGAAAATCATGATCAGCCAGCGCAACCAGGTTATTGTTATCACCACCGTATGATTCCGGATGCCAAGCGCGATCAATACCGCTTTTTGCCCCGCCATTAATCCCAGGTAAACAAGGAACAGCAAGTAAAGTACGACCGTTATCCGGATAGCAGCCAGTCTTTTTCTGAGCCCTTTTCGTTTTATAAACCCCGGATAATTCTTATCAAACGAACGCATGACACCCATGATGGCGTTGGAAGAGAAAAACAGCGATAGCAATACACCAAAAGACAAAAGTCCGCCCCGGTGCCTGTTCTGGAGATCATCCAGAAATTGAACGATCGCCCTGTAATTGCTCCGTCCCGGCACGATATCCCTGATCAACGCGTATAATTGCGACACAAAATGCTGGCTGATGGGCAGGAATGGAATTAGCGTAAAGAGAAATATCAAAGTAGGAGGAATAGCCATCGCGAAATTAAACGATATCGCTGAAGCTCTCTCAGTCAGGTTGTCTGTACGCACCTGCTCTTTGAATCGCGTCGCAACCTCATGCAAAGAAGCATTGCCAAAGCCAGGCAGACGCGTCTTCCTGGCCAGTTTCACCAATGCCCTGACAGGCGCGGACTGGTCAATATAATGTAGAAAATTATTGCGCAAATCCTGATTATTCTGGTGTCGTTTTACCAAACCGTTTATTGAGTTCTTCCTGGTACTGCCTTGCATATACCAGATGATCCGCATAATTCGTAGAAAAAACGTGAGTCCCATCAAAAGCCTTATTGGCCACGAAATAAAGATAATCTGTTTTAGGTGCGTTTAGCACTGCATCCACAGTCTTCTCCAGGGGTGTACAGATCGGTCCGGGAGGGAGACCTCTGTTCTTATAAGTACTGTAAGGCGAGACCACCTCCAAATGCTTGCGCAGAACCCTTTTTATCCCGAAATCCTTAAGCGCGAATTTTACAGTTGGATCTGCCTGCAGCGGCATCCCTTTAGCCAGGCGGTTCAGGTAGGTGCTGGCGATATTTCCTTTTTCTGCACTGGCATTGGACTCTTCGTCAATGATCGACGCAAGCGTCACTACCTGGGGTGCGGTCAGGCCTAAGGCCGCTGCTTTCTGCTCCCTTGCGGGTGTCCAAAACTGTTTATAGGCAGTGACAAACTTTCTGAAAACCGCTCCCGGCGTGGTGTTCCACAGGGTAGTATAAGTTAACGGAAGTACAGCAGCCATGGCGGTATTACTGTCCAGATTATATTCCCGGAGAGAATCATTATTATTCAAAAAACTGATAAAGGAAAGTGAGTCGCATTCAAAGGCCTTTCCGATCCTGCCAGCCAGTTGCTCTTTGGTCCGGATTTTCGTCACCACAAAGTTTACCGGCTGCTGGTGACCGTTACGCAGATTTCGTACCAGGCTGAAAATGCTCATTCCGCTGGGAACAGCATATCTCCCGGGCCTGACTTTCTTGAAATCCACAAACTTCGAAGTCAGCTTAAACCAAAAAAGCCCCCCGACGATCTTTTCCTCCATCAATTGCTGTTTAAGTCCGCTCAGGTTGGTCCCGGTCTTTACAAACAAAAACCCTTTTTCAGGTTTGTGCACGGTGGGTCCGAAAAGCTTGTATCCTGCAAATATTCCGATTAGCAATAATACAATGAGCAGGAATTTTAATCTAAATACCTTCATCCGGGCAATTTACAAAAAACCCCTGCCAGGTGGTCAGGGGAAAATAAAAAAAGAAAAAAATAGTTTCTACAGATCAACGGTGCTGTTTAGATCTTCATCTACGAGGATACGGCCGCAGTTTTCGCAGGCGATGATCTTTTTATGCTGTTTGATCTCACTTTGTTTCTGAGGGGGGATAGCGTAGAAGCAGCCTCCGCAGGCATCCCTGACTACGGGTACCACAGCCAAACCATTCCTGAAATTACCCCGGATCTTTTCGTAGCTGGCCAGCAGGCGCGGCTCAACCTCTTCTTTCGCTTTGGCAGACAGACTTAAAAAATGTTTCTCGTCTTTTTCGTTGGCTACGATGATCTTCTCCAGTTCGCCTTTTTTCACCTCGAGCGCGCTCTCTTTGGCGCCAATATTTTTCTTGGCCTTTTCTAATAATAAAACCTTATCAGCTATTTCCTCATTGGCGTCCTTAATATGTTTTTCAGCCAACTTGATATCGAGCTGCTGCATTTCAATTTCCTTATTGATTGCCTCAAACTCTCTGTTGTTCTTCACATTCTCGCTGTCCTTCTCGTATTTCTTGATCAGAGACTCTGCTTCTTTGATCACGTTCTTACGATCTTCGATAAACTCCGTAACGCCATTGATCTCTTCTTCGATACGGGTTTGCCGGGCGTGCAGCCCGTGAATTTCATCCTCCAGGTCAGCTACTTCCATCGGAAGTTCGCCTTTTAATATTTTGATCTCGTCGAGCTTGCTGTTTATTTTTTGCAGGCGAATCAGCGAGCTGAGTTTTTCTTCAATCGAGAATTCTTTTAATTGCGGCATATTGTCATTTCAATTTGAAATTTAATCCGGGTACCATTTCGGAAAGAGTTCCCCAGATTAAAAATAGTTTACCGGGTTGGTATTTACGCCGGTTTTAAGGACGGCAAAGTTAGGGAATTTTTTTTCTAAATGTGTTGCCAGTAGATCAATCGTAAACTGCTCGCTTTCAAAATGGCCGATATCAGCCAGAATTATGCGGCCATCTGCGTCAAAAAATTCGTGATACTTCAGGTCAGCTGTAATGTAAATATCTGATCCTGAATTGATTGCTCTCTCTATCAGGAAGCTTCCTGCCCCACCGCAAACCGCCACTTTTCTGATTTTTTTTCCTCTAAGCGCCGTATGCCGTATGACTGCCAGCCCGAACTTTTCTTTTAGCAACGACAAAAACGTCGGCTCATCCATCGGTTCCGGTAATTCTCCCACAACCCCGGACCCCAGTTGCTGATGGTCGTTTTCCAGCGAGATGATCTCATAGGCGACTTCTTCGTAAGGATGACTTGCTTTTAGTGCTGACAGGATTTCCGTCTCCCGCCAGGCCGGAAACAGGATTTCCGTCTTCAGCTCGTCCGCCACGTGGCGGATTCCAGTCTCACCAACAAAAGGGTTGGCCGCAGCTTCGGGCTTGAAGGTACCTGACCCAGGTGCAGAAAAACTACATTCACTGTACTGGCCGATATGTCCCGCCCCTGCCTGAAACACCGCATTCATCACTTTCTCTGCATGATCCGCAGGGACATAGTAGTAAAGTTTTTTAAGCTGGCCCTTTTTGGGGAGAAGAATGGTGTGGTTTTTAAGGCCGATTTTCTCGGCAATCTTTTGATTCACGCCGTCCAGCACATTATCCAGGTTAGTATGGATTGCATAAATGCAAATATCATTTTTCAGCGCTTTGATCACAACCCGCTCCACATAGCTTTTGCCATTTAATTTCTTTAATCCTGAAAATACAATGGGGTGGTGCGCCACCACCAGGTTACATCCTTTTTCTATTGCTTCATCAATGACCGGCTCGGTTGCATCGAGGCAACATAATATACCTGTGCAATTCCAGGCCTCCTGGCCGGTAAGCAGGCCCGCATTGTCGTAATGTTCCTGCAATGAAGGCGGGGCAAGGGTTTCAAGAAAGGCCATGATGTCAGAAATCTTCATAATCACTGGTTAACTTTAGCGTGACTGATATACGGGAATTTGTTAATCCGGCAAATTTACCGTTTTCCCGGTTCAATGACGGATTCAGACATCAACAACCTACCATCGCTGGTAATACCTTCCGCTACCACCCTGAATTTCCTGGTCCGGTCGTTATTGTAGAACCTCACCGGAATCACCGGGTTCACGCCATTCACATAAACTTCCGGGTTCCAGTCAAGCGTAAGCCGGTAATCAGCAAACCGGTTTTCGACTGGCCGGGAATAATCCGGCTGGTAGAATTCCTTGATGATGCTGTAGCCGTTGTAATCTACAATTTCACCGGTCTGGTCAAAATAGTCATTAAGCTCATTACCCCTTTTTGTATAGACCGCCAGCACGCCATTTGCACCTCCGCCCGGCGCTCCGATAAAATTGGGATATAATTTAACTAAGGCGATCTCGCTCACAGGTATTGAAGAAATCATTGAGGCGTCCGCAGGCATTTCATCCAGATAAAGCTGCATCGGCCGGCTCAGCCCCGCCTGGCGATAGTATAATGAGTAATGATCAAAACTGGCCCGGTCTCTCACAACCGTTAGCCCGGCAACCCTTCCCATCAGGTATTCAAACAAATTGATCTGGGGAACAAATTCCCGGGTAAGATCGAAGGTTTTAGCGTTGATGCCACCGGCGAACAATGGGCTCATATACCTGGCTTCAAGCTGACTGGTACTGTTCCTGATCCCGTGTACCGTCACATTATCCAGCATCAGACCCTCTCCCCTGACATAATCGCGATGGGCAAGCGACATGTTATTCACCGGACCCGAACTACTGGAAGATATCCCCGCAATGGGTATATGGAGGGGTGGCAGATCATAAGCATGGTATAATGAATCGCGGTTTAGTCGTACGGTGATAAAACGGCTTTTCTCCCCCATCACATCTGAAAAAAGGATCTTTGCCTTATCGAAAAATACCATCGAATCCATCCTGAACCTGCCTTGGGCATCTGTTTTTACCAGTTGCAGGGAACGCGCCGAGTCGGGCGTTGTTACCCAGACCATCAGGTCGCGGTCGGCGAATGATTTTTTCGATCCCCGCAGTTTTACCTGACCGGACAATGAAATGTAGGCCTCATCTTTATATTGCGGCGATGGCATTTTATTGGCAGCGAGATCAGTCCATTTGAAACGCCGCCACCCGTTTGTCATCATAAGCAGATCCATCGCTCCGTCGGTAGAATCGTTTCCCGAAAAATACCAGGCAGGTCGATTCACGTAGTCGGAAATGTCGCTCGACAGCAGGAATTCCGACCAGATATTGGCACCACGGTTACCAGGAAGATCGAAGTCCGCGTCGGTTACGGATACAGAAAAATTCCCCGTCACCGAGTCGGACAGAAGGAGTGAAAAATGATTGAGTTTCCGGGCTGCGGTTTGCAGGGTATCCACCTTCATCCGGAAAGGAAGTCTGTATTCTTTATTATCGATAAATGTCAGCCGTTCTGCCAGGGGCATACCTGATGCATTGAAGACGGTGATCTGCAATATCCCAGAGGGAAGCCGGGAAGTGGGGATAAGACCATGGAATCCGGTGCCGGCACCGCTCAGCGGGTGCTTAAAGACTACCTGGTGCTGCATTTGCCCGATCAGGTAAGCGGGTTTAAATGCAGGATTCCGTCCCTTTTGCTCCAACCTGAAGTCTTTCCCATCAGCTACATTCCGGATGGCCAGTGCGATACCTTCCTGCGCGACTTCAGGCAGACTCGTTTTAAGATTTGTTGCCGACGGCTCAATAACTGCGTAATAGCTATCTCCGGAGCCGGGGATCATTGTAAAAACTCCCATGCCGTCGTGGAAGCTGCTGAAAGTAGTAATTGTTTCTCCCCGTTGACTTTTTATCAGACCGTGGACATCAACGGGCAAACCGTGCGCATCGGTGGCCTTAAAAGCAATATTATTTGAAAGACCGGCGACCAGATTACCACCTTCGGGAAAAAACCTGATCTGCAATGCGGTCGAAATTTTGTTTTCTTCATTCAAAGCTTTCTCCCTGCCAAAGACCTCAATCCTGCGGCTGAACAGGAACTGTTTATCGTAATTAAGCATCAGGGGACTGTATGCGCGCAATTGATAAGATCCCGTTGACAGTGTATCGGGCAGCTTAAAGTCACCGTAGGAAACAGCCCCAAAAACAGGCAGGACCTTTCTGAGGATTAAAGCGGATTGGTTGTTCAGCAGTTCGACAAAAAGCGTGGAATTGCTGGCCGAAGGCAGAAAACCTGACATGAAGTAGCCTTTAAACCAGACTTCCTGCCCGGAAAAATAGAGATCCCGATCGAGTTGCAGGTACAGTTTCTCAATAGGAATTCGCCTGTTAAGGGAATCCAGCAATCCCGCCTGGTTCTGAGCCCGTATTGAAGGGACCCATAGCAACCAAAGCAAAAGCATTAAAAGCCGGCTAAAGCTTAATTGATTTGATATCATAGGTGTGCGGTGATTTATTCCTGTATTTTTCAACTTCCGGTCCGATAGCAAAAACTCAGCCCAAATGCCCCGGAGAAACGAGTCCTGAGGTTCACGAACGACCCTTGCTGCCAGACCCACCTATAAATATACGGAAAAAAACGACGCGGTGCTTTTTGGGGGGCTATTTTTTGATGGGTTTGCAGGTTAACCCAACCTGCAGCTCGATTTGCACTTCGTCGTTGACATTCACAAACCCCATCACGTTGACCGGAGCTTCCAGATTATATCTTTTCAGGGAGATGGCATACACGGTTGAACAATGTATGTATTCGCCGGATCGCCGGATCTTGAGCGGCATCACTTCCAGCCTTTTCGTTCCGGCAATGGTCAGTATGACCATGGCAAACACTTTGTCGGGGTCGCCGGTGTTGGGAAAAATTCTGACCAGTTCTATTTCTATCGCAGGATGGTCGCGGTGGTGAAGCATCTTCCTGAAGTCACGGGTCATGAGTGGATTGGAGGGCTTAAAGTCGTCTACCCGCAAGACCAGGCGGGTGTTTCCGGAGACATTGATCCGGTTTTCCTGATGTTCCAGGTTTACCACCTCTGCGTCTCCAATAAATCCGGAATAGGTAAATACAAACTTATTCACATTGGAGGATCCCCGGATTTTGAACGTGGAGTTTTTGTTCAGTTTAACGTTGTAAGACTGCGCGAGGGGCTGGTAGTTACAGGCAAAGATCAGCAACAAAAGCCAGGAGATATACAGTGCACTCTTCATTGGATCCATCATAAGTTAAAAAACCGGTTATTATCCTAAAATATGCTGGCTATTTTAAATTAAAAATACACGATGGTCACTCAACCCGGTTTTCTCATTAAAGGGGCAGTTCCAGAAATTAAAAATAATAAAAAAACCGGATACAAATCCGGTTTTTTGATCGTCGTTTTTCTCATCTAAAATCCAACTACTGCTTCAATAACAGCTCCTTTGAACTTACCATCTCTCAAGATGCTGTTCGTCGGGAAGTCTTTATACTGCTGATTTACGTATTCAGCTTTCAGCAGAATATTGTTCGTCAGGAACCAACCGCCGCCAAAGGCCACACGATTTATCTGCTGATCATTCGGGTTGATACGAAGGAGTTCACCTTTCAGCGTATTGTAGCGCACACCGGCAAACACTTTTTCTTTGGCACCAAACCTGTAAATAGCATCGATGGCGAATTGGTTAACAGACCTTTCGGGGTATCCGTTAAATCTTTCTGCGTTATCGCGGCCTTTTGCATTTTCGTAGGTTCCGAAAAGTTCAAATCCGTAAGCTTTCATGAAACCGTTCAGCATGACAGCACGTATCTGGTTACTCAATCCGGGATTAAACCTTCCGGAAAACGGATTTCCAGCGTAGGTGGCGTTAGCGGGCTCCATCACGTAAGCGTAATTGCTACCTGTACGATCGCCGCCAAACAGCGTACTGCGTCCGTCATTATTATTGAAGTAAAGAGATGCAGAACCCCTTAACCTTACCTCGCCGATTTCTTTATCAATAGCACCCTTCAGGTAAACGGAAGGATTGCGGTAAGTGCCTTTTGGAGATCTGGCAGTTGAATCAAAATATAGCGGACTTTGGTATCCGCCGTTGATCAAACCATTGGAAACACCCACCATACCCAGGAAGCCATTGTGTTGCAAGTAAATCTCACCCCCGACTTCTGTTGCGAATTCATCCATGATGTAGTTCTCAGCGAATGGGTTGTGGATGGTATTACCTCCATCGGAACGACGAAAGTGCTGATCACCATAGTTGATCTCCATGTGTCCTACTTTGATCGTTGTAAACTTCATCAGATCATCCCAGAACTGACCTTTGAACGGAAGTTTGTCGAACTGGATATAACCGCCCTTTACCCATGATTCGTTGTGGTGTTTGGAAGACAGGTAAGTTTCCAGGTTCAGTTTGATACCGTCAGCAAGCTGAACATCGGTCATCAGATTGGCCTGGGCAACGCCAAAACCCGGGGCCAGCCTGGGGTACATGGCTACCGCACCTGAATTTGAATGACTAAGGGTTTGAAATTGTTGGGTAAACCCTGCTCCAAACTTCACTTTCAGTCCTTCGTAAGGGATCTTGTTGTCTTTTGAAGTTTCGAACACGTTGAGACCCGTTTTGTCTCCCGGCCGGGTATATTGAATCTCCGGCTGGAGTTTTGAGATAAAGGTCTCATCCTGTGCAAGCGTCACCGTAGTAAAACCAGCAACACCAAGAAGAATTAATGATAAACGTTTCATAAATTGGATTTTTTAATTTGGTTATTATTTCTGGAATGTAGCATTCAACACGATCGTCACTTCATCACCACATTTGATGGTGCCCAGCAGTGCTTTAGGTGGTGCAATACCAAAAGCAGTCATTTTGAATTTTACGGAACCTGTAAATACCACTTTGTTTCCTTCAACAGTAGCTTTCACGGGGAATGTAAGTTTATTGGTTTTATCGGCTACAGTTAAATTACCTGTTGCATGGAAGTTGGATGTATTCCCGGTCGTTTTAACACCCGTAATGTCGGCCAGGGTATACACGATTTCGGGAAACTTGTCGGCCTGAAGGGCTTTATAGGTGTTTTTATCCATGCCTTCTTCGTAATAGCTTCCGTTTTCCTTGATGCTCTTTATTGATTTGGTGACCATTTTAACGTTAAGTGATTTGATTTCAAATGCACCTGCGGTGTTGATAACTGCCGTACCACTCTGCTGTTCCACTATGCAGCGCCAATCGTGCAAATTGGAAGTTCCTTTTACCAGATTTTTAGTTGCAGAAGGCACGAGTTTGTATGTACTTTGCGCAGATACAGTGACTAATCCAAAGGCTGAGAGGACTAAAATCAGGAGTAATTTTTTCATTTTATTTTGTTTTTGTTTTAATGTTTCAACTTCGTAATGCAAAAATGTCCCTAATACACGGGACAATCAATGATTAAACCTTTGTTAATTTATGATTTTCGTCATATGGAGAAAAATATCGTTTCGGCGCGGATGCAGGACGGCTGCAGAAAGGGCAGTTAGCCTGAGCTCGGGTGAGAGGAAATTGACATTCCAACCTTGATTTTAAGCCTGAACCGTCATTTTGTCTAAAATTTACCGGTTGGCAGTATTATTGTCTGACTTTGCAGGTTATCGTATTTTTTACCTCAGCGTAAATTGAAATTTCATGATGGAACATGCAAAAAATAATAACGAGGAGAACCTGAATATCAATGCGGACGAGAACCTGAGCGGAACGGAACACCTCAATGATCCGATTGGCGAATCTGCGCTGGATGGGCTCCAGAGTGAGCTGGATGAAAGCCGTGACAAGTATCTCCGGCTCGCTGCCGAGTTTGATAATTTCCGTAAGCGAACAGCGAAGGAAAGACTCGAGTTGTTTCAGACGGCGGGAAAAGACATTATTTCAGATCTGCTGGAAGTGCTTGACGATATCGACCGGGCGGGACCCCAGATTGAAAAAATGGGAGATACTGCCGGCGTAGAAGGTATATTATTAATTTTCAATAAGTTCAGGAATATTTTACAGTCAAGAGGGCTTAAAGTAATGGAAGCGGTAGGCAAAGAGTTCGACCCCGAATTGCACGATGCTATTTCTATTATTGCTGTTCCTGACGAAAATCTGAAAGGCAAGGTTCTGGATGAGATTAACAAAGGCTACTACCTGAATGATAAAATTATCCGCCATGCCAAAGTGGTGGTAGGAAAATAGCATGTCAAAACGAGATTATTACGAAATTCTGGGAGTAGTAAAATCTTCCAGTGCTGATGAGATAAAGAAAGCCTACCGGAAGGTGGCGATGCAGTTCCATCCCGACAGAAACCCGGGTGATAAATCTGCTGAAGAAAAGTTCAAAGAAGCAGCCGAAGCCTATGAAGTGCTGAGCGATCAGGACAAGCGGGCTCAATACGACAGGTATGGGCATGCCGGCGTGAGTGGCGGCGGGCGCGGATTTGGTGGCGGCATGGACATGGAGGATATCTTCAGTCAGTTCGGCGATGTATTCGGGGATGACCTGTTTGGAAGTTTCTTTGGTGGCGGAAGAGCCCGGAGCGGCGGACAAAGAGCCAGGGGGATCAGAGGCAGTAACCTGCGGGTGAAACTGAAATTGAATTATGAAGAGATTGCCAAAGGCGTTACAAAAAATATAAAGGTCAGGAAGCACGTAACCTGCTCCACCTGTAATGGAAGCGGTGCCAGGGATAAGAGTAGTATTCAAACCTGCTCTACCTGCCATGGAAGCGGCCAGGTGAGGAAGGTCCAGAATACTTTTCTGGGGCAGATGCAGACTGTGACGACCTGTCCCACTTGCAATGGGGAAGGCACTATTATTACAGCCAAGTGTAACACCTGCCGCGGTGAAGGAAGGGTTTACAGCGAAGAAACGATCTCCATTGACGTGCCGGCCGGCGTACAGGCCGGTATGCAGTTGAACGTAACCGGAAAAGGAAATGCCGGCGAGCGGGGCGGTATGCCTGGTGACCTGATCGTGTTGATTGAAGAAGAACAGCACAAAGACCTCCAACGCGAAGGACTGAATGTAGCCTACGACTTATATATTTCCTTTACTGATGCTGTATTTGGAACCAGTGTAGAGGTTCCCACGATTGATGGGCGGGCCAAGATCAAGATTCCACCGGGAACGCAAAGCGGAAAGATATTCAGATTGAAAGGTAAAGGATTCCCCAATGTGCATTCGCATTACGAAAAAGGCGATCAGCTCATACAGATCAATGTCTGGACACCGCAAACCGTCTCTGACGAGGAAAAAGACCTTCTCGAAAAATTATCCGACTCACCTAATATTAAACCAAGTCCCGAAAAAACCGAAAAAGGTTTCTTCGACAAGATCAGGGATATGTTTAATTAAGTCTTAAGTTTAGGCTGAGGTTAAGACATTTGATAAGCATGATGTGTTAAGTAAATCTAACGTCCCCGCCCGAACGTACCGTTCGGTACGGGCGGGTAATATCTAGCGTCTAAAGTCTCCACCACCTTTTCAGGCACGGCAACTACTTTTCGGAGGTTATAATCAAAGCAAACCAAACCCGTTTTGGCAAGTGCAACCAGGATTCTTTTTCCATCGGATTCTTTTTCCAGCCGGTAAAAAATATCAAAACTTACCTTTTGAAAATCGCCGGCGCCGGCAGCAGCAATGACGGTATCTCCGTAAAACAATTCATTTTTAAATTCGATGGCAACATCAGCCATGATCAGCCCCACTCCTTCCAGATCCATTTCGGTATAACCATGCTGTTTCAGGAACTGAACCCTGACCTCATGAATCAGGCTCAGCAGGGCATCATTGCCTACATGTCTTCCGTAATTAAGATCCGTGATCCGGACGGGAATCCGCGTCGTAAATTTCAAGTCCGGCGGAACAGGAATTTTCAATCTTGCCATCCTTCAAAGTTACGTGCAATCCGCTAACGCCGTGAAGGGAACCGGACTAAATCCGCTGAGGAATTGAATAAAATGAGGAAAATGGTGGTGGGGTAACTTGCTCGCCGATCCCGTAGTCGATGTTATTCATGGACAGTCGCACGGCGGCTGTCCCATCATTAAATTTTACAGAAATATTTAAACAGAAATCCTCTTAAAGCCCTTGTTCCCTGTTGGCCAGATCCAGGATGTCCAACAAGTTATCAGGCGTTGAACTGACCGGCGCACTGGCCAGTTCTTCCTGCCATTTGGCAATCTGATTGCTGCAATCAGCTCCCGGGTTTTCACCGGCTATGCAGTCGGCCATCGTTCCGAATTTTCTTGACATGCGAACCACGTCGCCGCCTTCTGTCATCAGCACAATATATCTGCCCTGTGTTTCGCGGTTCTTCTCAAAAGAGGGAGCATACACATTCCGATGACCCGTTTTCAGATTTTCCAGCCCGCTAATACCTCCGGTCTTCGCAATATTTTCACCAGATGGTGATTTCTGAGTAGCGCTTTGAGATTTAGTTTCCGGGATCCTGGCAGGTGGCGTTGATTGAAGCTCCTGAATGTTTTCTTTTTCCCAGTTAGCAATGATCACATCAGCATCTTTTGAAGTGCTTATAGAAAGATAATAAAAGAGAATCCCCACCAGACCGATCACCGCCGCTGCCACTGCATATTTAATATTCCGCCGCCTGATGGAATAAACAGGTGCAGGCCGCGTAGCGCGGTCTGTGGGGTTGATAGCTTTTTCGATTTCATTCCAGGCTCCCGCCGGCGGATCCATCTCCAGAGCCCGCAGTTTATTTGCGACAATATCAAAAGATTTATCTTCATGTAACTCCTGGCTTATTTTATCCCAGATCCCCGGGGGCGGATCCATTTCCGCGTTGGCAAGCTTTTTTGAGATTTCATGATAGGTATTGATACCCTCCAGTTCCGCGGCAATCCGATCCCATGCCTCAGCCGGAGGCGTAACCTCAAAATCATATAGTTTATGATGGCTGTTCATGGTCTGTTCTTATAGTTTTTTCTCTGTTTTCAATGTATTTTTTTACCAGATCCTGCAGGATAGCTTTTGCCCTCGATAATTGTGATTTACTGGTCCCCTCACTGATACCCAGCATATCCCCGATCTCTTTGTGCGAATAACCTTCTACCACATACATATTGAACACCGTTCTGTAACCGGGTGACAACTGCGTCACCAATTGAAGGATATCCTTTTCTGCGAGTTCGTCCAAAACCGAAATGTATTTACCCTCAATGGTATTTTCTTCTCTCTCGGTCACCGGCTGCATATATTTTTTCCGCCGGAAATGTTCAATGGCTGTATTTACAAATATCCGGCGTATCCAACCCTCAAACGAACCCTCGCCCCGGAAGCTCTCCAGTTTCTTGAACACTTTAATGAAGCCGTCCTGTAAAATATCCTGGGCTTCGTCAGCATTGGAGGCATATCTAAGGCAAACTGCATACATTTTTGGAGAAAATCGCCTGTACAATTCTTCCTGCATCCTGCGGTCTCCATCAATGCATCCTCTGATTAAGTCGCTTTCCGACACGGTATGGTTGCTTTCTAGATCCAAGTTTTTTAATTTTTGTTTGAAAGAAAATCCTTTCCGCAGGTATTTTCCCGTTTCCCCGCGATTGCTCCGATTCTGTGAACAAATTTAAAATCAATCTTCGGAATTATCTTCTAACTATTTGATTATTCAAATATAAGACCAGTTTTTGAACAGCCCGCGCCCGGTGGCTGTACCTGTTTTTTTCTTCGAGCGACATTTCCGCAAAAGTCCGGTCGGCTCCCTCCGGCATGAAAACCGGATCGTATCCAAAACCATCGGTTCCGCTGGGAGAATCCGTGATCGTGCCATCGCAAATGCCTTCAAACCTGGATTCCACACCATTGATGATCAATGATATAACTGTCCTGAACCGCGCCTTCCGGTTTGCCTGTCCCTTCATCTCCTTCAGTAATTTTTCCACATTATCAGCATAACTGGCATTCTCCCCAGCATACCTTGCACTTAATACTCCCGGCATTCCCTGCAACGCTTCGACTTCCAGCCCGGTATCCTCGCTGAAACAATTCAGACCCGTTAACGCATATATTGTTTCTGATTTCTCAGAGGCGTTGGCCTCAAGCGTGTCATGGGGCTCGGGAATTTCCTTGTCAATACCCGCTTCCTTGAGACTAATGATTTCAAAAGCGCCGCCAAGAGCCTCGCGGATCTCCCGCACCTTGTGTGGGTTATTCGTAGCAAATATCAATTTCATCTGTATATTTATTTATTAATTCAGGACGGCTAAACGGATCAAACCGAGAAGATAGTCCGCAACCCCGCCCAAAGTTTTGCCCTGGCATCATGGTCGGCAGGCAGTTCCGACAAAGCAGGACCATGGATCAACTGAACATCCGCGAACTGTTGTGGCTGGAAATGGGGAATCTCAAATGGGAAGCCAAACTGCCCCGGCGTGATCCCAAACAACAGAACTACCCGCGTTTTAAAATGCTCCATGATCTGGTTTCCGGATATGCCATCATAGTGTACGAGATTCACGATCGCCACATCTTCCAGTCCCAGCCGGCAGGCCTTCAGCATCTTTGTCAACAGTTCAAACTGGTCATCAGGCAAATGGGTTACTCCCGGAACCCGCACGGCCACGGTAACTAATTTTTTATTGGCTCCCAGGCAAATCCATGCAGGAACTTCAGATCTACCCTCATCAATACCCGTCAGACGCAGGCTACCATCCGAGGAATCCTGGTTTTCCGGTGACGAAACCAACACATCCGGGTACAACCGGCTGAGCAGAAAAGGGGTCAATTTTACTTCATTCAAATCCATAACTGATCTTGTACCGGAACAAAACAACGAGGGGGTCTTCAAAAATCCTGTCAATAAAATGACAGGACACCCCGGTTTTTTGCGCCTGTCTCCGTACCTTTATGCCCATTGACAGAAATAAGCACTTATGATAGAGACGACAGAAATACCGGTAGAAAAAGCAAAGATGAGTAAAATTACCCAGACAAATTTTGACAACCTGGGCTTTGGAAAGTATTTTACGGACCACATGCTGGAGGCCGATTGGTTCAATGGCGAATGGACAAATATCAGGATCAGACCTTACCAGGAACTGGGGTTCCTACCTGCACTTTCCGTTTTGCATTACTCGCAGACAATTTTTGAAGGCCTGAAGGCTCAAAAAGATCCGCAGGGGAATATCCATATATTCAGACCTGATGAAAACTTTAAACGGTTCAATAATTCCGCGGTCCGTTTGGCTATGCCCACAGTCCCCGAAGAACTTTTTATTGACGGGATGAAGCAATTAATCGCGCTCGACAGGGCCTGGGTGCCTTCGGGCTACGATGAATCGCTTTACATCCGGCCCTTTATGTTCGCCAGCGAAGAAACCCTGGGTGTAAAGGAAGCTAATCGCTATAAATTCCTGATCATTCTTGGGCCCGTAGGCTCCTATTTCGCTGCGCCTGCCAGGATCTATGTGGAAGAAAAATTCACGCGGGCAGCTCCGGGTGGCACCGGAATGGCTAAAACAGGTGGAAATTACGCTGCTTCGCTGGCTTCCTCGGCTGAGGCCCGGAAATCCGGCTACGATCAGGTCCTGTGGATGGATGCTTTTGAACACAAATATGTACAGGAAGTAGGCGCCATGAATATCTTTTTCATGATTGGCGATACCATATTGACCCCCGATCTGAATGACGGTACCATTTTAGGTGGAATTACCCGCTTAAGCCTGATCAGGTTGTTCAAAGACCAGGGCTACACCGTAGAGGAAAGACGGATATCCATCGATGAAATTATCAGTGCATACCATGATGGCAGCCTGAAAGAAGTATTTGGTGCTGGTACCGCGGCTACCATCTCCCATGTCCGGGAGCTGAAGTACCGGGACCAGGTAATGACCTTAGATGTGGATAAAATGACCGTTTCTGCAAAAATGAAAAAATACCTGCTGGATTACAAAGAAGGTAAAGTGGAAGACAAATACGACTGGCTGGTTCGCGTTTAGCAGCTCCAAATGCTCCCAGACCTTATCGTTTCCCCCTTCAGGAAGCCGGGGCAGTATGGCATTCCCGTAAAAAAATTTTTATAATTTGTTTAGTTGCGGCGTAAATCTTACCTTTGCCTCCCAAATTTTAAGGGGATAAAATTTAAAGCAAAAGAATGCCTACTATCAATCAATTAGTTCGTAAAGGGAGACAAATAATCCGGGCAAAGAGCAAATCAAGGGCACTAGATCAGTCGCCTCAGCGCAGGGGTGTTTGCACCCGTGTGTACACCACAACACCTAAAAAACCGAACTCTGCACTTCGTAAGGTTGCAAAAGTTCGTCTGACCAACAAGATCGAGGTTATCGCTTATATTCCGGGTGAAGGGCACAATCTGCAGGAACACTCCATCGTACTGATCCGCGGCGGAAGGGTGAAAGACCTGCCGGGTGTACGTTATCACATCGTACGTGGGAGCCTGGATACAGCAGGTGTAAAAGACCGCAAACAAAGCCGGTCCAAATATGGAACTAAAAAAGTAAAGAAATAAGGCTTCTTTAGAACTCTGATAATTAAAAAATTTTACTATAATGCGTAAAGCACAAGCCAAAAAATTACCTCTCGCTCCCGATCCAAGATATAATGACAAAATGGTTACCCGTTTTGTCAATAACCTCATGTGGGAAGGAAAGAAGAGCGGGGCCTATACTATATTTTACACAGCTTTGGAAAGAGTGAGCAAGCAGACTGGTGAAGATGGATACGAAGTGTGGAAAAAAGCGCTGGCAAACGTTACGCCTTCTGTAGAAGTACGCAGCCGCCGTATTGGAGGCGCCACGTTCCAGATACCTGCAGAAGTTCGGGCAGACAGGAAGGTCTCCCTCAGCATCAAATGGCTGATCCGCTACAGCCGCGACCGCAACGGGCGCAGCATGGCAGATAAACTGGCCAACGAGATCGTTGCAGCCAGCAAAGGCGAAGGTTCCGCCTACAAAAAGAAAGAAGATACACACCGGATGGCCGAAGCAAACAAGGCGTTTGCCCATTTCAGGATCTAGTATAAACTTGCTTTAAATCAGAGTCCCTGTTCAGCAATGAACAGGGATTTTGTTTTAATATCCTCCCCCGATTTGCGCCTAAGCTCTGAACATCGCACGATCAGAGTCTCTGTCCAGCAATGAACAGGGATTTTGTTTTTATATCCTCCCCGATTTGCCATTAAGCTCCAACCGACTCGTGATCAGAAAATCTCGTGATCAGACACAATTCGAGTACACGGTCCGAATCCGTTAATTTATTTTAATCGGATATTTTTATCTGATTAAAAGTCTTAACTTGCAATAAAGCAATGATCCATGGAAAAGAAAGAAGTCTGGCTTAGAGGCGAAACCACCAAAAACATCACTCCTTTACTCCAACCACCTGTAAACACCCTCCTGGAAGCCCGGGAAGAAATTGAGGGCCTCCTCAGCGATTTTAGCGACGACCTGTTATGGGAAAGGCCCGGAGGTGTGGCTTCAGTAGGCTTTCACCTGCTGCATATCCCCGGAGTGCTGGACCGGCTGTTGACTTATGCGGAAGGCAGGCAACTGAATGAGCAACAACTGGAATACCTCAGGCAGGAAAAGCTGACCAGCAGTGCATCCACCCACGTACTACGCCTTCGGGTGGAACAGGCCGTTGGAACAGCTATTGAACGGATGAAAAATTTTTCTGCAGAAAGCCTTCTTGAACACAGGGGAGTTGGCCGCATGGAACTGCCCTCAACCGTCATTGGCCTCTGTTTTCATGCAGCTGAACATACTATGCGACATACCGGACAGCTTCTGGTGACCTCAAGGGTGTTGAAGGCAAAGGCATCAGAACAAAACCTAAAAGCCTGAAGCCAACCTTTACATTCGTTTATAAATGATCATTCTCTACCCCAGTTTTTATTCGGCAGCGGACCCATCGACAATGACAAGGTCCCGCCCTGCGTCAGTTCCGTGTGCGTAAACCAGGGCCTGTTCAGGGTTTTGCCATTTAATGTGGCGTGCTGGATATATTTATTAACCGGCGAACTGTTTTTAGCGATGATGGTAAATGATTTTCCGTTGGGTAATCTAATCGCCGATTTTTCAAAAACCGGACTTCCGATCGTATACACAGGCAACCCGGGTGTTACCGGATAAAATCCAAGCGAAGAGAACACGACAAATGCCGACATCCCGCCGCCGTCTTCATCTCCGGGGATACCGAAAATATTATCCTTGAACCAGGTATCTAACAGGAATCTGATCCACTTTTGTGTTTTCCACGAAGCGCCCGCGTAATTGAACAGGTAGGGAATATGAAAACTGGGCTCATTCCCCATGGAGAACTGCCCAACCATCCCCGTCCCATCGGGAAATTTATTCCACCATTCGCATTTGCTCCTGCCCAGAGGTTCGCGGAACAACTGATCCAGCTTCTGCTCAAAGCCGGTCTTCCCGCCCATTAATCCGATCAGCCCATCGATATCCTGCTGGACCTGCCACATATAGGTCCAGCCGTTATTTTCATCGTAATAATCCCTTCCGCCCGGGCCACCATCAAACTTGGGATCGATCCTGATCCAGGCGCCCTCCTCATCTTTGGGTATAAACATCCCATACTCTTTATTCCATAAGTTTTTATAGTTATATCTTCTGTTAAACAAAGCCTTGTAATCACTTTGCAATCCAAGTTCCTTCGCCAATTCACCCACTGCCCAATCGTCGTAGCTGCCTCCCAGGGTGACAGCAACAGCCTGTCTCTTTTCGAACGGATCAACGGTTTTATTTGTCTCAGGCTGCCCGGGTCTGAGCGCCGGGAAATATCCTTTGGTCAGATATACATCGTCCAGCGGCGTTTTCGGTCCGTTTCTCCAGGGTATCATTGTGGCCTGAGTAGCGTTCTTATACATGCCCTCGTAGGCTGTTTTAAAGTCAATATTTCTCAGTCCTTTGCGATAGGCGTCCAGGAAGACAACCGAAGAGTGAAAGCCGTTCATACAGGCATGATCGCCGTAAAGCACCGGGAACGTAGGCATCCAGCCGCTTTGCTGATACATAGCCACGTAGGAATTCAGCATATCTGTTTCGGCGGCGGGGTTCAGGATCATCCGCAACGGGTGATGGGCGAGGTAGGTGTCCCAGGCCCAGTCATCCACATAAAATGGTTTGCCGGACTGATGGATTTGCTTATCAAAACCGCTGTAATACTTACCGTCTTCACTGATGTTCACCATGCGCTCATAGCATCTGTAAAGCGCGGTGTAGAAAGATCTTTTTTGTTGCAGCGTCCCGCCATCAACCGTTATTTGCCCGATCACTTTTCTCCATGCTGCTCCTGCACTGGCTTTGAAGTCATTGAAATCAGCGTTTTCAAATTCTTTATTATAGCTCAGCCTGGCCTGCTCCGGGCTCACATAGGAAATGGCATACCTGAATTCGATCGATTTATTCTTGCCTTCCGGAAATTCCAGGTATGCCATGAAGTTGTTACCCTTCGTTTCATTTCCCCTCACGATCGTTCCATCTTCCAAAAAACCTGTCACGGCCTTTTCGCTGGTTCTTGCATACAGGTACACGTTTATATCGCCATGATATGTTTCTGTTGCTTCGATTTCGTTGGGGGAGATTGAACGAAACGATGATGCACCCCTGTTCATATTATTCAGTAGCAAATAGTTTTTATTCGCAGCATTCAAAAAATCAAACCTGAAGATGCCTGTCTTTTTCCCCGGGACAAACTCCGCCTTCATACCATTTTCAATAAAGCTGGATGTGTGATACCAGGGTCTGTTTACCTCCAGATCGTGGTCGTAGGTGAGTCGTTTAGACCAGCTTTCTTTGGTCAGCGGGCCGTTCCAGGGCTTGATCCTGAAAGCCCCGCCCTGTCTGTGCGAGACAACAATCAGCGGATAGCCTGAAATCTGGTCGTCGAGGTAATCAGCTCTTAACGGATAAACCCGGATCATTTGATTGGGCAATTGAACGGTAGGCCTGGTAGGTTCAAGCAGGCGACCTACATTGCCAATGGTCGGGTCTACAAATGATAAGACATCATTATTGGTCGCATTCTTTTGCTGGGCAGATAAAACGCCAGGAGCAACAAACAAAAGAAGTATCAGCAGATAATTACGGCTAGGCATTGTCGTTATTTTATGATTTTATGTTATTTAACCATGACTTCACCGATCACTTTTCCTACATTACCGTTTGGTTCCTGAATCTTCAGCAACGCTGCAATGGTAGGAGCGATATCGGTCATATACACCTCCCTATAAGTACGGCCGGGTTTGATGCCCCACCCGTAAAACAGCAAAGGTATATGACTATCGTAAGGATTCCATAATCCATGTGTGGTTCCTTTCGATCCCCCATGAAACCACTGCGGCTTGAAAATGTACTGCAGGTCTCCGCTTAGTGCCGCGTTATATCCATTCGTCAACCGTTCTTTGAGGGTGGCTTGCAGGTTCGACTCACCCAGTTCCTCCAGATCCACGGTGGAGGCGATCGCAGGATTTTTCATCAGTTGCTCCTGAAGAAAAGCGATCACTTTTTCCCGGTCCAGTTCTTTTTCTTTGAGCAATGCCAGGTTCAAATACACCTGGTAGTTGATGATGGTTGTGACCAGATCCTTTGCCCCAAACTTTTTCTCAGCCTGACCATTCAATTCGGCCTTTAGTCCTGATTCACTTACCGTGCCGCCAGGAATCTTATGTTCTTTCAGAAACCCCGGGACATGCGCCACACCGTGGTCCGCAGAAAGGAAAACCAGGTATTCGCCTTTGCCGATCTTCGTATCCAGATAAGTCAGAAAGGAAGCCAGGTCGCGGTCCAGTCTCAGGTAGCAGTCTTCCGCTTCAATGGAATTGGGACCAAATGCGTGCCCGATATAATCCGGCGACGAAAAACTCAACGCCAGAAAATCTGTGCTTGCGCATTGTCCCAGCTTCTCCCCTTCTATGGCAGCCTTTGCCATATCAAACGTGTAAGTGTTGGCGAACGGTGTTGTACGGAAGGCCTCATATTTATTGTCGCGCCCGATTGTTGAAGTTTGGTGAGGAAAACTGTTTGATCCTCCCAATTCATTTTCATAATCCTTTTGATCGGCCGTACTCTGAGTATAAGTATTTATTGGATAAAGGGTGTTCCAGTTTGCCGCCATGTATTTGTCGGGCAGACTCTTGTCATTCAGTTCCTTCACCCATCGCGGGAGCTCTTTCATGTAGTGGGTGCTGGTAATCCAGCTACCGGATGCGTTATCAAACCAGTAGGCTGCATCGGCTGCATGACCTGCAGGCAGGATGGCTCCGCGGTCTTTAAGCGCAATGCCTACGACTTTACTTTTGAAATTGGTGGCCAGCCGGAGTTCATCAGTAACGGTTGAGGTCCAGAGATTCTTTGGAGACATCAATCCGGCTTTAGAGTTGCTACCGACGGTTTGCACGCCATCGTCATCTGTACAATAAACGGATTTATTATTTTGGCGGCTGTACCAGTTGTTGCCGACGATCCCGTTGATAGCGGGCACCGAACCGGTATAGATGCTGGCATGTCCTGCGGCTGTATAGGTGGGTGTATAGGGGATATACGTGTTCTCGCAACTGAATCCTTTTTCCAGCAACCGGTTAAATCCGCCTGTGCCATAGCGATCGGCGTAACGATACAGGAAATCCCATCGCATCTGATCCACTACCAGGCCGATGACCAATTTTGGCCTCTTCGGTTTTTCGGGCGACTGGGACTGGGCAAAAGCGGGTAGTAATAACATCAAAGGGGCTAGCAGCAAATACAACTTCTTCATCAGTATGTTTTCGCCAAAAATAAGGAATACCTGATGATAAAAGGGAGACAATGAGCCAGCGAAACTACATGTTCCTATTAAGAAACTGTTACCAATGAGCGAAGAGGCTATATCAGGTCAGCATCCCGCGGAAAATGGCTCCTGATCCACATTTCCTGTGTGATTCCACGGGATCAATACCTTTGTAGTTTTCCTGATGTAAATTATATTCAAACTATTTAACTATGACCAGACTGTCGGTAAATATCAACAAAATAGCGACGCTCAGAAACTCGCGCGGCGGGAACGTTCCCGACCTCATTCAAATGGCTATCGATGCACAGCGCTTTGGCGCCGATGGAATTACCGTGCATCCTCGCCCCGATGAAAGACATATCCGTTACGCGGACGTCAGAGAGCTGAAAAAAATTATTACTACAGAATTTAATATTGAAGGGAATTGTACGGAAGATAAATTTGTACAACTGGTGCTGGAGACCAAACCCGACCAGGTGACACTGGTACCTGATGCCCTGGGACAACTCACCTCGGACCATGGCTGGGATACCATCAAAAACCAAAAATATTTGCAGGAGATCATCCGGGTATTTAAAGAAGCCGGGATCCGGGTTTCTATTTTTGTCGATCCCGAAATACGGATGGTTGAAGGCGCTGGGGAAACCGGCACCGATCGGATTGAGCTGTACACCGAAGGTTATGCGCGCCATTTCCACGAGGGAAAAGAAGCTGCTATCGCGCCTTACCGGCGAGCGGCCGAAAAAGCGAGAGAATTGGGCCTGGGGCTGAATGCGGGTCACGATCTTGATTTGAAGAACCTCCAGTTCTTCAGCCAAAATATCCCCTGGCTGGATGAGGTCAGTATCGGCCACGCGCTGATCAGCGACGCCCTCTACCTCGGTTTTGAAAATACAATCCAGCTCTACAAACGGCAGTTAATGGGCTGAGAACTATAACGCAATAGCCCGGCTATACTGAACAGTAGCGGGCGACCAACTTTTTAATTGGGCGGATCGTCTATGAATTGACAATCCACCATGATGATGAAGTTCATATTGACGACTTTAATATGTTGCGCCGCATTTAGCGCCGGCGCGCAATCGATTGAGAGTATTCATATCAATCTTTACACCGACAGCCTGAAAAAAGGCACGTACAATTATATCAATGTTGATGGGAAGCTGAGCAACGGGCGCTGGAAACCGCTTACTGATAAAGAGCTTGTTTTCTCAACCGATTACGGACGTTTTGAAGGCAATAGCCTGGTGCTGCCGGCAGAACCAGCCGTTAGTAAAGTGACTGTTTCGGTTTCTTTAAAAGATAATCCCAAGACTACTCGCCAGACCACCATCTGGATCAAACAAAAACCTGATCCGCCGCTGCCCACCAGCGACCCCGACTCCGACAGGTACCAGCGCCGGAGAGGGAGGAGGTGATTCAGTGGCGAAGGCTATCTTTGCCCTGATGGAAATTATCGAAAAATATTTCACCGATCTTAACGATACGCAAATTAGTCGGTTCCGGGCGTTAGAGGGCCTGTACCGTGACTGGAATGAGAAGATCAATGTTGTGAGTCGCAAGGATATCGACAGCCTATATGAACGGCACGTCCTGCACTCATTGGCTATTGCCGCAGTTATTCCCTTCAGTCCCGGTGAACAAATCCTGGACCTCGGGACGGGAGGCGGATTCCCCGGAATACCACTAGCCATTTTTTCGCCCGAAGTGCAGTTCACCCTCGTCGACAGCATCGGCAAGAAAATAAAAGTAGCCGAAGCCGTTGCAAAGGAAATCGGACTGACCAATGTCCGTACCCTGCACAGCCGGGTGGAAGATATCCATCATCAAAAATTTGATTATGTGGTCTCCAGGGCGGTAGCGCCACTGAAAGATCTGATGTCCTGGAGCAAACCGCTTCTCCGTATTGGAAAGGCGAAAATCAACATAAAAAACACCGCCTTAACTCCGGGCGCTCAATTCCCGCCAGGCCTTATATGCCTCAAAGGCGGCGACCTGAAGCAGGAGATCGGGGAAAGCAATGCCGATCCGTTCGTCCTGCCTTTAAACGTACTTTATGACGAGCCTTTTTTCAATGAAAAATACCTGCTTTATGTCCAGCGCCGATGATTTGCTTTTTAAATTACACAACAAATCACATATTACAATACACTACTATCCGTTATAATACACTATCATGCGATCATTACATTTATTTTCTTATGGCTGCTTATAGGTTCTGATCAGGGATCTGGCATCCTTGCCTGCTTACCTTCGGCAAGCCTGCCCGCCGGAGGAGGGCAAACCGATAGGCGGGTAACATTTAGCGTTCCCGCCCCCGTCGGCCGCGGCGAACCTATCGTCCGGGCGGGCGTCCTGAAAGATACGTTCAGGCGGCGGGTAAAGTCAAGCGCCTCCCTACTTCGGAATATTCAAAGCATTGCAAAGCTCGCTATAACTCAGGCTGCTGAGCGGTCCGTTGGTCACCGCCACTCTCACTGAGCCCGGAATAATTACATACCGGAAAGAATGGCTGTGATTGATGGCTCCATCATTTGAATACGCATTGGTACTGCTAACTAAATTTATTTTAATATTTCCGAGTGTTGCATCCGCCGACCAGGTGTCAATATTTGTGGAAGTACCACTCATGTAATAGACGTGGATGGGAAGCACCGCCGTCTGGTCTGTCGGCCACAGGGTAGCATTGTAACCGTTCAGCTTCCCATATACCAGAACAGTTCCCTTATCCAGGATTTCCTGAGTGATCGCAGACGCTGCTTTGTTATAGTCAAAATTAATCACACCAAACTTTGTGGACACCGTAAGGGCGGCGGGTGTAAACCAATCAGAATACTGGACATTGGCCGTACCAGCGGGACCAGCAGGTCCCTGTGCTCCTGTAGCGCCTGCGGGTCCTGTAGCGCCTGTTGCTCCCGGCGTCCCCGCGGTTCCCTGCGGACCGGTTGCACCCGGAGTTCCTGCCGGACCCTGGGTTCCGGTCGCACCGGGAGTTCCGGCGGGACCCTGCGTTCCAGTAGCGCCTTGCGGACCAGTCGCCCCCGGAGGACCCTGATCACCTTTCTTACAACTAATAAATAGACCAAATACTGCTATAAAAAGCAAGAGGCTTAGTTTAGTGAGTTTCATAATGTATGTTTAGACTTTAATAATCGAACAAAATTAAAGCCCGACCTACAGGTTGGCAATACCTAATTCAGGCTATCCTGGTCGGCTGACTAAAGAAAAGAAAAGCCATCTTATTGAATAAGCTGCTCAATGGTCTTGATGGAAAGAATCATTTTTCCAGATGTGGGAAGCAGGATGAAGCCATATTTTTTATAAAAATGTACGCATTTTCACCGTACAATCAAAATGGATACTTTATCCCCTATTGACTATCCGTTATTTCTGGTCAGCTATGTATAGACTACTCACTTCATCCGGCCGTAAAACTTTTGTGTAGATCCTGAAGTCATCCATGAGCCCACTGAGCGCTTTTCTTGTGGCATCACTAGCATTATAAGCACCTGTTCCATCTTCCCAAATCGTGAAAGGATAATCATTTACGCTATCCCAAAGTGGCCCTTTCAACAAATTAAGGTCATAGGGCGTTGCTTTCGAATATTCTATACCATCAATGTACACGTGCAGAAGTTTTGCCGTCTGATCAATAACGGTGGTTACCATGTGCCATTGATTATTTGCCAACGCGGGGGCTTGCGGGGTCATTTCACGAGCCCTCCAATCCATACGATTACTATTGCCGGGTGAATAGCCAGCCAGTTTAAACAACCAGCCTCTGCCGGGTGATCCGGGGCCGGTATATGTAAGCGCCCCGTCTGTCGCCAATACAAATCCCGGATTACTGCCACTATCCCAATCCGAGTTGGAAAACAACACTGGATCAGATCCTACTGCCGCAAGCTTAACCCAAAAATTAAAACTATAACTTTGGCTCAGCACAGGCCTCAATAAATTGTGTTTGGGAAGTACGGCATATGAGCCCGAAACAAATGACGCAACTCTCCCCCTTACCGGGTCAGTAATAAAACTCACTTTAGCAGAAGCCTTTTCTCCCTGCATGGCATCAAACCTGTTACCACTAACGTCTGCAAAACTATTATCTAATGGGAGGTACACAAGCAGACTGTTTCCGCTACCCGCGGTTGTGGTAAAATTCCATTGCTGAGGCGTCAAAAAACCTTCAAAGGATTTACCCTGACCATCTGTTATGGAACCGGCATCAGCAAGCACATAATAGCCAGTGGCAAATTTAAGTGGAGTTCCAAGCTTAATAGTAACCTGCCTTCCTTCCACCACAACTGATTGGCTGGTCACCGCAACCTCTGCCACCTTTACACCACCGGTAGTTTCAAAAACGGAAATATTTCCCGCCCCCTTTTTTACATCAGTGGCAAAATTCAGTTCCAGTTTAAATAACGAACCATCGGCACTTCCGGGAAGCGGGTTCATTGAGCTGATGGCGAGACCGCTCTTTCCCACGGTCTTAAATTTCCACGAAAATCCGTCCGGCACTCCCATATAAGGATTCTTCAGTAAGTCCGTAACTAATCCTCTATTCAAAATGACGGTGTAGAACTCATCTGCTTTGAGATCACGAGCAGGTTTAATAGTAAGAACACGTTTGTCCTGCCCGATAACGACAGCGTCCGATTTTATATCGATGCGTTGTGTATCCGACTTACTGGCAATAATAATTTCCCCTATCCCCTTTTGAACAAACTTATCAAAAGTTAATACCAGGTTGCTGTTTACAGAAATGCCTTCCACTGCCGAAGCGGGGCTGTAGCTGACGATGGTCGGGTTTGCGGTGTCAATGGTATGGTCAAATTCCTGTTTGCATGATGAAAGGAAGACCATAACATATACTCCAATGACACCAGTTACCAATATTAATTTATTTTTCATACCTTGTTTTTAAAATACTTTAGATTATTGACGACGGCTAAGCGTTACTTTAAAATTTCCCTTTCCGGTTTCTTTTGTTTCGGTATTTTCCCATCCCATAAAAAAAGATAGCGTGAGAGTAGTGGACGTAACTTTAACATCAAAGTCGTCAACCGGACCAACACCCGTGAGATTGACCTTTGCGCTGTCCTCCGTTCCTGAAACCTTCCATGCCCCCGCACCCCCGTTACTAAATATGATCGGGCAATCCTGCGCCATAAACTGAAGCGGATTACCAGCTCCATCTGTGGTAAAGACCAGTCTCATCGTCCCAAAAATTTCCGGCGGTACATTGCCCGGTGTGACAATATTATAAGGAGCCCCCCAGGTACCATGCAACCTGCCTGCAACAAGTTGTTCCTTTACGGCCACATCCCTCTGTGGTATTTTATCTTTTTTGCAGGAACTAAATCCCATAACAATACCAAACACAGTAGATACCACAACGATGGCAATCTTAATATTTCTGCTCTTTATCATAATCCTTTGTGTTAGTTTTTCACTTTAAATAGTCTGAACGGGACATTTGATTTTAGTATGTTTCCTTCCATTCCCCAGGCAGCGTCCGGGCGTATTCCCAGGTGACTCAAAACATTTACCGCCACGTCTGTGAGACTGATAGGATAATAAGGATGCCGCTCACTTGCAGGGCCCACTATCTCGCCATTATTCCCTTTACCGCTAAAGTCCCTTACCACGTTTCCGGTAACTTCATCCATTTTCAAATAAAGCGCCAACGAGTTCCTATTGGGATGATTACCATTCTCAATATTGCGTAGGTACATATACTTTTTGATTGTTTCTCCCGATAGCACATCAGTCCATATTCTGACTTCATTAAAGGAACCTGCCCAGTTAGGTCCGCCATCTCTGTAGGTCTGCGTTCCCTCCTGCGCCAGACAGAGATAGTCATAAGGCGAAGCCATATTATCGGCATCCTTATAGGTCAGTGTGGATTGCGCCACTTGTTCCCCGTCCTGATAAACGGTACATAACCTTGTCTTATCAAATGCTACAGCCAGATGATGCCAATTCCCGTCTTCAAGCGGTCTCCCTGAACCGATATCATACCGCTCCGATTTCTGATTCGCAAAATTGATCTTCCATGAAGCCCCGCTTCTGCATATCGTAAAGCCCGAATTACCGCCTGAATTCCAGTTCTTATCCCCCATGATCGATGGGTCACTTGTATTAGCGCCGGCTTTGACCCAAAATTCGATCGTATATCTATTCATTCCCTGTAAAGCAGTTCCTTTAATTGGAATACGAACATAAGTGACGGCGCCTGTAGGCGCTTTGTTAATAGTGAGTATATTATCCGTGTTTTCCCGGGGCGCCATAGAAGTTCCCACGAGTTCTTTTTTATCTAATTCGGCTCCGGATAAAATAATTGGCACGTTAATCTCTTCAGCTGAGGTGCTTTGAGCTATCGCACTCTCTGTTCCGCCATGCGTAGAAACCAGAAAAATATTCCAATCCTCGCTACTGTAACTTGCACGTGCCTGAATGGCCGTCTGTAACCCCACTACATATTCATCAATCTTCTGAATAGATAATACATACCGGGCCTGCCGAAGCTGGTAACCCACTTCTTTACCGGCATCAGCAGGTCCGCTGAACTGAACGAACACAGCTCCCATATCAGCCTGTTTTACGAGATCTAATGACTTATTGTAAACTTCCTGATCCGTGCCGTACTGAAATTTGTAGTTAGCTGCCTGATTCAACAGGTTATTTATTTCAGCAGTTCGCACAACAGAAGCAACCGTTGTAGAAGGCGCGGCAGATTTGATATGCGTGACAACGGACGTGTATTTAGCAAAGTTGTTCCCGGTAAATGATTCAGCAACTGTTACACCATGTTTTTCGGAAGAGACACCCGTAAGTAGTGTTGCCCAGCCGGAACTTGCATAAGCCGGGACTCCGGAGAACCCGTTCATACTGAACGAACCATTGGACCTGAGCCTCCCAATACCAGGAGTGGCTGCGTAGTCAACGGCCGTACTGATAATACCGTCCACCCCAATCACCAGTATTTTTTTGCTTTTAGCCGCTTGGGCATCAGCATGCTGACAGAAAAAGAAACTAACCGCCAAAAGCAGACTATAACATTTAATAAAAACTTTCATTATCTATTATTTATATAATTTGATCACGTAGCTGCCAGGAGTTCCAATGACAAAATTGAAATTGAGTGACTGATAACTGACAACACCAGCGGCATCTACGATCCTCCAGGTACAGTAAGTATTTGATTCCTTCACCGGGAAATTTACACTCCACACTTCTCCTTCATTGGTGTCGTTCACAAACTTACCTTTGAAGCCGGCCGCGCGATTTTTAGTAAAATCAATATCCTCGCCGGAAAGCTGTTTCCCATTTAAGTATCCCATAAACCGAATCTGGTTGGGAGTATCCCCCACCTTTTCTATTTCTGGTTTTCGGGCCATTCCAGATGACCAGGATATTATATCAAACTCCTTAAATTCCACTACAAGGGCATCTTTCAGCAACCTGCTTCCGGAAGTATTGGAAACGCTTATATCAAAATGATACTCTCCGGCTGGGATCCGGTTTCCTTCCTGAAATTCCAGAACACCGGTATATTCGTTGATACCTGCAGCAGGCACCATAACGGTATCTGATTTTATTGCCAGTTCTGCAGGAGTTTCGTTGCCAACAACAGCGCTTTTATAATTTATGACCGGTACTTTATCAGTCAGCGCACTGATACTTTTACCACTGAGTTCACGAACAGATTCAATTTCGAATTTTAGCGGCAGAGAGGATTTACTGGCCTGAAATGTCCCAATATTCTGACGCAAGCCGGAAATCGCATTTTGCTTTCTGTTCTTATAGCTGATGTCGGGTGCAATGCTTCCCTCCGGTGGAATTTTAGTGCAGGAGGAAATGAGCAAGATTCCGCATCCAAGCAACACTGCTATCTTTTGAGAAATTTTTTTAGATAATATCGCGGGCATTTTTTTTATCACTTTAAGATTAATTGAATCCGAAAATATGTGAGCTTGAGATTAGCAGATGGACCACACCGTTGGTGGAATGCAGATCTGAAGTGGCAACCTGTACCGACTGGTATCTTTCTTTTTGTCCGGGCGCAGCAGTATTCAATGAAAAAACGATAAATTTTGCACCCATTTTTACATTACCTAAATAATCATCCTGAACCAGGTTAAAACGAGCCTTTTTTTCTCCATAAGTCGTGAAATAGCTGTACGTGGTCGCTAATTTATCCCGAACTACTTCCTGATTCGGAATAATGTAATTCTTCAGAATCCCGGTAATCTTATTCATTTCTTCCTGCGGGATGGCCCGCAATGATGCAGGTCTTTTTTGAGGATCCGGAAATACCAGGTTCAAATAATTGTATATAGAATAATCACTGGGAGCCAAAAATGTATTCCCTTTTGCATTAACAGCGGCTTCCAACCCACTCATCTCAATCAACGTAACCAGGGTATCAAATAATGTTCCCTGAGTTCTCAGGTAATCAGTTGTGGATACACCCAACGTTGCCGTCTTCTCTAAAGAAAGACTTCCTCCGTCCGTAAAATAATCCCGGCTGCATCCTGCAGTAAGAAGAATAAGGATCGCTCCGGTTAGAAAAATTTTCATACTTTATTGATTGAATTGCCAATAATAAGTTTGTTCCATCTTAGGATTGTTCGCGAAAGCTTCCTGACTCACGGGGCAAAATCCCGCCCCCTCTTTTTCTGCCTGTTCCGTAATATTTTTATTAAATTCATGAAGGCGCCCGAGACGTACCAGGTCATACACCCTATGATATTCTCCGATCAGTTCCCTACGGCGTTCTTCAAGTACCTCTTCAATCACTACAGGTTGATCGTCCCTTGTAAATGCCGGGATGCCGGCCCGCGAACGTACGGCGTTAAGATTTTGAAGCGCCTCAGGAATCTTTCCAAGCCTTGCATCTGCTTCTGCTTTCAAGAGCAGCACATCCGCGTATCTGAAAATAGGAACCGGGCCTTCCATGATATTATAGCTACGATCCTTTGCCTTCCTGAATTTGGCAAACATGATGTTTCTTTCTCCGTTTTGTAAAGGATCCGTAAAAATGGGGCGCAATTCGCTGGCGCTCACAGAAAAATCAATGCTCTGAAAAAACTCGGGCACCCGTTTGTCGGATTTATCTCTGGTATAGTCCGGGAAAATCTCTAATATTTTAGATTTTGGTACGGCTAATGACAAATTTCCCCTCGAGGTATAAGGGTTCGTAAGATAATAAGTAAGAATATGCCCGTAATAATCTGAGAACTCTCCCAGTTTTGTATCATAGAACATTTCAAATATTATTTCCTGGGATTCGCCCTTATCAAATAGATCGCGAAACCCTTCAATCGGCACCAGCTGAAAAGTGTTGGAGCTGATGATTTCTTTAATGGCATCTGATGCCCCCTGATAGTCTTTCAACCACATGCAAGCATGAGCTTTCAGGGCCAGGGCTGCGCCTTTTGTACCTCTGGACATTGATTGTTTTATTGAACCACTGTATTGCCAGGGTAATTCGGGTATTGCCTCTGACACTTCATCCACCACCATTTTCATTACCTTATTAAGCGGCTCCCTGCCCAATGGTTCCACGTTCCGTGCCTTCAGATTGATAGGAATATCTCCCCAAATACGAGCGGTATAGAAATGTGACATAGCCCGAAGAAAACGGGCCTCCGCCAACAACTGTTTTTTTCTTGTTTCGGTAAACCCTTCTTTGATGTCGGGGATTTTTTCCAGCACAAGATTGCACTGTTCAATCGTTCTGTAAAAAAGCCGCCAGTTCGTTAAAGGCTCCAATTCTGTCCTTCGGATCAGGTGGTTTTCAAAAGAAGCCTGCCAGTCTCCATCGTTATTAGGCGTGATCCAGTCTCCCGAGCGTCCATCGCCCCAGAAATAATAATCTCCCCAGGATCCCCAACGGGTGGTTGCAGGCGTATCTGCCTTGGTGAGTCCGGATAGCGCTCTCCGAAAAATTGCGAAGGCTGCAGCTACGGCTCCCTCAGCATCACTGCCCGTGCGCCAGGCCTGGTCTTCGGTTACCGTAGTGATCGGTAATTCATCCAGCCATTTCTTACATGATGCCACCGTAAAGACTAAAGCCACAACGTATATGATAAATATAAATTTATTTTTCATGTGTTAATTTTCATGTTTATGGACGTTTCATGGTTCAATAACCTGCAGTTTTTGAAATTATAATGCGATGGAAATTCCGAATAATAGCATCTTTCTCATCGGGTATCCGCCAGACTTGTCAAAACCATCAATGGTCGTTAATTCTGCATCCGGTCCGCTGTATTTTTGAAACGTGATTACATTATCGAGTGTACAATAGACCCTCATCCTCTCAAAAGGAAAAAACCTCGTTGCCGAACGCTTATTAATGATGTAAGAAAGTGTGGCTGATTTAATTTTAAAATATGATCCATCCTCAATATATTCCGAATCGTAATCCACAATCTGTGATGCGTCACCCCACGGGTTCAAGGTGGGATACCTGGCATTATCGCCGCTCTTTTCCCAAATTGAATAGTGGTCAAAATTGGGCAGGGAGGTAGCCCCGGCAAATTCTTTACCCATCCTGAGTCGACTCAGCAGCGCTGTATTTACAATACTTCTCCCGGAAACAAATGTTGAGACCACATTAAAGCTGAATTTTTTGTATGAGAAATCATTTGTCCAGCCACCGGACCATTTTGGATTTGGGTCGCCGGCATATACGCGATCAGCAACGTTTATACGATAATCCCCGTTCTGATCTTTGAATTTACGATCGCCGACCGCCAACGGTTTGTTCTGTAATCCAATTAATGGTTTCCCGGTCGCGGGGTTTATCGGAATTTCTTTTTCTGATTGATAAACGCCTTCCGACTGGTAGAAGAAAAATCCATTTAGCGGGGCTCCCGTGCGAACAATCGACCCGAAATCCTGCCCCGACGTACTTATTTTAATGATGTCTGCATTACCATCAGGGAGCCGTACTACCCTATTTTTATTATAGGCAAAATTCAGGTTACTGGTCCAGGAGAAATTTTTACCGCGACGAACATCTGTATTCAAAGTAAATTCCAATCCCCGGTTGAGTACATCCGCTGCGTTGCGATATACTTCGTTATACCCGGAAGTTGTTGGCAGCGAAGTGGTCAATAACAATCCGTTAGTCAACTTCTCGTAAGCATCGAAAATAAACTCCACCTTACCCTTAAAAAAAGATAAATCCATCCCAACGTTTGCCATTTTGGTTTTTACCCAGGTAAGGTTATCATTCTTGAATCCATCAAACCAGGTAGGCGTAAATCCTGATACACCACCGTAAGAAATTTCGAGCAATGAGTTATATCGATCTAATGAACCCCCGTCCATTATACCCAAGGCGAGATAGTTGTTATCCCAGGTTGTACCCGACAAGCCAAAACTTCCGCGCAATTTTCCGTTCGACAGCCATCCCAACTGAGATAGCGCTGATTCTTTATAGAAATTCCAGCCTGCAGAAATAGACGGAAATACACCCCATCGGTTATCTTTTCCAAATTTCGAAGACCCATCCGTTCTTATCGATCCTCCCAATAAATATTTTTGTTTGTATGAATAATCCACACGGCTGAAATAGGACAGCAATGTACTGGCAGTATAATTGCTGGATCCGATACTACCTCCTTTTGGCCAATGAACAGATTGAGATAAAGACGGCGCACTCGTGACACTGCTTACATTGGTTAGTTTCGATTCATTTTTTTCTAAGCTTTGCCCGCCGAGAATACTCAAACTATGCCCATTACCAAACTTCGGTGTATAAGTTAGCGTATGCTGGAAAAGTAAATTGCGGTTTTCGCCAACGCCGCTGCTATTCGACACTCGCAGGGTTCGTCTGGATTCGGAATATGAATCCCGCATAGCCCGCAAGTATTCAAGGCTAACGGTGGCCCTGTAGGTGAAATTCCGGAAGGGGTTTAGCGCAGCTTCTGTACTAAAACGTATCCGATCATTCAGATTGGAATTCTTGCCCGGCAAATACACTTCCGTACCTTTTACGATCGGATTGTTCGGAAGTGGCAGCAATGATGAGTAATTCGTGGAGAGCGCATCTGGATTTCTGCTCTGATCAGTGCGGGAAATAGCCAGCGCATTATTGATGACCAGGACATTCTTCAACGCGTTAAAACTAGTGTTGACCATCGTACTATAACGCTTAAAGCCAGTATTGAACAATATCCCCTTACTATTCATGTAGCCCATGCTAATATCATACTGACCGAAATCACCTGCACCTCTTACAGAGCCGCCATAATCCTGCGTGATTGAAGTTCTGTACAGGTAGCGCTGCCAGTCGGATGAATTATTATAGAATGGATTGGTGACATCTGTGTACATCGCAGGCATGTAAACTCCATAAGGTGCATAGAGATCATAAAGATGCTGCACCTGTTCCCGCTCTTTTAACCCACCTGCAATATCCAACAACGGCGGCACAAAATTGATCCCTGTGCGAATACTAAGATTGATTTGAGACCTACCTCTTTTTCCCTTTTTAGTGGTGATCAAAATCACGCCATTGGCAGCTCTTGAACCATAAATCGCCGCAGCAGAAGCGTCTTTCAATACGGTAATATCTTCAATATCGCTTGGATTCAGATCCGCCAGCACATTTGTACTGGTAATTGCAAACTCACTGCTTGTTCTTGAAATGATCGGTATGCCATTTACCACGTATAACGGTTCCGATATAGCGGAAGCATCACCGCGTGTGACGGCAGCCAGCCCCCGGATAATTACTGCCGGGGAGGCGCCTGGTTCTCCTGAATTCAGTTGAATATTAACGCCAGCTATTTTCCCCTGTAATAAAGAACTGAATGATTCGGCTGCTTGTACCTCCGTTACCTGATCCATCTTTAAAGTAGCCACAGAGCCGGTAATCTCCGCCTTGGCCTGCGATTTATATCCTGTAACAACGACCTGATCCAGGTTCTGATTATCCTCTGACAATTGGATCACCAGATCAGCGGCCTTATTAAACACAACGCGGCGAGGACTATAACCTATAAAAGAACAGAATAATGTATCTCCATGGTGCAGCCTTAACTGAAACCTTCCCAGCGTGTCGGTACTCGTTCCGGCGTTGCGTCCCGCAATATTAACGGAAGCTCCTACCAGGGGGACTCCGTGCGTGTCTGTCACTTTACCGTTCATCACTGACTGTGCGCTGACATTCACGGCAATGATCAATACCACACAAAGAAAACCAACTACTTTTATTAATGCCTTCATTGAATTTGCTTTTTAAATCCGCTTAACGATTTAACCAATACCTGTTTTGATCCCATGAGTTATCTTTTCTGCTTTTTTCAGCCACCGGCCAGTACGCAGCTCCGTTGCTCACATCAGCTTCGGTAAATAAAGAAATATAGTTGCTGACTTTACCAAATCTGATCAAATCAAAAACACGCTGGCCGGTACCAACAAGCATGCGTTGCCGCTCCAGCAAGAGTGCATCACCGAATGTTTGCTCAGTTAGAACATTGTAGTCTTCAACAGCACCGGTAGCAGCACTGATCAGATAATTTTTCGCTTCAGATAAGTGACCGGATCGCCATGCCGCCTCCGAAAAAAGAAGCTTGATTTCCCTTACAGGAAGTATCTCTAATTCACTTGCGTTTCTGACGATTAGCTTCGCTATATTTTCCTTTGGTAAAACAGTAAACATGGTGGTCCGACGTTTGTCTGCATTTGGATAAATCGCATTTAATCTGTTAAGCGGCATTTGTACAACGTTGCCATTCAGGGGGACAGCCGGTATGACTACCCGGTTGTCTGTGCCCATAGAAAGGTTGAAAGTTGACAGGCTGTCTGCCGTTTGTGGAGTAAAAGTATTATTGAGCAGATCATACGCTTTTTGTGAATTACCCAGCCAAAGCTCCTGGTGAGCAAGCAATGAAACAATGGCCGTCTTATTGAACCGTACTGCTGTCAGCGCTGTGCTCCCAATCCCATCGTTGTTGATCAATAACCAGGGTAACAGGTTTTTAGCTTCGGTTGCCCATGCTGCTGCCCGGGTTACGGCTTCCTTATTGGTCAATCGCTTTCCCATATTTTCTTTCTCAGCCGAAGGGATATCTCCCCAAACCCGGGCGAGATAGAAATAGGCCATTGACTTTAATGCCAGCGCCTCACCCCTGAAGAGATTTTGTTCATACTTGCTAAGAATATCTCCGTTCGACCGAGCTACAATATCCAGCACATCGTTTGCATTTTTAATGACATCGTAGAAATATTCCCAGTTAGTGAGTTGCATTACGTTACGATCGTTTAAAGTCAGGTTCTGGGCAGCGACATCCTTTTGATAGGCGACTGCTACATTCAGATCGCCGACCCTTGCTTCCCCATACATGATCCAGGCATAATTGGCCAGCAGTGCCCTTCTCAGATCAACGTAACCTCCAATAACGGCTTGTTCAACCCGCTGCGGTGTATTGTAATAGTCCTGAGCCACTGTCCTGTTTTCCAACTCCTTAATCGTTAGTGCTTTCTGACACGAAAAAAGAATGGTTACAAGTGCGAAAAGGACAAATATTCTATATTTCATATTATCTATTCTTTTATGTAACATCTTAGAGAATCAGTTTTAATCCAACTGCGATGGAAGACGGTAAAGGTGTTCCGGTAGCGCTCAAGTCCGTTTTGCGAACATTAGCAACATTCTCCTCGGGATTTAATCCACTGTATCTGGAAATCGTAATCAGATTATCTCCACGTACAAATATCTCCATGTCGGTCAGTTTTTCTTTGAATAAAGAACCCGTGTGATAGGAAATAGCCGCCCTGCTGAGCCTGAGGAAACTACCATTTTCAACCGTTCTGACACCCTGATAAATGGTTCGGTTGTCTAAGTCTGCCGTCACCAGATAATAAGGCGTTTCAGATGCTTTAGTAGGAAAATCATATTGTACCCTATCAGCATAATACCTGCTGTTAAACGACTCTGTAATTATATGCCCGCCTAATGCATAGCTCATTACAAGGCTGGCTGAGATATTTCCAACTTTAAACGTATTAGTCAATCCCCCAAAAGCTTTGGGCTCACTTTGCCCGATGATCTTCTGCCGCCCTGCTTCATAAGCAATCAGCGACGTGACCGCATCTCCCTTTGAAAGGGCCGAGAGGTAGGCCAGACTGGTATTTTCAATTTCGGCGGGCAGCGCTCGAACATTATTATGGTAAGCAGCTACATTAAAATTACCAGCCCAAAGAAAACGACGTGTTTGTATCCATGTTGCATCGAGGTTAAGCTCTACACCCTGCAGCCCGATAGATCCTCCCGTTTCATACTTATAATCAGTACCGCTGATGTTAGGCAATGTTCGCTGAAAAGTAAAATCGCGATAGACTTTATTAAAATAATCGACAGAAAGGTTAAGAGAGGGAAGAATGGCGACAGCCAACCCAACATTGAAATGCGTTATCCTAACGCTTTTTGCGTCTGCGAACGAGGGATATAGCTCGCCAATCCCCAGGTAATTGCCTCCATAATAATTTCCATAGCCCGTTAATTCGCCGCGATAAACCTCCGGTCTGCTTAGTATTCCCGTCTGGCCAACGGCTACTTTGGCTTGTACCGGCAGCCTTAAGGTATTTTTAAAATCATAATGCATGCCCAATGCCGGATAAAGCGACCATTTATTATTATATAGCGAACTTCCGTCAGCGCGCAGTACCATGTTTAGTTTGATATCTTCCTTATAATTCCACTTCCAGTTACCATAAAATGATACAGCCTTTTCCACTTCATGGTCAGACAGCGCGTTGACCTGACTGGCATTATAGCCCGTAACTACTTTGACAAAATCAGACCCACCGCTTGCCATTTTACGCCGCCCGTTTACGGAAGTCAGTCTGTTATCAATGTTCCTTATTTCATTGCCAAGTATCATGTCCATTTTCAACGCCTCCGATATCTTGTACAGGTAGTTTAGCGTGGTATTTACCGTTATCAACTGCCTTTTATAAGCAGCGCTTGAGGCGTAAATATTTCCAGCCTGAAGATTAGAAGGTATGTACAAATCACGGCTTGCACCTTCGTAAGACAGGCCGGCAACCGACTTGATCTCCAGACCGCGGCCCAGCGTGTAAGCTATCCCCATCGATGAAACGAGACCTATATTTCTGTTTTTGTCCATATAGAACTTCTCATCGTCAATTACGGGGAGAGTCAGTTCGCGGGTATAATCTCCCGCGTAGCGCCCGTTACGATTTGCCAGCGCCAGGTTATTATAAAAGCGCACCGTCAGCCGGTCCGAGATGTTATATCGTGCATTCAGAAACAGGGACTGGGCGCCAAACCCGGTGTTTTTTATGACACCCTTATCCTGAAAATTTGATAATCCAAATAAGTAAGAGCCGTAAGTACCGGCGCCATCAACCAATACGTTCTGACCGCTCAGCACCCCTCCGTCTCCATACACCTGCCTGCGGGCAATCGTATTAAAATCGTAAAAAGCATCCTTGTGATAACTGCTCCTTTGAAGAAAATTTGAACCGGCAAAAGCATTACCCCTGACACGAATCTGCCCCGACTCGCCCTCTTTCATCACGATATTTAAAGCTCCGTTAGGGGCCTGCACACCATAAGCTGCCAATTGATCAATATCCCTGATAATTTCAATGCGTTCTATTTGTTCTGGTGCGTAATAACTGAGGGGATTGATGCCCGTTATATTTGAAGGACTGGCAATGACAGGCACCCCGTTTACCAGGATGAGCGGCATAATCGATTGATCGGTAGGGTCGAGGCTTAATCCACGCAAATTGATGGTAGCCTGAGCCCCAGGTGTTCCCGACCAGCTCTTCACCCTAAGCCCGGCAACACTGCCTTGCAAAATATTTTCAATGCCGATGTGGTTGGACAAGACGACACTATCCACCCTAAGTGTGTCTTTACTCTGGGCACTCAAATCCGTTACAATCATCAAGAACAAGATTATAAAAAGCGAAAATTTTCCACTAGGTCCAGGTGCTAATTCCATGTTTAAAATTTCAGTTTATTAAGCCAGTTGAAATGGTCTCATTATAGATATGCCTCTTTACAAAAACCAGAAAACCGTAAATCTTCAAGACTTCCCGCTCTTCATTAGGAAGCGCTTAACGCCGGTTGTTCCTACCTGATCATCGACCAATATTTTAGTTTTCCCAGCCATCAATAGTTTCAGTTAAGTAGTTGTTTAATATTTTCTTTTGAAAAACCGGCTGAAGCAGTCATTCCTTTTCCCCCGATGCCGGTTACCACATGTATGTTCTCATCAATATCCCGCTGAAAGATATCCTGATGCCTGGCCTGGGAATAAATCCCATACCAGCGATTTCGGATCTTATATGATGGTAGATCAAATATTTTCTTTGCTTCCTGAAGGATATATTCATCAATTTCTTCCTTAAGATCAAAACCTAGAGCGTCAATATCCGAAGCGGCAGCATACTCATGCGAGTCGCCAATAATAACCGAACCGTCAACTGCCTGTTTGAAGAGAATATGTATGCCCCATTTTTTCTCGAACGAACCGGGATCTTCCTTCGACTTGATTGCAGAGAATGAAGGGCACTCCCTAAACGCTTCGTAGCGTCTTATCGAAAGCCCGGTTAAAACCGATCCGTTAAGCATGTAATTACTTTGCGGTATTGTCTGAAGCATCTGAATTTTTACGGCTTCCAGATCCCCGGATGCAAATAATTCCGGATAAAGCAGTTTGAATTCGGCGCCAGAGCAAATAATGACCTTCGATGCTTTCAAACGCTGACCAGCGGCGGTAATTACTTCTACTCCACCTGAACCGCCCGACACAGCATTACAAGCGGATGCGGTTGTATTACCAAAATAGTGGAGGTTTTTTTCGACAATAAGATATTGCAATAGCCGGCTGATCATTACTCTCGGTTCAACGGTAACTTCTTCGGGAAAAAACAGACCGGCTTTTACATAATCCGCCTGAAGACCCGGATACTTACTAAGGCAGGCTCCTTTATCAAGCAAGTGAGACTCATACCCGTTACTTTGATTAATTTGCCCAAGCTCCTCAATAAGTGCAACCTCGTCGCTATCTGAGGCGATGTAGATCGAACCATTTTGCCGAACTGAGATGTCAAACTTTGCCTGGATCTCTTTATAGATCTGCAGACTCTCCCGACCAAATTGCTGCCACTTCCCATTCATACCAGATGGTATAACTTGTCCAAAATTGGATACAGTCGCGCCTAAGGGTTGTGTGTTTCTTTCCAAAAGCGCCACTTTCAGTCCCATCTCAAGCGCATGATAAGCATGAAATGTACCCAGTACACCGCCACCTACAACGATTAGGTCGAATGACTGATCTATTTTATTTGTTGTTTTTTGCAATTTAGTCGACTGATTCATCAATAGATTAATAAGTGCACTGTCTTGAAATATACCTCACAAAGCGTTTATTTTCGGGCTCAAAAATAGGGTGCAGGTCCTGCAAAAAATATGAATTAAGTAGTCTCATTTATTTATAAATCGCCTGTGCCGTATGAATTAAGATTCAGGTAATATTAATTTGATTATCCCTTAACAGGAAAGCAAGAACAAACTCCCTTGAATCCATTTTACTTCCCGAAAATCCATGAAACAATTACCCATGTTACAAATCGCCATAATATACGATGCTAAACTTCGCAGAGGCTTTGATCAATTATTAAAAAGGCCTGTTTAAGCTCCTCTTCAGAAATTATTAAAGGGGGACATAACTGAATCGTGTTTCCGTTTGCGATTTTAAAACTCAGCCCCTTGTTGAGACATTTATACAATACAGATTCTGCGAGGGAAGTTTCTCCCGACAAATCATTATCAAACTCTATCGCACCTAATAAGCCGATACACCTTACATCTTCAATTACGGGGTGTTTACTTCGCAATTCAAACAACTTATCCCTGAACAGGCTGTGCAAATCATTAACCCTCCCAAGAATGGCGTTTTGCTGTATAAACTCAATAGCCGCAATGGTTGCAGCGCTACCAACCGGGCTTTTCTCATAAGTAAAATGTCCCAAAGAAAGTTCAGCGCCGATATTGTAGGAGCCCTTGGTAGCTATAGCGGCCATGGGGTAGACTCCTGCACCCAGCCCCTTTCCCAAACACAAAATATCCGGAACGATTCCAAAATTCTCAAACGCAAACATAGTTCCTGTGCGCCCCATGGATATGGGGATTTCATCAAGAATGAGAATGATATCATTTCTGTCACATATTTCCCTGATAGCCTTCCAGTAACTCTCTGATGGAATCTGAACATCCGTATTTCTAATGGTCTCTATCAGCAAAACGCCTATTTCTTTTTCTTTATCTATTACGTACTCCAGGTATTCCAGATATTTTTGTTCATCACCGTCAAATATTCCCCCCCGCTGCATGAAAGGCGGGATATTAATAACTCCCGGCATCAGGGGGCCCATTGATTTTTTAAACTGTGCCTCACCGCCCGCAGCAATGGTATCAAGCGTAGCCCCATGAAACGAATCCCAGGTGGATATTATTTTATATCGCCCCGAAATCAGCCTACCCAGTTTTAGCGCCATACTCACAGCCAACGCACCCGAAGGCGCAAACAGTACTCTATTAAAATCCGGGGGCAGAAGTTGCGATATCAATTCTGCGCATTCGATTGCTGTCCTGTTTGTGTACCTTCTGGGGCAAAAATGCAAATTGTTTAACTGGTCAATAACCCTTTCAATAATAAACCTGTTATTGTAACCCAACTGGTGAACATTATTACCATGGAAATCCATATATGACTTCCCGCTTTCTAAATAAAGAAATATGCCGTCGGCACGCTCAATGCTATCCAGACAGGGCGTAGAAAGCGACTGATGTAAAAAACAATTCCGGTCTCTTACCAACGATTCCGCGGATGCAGTTTTTGCCATTTGCTGATCCCAATCTCTCCTTAAAACTGAATTGTTGATATCTCCCTCCGTCAAGTATCTATCTTCCATTGTAATCAAAACCTTTTATTATTTCGGTAAGATTTTTAAAATTCCCTGGAAATACATTACCTATGGTACCCACCCTGAATGTATCCGCAGTTGAAATCTTTCCAGGATAAATAACAAACCCCTCACCTTTCAAAAAATTGTAAAAGTCCCTGAAATCAAATTCCTTTCCGGGATACAAAAACGACGTGATCACCGGGGATTGAACATCGCTGTCTAACAAAGTCGTGTAGCCAATATTCTTCATGCCCTCGATCAGCGTATCCCGGTTCTCACTGTACCTCCTGTTTCTTGCTGTTATACCACCCTCTTCATCAAGTTCCCAAAGCGCCTGCTTAAAAGCCCTGACAACATGTGTCGGCGAGGTGAATCGCCACTTTCCTTTTTGGCTTTCCATCGTGTACCACTGGTCATACAAATCCAGGGACAAGCTGCTAGATTTGCCGCGGCAGGTCTCCATCATTTCTTTTTTTGCTATTGCAAAACCAAAACCAGGTACGCCCTGAATACATTTGTTGGCACTGCTAACCAAAAAATCAATATTTAGTGCTGCCACATCCATGGGAATGCCACCAAAACTGCTCATAGCATCCACTATAATGCGTTTGTCAAACGACGAGGCGATTTTACAGAGCTTCTCTATCGGGTTTAGAATACCGGTTGTTGTCTCGCAATGCACAAAAGCAACATGCGTGATGTCTTTATCCTCTTCCAACGCGCTTTGCAGCGTCTGTTCGTTTAAGATCTCTGTTTCAGGAAAAGAAAGTTTTGTAAAATTGATGCCTGCACACTTTGCAATAACCTCTATTCGCTCTCCGTATGCACCATTTGATAATATAAGCAGTTTATCTTTCCCGCCAATGGCGCTAATTATAACACTTTCCACACAATAGGTCCCGCTGCCCTGCAGCAGTACGGAAGTATATTCGTCGTCTTCAGATGTCGCCAGCTTTACCAAATCTTTTCTAATCTCCTGAACAATATTCACATTATAATCATCGTCCCAGGTACACCAATCATGCAACATCACTTCTTTCACTGTCTTAGTCGTAGAAAGAGGACCGGGCGTAAGCAATAAATAGTCTGTCATTATTCTTAATCTTTTTCTATAATTTCAATTAACCGGGGCAATTCCAATATATTGTCCAACACGTAATCGGCACCTGCTTCTCGCATCTTCGTTTCAATGCCGGTTACTGTTTCATTAAGTTCATCAGGATTTGCTGTGTCCAGCTCCTCCTTTGTCATCCCCAATTCATTCCCGCCCTTGATTACGCCAACCGATATTACCTTGGCATTCACGCCTTCTTTAATATCGGCAATGGTATCTCCAATCTTTATTACAGCATCCAGGCTATCCACCTTCAGCTCGATCATATTTTCAAATATCATATAGGGTGCGGGTCTTCCGGCGGGCACTAAATCTGAAGCGATACAACAATCAACAGAAAGTCCTTTTTCTTCCGCAATTGGCCTCACGATCTCCATCATTTCAGAAGTGTAGCCCGTGGTGGATCCGATCAGGATATTTTTTGATCTCAAACTATTTATCATTGCTGCGACTCCGTCGATAGGTTCCGCGTATTCCTTCAATGATACCAAAAGCTCATTTTTAAACTTGTCATACACTTTCTCCACATCATCTCCGTTCCACTTCCTTCCATATTTTTCAAGAAACTGATTTTCAATTTCAGTCATTCCAAAAATTGCTTTCACGTGGTCTATCTTATTGAGCCCCATCGGTAATCTTGCCTGCTTAACCGATATATCAATATCAGCTTCTCTGAAGGCGTTTATGAAAGAATTAACCGGAGCAAAACTGCCGAAATCAACCATTGTTCCCGCCCAATCAAAAATTATACACTTGATCTTCTCCATGCTTGTTTACTTTTGATATTATAAATTACTTTTTTGTTTAGAAAGATGAAGGCTAAAATTATTGCCAGGGCACAGACCACACTCACCGTAACAGCCAACTTGTTATAGTATTGCAACCAGTTAATATTTACATGAAAGAAGGATTTTAATAGCAAAAAAACACAGGAGGCCAGATAGCCCAAAAAATCCGATAGGTAAATGAAAAAACCCACGTTACCGGCGATTTTGAACAATGAAATGAACCGGTCAAAAAAGATCGTCTGAAACGCCAGGTATGCGGTATATATTCCCAGCGACTGTAAAAAAAGCCAGAGAATCGGGATATTTTGAAAACTTTCAAATCCGGTGCTGGTAAAAAATATCAATCCCGAACCGGCCAGCATCAACACGAAAAGAATATGGATCACCAATCTATGCTGCTTTATCAAAAACATCGAACCCAATAACACCAGCAAAATGACTGTCACCAAACTATCAATCTTTACAAACAGAAAAGGCTCAAGCCTGATAGAAGTGCTTTTGACGATATCTACCAAAAAATCTTCTTTAATATCCCGCAGTACGGTATATAATATATTGACGATAAACAAGGGTAATAGTATTGATACATACCGTCTGAAAAGTTCTTTTCGCTCTGCTTTGTTTAAAGGTTTCCGAATTGAACGTTCCTGAATATCTGACGGAGAGGGGTCCGGCATTCGGTCCAGACCAAATGAAATCATTATAAGGCCCAGACAGGCAAACGCGCCCAAAACAGCCGGCATCCAAAACTGATCTATTCCCAGAGACATCACAAATAACCCTAGCGACTTCGCTGCCCCCGAACTAATCACTATACTGACTCCTAAAAAACTGGCCAGTACATCCGTAAAATATCTCCCTTCAATATAGCTAAACAGGAAACCCCACATACATCCCAAGAACAATCCGTTAATAAAAAGACACCAGAAATTATAGGGATATGGAATCAATGCAAATAACAGCAAGGCTATCTCCGCCCCGAGAGCAGAAATAACAATTGCGGGAAATCGCTGTCGTCTTTTCAATTCCGAAATAAGTTTTATTCCGATAAATTTGGACAACAGATATCCTAAAATTTGTGAAACGCTTATAATAATTTTGAAACTGAAACTACCCCACCCCAGCCCATCATAGGTAGATGCCGTAAAAGACTTTCGCAAAATGTAAACAAACAAATAGGCAATTAAAACGCCAAAGCCTGTCAGCAGCACAAATTTCAAACGGCAAGGGGACTTTGTCGCAAATTGACCAACACTAATACTCTCAGACATTCAATAATATTGTAGTTGCCAAAAATAGAGGCAGCGCCAATACATAAAAATTAATTCCGATAATTTATAAATTCATGCCCCGCAGTAATGTATTATTTAATATTTATGTCACATTATCATAACAAAGTCTTAATGTAGCGATCGCTGAAAATTTCCAATCTTGCCGCCATTAAATCTGTCGAAACATGGATGTTCTGGTCAATATTTATGAGCGCTTGAACCTCTTACGAAGCAAAGGGATGAAGATGAAAGATATTGCGAACCGCACGCCATTTTCGCCCAGTATCCTGTCGGCCCTCTATGCAACGGTGTTACCGACTTACATTCAATCCGTTAAAGAAAGCAACAAACCAGAAGAGGCACTTGATTATGCGCTGTCGAAAGTCAATAATATTTCCAGAAAAAGACTGGTAAATAGTGCGGCTGACATGAATGAAAAACTGACAGATATTGAAAACGAGCTAAAAAAAATAGAAGAATCCTCTTTTCTAACTCAAATAGATTCTTTCGCTTTGGAAACGTTTCCCAATTCCGTGGGATATCTCGGATTATATTTAAGCTATAGCATGTCGTCTTCAATTGATGCCCTCAAAATTGAGCCGTATTTACTGTTTAAGTCGGCCAATGATCACGGCATAAAAATATACAGGAAAAATGCCTATAACTCCATAAACAAGGGAATGGCTTTACTGAATCTGGACCAAAGCCTGTATATCAGTCTCAACGAATCTACGAATAACCAGTTGGCTCTCGTTACCATATACTTACAATTACCGTTTTTTGAAAACCCCCGGCTACTCAGAGGTATTTACTTAAGCCTTGATTACAATAGAAATCCTATAGCCAGGAGGATTATTTTCACCAAGGTAAAAGATTCGGGTACAATTCAGGATTTGGAAGACATTCCGTCAAAAATTGTTCTGAAGCAGGAATTTTCAGAAATTGAACAGGCTTATTATGACTATACTTGTCAGAAAACAGATTATATTCGGATGTGTTCTATCCCGTCTCCAAAAGTCAATGAACAAGATTTGATCGTAGAAAAGCAAATTCTATTTTCTTAGGGCCGGCTTCGTTCTTTTCGACAGGAGAAGGACGCAATGACTAAGAACAGACCAAAATCAAGTGCAAGCATTCACATTATAAATCGCATTTATGAAAAAACTTACTATACTTCTGATTACGCTCGTCTGCGCGAATCATTTCGCTTTTACTCAAACCGGGCATACCATTTTAACGGTCCCCGGTTACAATGAGTATTGTAAAATTGACACCGCAGGATATTCCGTATTGCCCAGCGGGAGATACGTAACACCTGCCGGAGAAACGATCCGTATTACCCATGATCCTTTTGGGTTGGCAGTCGCGCCCGGCGGGGATGTCGCCATCACGCTACACAATGGAGTGATCACGATGATTAACCTGAAAACGATGAAGGCGAAGCGAATTCCTGATTATGAAAAGACCGTTGAATCCCCACTTAAAAACGGTTCATTTTTAGGCGTGGTTTTTCACCCCACCTTAAAACAGGTGTATTTGAGCGGCGGCGACAACGGAAGCGTGATCGTATATGATTATATCAATTTAAGAATGATCGATTCTATTTCCTTGAATGGCGTCGTTGGAGGTAAAAATTTTGAACACAGTTTTACAAGTGATCTGGTCTATAATGATGCCAGGGATGAGTTACTGGTACTCGATCGCGGCAATTTTCGAATGGTTCGTATCGACCTAAAAACAAAAAAGATCACAGCATCGATACCTACGGGCCGTCAGCCTTTTGGTATAGCACTCACCCCTGGAAGGAATATCGCGCTGGTTGCAAGTGTGGGTGTGTACAGTTACCCGTTGGTAAAAGGAGCAACCCCTGAAAACGCCGGTAAGATGATGATCGATCGACATCCTTACGGAGATAACAGCAAAGAATCGATAGAAGGGACGGTGATTGATGGAAAAGAAATTCCGGGTGTGGGAAGTCCTAATGCTCCTGAAGCGATGAGTGTTTACGGTATCGATTTAAAAACAAATAAAATACTGTATCGGCTTAAGACAGGACTCTTGGTTGGCGAGATGATCGAAGATGCCAGGGTGGTGGGTGGGGCCAGTCCCAACTCGATAGCTGTAGGAAAAAAGTATGCCTACGTGACGAATGCCACAAACGACAATATTGCAATCATTGATCATCAGCTAGGGAAGGTCATTGGCAAAATACCCATCACGACTGACAAGAGCATTGACAAACACAGGGGCTTACTCCCGTTTGGTATTGCCTTAAGTAAAGATGACCGAACCATCTATACAGCCCTCCTGGGCTTCAATGCAGTGGGGGTCATTGATGTCGCTACTAAAAAAACGAAAGGACTTATTCCCACGGGCTGGGGCCCGACGCGGGTTGCACTGTCTGGTGATGAAAAAGAAATGTATATTATATCCTGTCGCGGCTATGGCGCAGGGCCAAATGGGGGCAAAAACTTTGTTGCGCCCATTCAGGGGACCTATGTGGGCGATATTCAGTTAGCAACTTTTCAAAAACTCAGTACTCCCAATGAATCCAAGTTAAAAGAGTTTACGCAACAGAGTTTAAGAAACACTTTCACAACACTAAAACTAAACGATGATGACAACCCATTGCCTGCAGTTCCGGGTCTGAAGCAGCCACCCATTAAACACATTGTTTATATTACCAAAGAGAACAGAACCTTTGATGAGGTGCTTGGGCAACACGCCAATGCGGTTGCCGATCATACGCTCGCCCGCTATGGAAATGGTGTTGATATTTATTATAAACAAGATACATTGAGAAATGTGAATATATCACCCAATCATACCAAAGCTGCGAAGCAGTTTGCCTTCAGCGATAATTTTTATTGTGATAGCGATGCATCCATTCATGGTCATCACTGGATGATGGGCGTAATACCCAATGAGTGGGTGGAGGCCAATTCAAGTGTGAGTAAAACTGCAAGACTGTTTTCGTCGGCTCCCGGCAGGCGTTTTCCGGGCTCTACAGGAAGTATGGATCCTGAAGACTACGCGGAGACCGGTGGGTTATGGGAGGCGTTGGAAAGGAACCGTATCTCGTTCTACAATTTCGGGCAGGCCAATGAAACAGCGCACGTCCGGGAAGAATGGGCGGATACGGCAACAGGCGCCGCACACCTGGTAATGGTTCCCATGCAAAAGGCCTTGTATAGCCGCACCTCGCACAACTTTGCGGGGTACAATACTAATATCCCCGACCAGTTCAGGATGACCCAATTTGAAGAAGAGTTTACAAAAAAATGGTTAAAAGGTAAAGAGAAGATGCCGCAATTAATAACAGTGATGTTGCCCAATGACCATGGCGCTTCACCGAGACCGGAAGATGGGTATCCTTATCTACATTCTTACATGGCAGATAACGACCTGGCACTCGGGCGTATGCTTCATTTCCTTAGCCGCACGCCTTATTGGAAAGATATGCTGGTGATTGTAACCGAGGATGACCCGCAGGGTGGTGTTGATCATATTGACGGGCACCGGAGTATTTTAATGATGGCAGGGCCTCATGTGAAGAAAGGTTATGTATCAAAAACGCATGCTAATTTTGGTTCTATATTGAAAGTGATTTACAATATTCTGGGTGTTAGGTATGTCAATCAATACGACATTACTGCTTCATATCTGGGCGATTTCTTTACGGGAAGCCCTGATTACACGCCTTATACGCTTACCTATCCTGACAAAAAGGTTTTCGATTGGGACAAGGCCATGGAGAAATTCAACCGGCCCATCGACTGGAGAAAAATTGAGCAGGGTCCGGAGATGGACGAGACGAATCATCAGAGAACCGAACATTACAAACAAAAGAGTGCTGGGAATTAAATATAGATGTGTCGTTTCCCGCCGTTTCGTATAGCCTATCGTAAAACGCCATTTCATTTTGGTATACCTACGGGTGAACGAACACATTATGATTAGCTCCAACAATATTCGAATTCTTCAATTTCTTATTGTACAACCAGAATTTTTAGTGTTTAAGAAGCCGTAAGCCAGCTTGTTATACCAGAGTCACGTATCAAAACAATTGCAACTATAATATTTTGTCTTCAGAAATATTGCACTTCAATAAAGAATACCTTATATTTGTCTTTATGGAAATAATAAATAAATATTTTTCCCATTCTAACGATCAGCAAATTAGCCAGCTTCAATCATTAGAAGCCCTCTACCGCGAGTGGAATGAGAAAAACAACACCATCAGCCCGAAAGACATTAACAGTATCAGCGAGAAACATGTGCCGCATTCCCTGGCAATCGCAACAGTTGTCCCTCTTAGCTCAGGTGAACAGATCCTGGATCTGGGATTCAGCGAGGGATTCCCGGGAATTCCCCTGGCCATCATGTACCCTGACGCTCAATTCACACTGCTGAGTAGCAATGCCAACAAATTAAAAGTAGCTGAGTCAATCGCACAGGAACTTGGACTGACCAATGTCCGAACCCTCAACGGCAAAGTCGACGACATCCGAAATCAAAAATTTCACTATGTCCTCTCGGGCGACGAGGCGTCATTGAAAGATCTGATGTCTCTGACCGAACCAGTTCTCCAGATTAAAAAAGCGAAAGTAACCGTCAAAAAAACGGGCATAGCGCCGGGTATCTATTTTGCTCCGGGTCTTATTTGCCTCAAAAGCGGAAATTTGGAACAGGAAATAAAGGAAAGTAATACGCTCCCATTTGTTTTGCCACTAAAGGACTTTTTTGAGGAGCCCTTTTTCAAGGAACAACACCTGGTTTATATCAGCCGCCAGTCATTCGCAAATTAAACGAGCGGGAATTTATCTCACCGCTGCTATTTAGTTGCAGCTAATGATACCGAGGTCGCCTATCTTAGACAAAAGGTGGCGCCTGTCTTGACGGTAATTCTAATAGCATTTACACAATTAATTTTATAACATGTACACGACGTCAGAAGCATTAGTGGGATAAGAAAAAATTGTTTTTTGCAAATCGCTTGCTTTTACTCCTGCATTCATTGCCACGGCAAAAATGTTGATCGTCTCTTCGACATGAGGCCCTAAAAGATGCGCTCCAATGATCTGATCCGATTCTTTATCTTTCAAAATTTTAAAGGCTGAAACCGGTTCATTCAGCCGTCTGGAAGCATACCAACCGGTGGTCTCTTCGAAATGTAGGCTGTAGTCTATATTTTGCTTTTTTGCCTCCTCTTCTGTTAAGCCAACAGACGCAAGAGCAGGAACGGTAAACACATTGGAAGGAATATGGCCATAGTCAATCTTCAAATGATTTCCTTTTAACAAATTGCTCGACAGCACGATGCCTTCTTTGGCGCCAACGGGCGTCAACGGTAAACCTCGATCATTGGCATCACCACAGGAATATACGTTCGGGTTGGACACACTTTGCATATAATCATTTACAGCTACTCCTCTTCTATTGACCGTCACGCCTGCCTTTTCCAATCCCATATCTTCGATATCCGCGGTTCTGCCTGCAGCATGCACAGCCAGGGCAGTAGGAAATTTTACTTCCCTTCCATGCTGCACTGCACTAACTATAAGACGGTTATTTTCTTTAGTTATACTTTTCACTTCAGCATTTAATTTGATCTGAATACCCAGCTTTTCACTTGCTGTCATTAATAGTTTAACCAAGTCGGCATCAAAGTTTTCCAGGGGCCTTTCACCGCGGTGAACAATCGTTGCTTTTACTCCAAACCGCGAAACGATATGTGCAAACTCAAAAGCAATATAGCCACCACCGACAAACAGCATTTCCTCTGGTAATTCTTCCAGCTCTAAAAAATCGGTACTGGTAATCAACAAATCTTCTCCCGGAATATTGAGCCCGCGTGGTCTGGCGCCATTAGCAATGACAAATTTTTCGGCTTGCAAAACTTCTTCATTTATCTGCAAGGTGTTTTCATTAATAAATGCGGCTCTCCCATGATAGGTAGTAACGCCGGTCTTTTCTAAACCTGCTTCAATGTTAAGTGGTTTGGAATCAGTAAACGTTTTTTTAAATCGCATCAATTCACCCCACGAAGATGTGGCAGGAGTGCTTATCCCTTTTCCCAGCAACTGCTGATTCAGCGCTAACGTATGAGATAGGCCGACGAGTACTTTTTTAGGATCGCAACCTCTTAAAATACATGTGCCGCCAAAGGGATTAGAATCAATAATGGCCGTTTTTTTGCCGGCTGAGGCGCAACGTTGTGCCACCGTATTTCCCGATCCGGTCCCAACAACAATAACATCAAAGTTTTTCATTGTTTTGAATTTAATTTTAAAGAATGCCATTTTGGTTTGCCCTGATAAAATTAATTCATTTGAGATCGATAAACGTTTGGGGAATTATAATAAAATAAGATAGCCGACAGCTCGCACCCTTCTCGCTAAATCTTCTCGGCAACAACACCCGTGTTTTATCGAAACTTCTGCTTGCCAACTCCGGCACACAAATGATCGTCTCTCCCAACGCCGCTTCCAGCTTTGACATGGAGCGCAGGGTAAGGTTGTGCATCCCACTCAATATTTTATGTTACAATATGGATGATTTACTCTATTCCATTTAACAATGTAAAAAATATTCTACAAAATGCGTTATATTTGTAAAATATAATTATCATTATGAAACATAAGAAATCTCAAATATTGCCGAGCACAGCTAAAATTCTTTCAGAGCTTGGCGAAAATATTAAGCTGGCCCGGTTGCGCCGCAAACTGAGTGCAGAGCAGGTGGCAGAAAGAGCGAACATTAGCCGGCCGACCCTACTTTCCATAGAAAAAGGCATGCCTGGGGTTGCTATGGGTTCTTATGCTCAGGTACTTTTTGTATTGAACCTGGAAAAGGATTTATTAAAAGTAGCAGTAGATGATACACTTGGCAGAAAACTACAGGATGCAGCGTTAACAGTAAAAGAAAGGGCGCCTAAAAAATAAATACAGTAATGGCAGCAACAAACACAAAAAAAGAAATACAGGTATATGCGCACTGGCAGGGTTTACAGGAACCTTCGCCAATGGGTGTGCTGTCGGTATCACCGGCAAAAGGGAAGGAATCTTTTTCATTTCAATATGCAGATGCTTGGTTAAAATCTGGCTTTTCTCAAATGATTGACCCCGATTTGCAGTTGTATTCCGGGTCATATTATCCACGAGATGATAAACCCAACTTCGGTGTTTTTTTGGATTCATGCCCAGACAGGTGGGGAAGAGTGCTGATGCAGCGCAGGGAAGCCGCCATAGCAAAACAGGAGGGTAGAGCGTTCAGAAAATTATTGGAATCAGATTTTTTATTGGGAGTATATGACGGACACAGGATGGGTGCATTGCGGTTTAAATTAGATGATAATGGCCCCTTCTTAAATGACAATAAAGGAATGGCTGCGCCACACTGGACATCGCTGAGGGAATTGGAACAAGCAAGTTTAAAGTTTGAAGAAGACAATACAGACGACCCGGAATATTTTAAATGGGTAACGATGTTGATAGCCCCGGGCTCCTCATTGGGTGGCGCCAGGCCAAAAGCAAGTGTAATAGATGCACATAATAATTTATGGATTGCCAAATTTCCTAGCAGAAACGATGATAAAGATGTGGCGGCCTGGGAAATGGTTGCCAACCAACTGGCAATAAGAGCAGGAATAAGCGTTGCTGAAGGGACGATACTGCAGTTTAACAATAAATATCACACCTATCTTACAAAGCGTTTTGACAGGACGACAACCGGCGAACGAATTCATTTTGCATCAGCAATGACTTTACTTGGCCACATAGATGGTGAGAATGCTTCCGGTGCAAGCTATTTGGAATTAATGGAATTTATATCACGGCATGGAGCAGCAGTAGAAAAAGATTTAGAGGAATTATGGCGAAGAATTGTATTTAGCATATGCGTAAAAAATACTGACGATCACTTACGTAATCATGGCTTTCTGCTTACGGAAAAGGGATGGTTACTTTCACCTGCTTACGATATTAACCCCAATGAATACGGAAAAGGGTTAAGCCTTAACATTACTAATGCAGACAACTCGCTCGATCTGGATTTAGCAATGGAAGTAGCTGATTATTTTCGTCTATCGGATGATAAAGCTTCGCAGATAATACAAGAAATTTCCAATGTTGTTAAGGATTGGAGAAAAGTCGCAGCTAAATATAAAATTTCAAATGCAGAACAAGAGAGAATTTCAGCAGCGTTTTATTAATTTTCGACCCGCAAGCGGGTGGGTCAAACCTCCAGAACAGTGGATCAACTTCACAGAATTTACAAATTGGCTCCCATTTTACTTACTCCGTCAGAACGGAATAGTTTCTTACGCTCTCACTCAGCCCAATCAACAATCAAGCAAACCCATAGTCAGACAAATACCTCAAATCTTCGGCATAATTCACCAATCGCTATTTCATATTTGGTGGCATAAATATAAAAACAAAACAAATACGAAACGTTTATATCTTTAAAATCGGCTGGTGATTTAATGTGAAAAAAGTAGTAATAATCGTGCTGGCGGCCTTGACTGTTTGTACGTTTGGCTCCCAGCCTGACCGAGAAGTGTGGATCCGCAAGAACCCTGAAAACGAGGTACGAAAAGATTAGATTCTTACAGTTTACTTGTGTCTCGCTTTTCTTCGTTAGCTTTATTTTCTCCTGATTCCTCCCGCCCTTCTGGCGTCTCCTCCATACCCATAAGGCGTAGCGGGGGTATAATTGGCAATATCACTGTATTTAATGGAGTTCCCTGCGTGCGAGTAAAAATTATTCCTCGTATTGTCGAATATACAATACCAACCAATACACTAGCCATATCTGCGCGCAACAATTTTTCTTCAGCTGAGGTAAAATCGGCAATATTATCTACCTTGAAAACTATTTCATGTGTGTACGAACCTTTCGCCGGTAATTGTTTATTCGTTTTGCTGAATGCCTGGATCTCCACTTTTAGTTTGAAAGCTACCATCAGTCTATCAATATCAACTGCATTTTCCATTTGGAAACTAAACCCATGAGTTGCTACATCGCTGCTGTCTATGGCATCATCACAATCAATACTCCCCTGTAATGTTCTTACAGTAAGAATATGAATTTGATCCGCATCTATTCTTATCTCTTTGTTCATGACGCTAATGCCTCCTCAGAAAAGGTTTTGGACGACTGTTCCTGATTTGTCATATTTTTCCATGCCATTTTGATCTTTGTCCGGTCATTATATTCCATCTTTATTACTTTGTTATGAAGCGATGGGCTAGGTCCTGTAGAAATCATATACTTACTGTAGAAGGTGACAGGACCTGTATTTTTACTAAAACTTCTGTTTAACAATTCGGGCACACAAATAATGGTCTCTCCCAATGCTGCTTCCAGCTTTGACATGGAGCGCAAGGTAAGGTTGTGCATGCCACTTAATATCTTACTAAGCTCTGCTTCTGTTTTTCCCATCTTCGCTGCAAGGTCTTTCTGCCTCATTTCTTTTAACTCCATCACCTTATGTATATAATTCACTATTTCCAACGATTTCTCCACAAATATTTTGCTATCTGCTGGCATTGAATCGATGGACTGCTGAAACTCCGGAATTTCTATCTCTTCTATTTTCTTCTTTTTCTTTATCATGAATTGGACATTTAAATGGTAAATACAAAATCGTCTTCTGCCAAAATTTCCATGTTCTCAATATCAAGTTCTATATCACCGTCCTGAATTGCCTGATCAATCCTTCGGGAGAGCCTTCGTGCAAAATCAAAGTGACGATAACATTTTTTACAATCCTGTACTTTCAGTGACGTTTTTCTGTCTCCATTTAATAAAATAACAATTGTTGGACTTAGCCTTATACAGTATAAACGCATACCAAAATCGTCTGGTATATCCGAACTTATAAATGCATGGTACGGAGGCGGTAATCTTTCTGCAGCATCTTCTACTTTAAAATGTTCGGGCGATGCGCCGTACCGCTCGCCGATCAGCTCAATGTACTTATTAATTTCCGACAGTTCAGTTTGATCCTGCTCAGTTGTACCCATTCGTTTCAAAAAATCACTGAACTCCGTGATTAACGGTTTTTCATTACGAATTTTCCGAACGGTGTAATATTGAACCCGTGAAAAGCGCATCGTCGTTATTTTTATAAGAGCTATCTCCAACTTACCTTATAAGTTAAGACAAATATAGTATGGTATTTAATGCTTTCCAAATTTGCCTGGTTAAAAATTAAAACCGACCGGTTAAAATGATATTATTCATTGACTATCAATCAATTTGCTTTTAAAATAAAATCTAATCGAGTTTGCTAATCCGTTATTGTAACAATAAGTTCAACTACTTTGAGACCGATTATTCACATTTTAGATGACTATGGTTTAGCGCTTCGGGCATAAATCGTTATTTTTCTTTGATGCACCAAAATACGCTAAAACCCAACAACAACCGCCTGGCGGCGCAATTTATGCGAAATACGCATTGTGTTACGGCTTCTGATTCATGATGAATCGCCATTCTTATTTATTTACTCAAATTATAAGGCTTACTTGGCCGCGGGCAAGCGAATTGGTCGATCACATTAAGCTCTTACATTTCCTACGCCGAAACCGGGTGGGTCAAACCTCCAGAACAGTCAACCGACTTCGCCTGGGTTCTGAATCACAGAAAACAATATTGTGCCTTGCGTCCCCCTGCCGAAAACCTTTTCAAGGAACCTTTTTTCTGGGGCAAATACCAGGAATATATCAGCCACCACCTGGTCGAGAAGCAACTCCGAAACCGGGTGGGTCAAACATAACCAGAATTTACAGTTAAATTACGCTAATACTATGAAAAACAGCCAATAATTAGATTTTTCGAGTGCATGCTAGTAATATCGCCTATCGTTGGTGGCAGGCAAAAAAAATTTCGCACGCGGGGGCCATTGTTAGAGAGCACCAGTGTTTACTTTGTATGCTGCCTCGTCAGCTGCTCAATTATGAATCCCAATCTTCCCAAAAGATCATCATATGTGATGATGTCTAACACATTCTGATTCTGCTTGACTCTCGAAAACTACAATTTAAAATTCCGTTTTGCTTTCCTGAATACATCGTCAAAGTCCGGTATATCGTGTACCTGGTTGTTCAACTTCTTTTCCCAGCCTTGCTTCAAGTTTTTTTCTTTCGCCAAAACCCTTTCCTCAAATAGCCTGGGATCATGATTTTTATTTCTCGCCTTGCGTTCGAATTCAGTTTTTCGGTACCGGGTACCCATCTTTTCGTGTTCGGTCAGATACCAAAAGTCAAATAGGTCCCGCGGTTCGGTTCGTCCCATCAAGGCGGTCATTTTTTCAATCAATACTTCAGATAAGGAATAGCATTGAAGTTCAAAGGATCGTTCAGGCAAGTCCGAATACAGGATAAAAACAGCCCGGTGCTCAACCGGGTATTCCAGTATTTCTCCTCTTGAAATATCAATCTTTACATTTCTGCTCTTGATATTTCCCTGCAATGGGCCAATGTAGTTGATGTAAAATGCGAGGCTGCCGCTGATATGCGTGTTGGCGTCGTCAAACTGCAAAGTGATATTAGCTTCTTCTTTTACAAACGCATATACCTTTTCAAACTCGCGCAGCAATTCTTCGTTAGTAATTTTTTCGTCCAGTAAAGTAAAGTCAAGGTCCTCCGAAAAACGGTAATCCGGGAAATATGTTTTTTTGAGCACCGTCCCCCCCTTGAATACAAGTTGTTTCAACAACAGCTCATTGCACGACATACCATACAATATCCAGCTTAATATATAGTCCTTTTCAATTTGGGTATCTTTAAGCCTATTTTTTGCAGCCACTGAATTTATTTCTTTGGCGTGTATCATGACCTAAGTAAAAACTGATGATGTAATGTCTTCCGTATCTATGTTCTGCCGAACGCTCCACTTGCTTATAAATGGCCCCTTGTTTTCATAAGAAGGTTCGAGAAGTGTGAAGGAGCTTGTTTTAATTTGCTGCAACCTGCCTAATATAGGATTATCTATTTGCAAAATTTCCAAAAGGAAACCCAACCGTTTGATTACAGCCTGCGCGTTGAATATTTTGCAATACAAGTATAGTTTCTCGTAGTTTATCTTTTCTCTCACTTTGTAAAGGGCTTTGTATATTTCTGTAATTCCGCCGCCATAGTCGGGCTTATAGAGGCAATCGATAAATGTTTTTTCCAGCTCGCTGCAAGGAACTTTATTATAATTGTCAACCCAGATATTTTTTGCGCCAAAAAAATGCGTTTTGTTATGGTAGATAAATTGGTACTGTCGTTCCCTTATTTTTAGTATTGCCGGTTTTATTTGTCGGTTCACTACGATCTGTCCAACCATGGACGGCTGTGTTATTAATCCGTGCAATTCCAGGGCACTGTAATAACCTATATAATAATTTGCCTTCCCGACAAGATGCCCGGCTACCAGACGCCAGTCGGGAAAATAATTGGAAGCATCCTGCTCATACGGGATCATCCAGTAAACTCCGTCCTTTAACCGCAACAGCAATCCTCTGTTAACCATATCGCGCATGAGCTTTCTGACTGCATCTCCGGATGAATGATTTAGGAAAGTTGTTACTTCGGCCAGGGTAAAACCAGACTGACTCAGACTTGTAAAATGTCTGATCACTTCGGCAGACTGACTCGACAGGGTTTTATGTTTTGTATCCATTTCGCTACTTTGCAGGTCTCGGTAAAGATACGAAACATAATGCGAATTATTGATCATATCTATTTTGGGACTTTGAAAGTCTCATTTAGGATATGAAACATGATTGTTTTTAATTATCATCTTTGACTGCTCACAGTCCGGAAAAGTTTCGGTATCCGGCCGGTTCTTGCAGATATGCAAAGTATCTACTGCGACCGACACGCCTTAACTTTTTTTTAAATTCATTATATGGAGCGCACTTACAGCATGTTTCATTAATCGTTATTTTTCATTGACACGCCAAAATAAGGAAAAACCTGATAACATTTACCTAGTGGCACAATTAATGCGAAATACGCATTACGACGCGGCTTCTCATTCATAATGCGCCGCCATGTTCTTCCATTTACTCAAATTATTCTGACTTGCGTGGCCGCGGGCAAGCGAAATTGACTATCTCATTAAGTTCTTATATTTTTTTACTTGCGCGCGAGTGCGTCAGACTGTAAGCCCCCCAATATCCGACCAGGGAAATCACAGGAATTCCTGGCCGATTTTATACCGTATCTTGGTCTCAAAAGGAAAGTTCCTGTCTACGTCCTGACCATCGTCTTCAGGTCGCTCCTGCTTCGAGCCAGAATCTAACTTAACATGAAGATGACCAGAAACAGTAACAATTATTTCCTGATCATTAATTTCAGATACGCGGTATCCGGAAACTTCTGCAAAATAGAGCGAATAGTGAGGAGCGAGTAGAGCGATATTATCAAAAGATTTTGACACAATTAAGTTAAGTCCTGGGATTAATTTGTTCAGCATCAGAAAGATCGAAAACGATATCTTCTTTCAAAGCCTCCTGTAGATTGACAGCCGGCAGGATGAACTTATTATAAATTGTATCCTCCGTTTTTGTATGGAGTATTCCACGGGCTGTTCCAACCGTAATAACGCCCAAGTGCTGAGCGAATTCAACAGGTAAAATAAATTGCAATTCCTTTTTCATTTTTCCAAATGAATCATCCTCGATTAGAAATTGACAATTAACTGTCAACCGTATGAAAAGCTTTTCATTGGTGTTAAATGAAACCATAAACTGACATTCAACGCCTTCCACGTCCATATTAATCCCAAAGCCAATTCTTGTTTCCAGAGCGATGTTCGTTTCGTCGATCTCAACTTCATCCACCAGAGCAAACTCACTTGTATGAATGCCAGAAAGCATGAAGCTTACTTGTTTTGCGTTTTTATCCATAGCTAGATAGTGATGTATCGGATGATACTGTTCTACTAATATTTATTGGAATAACCTTTGTCTCCCCTAAAGTTTTGAAGCGCCTCAATTTAACAATCTCGTAGTTCAGATTCTTTTCATACTCTTTTAGGACTGGTATCTTTCTACTCTTTGGAGTACCTGTTATTTGAACTAACTCAAGATTCAATGCGCTTTCCAGCTTAGAAATTGTTTCCAGCGTAAAGTTCCCGTTGCCTTTTAGCCATTTGTTTACTTGCTGAGGCGTAACACCTAACATAGCGGCAAGTTGTACCTGTGTAATTTGTTGAGCTCTTATTGAGCGAAGTACAGCAACAGCGATTTTCCGTGAATGTTTGAGCCATGCTTTATTCCTTTGCCGTTGCAGGGCCTTTTCTCTCCAATTGCTTTCAGCTAAATGACCAAAGGCTTGCTCCAGTTTTTCATGTATTTCTTCTTTGTTCATATTATTCCGTTATTAAAACACCAATGTCAAACGAATCGTACATATTATGATCTCTTAAAAAGCGTGCAACAGATTTTAGTCTTTCCAACTCTTCATTTGTATGTGGTCTTTCCTGCATAGTCCGGGTTAATTTTATTGTGCCACCGGTTACCAGGTAACAATCGGGTTCCAATCTGATAGCATAAAGACGTAACAGGCATTTCCCTCTTCCCGTCCCATAAGCCTTGGATTGTTGTAGCGGGACGTCATAGTTGTCACTTTCATGAAGAGGTACGAAAATATAACCGTCTAAATTTTCCCCCGGAATCTCACCCCCAGCATAAGCCAGAATATCTGCTTCAAATCCGTCCGCTTCATCCTGGGCTTGTTCAATTGCCTCTTCAACATTAATTTTTAAATCCGCTCCGTTGTTCTCAAAAAATTCTTCCAGATATGTAGAGTTATTCCAGTTTTCAAAGCATTGATCGAAACAATTTAATTCATCATTATCATATTGTACCGCATATAAATTGCCTTTATTGATTGTTTGGACTGCAAATTTAGACCATTTTTTCATAAAATCAACTTATAGGCTTATTTTTTTAGAATATTGCAGATCTGGCCAATGCAGCGCTCCTTACCGTTTTAAGTAAAAATTATCCTAAATCACAGATTTCCCATTTTAGTCCAGACTTTTAGGGGGCTAAGACAATATGGCTTCTCATATGAATCGTCATTTTTCCATTGACACCCTAAAATAAGGAAAAACGCAATTACAACCGCTTTGTGGCGCATTTTATGCGAAATACGCATTCTGATGCGGATTCCGATCATGAATAGTTCATCGGCAAAAGCGGTCGGCGCATTTCTGGGAGAAATCCCCGTGAACTTGAACCAAAAGCAAGGGTATGTTCACTTTAAGCACACGCAAACTTTTTGTTAGTTTATCCCCGGAATTTTTTCTTTTACTCTGCCTATTAAGTCAAATGCTTTATCAAAATTGCTAACTACCTCGTCGTTTGACCGCTTACGTAAAGGGTCCTGATGTATTTCACTCAACACTTTCCCAAGATACTCCGCCACTTTAGTCTCGTCCCTTTTTCTAATTTCCTCCGTAAAGGCAACTATCGATTTTGCTAGCACCGCCTTATAAGCGTAATCTTCGGAAATATTTTTCTGCTTTGTGTATTGCTTTGCGCAAAAAGTGGCTCCAGTTACGGCAATACCGACGGAGACGATTCTGCCACTAATCGAGCCGATTGAATAAGGATCTATAACACCCCAACCGGCAACTATCCAAATAGTCAGTCCAATCGCGATCAAAATGCAAAAAACCGCGCCGACTACCCAGGGCCAAAATCTCCTGCTTTTGCTGGCATTATGGTATTGGGCAGAGAATGCCGCGCTAATTCCTTCGGTCGTTTTTAAGTTCAATGCTCTTTCTGCCTGGAAGACGAGTTCCTCGATTACCTTCTCTTTTGAGATAACCTCTTTTGCTTGTAATTCCAGTTCTCCAATTGATTTCTTATAATCTTCAATATTTTCAGCAAACGTTAACACCGAAAGCTTCTTAGCCTCAACCGTCACTTCGCTCTCCGACACGTTCGCTAACCCCGTCTTTGCACTCGCCAACGTAGCACTAATTTGTTCCTGCTTTTCCAGACTGCTACTCTTTAACATTTCAACTTCCTTCAAGACATCCGTCGATTTCCGCCTAATATCCTCTACAGTAGACGCATCTTTTCTGATGCTAGCAAGCCTCGAATTATTATCATCAATTTCTTTTATGAGCTGCAGAAACCTGTCCCTCAATTCCGCGATATTCTTGAACTCATTAATGTAATCTCTTTTATTTACTTGCTGGCTCAGAAGTTCATTTCCCAAAATAGAATCATACAAGTTGTCGATGTATAATATAGCCGATGAAGGATTTAAAATGTTTCCCTTGAGAGAAGTAAGGATATTCAAAATCGCGTTCCTTCTATTTATAGGTAATGTATCAAAATGCGCACCTTTAACAGAAGCGTTTATTGTTTCGCGAATAAGAATGAATTTCTTGCCAGCTTCCACCATATTTGTATCACCGTATTCTAATGACGGATTAGACGACACATAGCCTTGTAGAGTTGAATAAATATTCTCATCATTGAGTATAGAAACAATTTGTTGCGTTGTCGGTTTCATTTGCATCGTAAAACTATTTTAATATTCGAACTTGAATAATTGCACGTTAGTATTATCGACCAGGTTAGACCAACGTCTAATCAATTCCAACGGGAAGAACAGTCAAAATATTTTGATCAGTTCATAAGACCGAAACCTTCCATTATAAGTGGGCATAGGCAATTTTTTCTTTGCTGCAAAATCTCGTGCAAATTCAAAATTCTTCACGGAAACTATTATCGAGTCTCCCGTAATTTCTAACACTACATATCCCGCTTGATTGTTAGTTATTCGAATTGGCTTGTACCTATCATAGGCTAAATGTTCAGAGCTTGCGTTTCCGAATAACGTAACTTTGGGTTTTAGTGTATCTAAGAAGTCGTAGCTTCTACCCGAATCTCGACCATGATGTGGAGCAAATAGGATGTCAATATCAGTCACCAAATTCTTATGATTTGAAAGAATATAGTTCCATGAGTTGTCATGACTATCACCTGCGAAAACAATTTTCCAATGACCGCCATTTTTCTTCGGCGGTGTATAAAGCAGAACGTAACACAAATCATGGATATCACCGCCGTCCATATTGGCAGTTCTCACCAACTCGGGACAGGGAGCCAGAATTTCTAAATTGTCTTGCTTCCAGAAATCAGTTTCGTCATTCGCATATAGTGTCAGTCGCTTTGTCCGCGAGATTTTCCCGTCCCTAAGCTCTTTATAAAATTTCCAGTCCTCTTTATTGTACCCGGCAAAGTCTGTTGCCAGGTCGAGTTCTTTAATATTATCGGTATCCCAGGTATTCGCAATTGAAAATTCAGAATATAAATCCCGAATTCCATCCAAATGGTCCATATCGGGATGAGTAATAATAAAACGGAAAATCGCTGGAACTTTCAAACCATCCCTTAGGTATTCAATTGGATTGTCCGAACTTAGCTTCTGACGGTAGTCCTTTTTATCCGAAGGAACTTGTGTTCTTCCGAGCATCTCCTTTCTTTCCTGAGAATTTTTAACTGCCTTTTCCTCAGGAGTGTCTTCCATATTATAAGCATTACTAACATCGATAACAGTAACCCTTTCGGACTCATGTTGAATGATGTTACAATCCCCTTCAAGTACGTTTAAAAAATGAATGACAGACATATTATCAGTTTACATATTTTCGAGTGATTCATACAATCTTTCTGCGTAAGAAAATGCTGGAATTTTTATCCATTCTGATGTTACGGTTACAATCCAGAAAATCAACACAATTGATAAGGCTCCCTCGGAATACATAAAGCTTTTAGGATAAGAAAGGGGATTATATACATGTGTATGCGCTGCCCAGAATATGTAATTTGCACCAAGAACGGTTCCTGTCAAAAGAATCCCGTAACGTTTCAATCCCCATAAATTCCGCCTAAACCCATAACTGATATTATCTTTTAGCAGCAGACCGTACTTTTTCCCGTCCCGCGTTTTAGCAATGAGGTAATTCGTCCATGCTTTATAAGCCTCATCTGCTGCATCGCCATTTGTGTGCTCTAACAGTGCGTCAGGAACAGATGGCAGCGGGCATAATGTCTGGAGCTTTTGGCGGTACCTCTCTTTTGTATGAGCATCAATAAGCCTGTTGGATATTCGTATTATTTGAGTTGTGGGTGCCCCTCCCCACATTTTCCACAACTCCGGCTCTTTTGATTTTCCCCGATCACGGCCGATCTGGGAAAGCAGATACTTGATTGCCCCTACAATTCCCAAGGAGGAAAGTAGCCACATTAAGGCTTGAAAATGGATCGAATAGAAAACTCCAATGACAATTATGGGAAAAAGCATAATTACCATTGGATAAAATCGAGCTTTGAGCGCATAATTATCTATCATAGTAACATAACATTTAACTCGTTATCTCTATAATCACAAGTTAGTAAGTGACCAAGTGTAAGGACATTTAACAAAACGGGTATGTTGGAATGATTGCGGCATCTTAACTTGCTATCGAAGAGAAGTGGTTTCTAACGGACAACTTTCCTAAATAATCGAAAGGAGGACTGTGCGCAGTTATGGTCTGTTTCATCAATCGTCATTTTCTGTTTGGTGGCATTGTAAGCTCCCCCGATGTTCGGCCAAAGAAATTAGAGTTATCAATTGTATGAATTGTTAACTTTAAATTTTGAAAAT
>NZ_JBYTEI010000005.1:0-22829 GCF_058792415.1 Niabella sp. CPT15-335-S11
AGCCGCTTAGTGGATAAAGCATTTGAAAAGCTGAAAAACTCTAATTGACACTGGCCCAGTTTTAGGGGAAGCTTACACCGCAATCTGGAATATCCAGGGAGGGGAAAATGATTTTATAAGAAAAAATCGCTTTCTCCTTTTTTCTCCTCCTAAAATGATTACTGCTGAACCGGGCTTTTCCTTTACAGCAATCAAAAATCAATTCTCTTATTTTCCCGTGCACGCAGGCAGTTTAGCAGCCTACTATCAGGAATACCGGGACAAAATCTTAGAAACAGTTGCAGCGCGTCCGGATTCTTATTTTGTATTGTGGCAATTAATCCAAAATCAGGCATATCTTTCGATCGAAATCCTGGAGAAAAACCTTGATGTCGAACAACTGCGCAACTTCTGCAAGGGAAAGAAGCTTATTAAATAAAGTAGCCAACATCGGGCTATTGGAATACACGCAACGCCGTTTTGTTTTTGCTGGCCGATGATTTAAAGTAAAGATTCTAAAATATATGTGTATCTTTCACTGCAAGACGCAGATATGCTTATGGAGGCCATGGAGAAAATTCATGCTATAAACATCATGACCCGATTCATTCGTTTGCTGATATTTAGTTTAGCCTTTGCGCAATCAACCGGCTCCCTTTATGCCCAACCTCAATCTCTCGCCGATAAGATCCAACTTCACACCAGACAATACCCCCAGGAGCGCCTGTATATACATTTTGAACGGAACAGCTATTTTGCTGGTGAAACCATTTGGTTCAAATCCTATTTACGGGAGGGTTATGATGGCTATGTAACGAGCAAGACCTTGTATATTGATTTATTGGACGACAAGGGCACGCTAATCCGGCATCACTTTTTTCCTGTCGTGAATTCCACCTCTTTCGGGCAAATCGATATCCCCAAAACGTGTCATAGCCCTTTTGTCATGATCAGAGCCTATACCCGGTGGATGCTTAACTTTGAAAACGATTTTGTTTTTGAAAAGAAAATACCCGTTATAGCGACCACAACTCCTGCCACAACGACCCCGACGGCATCTTCAGTGAGCTTGAAAATATTTCCTGAAGGCGGCAATGTCATCGCAGATGTAAGGACAAAGTTCGCTTTTTTAGCCTCCGATCAGCAAGGGCGGCCAATTGAAGCGCAGTTTAAAGTAAAAGATGAAAATAATGCCACCATTGCAACTTCAGAAACCATCCATAACGGGATGGGGCTGTTCTATTTAACGCCCCAACTCAACAAAAACTATAAAATTGAATGGCACACCAATGATAATGCCATCAGATATGCAGACTTCCCGCAGATTCACGAAGCCGGTCTGAGCCTGAGTGTGCAGTTAAAGGATAACTTTTGCCACTATGCGCTTGAACGCCGCGACCCCGTTGACAAAATCCAAAAACGATACACCGTCGTCGCCATGATGTACAATCAACTGCTATATCTGGCGCGTACAAGTCTGGACCCGCGGGGTAGCGCCAATGGGAAAATCAATACCTGCAAAATGCCCACCGGCGTTCTTCAACTAACCATATTGGATGAAACCAACTTGCCGGTTGCCGAGCGGATTGTTTTTATAAAACAAAAAGACTTTAGGGCTGAAGTTCAGTTGGATTTTGTAAAATTGAATTTAGACAACCGGGGAGAAAATGAAATCGATATCAGTATGAAGGGCAGCAGCCTCGCCAATTTATCCCTGGCAGTATCCGATGCAAGCTTCCAAACCCAGGATGACGAAAATATTTTTTCCTCACTTTTGTTATCAAGCCAAATCAAGGGGAAGGTTTATCGCCCTGATTACTATTTTTCCGATGATACTGAGGAAATCAATCGCCATCTTGACCTGGTAATGCTTACACAGGGTTGGCGCAGGTACCGCTGGAAGGCTATTGCAGATGGGCAGGAACTGCCTACCGCATTTCATAAAGACAGCACCTATCTGTACTTAAAAGGGAAAGTACAATTCCACCCGGGTCAAATCAGAAAAGAGGAAAAAATTATGCTGCTCTTCCGGCCTGCAAAAGACACGGCAATGAAGCGAAATTTTTCGCTGCTGTTGCCGCTGAAGAAAGACGGGCAATTCACCAGCGATGAGCTTCTGTATATGGATACGCTGAATGTGTATTACACTTTTCCCGACAAAAGAACCGCTTTAAGGAATCATAAAATTAGTTTGGAGCAAAATAATTTTTTACCAGCGCTACCTGCTAACAGGGCTGACGGCAATCAGTTCAATGCCATTGTCCATAGTGCGCCCACTGGGGCACAGGAACATTTCGCGTTGCTGGCTGACCGACATGATAAGACCTTGCTTGAGGAGGTCATTGTAACCGCGAGGGTTAAAACAGCTATCGAGAAATTGGATGAAAAATATGCCGGTGGTCTTTTTAGCGGAATGGGGAAGGGTGTAGATTTTATGAATCAAAAAGAAACCCGGTATATCAACAATTTAGAGGGATGTATCCAATGGGCCTTCCCTTCTTTGAAAAGAGATTACCAACGCCCCATCTATTACAAAATAACCAATATGAGTGGCGGGCCAATCCCGGTGGATATTTTCTTAGATGGCATGAAAGTGAGCCTTAATGAAATAAAGGGATATGATTGCAGCAATATCGCTTATATGAAGTTTTTCGACCCGCCGTTTGTTCTGATGGGAAGTCCCGGAGGAGCGTTGGCTATCTTTACTAAAAGGGGCCCGGATCTGTTAAGCACCGATTCCAGAGGATTAGAAAAAACTGAAATCGTTGGTTATTCCTTGGTCAAAGAATTTTATAGTCCCGACTATAGTGCCGCGGACATGAACACTTCACAGGATATAAGGAATACGCTTCTCTGGAAGCACACCATTATTCTTGATCAAGCTACTCAAAAAGTCAGGCACCGGTTCTTCAATAATGATATTACCAACTCTTTCAGAGTCGTGTTACAAGGTGTTAATGAAAAAGGCCAACTCATATACATCGAAAAGCTGGTTAAATAAAGTGAATGACTGTAGACCAGCCGGCAGGTAACATCTAATCCCCCCTGTACAACAACTGAAAAGTTTCTCTGGTCTGCTGCCTGATCAGGAATTCCTTACCTCCGGTAAATTTCTCAATGGTCTCTTCATTGTAGTGGCGGATCGTCATCAGCGAAAGGCCCGTTGTAAGCTGCACGTCAAACAAACCGGCAGCAGCAGCGGCGAGCTTCTCGATCTTCGACGGATGATTGTCAAAAACACATATCATGTTAATGGCCCCGTTCTGCGTGAGGTTGGGTCTGGTCGACAACTCTCCAAATAACTCAAACAGCTTTCCCGATTGCGCTTCGCCGAAAAAAGAAAAATCAGTGGATCTTAATTCGAGCATCACCTGGTTGCGCTTGATGACAATAATGGGCGGCAACTTCAACACCGGTTTATGATGAATGACCGTTCCCGGAAGCGATGGATCTAAAAAACACATTACATACAAGGGGATGCTTTTGTTTTGAAGCGGCTTGATGGTTTTGGGATGGATGACCTGGGCGCCATAGTAAGCCATCTCAATGACTTCGGCATAGTTCAGTTCGGGCAGGGGGATCGTATCTTTTACTTCCCTGGGATCCGCATTCAGCACGCTTTCCACGTCTTTCCAAATCGTAAGATCTTCCGCATCCAGCATATTGGCAAACAGGGCCGCGCTATAATCACTGCCTTCGCGCCCCAGGGTCGTGCTTTCATTTTCATCGGTAGCGCCGATGAACCCCTGTGTCAACACGATCTTCCCCCCTTCAATCAATGGCCTTATTTTTTCATCAATTTGTCTTTGCGTAAATTCCCGATCCACATTGGCATCTCTGAAATTAGCATCGGTCCGGATAATATCCCTGACATCCATCCAGACATTTGAAACACCCGTCTCCTCCAAATAATGACTTAGAATGCAGCTCGATAACAGTTCCCCCACACATACGATCTGATCGTAATAATAATCAAAGTCCTGCTGCGGTTTGTCGTGCAGAACCCATTCTACCTCCGTGAAAAAATCTAACAATTGATCAGCACAGGATAAATATTCTGTGACCAGCAGGTACTTGGCTGTCGTGATATGCTGTTTTTTGATCACATCAAATAATTGTAAGGCCGTTTCCCTTTTGCCCTGATAAAACGCATCCAGCACTTTCTCCAGCGCGTTGGTGGTTTTGCCCATCGCTGATACCACGATTAACAACTTTTCATCCTGGTATGCATCTATGATCCGGTCAACCTGTTGGATGTTATCAATACTATTCAGCGACGTACCACCAAATTTGAAGATTCTCATCAGCATAAAATTTTCAGGGTGCAAATGTCGCACAATTTGTCCAGATATTTTGTATTGAAAGGAATACCTCCGGTTCCTTGAGCCTGTTTTTTGCCCGGAACAAAATGGGGGAGGGGGCAATTCAAAAGATAGTTGTAGTTTTAGCGCATGGCCGACAAAATTATTTCTGTTAAGAACCTGGAGAAACAATATGGTGATTTCAAGGCGGTAAAGGGGATCAGTTTCGATGTGTATGAACATGAGATTTTCGGTCTCCTGGGTCCGAACGGCGCCGGGAAATCCACCACCCTCGAAATTATTGAGACCCTCCGCGAAAAATCTGGCGGCCAGGTGACTGTTGCCGGCTTTGACCTGGATAAAAACCCCACCGATATCAAACGGATCATTGGCGTACAGTTACAGTCGAGCGGCTACTACCCCGGACTAAACCTGCTGCAACTGATCGATTTATTTGCGGGATTGTATAATGAACCTACGGACGCGCATAAGCTTCTGAAGACGGTCAACCTGGAAGACAAGGCAAAATCCAAGTTTAAAGACCTTAGCGGCGGCCAGAAGCAACGTTTTTCGGTGGCAACCACACTGATCAATAAGCCCAGGATCATCTTCCTGGACGAGCCCACCACCGGACTGGATCCGCAGGCCAGGCGTAATCTCTGGGAGCTGATCAGGGAGATCCGGAAAAGCGGGACAACCGTCATTATGACTACCCACTACATGGATGAAGCCGAGTATTTATGCGACCGGATCGCGATTATTGATGCGGGAAATATTGTCGCACTGGATACGCCCGACCGGCTGATCGACCAGTTGGTCGAATCCGGGTTTGAGCGCCCCAAAGAAGTCAAAAAAGCGAACCTGGAAGACGTTTTTATTCACCTGACCGGGAAAACCCTGCGGGATGAGTGACAGACCCGGGCAGACTGGAGACTTGAATCGGTCTCTATAAATCTTGCGCCCGAAGCAGACCGGGGTCCTAAATCGATCCACATCAATTTTGCTCCCGGACCAGTTCCGACACAGGCTTTGACGCTCCTCGCCCCGGAATCCCCGGATGGACCCGCAAGCCGGATGCATCTACTTTTCCGCCAATTTATAAAACATTTGAGGCGAAGGCATTGGAAAAGAACCGGGGAAAGGGAGATATTGTAAAAATATTGTCGTTACTTTTGATCCCGTGGCAGCCTAAGGCGTCACGTTATGATTTTTACTATGAGTATTCAAAATAAACTAAAAGCATTTATGAACGGAAAAATCGATCAGCAAAAAGAAACCGGGCGCAAATTCCTGGAAGAGAACAAGACAAAGGACGGTGTAACCGAACTTGATGGCGGACTGCAATACGAAGTGCTGAAAGAAGGCAGCGGTGTGAACCCCACCATCCATAGCACGGTAACTGCACATTATAAAGGAGCCTTGCTGGATGGACGGGAGTTTGACAGCTCGTTTAAACGCAACCAGCCTTTCACCGCGCCGCTAAAAGCCCTGATCAAGGGCTGGCAGATCGTCATACCCATGATGAAGGAAGGAAGTCACTGGCGCCTGTGGATCCCTTCAGACCTGGCTTATGGTGATCGTGGGGCCGGCAGCGACATCCCGGGTGGCGCTACCCTGATGTTCGAAGTTGAGCTGCTGAAAGTTAGCTGATCCGAAAACGCTGTTGTTGTATGAGGGTTATTCATATAACAAAATATATTTATTCATCTAAAACCTGAATGATATGGAATTGGAAAATCAATATCCCATTGGAAGGTTTCAAAGCAGGGATTTTTCTGAGGCTGCAAAGCTGGAAGCGCTGGAAAGCCTGAGGGCCTTACCCGCCGCCGTTGAAGCCGCGCTCCTGAACCTCGATGAATCGCAACTGCATACGCCTTACCGCGATGGGGGCTGGACGGTGCTAGAAGTGGTCCACCACCTGGCGGATGCACACATGAACGCTTATATCAGGAATAAACTGGCGCTGACGGAAGACAACCCCAGGATCGCCCCATTCGATGAAAACAAATGGACCGGTCTCGATGATGTGAAAATTCTGCCTGCGGAAATTTCAACTACCTTGCTGCACGCACTCCACCTTCGCTGGTACACCGCACTGAAAGATCTGTCCGATGCGGACTGGGAGCGGGCGGTCTATCATCCCGGGATGGATAAGAACATTACCCTTTGGTACTACCTGCAGTTCTTTGCATGGCACGGACGCCACCATGTAGCCCAGATCAATTATTTAAGAGAGAAAAGGAAATGGTGAAAGATAAATTTGCATCGATGAACTGGAAGACAATTTCATCTGAGTACCTGTTCAATGATCTGTGGTTCAAGGTGCGGAAAGATAAATGTGAGACGCCAACGGGTAAGATTGTGGATCCCTATTACGTCTATGAATTTCCCGAATGGGTGACCTGTTTTCCGCTTACGGAAGATAACAAGGTATTGATGGAGTTGCAGTACCGACACGCGATTGGCGAGACCTGCTGGGAAATACCCGGGGGATGCGTGGATGACGGCGATGCCAACCTGGAAGCCGCTATTCGCCGGGAGCTGATGGAGGAAACTGGATACGAATTTAAAAAATTTGAATATCTCGGGCGGACCTGCGCTAACCCCTCTACCAATAGCAACTGGATGCATATGTTCCTGGCTACCGGGGGAAAGAAAGTAGCCGATCAGCACCTGGATACAAACGAGGAGATCAATGTCGAGCTCATGGATCTGGCAGAGTTCAAGGAAAAATTCAGAAACAATGAATTCATTCAATCGATGCATACAACCTGCATGTTATATGCACTCTTAAGGCTTGGTGAGTTGAAACTGTCATGAATTCAACCCTCTGTCGCCGCTTCGCACCGTTCAGCTATCTAAATTCTATATAGTGCCTTATTTCGAACTGCTATCAAAAGATAAAGTATTAAAATCACTGCTTAAAAAACAGGGTAACCAGTCGTTAGGCAAACGAAAAGACATTCACCTGGCAATTTGCGGTTCCATTATCAGCCAGCAACTGAGCACAAAAGTAGCGAAGGTTATACATGGGCGGTTCATTGGACTGTTTACCAATGAACGGCCTGCCCCGGAAGAAATCCTGGCGGTACCCCATGAAACGCTTAGAGGGATTGGTCTTTCAAATGCGAAAGTGTCCTACGTCAAAAATGTTTGCGTATTTTTTATCGACCATAAACTAACCGACCGCAAGCTGCACAAAATGACAAACCAGGATCTGATGGAATTGCTCATGCAGATTAAAGGTATTGGCAGGTGGACCGTGGAAATGATCCTAATGTTTTCAATGGGGAGGGAAGATGTGTTCTCGCCCGGGGATCTGGGTATTCAAAAAGCCATGACTGAACTGTACGGTATTGAATATTTGAATAAGAAAGAACTGGAACAAAAGATGATGGACATTGCGTCACGATGGAGCCCGTACCGGAGCTACGCATGCCTGTATTTATGGGGACATCGGGATAATATATAAATATACGACAGGATTTCAATATAAAAAAATATATATTTCAACGAGTAATCAAACTAGAAAGTAGACTATGAAGAAGATACTGCTTATTACCTTTTTTAGCTGGATGGCACTTTCCTTAATGGCCCAGCGGGAGAATATTCTGTTGGAAAAGAACTGGAAGTTTACCAGGAATGATGCGCCCGGAGCGGCAGAGCCAGGTTTTGATGACAGTAAATGGCAGACAGTCCGTGTACCGCACGACTGGGCTATCTACGGGCCCTTCAGCCCTTACAATGACCTTCAGGAGATGGCCATTTCACAGGACGGACAGACCGAGAAACAGGCGCATGCAGGCCGTACCGGCGGATTACCTTTCGTGGGGGTGGGCTGGTACAGGAACAGTTTCCGGCTTCCCGGATTCGGACCGGGCAAAAAAGTGTCGATTCAATTCGATGGCGCCATGAGCAATGCCGCCGTTTATGTAAACGGTAAAAAAGCCGGCTACTGGCCTTACGGATACAACACTTTCCATTTTGATATTACGGAATATCTGAAAGCGGGCGCTGAAAACGTGGTGGCTGTCAGGCTTGAAAATCCGGCCGAATTCTCACGCTGGTACCCTGGCGCGGGTCTTTACAGGAATGTACATCTGATCCTGACCGAATCAATCCATATCCCCATTTGGGGCACTTATATCACGACGCCCGTTATTGAAAAAGATTTTGCCAGGGTAAACATCAAGACAAAGATCAAATTTCCCGATGGCGATAATCCCGGGAAATACGCCTTGCAGACTGATATCCTGGATGCTGCCGGTAAAGTCGTGGCCTCCTCTCAAAAATCCGGACTGACCCGTTATGATGAAGGCCTTCTTACACAGGAAATTGTCGTGACAAACCCCGCGCTTTGGGATACAGAACATCCCAACCTGTACAAAGCCGTTTCCAGGCTGTATGACAACAATAAACAGGTCGATGAATACAGCTCAACTTTCGGCATCCGGTCAATTAAAATTATCCCTGGTCAGGGATTTTTTCTGAATGGAAAAATGACTAAGTTCAAAGGAGTCTGCAACCACCATGATCTGGGACCGTTGGGTGCTGCGGTAAATGAGGCCGCTATTCGCAGACAGGTCAGAATTATGAAGGATATGGGCGTTAACGCGATCAGAACATCGCACAACATGCCGGCACCAGAGCTGGTAAAGGCCTGTGACGAAATGGGTATGATGCTGATGGCCGAAACTTTCGATGAATGGAAATCACCCAAGATGAAAAATGGCTATCATTTGTATTTTGATGATTGGGCTGAAAAAGATCTGGTCAACCTGATCCATCATTACCGCAACAACCCGAGTGTGGTGATGTGGTGCATCGGTAATGAAGTTCCGGATCAGCACACGAAGAACGGACCTAAGATAGCTCGCTTCCTGCAGGATATCTGTCACCGTGAAGATCCCGGAAGGCCCGTTACCAATGGCATGGACGCCCCGGACGCAGTGATGAATAGTGGTATGGCGGCCATTATGGATGTAGCCGGATTCAATTATCGTCCTTTTAAATATCCCGAAGGTTATGCCCGGCTGCCACAGGAACTTATCCTCGGAAGCGAGACCGCATCTACAGTCAGTTCAAGAGGTGTGTATAAATTCCCCGTAGAAAAGCAATCCATGAAAAAATACGAAGACCATCAGTCTTCCTCCTACGATCTTGAACATTGCAGTTGGAGCGACTTACCTGAAGACAACTTTATCATGCACGATGACCTGGGTTATTGCATGGGTGAGTTTGTCTGGACCGGATTTGATTACCTGGGTGAGCCGACGCCCTATTACACGGACTGGCCCAGTCACAGTTCTTTATTTGGCATTGTAGATCTGGCGGGCATTCCCAAGGACAGGTATTATTTATACCGGAGTCACTGGAACCCCGAAGTGAAAACCCTTCACATCCTGCCGCACTGGAACTGGAAAGGCAGGGAAGGAGAGGTTACTCCGGTTTTTGTATACACCAATTATCCTTCTGCCGAGTTATTTATCAATGGAAAGAGCCAGGGTATCCGCACTAAGGACACTTCAATACATGCGCTGACCTCCAAGTATAATGACCCCAGTCTGGAAAGGCAAAAAAGGTACAGGTTGATGTGGATGGATACAAAGTATGAACCCGGTACTGTTAAGGTTGTGGCCTACGATGCAGATGGCAAGGCCGTTGCTGAGGAACAAGTTAAGACAGCAAGCAAACCATACCGGATTGTTTTAACAGCAGATAGAAATAAGCTGATCGCGGACGGCAGGGATATTTCATTTATCAATGTCAGAATTGTAGATAAGGACGGAAATTTCTGTCCTGATGAAACTCGCCAGATACGTTTCAGGGTTACCGGATCCGGATCATACAAGGCCGCTGCCAATGGCAACAGTATCAGCCTTGAATCTTTTCAGGCGCCGGCCATGAGACTGTTCAGTGGTCAGTTGACCGCCCTGGTTCAGTCGGCCGGAACACCCGGCACCATTCAGTTTGAAGCTTCGGCCAAAGGAGTGAAGAGCGCCAGGATTACCCTTTCGGTTGAGAAACCCTGATGAATAAAAAAGATGAAGCCGCAGGATCATCAGATGCTGCGGCTTTAAAAATTGTATAGAGGGTTAAATACTTATTATCCAAAGAGGCCTTTCTTCAGTGTTCTGATACCTTCGCCGATTTTGAATCCGTTGTGATAAACTTCAATTTTGTACTCTCCTGATTGGAAACCGCCGTCATTACGGATTGGGAAAGAAACGTCTTTGCGGCTGCCCTGCTCGTATTCCACGGGGATTTTTGCCGTGAAGTTCCTGTCGCCATCCTGGCGGGTGGTCATAGCACCTGAACCCAGGTTACCATTCTGTACAGTATGCCCGGTTGGATCGGTTACTATTACGTACAGATCTGCGGGACCGGAAGTGGTGATGCGGTTTTGAACATTAAATCCAACGCGCATTTTATCTACCTTCCTGGCAAAATTGGTTACTTTTTCCTTTCCACTCCTTTTCTCTTTCAAAGGGGTGATGGTCATGCCGGTAGCTGCTAAAGTGCTTCCAACATCAACGGTATTAGCCAATTGATCATTTTCCTGAATCTTGTTCTGCAGGTTCTGACTCAGAACGCCTTTTTCAGAAACCAAATGCGTGTTCCGTGCCGTCAACTCCTGGTTTTCACCTTTCAGACGTGTTACCTGGGTTTCAAGTCGCGCGATCTGGCCGTTCAGTTGGCCAATCATCTGACGGGCGCGTCTCAGATCGGCTGAAGTTGCATTTTTATCGCTAAGGATTTTCGTGATTTCAGCCTTTTTTTCTTCGATTTCTGTTTGAAGAGCGGTCTTTTCTCCCTGAAGGCTGTTATTTGCGCCTGTGATCGAATCAAGTCTCATTTCTGCCAGGTTAAACATTTGCCGCAACGAGTCTGATTCTGACATTGCCGTGGCAACTTCTTTGTTGCTGGTCAGGGCGGTTGAGGTGCCGGGGTTCTTATTCCAAAGTAAATATCCCCAGGTACCCAGTAGCGCCGCTACAAGGAGTCCAATGATCACATTTCTTCCCCCGCCAGGGTTTTGAGTTCCCGATCCAGAGGACTGCGGCGAAGCGGAAGGATAATTTGTGTTTGCCATAAAAAATAAAGGGTTTAAAAATGATACATATTGATTTTAAAACTTAAACCTAAAAAGCCTTCAATTGACACGCTTTTTAATCGAAATATGATTTAAGCCACGCATAAATTATGCCAAAGAATGTTAGGGTTTTTTATAGACTGCGGCCCGGAAGCCACTTTCAGGGGTAAAGGGTTTAAGCAATGATTGAGTATCAGCGAGTATGCGTAAATGAATAAATGAGTACTTTAGCGCCATGGATATCGGAAAGATTTTGGCTGAATGGAAACAAAAAAAATTTAAACCTGTCTATTGGCTTGAAGGTGATGAAGAATACTATATTGATCAGTTGGTGAATTTTGCAGAAAAGGAAATTCTGACTAAAGAAGAGGCCGATTTTAACCTGAATATTTTCTACGGCAAAGACGCGTTGTGGGAAGAAATTATTAATACGTGCAGACGCTATCCGATGTTTTCGGAGAGGCAGGTTGTTATCGTGAAAGAAGCTCAGCATCTCAGGGAAATTGAAAAACTGGAGTTTTACATTCAAAAACCGCTGACTTCCACTATTTTAATTGTGGCCACAAAGAACAAAAAGCTTGACGGGCGGACCAGATTTGCCGGATTTGTTAAAAAAAATACGGTGCTTGTCACGACCAAAAAAATGAATGATGGCGCCCTGCCTGAATGGGTGGCGAAACTCGCCGGGGAACGGGGTTACACGATCACTCCAAAAGCAAATATGCTGTTGGTTGATCACATTGGCAATAACCCGGGCAGGATTGAAAACGAGATCGATAAAATTATTATCAATCTGCCTGGACATCAGTCCATCACCGAGGATGATATTGAGCGGTTTGTTGGCATCAGCAAGGATTATAACAGTTTTGAACTTCAAAAAGCCGTGGCGAGGAAAGATCTGGCCGGCACAATTCGTATCCTGCAATACTTTGAGGCGAATCCAAAGGCAGCACCACCGCAATTGATTTTGCCTACCTTATACAGTTTTTTCAGCAAGGTTTATATGATTTCGGGATTCCGCGGACCAGAGGAATCCATAGCGAAAGAGATTGGGGTTCCATTTTATTTTGTGAAGGATTATGTAGAGGCCTATAAACGATTTTCAGCACAAGGCATTGAAAAAGTTCTGTTGCTTTTGCATCAATATAACCTGAAAATCATTGGTGTAAATAGCGGACCACTGACTGAAGGCGGCGACCTGATGAAGGAAATGGCTATTAAGATGATGATCGACTGACGATCATCATTACGCTGAAACTAATATTATGGCCGTCAAGTATTTCATCAAACGGATACCGCTTTGAAAGCGTTTCCAAGTTCGCCAATGATATCTCCGGCCGTCATTGCTTCCATCGAATACTTTCCGGCTGCGAAATCACCCGCGAGTCCGTGCAAGAATACACCAAGCCGTGCTGCATCTGCCGGCGGATATTTCTGGGATAATAAGCCGGTCAGGATGCCGGTGAGCACATCGCCACTTCCGCCTGTGGCCATGCCTGCATTGCCAGTGATATTGAAATAACCGGTGCCATCTGGCAGAGCAACAAAACTGTAATGCCCTTTCAGAATAATGATGACTTGCAGTTTTTGAGCATTGTCAAGAGCGAGAGATATTTTCTCAAAATCGTTTGCCGTTGCGCCAAATAAACGTTCAAATTCTTTTGGATGTGGTGTCAGAATCGAGAATGGCGGGATCAGTGGCAGCCATTCCCGGTGGCGAGCGAGGGTGTTTATTCCGTCGGCATCAATGACGATCGGTCTGCGGTAATGTTTCAGAAAATCATGCAAATAATTTGCGGTTAGTTTCCCGGTTCCGATCCCCGGACCGATACCTGCGGATTCGTACGCTTGCAGCTCCCCACCCATTGAGGAAATAATCTTTTCATCTTTATCAGCTATGCACATCGCTTCAGGAACAGCGGTCTGGAGCACAGGAACCAATCTACCAGGTACCTGCACGGACAGCAAACCCACGCCGCTCCTGATGCAGGCCCGGGCACTTAAAATAGCAGAGCCGGCTTTTCCATAGCTGCCGGCTACAATCAACGCGTGTCCAAAATCTCCTTTATGGCCAAATGTTCGGCGGACTCTGTAAACCGACTGACAAAAAGATTTATTGATTAGGTTGAAGCGGGACTCGATGCTTTCAGGGAAGTCGGGGTGTAAATTAATATCAAGGATATGCACCTGACCAAACCAGGGTTCATTTTCAGGGATCAGAAATGCCATTTTAAGCGCCTGAAAGGTAAGTGTATGCCTGGCAGCGATAATTACATTGCCCCCGGATGATGCATCGCAAAATAAACCGCTTGGTATATCGATAGATACAACCGCGTTGGTCGATTCGTTCAAATGGACCGCGAGTTCCGCAGCCAGACCCTCCAGTTTACGGGTGAGGCCCGTCCCAAAAACTGCGTCAATGACGAAGGTTCCCGGCGGGATCCTGGGAAAATCTTTCTCTTCCCGAAGCAAGGTAATGGGAATACGGGCAGCCTGATGAACGTGATTGAAATTGATTAGGAAATCCTGCGATCCTGTTGCACCGGTTTCAAGGATATAGACCCGGACCTTCTTTCCTGCTTCCTGCAGCATTCTGGCAATCGCCAATCCATCGCCCCCATTGTTACCCTTTCCGCAAAATACGTAGAATGTTTCGCCCAGGATATTCTGTAATAGCCACCGGGTAGAAGCTTTGGCGGCACGTTCCATTAGTTCCAGGGAACGGATGGGTTCATGTTCAATCGTGAACTGGTCCCATTGTCGAATCTGTTGTGCAGATAAAAGTTTCATGCAACAGCATCGTGTTTAAATAAAATGACAAATTATTTATGTTTCTTTTTCTTTGAAACGGTACCTGAAGATGAAGATAAGTGGTTTTTCTTGATTGTCTTTTGTTGTTTGTTGTGATGAGTCTGTTTGCTCTGATGAGTCCGTGTGTTCCGATGGCTTTGCTTACTCTGATGGGCTTTTGCCTTTAGAGTCGCAACAGGCCTGGAAACCCTGGGTTTCACCGGTACGGCAGTCACTTTTTCTTCGGGACCTGCGGCGGTAGCTTCTTCATCTTCCACACCATTGGCATTGCCATTTACTGAGTAGTTCCCAAAGATGGTATAAGATTTTTTTGCCGTTTCGTAAATATTCCGGTTGTATTTGTTTCCGAGGATAATGACAACTGCTTTCTCATCGATCATACGGGCAAAGGCAGGGGTAAAGCCGTGCCATTTTCCAAAATGATAGATCAGGTTCTTACCATTTTTAAAATTCAGCATCCTCCACCCGAGGCCATAATTGTGAATAGATTGGTGCTCGTGGCTTTGAGGAAGGAAGGCGGAATCCAATAGTGACTGGCTGATGAATTTTCCATCGTAGAGTCCCTGATCCCATTTCATCAGATCCCTGGGTGTGCTATATACATTCTTATCGCCGTAGGTATTTTCATAAATATCATTTGGCCACACGGCGCCGGATGGCTTATAGGACATGATTACCTTGCCGCTTTCTGCCGGAGTATAAACAAAAGTCTGCGTCATGTGCAGCGGCGTGAAGATCGTTTCTTTGAGGTATTGCGGGAACTTCTTTCCGGTTATCTTTTCAGCAATCAGGGCAAGGAGTACATAGTTTGTATTAGAATAACCAAAACCCGAACCAGAGCGGCGTTCCAGACCAGGCTTGTATTTTATCAAAAAGTTCAGCACGTCCTGGTTGCTCACCATCTTGTCCTGCGGCCATTTCGCTTTATCCTCCATGAAATACAGGTAATTAGGCAAACCGCTGCGGTGGGAGAGAAGCATTCGAACGGTGACTCCCTGATAAGGGAATGAAGGGAAAAACTTTGTAAGATCATCTTCCAGCCCAAGGCGCCCAGCCTGAACCAACTTGAGGATGGCCACGCCCGTAAAAGGTTTGCTGGTCGAAGCCAGGTGAAAAGTGGTAGAAGCGTCAATCGAGTCTGTATGAACCCGCGGGTTTTTAAAACCGACGTATTTTTCGTATAAGATATTGCCGCCCTTTGCCACCAGGATGCCCCCGTTGAAACTTCCCGGGCGCAAGCCGGAATCAAAAAGATTTTTCAACTTTTCCTTGTAAACAGCTATATCGCCGGGAGGCAGGTTTTCGGTGATGAAGTGTATGGAGCTATCGACCTGGGGCGTTACCGGGTTTCGCGAAGATCCGGTATTGCATCCCGTGAATATTGAATATAAAATAAATCCAGCCGCTAAATGAAAATTCCTACAAATCATCTGAAATGCCCTTATTTTATCTTGAAATGTACAAATTTAAGCGAGACAGTTTAAACAGATCCGATTTGCAGGCATTATAAATGTTAATGAATTGCAAGAGTTATGAAAATGCTCACAAGATATGGTTAAAAATGTGATCGCCATCCCGACTGAAATTCTCGCCTAAAGCCCCGAAGATCGTGGGTCTGAAGCTGGACCAGGATCCAGTGCCGGATAAAAAGTCGGCGTATTTTCTATATTAACACCAGGTATGAATATGAATTAATTGAATATAAAAACAGTATGTTTGTTATAATCAGTACTTTACTGTTTTAATAATTTACCTGCCCGGCCTTTGAAAGCCGACGAGGCATGTGGCCATCGTGTTTCAATGATATATTTGATCTCGGGAAGGATCTCGGGATATTTTGCCACGAATTTTTCCAGAAAGATAAGCGCATAGTACTGAACGGCAATTGCTTCCTGCGGATCTTCGATCGATGAGATGCACAGGTCCATCAATTCGCCTTCATATTTCAGGGGGACGGGCGCATCGAGGAGGATTTTCAGCAGGTGCCTTCTCACGGCAGGGTGCTGACGGGTGTCCCTGATGCGCTCCAACAAAATCCGGTAGTTTCTTTTCGTAAATACATTGAAGTGCTGGGTGCAGTTACTTAGTGGCCAGGATGCTTTCTGCGCGGTGCGGAAATCTCCTTCCAGCGCGAGCCTCGCCAGTTGATTAAATCTCTTTGAATCACTGCCCACCCAGTCGACGATCTCCAGCATCTGCGATTTGCTTTTGGTGACCGCAAGAAAGCTCTCCAGTTCCATTGCTTAATTAATTCTGATCAGTGGTCCCGCTTCGTATTCATTCAGCCAGCCAATTGAGTTTAGCGTATAACCCTGGTTAAGCATTAGTTTTTCAAACTCCTCCGTACCTCTTTTATCAACCGCAATCAACAGACCGCCGCTGGTCTGCGGATCCGCCAGGATTTGTTTCTGACGTTCCGTAACCGGACCGATCTTGTCACCGTAACTGCTCCAGTTCCGGTTGGTTCCTCCCGGAACACAACCCAGGTCAAGGTAATGATCCACATTCGACATGACGGGAACGAGATCAAATTGAATAGTAGCCGACAAACCGCTGCCCTCACACATTTCAGCGAGGTGACCAAGCAAACCGAAGCCGGTTACATCGGTCATGGCTTCGACAGTATCCAGCCTGCCTAATATTTCGCCTGGCTTATTAAGGGTGGTCATGCTTTTCAAAGCAATCGCAGCATCTTCCGGTTTCAGCAGCCCCCGTTTTTGAGCGGTGGACAATACACCAACGCCCAACGCCTTGGTCAAATAAAGACTGCAACCGGGCTTAGCTGTAGCGTTCTGTTTCAGGTGAGCTATTTCAGTCAGGCCGTTCACAGCAAGTCCGAACACCGGCTCCGGGCAATCAATGCTATGGCCTCCGGCCAGTGCAATACCTGCTTCAGCACAAACGGCGCGGGCGCCTTCCATCACTTCCCCTGCAATTTCTGGTGGGAGTTTTTCGATGGGCCAGCCCAGAATTGCAATAGCGAGTACAGGTTTGCCTCCCATTGCATACACGTCGCTGATCGCATTTGCCGCGGCGATCCTGCCAAAGTCGAGAGGATCATCAACGATCGGCATGAAAAAATCAGTCGTTGAAATTAGGGCCGTACCATTACCAAGATCCAGTACTGCCGCATCATCGCGCTTATCATTGCCTACGAGCAGGCGGTTGTCAGCAATTACGCCGGGCGACGCCGTATGCAGGATCTTATCCAGGATGGCGGGGCTTATTTTGCAGCCGCAACCAGCTCCGTGAGAGTATTGAGTAAGTTTATATACAGATTTAACAGATTCCATTTTTGAAAAATTATTTTAAGAGACGGGGAGTTGCCTGAATAGGTCGATTAGCCGGATCGCATCAGATTCGATACTCAGCCCATCGGCCTCAATGGGAATAATTCTGGCGGAGCCGCGTTTTTCGAGGTCATTATGATAAGCTTTATCATAATAGACAGTTGCAATCTTTATAAAATCGGCCATACGGTTTTCTCTGATTGCGGTGACTGCCTGTTTGGTCTGTAAGGGTCCCAACCGTTTGTGAATCCTTTCCGTGCATTCTACCAGGAAATCCGGATCGAGGCAACCGTAGTCCGCCAGGAGGTTATTCAACCTGTGTGCAAGAGGTACCTGCAGATCCAACAATGGTGCATTACGCATATGTTCCCAGAGCGGGACGGGTATCCCTCGCCTGCCAATTTTCCTGCATTCATCTTCCAGCCAGAGCGGCCGGCCGGGATCGGTCTGTGCGAGTTGCCAGGCCAGGTCATTTTCAAATTGCTCCTGGGTAGGCTGAACCATCTTGTTCATCGATCCATAGGACGAACCCTGGTGCTGTGCCAGTTCTTCAAGGTCGATGACCTGTTCGCCCATCGTTTTCAGCCTATGTAAGATCCGTGTCTTGCCCGAACCTGTTTTTCCGCCTAACAACCGCAGGTCGCGCGGTTTTTCAAACTGCCTGATTGCCCAGCGGCGGTATTCTTTGTAACCTCCGGAAATGACATACACTTCAAAGCCATACAGGCTAAGAGCCCAGGCCAGGGTGCCACTGCGCATACCACCTCTCCAGCAATGCAATGCCATTTTTTTGCCTGGTACCCGTTTAAGGGCCCGCCTGATCAGCCCCGCCCATTTCGGTCCCGCGAGTTCAAAACCAAGCAGGATAGCATCGGAGCGGCCAGACTGCTTGTAGCGAATACCAACCTGTGCCCGTTCATCATTGTCGAATAAGGGTAATGAAAAAGCGCCGGGTACATGACCATGCTCAAACTCTGCGGGGCTTCGTACGTCAGCCAGCGGAAGGTATGCCGACTGACCAATCCATTCATCAATTGTGATTTGTTCGATCATCTTTTCAGCGCGCAAAAGTAACTATTTTTCTCCGCGCGTTTGTCTAAGCTTTTTTATGAAACCGTCCAGTTGCGAATACACTTGCAACTATATGGTTTCGCAAGATTATTTTTGTGAAAGTTTCCCAAAAGTCGAAAAGGCGGAACTGCAACTCAATACGGGGCATCCGGCCAGCGTTGCGATTTCAGGCGCCAGAAAATAAAACCCCTGAAAACGTGTACTACGGTTATTTTCTGGCAATCCGGACTGCAAGTGAAAATCCATGCAACATCGTCTTCAAAATTTTTTATGTGATTGGAGATTAATAATGGGCAGTTGGCTAATCAGCTAACTCTAGTGCAACCTGTAATAATGCCTGGGTTGTTTTCCAGTTTCTGGTCGTAGCCTGCACGAGGAGTTTTGATTCGAGGAAATTGTTATTTAGCTTGCTTTTCCCGTAGCCATTCGGACAATACAGATAGACCGCACTTTCCGAAAAAGCTATCGCTTCACCAGGAAGCTTTTTACTTTCGATCAGCGAATAGCCCGCCTGATCTGGTTGCGATGATAAAAAGGTCACATGCAGGAAGTCGGGGTTCAGTGTTGAATCTTTCGCCAGCGGGTTTTTTGCAATAACTTGTTTTAGATCTTCTATTGTCAGTGCGATTACCGGCACATCCAATCCGAAAACTGTTTCAATTTGTTTCGAAATATGCTTTGCCAGTTTATTCGGTTCTGTTTTGTTCGTGCTGAAGATCACGTTCCCGCTTTGAAGATAGGTGGTTACTTCCTGAAATCCCTGTTTTGTGAACAACTCCTTCAGGGCATTCATTTTAATAATATTCTTTCCGCTCACATTTATTCCCCTGAGTATTGTGATGTATGTTGTCATTGTTTGAGGATTCAGTTTATGAAATGGCCACCGGCCAAAGCATAAAGATAAGCGATCGCCGTATCCGGACTTCTTCAACAGGTTAAAAATCTGATTTCAATTTCGGGACTGGTTATTGTTGACGTTTAGTACTTCGTCTATTGTTAGTTTAACAACCTTCTTTTCATACTACTTTAAATCTAATTTTCCTAATAATTGGTTGTCAATCGCATAATTCGCTAAAAATTTAACAAACCCGTGCCCATATGATTCGTGAATGAGAGCTTATGAGGAAACAATCGAATGTCAGTATTAGCAGTAGTGTTTTCATTTTAACTTGATGTTGGTTCTCGCATTACCTAGTAATTTTTTTAGTTGTAATTGAGACATTTTTCCTAAGGGGACTGATCAACAGCTATAATGCCAAATGCTTCAGCCGCCTTTGTAGAATTGGTTAAAGGTTGTAGCACGCCGTTTTTCCAAAAGACTGACCTGTAGATTGGACTATCGTAATCGTAGCCGCACGCATAAACGTCGTTGTCTGTGGCATATACGCTTCGGGCTACAGCGTTTTTCTCATCAGCTAAAATAATGGGTGTACCGTTTTTCCATATTGTTGCCTCATATTTGTACTGTGGAAGTTGATAGCCGCACACATAAACAGTGGTGCCTGCAACAGACAACCCTTTGGCCCAAACGTATTGGTTATTTCCTGTAAGTGATGTGCGTGCGCCGTTTTTCCATAGTTGTGCCCCAGGAGCGTTCTCACCGCACACATATATATCATTTCCAGATACTAAGAAACTTCTAGCAGTTAAGCCTCTAGCAGAAATATTGTTTTGGGGCACACCATTCTTTCTTACCGTTCCGTTAGCTTCACATGTATAAATATCAGCGCCAACAACACTAATACCTATTGCATTTCCCCCGGTAATTGTAGTGGCAACCCCGTTCTTCCAAACTGTACCATTGTTCGCGCAAACGTATACATCAGTCCCTGACGCAAAAATGCCCGTGGCAACGACACTTGTGCTACCATCGCTTAAGACCTTAGCTGTTCCACCCTCCCAAAGTTTTGCAACGGCATTGCCACTTGCGTTATTTTCAAAGCCACATGTATATACATGGCGCCCGACCGTACAGATTGCAAGAGCTTTTGCGGTATTAATACCATCTGTAAGCGCTGTGGCCGTGCTATTTTTCCAAATCATGGCGGCATTTCCTTCATATCCGCACACGTATATATTTATAACGGAATCGGGTTTAGGCAGAGTAGACGCCGCATCTTTTTTCTTACACTGAGATAAAAACAATAGAAGCAGCGTTGTAGAGACTAAGAATGCAGTTTTTGATGTTCTCATGATTTTAATTATTTCGCATACTCTTTTTATTAACCGATTTTAGGTACACCCTTGTTATATGATTATTTGTCATTTTTTATAAAAATAATGCACAAAGACCCAGTAGCAATCACACAAAATTCTTCAAAATATCTTTTGAAATTAAATAAACAGGATAAATAACATATCTTTCAGGATAAAAAAGGAGTCTAATAATCACAGCTACGGGGGATGCTAATGGGTACTTCTTCTTTTAATACTCTAATATTCTGGGGATTTCAGTGAAAGTATGCCACCGTTTCAGTGCAAAGTATACCAGCGTTTTTGATTAGATAAGAACTGACCTGGTGCATTGTAATCACTTTGTTGGACATCTTTTGTTTTGCACAAAACAGATCCAGGTGAATAAAATGCCCTTAACTCATCAAACAAAATCTGTATCAGGTGGTACTCTTTGCGCCGCATTGTCAATTCAAAAACCTGCCTGCCCGTAGGCCAAGCAGGTTTTTACACACGTGGCTACGCCTGAAGAAAAAGGCTACATTGAAGCTTTTCACTCTATTGAGCAAAGAGAGTTAATCGACTGGTATAGTTTTTTAAGCTTCTACGACGCGAAGCAGCACATCGGAAAATACATGCACTGGTATAACTGCAGACGCAAACACGGAGCCATCGGCTTCATGACACCGATGCAGAAATGGGCACAGGGCATGTCACGGAAAACTGTTAAGGCACTAATGAAGCAAGGGGCGATGGACTTGTCAAGGCCGGACCGCGCAGCGTCCGCTTTGTATAGCCTTGACAAGTACGGCGAACCGGCTTATCTTTGCCTGACAGGTGACCGGGATAACGAGCAATCGGTAGCAAATCTTTTTGAAAATCAGTCCAGTTTATAAGGGGTTAAGACAATACTCCAGAATTAGATTATTGTTTAAAAAAGAAATTAAAACACGCGGCGATGTAAATCGCGGTTTTCTTTTTCTTTTCCTACTATTGACAGAGTATGAGATATTTGTTACTATGATGATCCGGTATTAAAATCAGTTTATCTGGTACTAAAGGAAGCCTAAAAAAGGAACAACGAAATCAGAAATTGAGGTATTGCCCTTAATCAGTTCTTAATTATTTTTGGTGGTAGATTGAAAATATAATCAACGGTATTTTTACCTCTATTTTTAACATACACACTTAATGGGATACTCCTTTTGTTCCGTATGAAATAATTCTAATAGTAGTTGCTAGAATTTTTTTATCATTACTTTTTCCCTTATATCCAAAAAACTGGACTTTAAATCCTGGTTGAATTTCTTTAATCATTTGGCTACTTACCGAGTAATAGAATCTTGTTTGAGAGGAAAGAAAAAGGGTATAATCGGTACTTAAAAAACTGATGCCACTACTGACAACTATTTTATAACTGGAAACACTTTTAACAGTTCCGTAGTTCATATAAACGTCCCCCTTGTCAAAGTCATTTTCATCGAAGTATTTTTTATTCTCTCGATTTCGTTTTTCAATTCCCTGCTTTATTTGTTGCTCAAATTGTGCTTGCTTTTGTTGCTCTTCTAATCGCCTATTTTCAAGCACCTGATTGAGTCTCTTCTGCATTTCTGTGTCCTGATTACTTTCCATCCAATCAAAATTATCGGCGCAGGGGATAATATTATATCCCAATATCAGACCCAGGCACTTTGCTTTATTATTGTTTGTTCGTATAAATACTTTTGCCATATCCAGCTCACTAGGTAAAACAGCTCTACCACCTGTTAGAGGATTTTTATCTGTAGCATATGATAATTTTATTTTTCCATTATCATTTACAAATGTACAATTATAATAATATGAATTTCTTATAACGTTACCATTGTAGCAAGACGCAATCAGTATTTCTCTTATATTATTATCCTTTAGGTACCTTATTCTATTATTAGCCAGGGATAAGGCATACAGACTAATATCCTGGTCGGATTTTTGGTGTTGCCTTAGCTGTTCCTGCTGTTGCTGTCTTTGCTGGGCCAGTTGCTGTTGCTTTAGTTGTTCCTGCCGTTGTTGTTCAAGCTGTTGCTGTCTTTGCTGATCCAGTTGCTGTTGCCTTAGTTGTTCCTGCCGTTG
>NZ_JBYTEI010000005.1:22925-143881 GCF_058792415.1 Niabella sp. CPT15-335-S11
CGTGTTGTTCAAGCTGTTGCAGTCTTTGCTGATTCAGTTGGTGCTGCTTTAGTTGTTCCTGCCGTTGTTGTTCAAGCTGCTGCTGTCTTTGCTGATCCAGTTGGTGTTGCCTTAGTTGTTCTTGCCGTTGTTGTTCAAGCTGTTGCAGTCTTTGCTGATTCAGTTGGTGCTGCTTTAGTTGTTCCTGCCGTTGTTGTTCAAGCTGTTGCTGTTTTATTCGTTCCTCAGCCAGTCTGTTTATTGCTTGCTGTATTTCTTGGCGCTTTTGCTCTTCTATTTGTTTTTGAATACTACTGTTCGTGGGATATAGGTTTTCACCCGCCAACAGGAATTCTCCTATACAGGGTCTAAGATTTAGCCCCACTAGTATTGTTAAGCTGACAGCTTTGTTACCTTGCCGTACATATATATCATTCAAATTGATATCTCCATTAAGCACCGTACCGTTAGGATTTGTTGCTACTATGGAAAGTGTGTAGAGGTTGTTATCACATTTTGTATGAGCATATAACGCTGCATGTAAATTTATTTTTGGCACTTGCTCCCCATAACAAGACGTCCAATAAATAAAGTCAAGAATATTATTTTTATAAATGAAATTAACTACCTCACCTATTTGGTCTGAAGTAACACCACACTTGTTTTGGCAAGAACCATAAATGCCAAATGTTGCGAACAAAAGCAGAAGATAAAGCTTCTTCATTTTCAACTATCGGCTTTCGGGGCTCATCATCATAGAATCCACAATCTTTTTAGAAACCTTTGCTGTTTTAAGTTTAATTAATCCGTCGGGAGAAAGGTCGAATTCGTGAGGAGTAGATCTTATTTTTATATTAATAATCTCGTTGTCAATTTTTGCGTCGGATAGTTTGACGATCTCATTATTTCCTATGAAATCTCTCTTAGGGGGACTAACGATGAACATCGTTTTTATTATCCTTCCGCTAATCTTTTCATTTTTAAGGGCAATTAATCCGCTTGTTGTTAGATCAAAATTGCACGGGGTTGATGCCATTGTTGAGATAATCGTTTTTTCCGGAATTTTTGAATTTCTCATCGATACGATATCATTATTGGTTACTGGCTTTTGTGCATTTACGATTTGAATACAAAAGCAGAACACGAATACCAAGGAAAATAGCTTTTTCATCTCAAAACGTTTTATTAATTGAAGAACTTTTCTTTTTGTTTTTTAATTCGCTGTTGCTCATCTAAATTTCCTTTTAACTTTTCAACGTCTTTTATTCTTTCAGGAGTAATTTTAGCAATAAACTCCTCAATCTCCGACTCCTTATTAAACATAATTACAACTCCGTCAAACTTGTCAATAACACGAGTTTTATTTGCTGCCACACTCAATAGGCCCATTGCTGTGGAGAATCCGGTTGCTTTATCCGGTATCCAATCATAGGTAACTTTACCTTCCTTACTTGTAAATTCATAAAGCTGAATAGGGCCTGAGGCAAATAAAAGCATGTACACGTTGACGCCTTCAACAGTTGAGGTAATAAACTTGAATTTACACAAAGTGGTGCTGGTTGTTTTTTCGCCATTTCGGGTAAAGAAAATGTCTGTCTTGTAAGAGAAAGGCATATCTTTCGTCATATCAGTTACATCCCGAGCTTCTGCAATTTTTTTCCATTCCACATATTTATCTCTAGCCTTTTTAAATCCCTCATAAAAGTCGCTTAGCTTCTTCTGATTAAAAATGATTCCAGCAGGATAGTCTTCCTTAAGTTTTGTGTAAGTATTGATATAAACCTGTTTTGTATTCACAAAATACCCCATTTCAAATTCATTATTTGGGTCTATATAAGACTTATAACGATCAAATGCAAACTGCGAGTACGAAATACGCAGCATTAATAGTCCGACACAAATAAGGAGCGATTTTTTGTAAGCAATTCTCATAGTCTGTTTTTTAGTTTTCCGCCTATTCTCTTTACTAACCCGGTTTTCGGCTTTCCCGTTTTTTGTAAATATGCGCAGTTAAGTAGTACATGAGCCAAATTGCATTGTTTCAAATTGGTACATGCCAAACTTCCTACAAGAGATTATAGCAGGCAAATAATCAGGATAAACAATACACTTTTCAGGATAAGAAGCTTTTGCTAAACTGTTTCTTCAAAAGCAGTGCCTACGGGGGGCGCAAGGGAAAAAGCCACCACTAAAAAATGATTCGCCAACATGATTACCGTGATCCGGCTCCATTTGACGAGCTATGTATCACTGCTTGACTTTATCAAAGACACGAATTAAGTATGGAGAAAAACCCAAAATGCGTTCTTTGCTTTTGCAGCATAAAGGGAGATGAGGTATCCCTCTTGAATTTGCAACAATGAATTTTACGCTCCTATCCCTTCACTGACAAGGGTTGCAGCGGTTTTTAGCCCGATTTTAGTCGGGCAATGATGCTTGTCATTAACAAGGACGAAATGGTCCTATATCACTATAACTACAAAGGTGAGCTTCTTCAAAAATCGCCTGTCGCAGCCGGAAAACATTTTGGTAACAAGAGGGCTAAGGGCGACATGAAAACACCTGAGGGCGTATTTCAGGCTGTAAGAGTGGAAGATGCGACTAATTGGACACATGATTTTAACGATGGACACGGTAATATTAAAGGAGCCTACGGACCCTATTTCGTTCGGTTAGACGTGCCTGGTACGAAGGGAATCGGTATTCATGGTACGCATGATAACATGTCAATTGGTAGGCGGGCGTCTGAAGGGTGTATCAGATTGAAGAATGGGGATCTTGAGAATATCGTAAAAAAAATGGTATTACCTGTTGTCGTGGTAATTACTCGGGGAGTTCCTGATTTGCTGGAGAATAAAATAATAGCAGACTCGCTGGCGTTGCGACCAGCAAAGTCTGCCAATTTGCCATTGCTGGCTTTACAACGTAAACGTGGTAAACAGGGAAATTAAAATACAATCAAGATAAATTGCTCGCCTCCAAATCACTTCGACTGAGGGTTTTCCTGATGCTCTGGTAGACGACCATAGTTTAGTTTCCTATCCTACTGATATCAGCTACCAGGCAGCTCTGACGGTATTCGTCGCTCGATTTTACCGCCGTTCCGAAAATATTCTACAAATTTGTCCCGGATACGTCGGATTCATAATGTCTGAGCCAGGCGACAGCCTGAGAACTTGGTTGGAACTGACTCGGGAATTTTCCCGGTGTCCATGGGGAAAAATACCCTGAGTTAAAAATATCAGGAATAGTTTATATTTATGCATGATTTGCTTTTAATCAGGTTGGAGATTGGTTGTTCCAAACTTGAATTGATGAACCGAATCCTGGAGAAACTGACGTGACAATGTTCATTTCTCTCACACACCTGAATCCATGGACTGATATACAGAATGCTAAAAAGGTATTCACAAAGACCAGTGCCGTTGCTACATTGAGAAGAATAAAATGAGGTAACATAATAATTAGGTTAAGTAATAAAAGACGAGTTAAGTTAAGTGATGGATAGGACAACCAGGATTCGTTTTGGGTAGATGGGACGCCATTCATCCTGAAAAGCGCCCGATTTATCCTGCGAGTACTCATTTCTTCATCTACTCGTTTATCTTACGGGACCCATGCTGCGAGGAATATATCTTATCATACTGCTGTTTGTGACATCAACTGTAATCGCTCAAAGATGCTTTGAGACTATTGATGGCAAAGGACTTTCATTATTTTCACCCTTCCTTAAGACTTCTCCCAGATACAAGGAAAAGGTCCCCGGGGGAGCATTCGGCGATTCCAGCAGCGTAAGGGTCTGCAATAATAAGAAACGAAGGGCGGTTACAACCGTTTTTGTTGTGCAGGATGGTGAGCCGATTTTTGCCGCTCATGCCGGTACCGTTTTCCTATACACGTCCGTCAGTACTTTGGAAGATAATCAGTCAAACGATGCTCTTTGGATCGATGGTGACAGCCTGACCACAAACTACATCGGATTGAAACCGGTTGTGCAGACCGGTCAGTATGCTTATGCCGGTCAACTGATTGGTCGCGTGTATAAAGAGAGTTATGGCGCGCTTTTCGGATTTGCCATTCGCAGATCGAGACCGGTGAATCCGTTTCAAAAAAGAGGATTTCTACCTTCAGTTGAGGATAAAGTTAACAGTTGCACTTGTAATGGCGATCCCGTTTGGCCGGAATATTTTGTTGACCCAGCCAGTCCCTTTATAAATTTTGACCGATATAATTATCATTCACCCGAGACTTCGTTAAAAGTAAATATCGAGCCGGGTGGCGTGGGAGATTGGAGCTTTGATAACGGTTCGACCTGGTTGTCGGGCGGAGATGAGATAACGGGGCTGCCATTTGGATATTATAAAGTTATTTTTACGGACAAATATGGTTATGTGTCGCCAGCTTTAATTCAGATCAGATCAACAAATACCAGCAAGCATTTCGAAACTACTGTAAAATACCTCCCGGATTATACTATTCTCAAAAAGCCAGGCGCGCTGTTACAGAGAGAGCACGACCAACTCATGATGGAGTCCAAGCTTGGACTGGCGCTTGACTCGGTCAGAGGGATGGTCAATGTTGCTGACAGGAGCGATATTCTCAGAAATAATGTTATTGACAGCCTGAATAAACGATTCACGAAAATTGAGAACTTTCAACGGGAAACACTGTTCATAGCACGCTTATTTAAATACATTCTGCCCGTCTTGTCACTAGCCGTGGTATTTATGGGAATCTTGTTTTTTCAAAACAACAAAATTCGAAGGCAAAAGAAATACCTGGAGAATCTCCAGAAAGAACAGCATCACCGGGTACATAACAGCCTGGGGTTGGTGAGTAGCCTGTTAAATAAATATAAAGATAATATCGATCCGGAGAAAATGGCGAACGTTGATAACAGCATCATCGCTATTTCAACGGTACATCGTCAACTGTACAAGGGCAACAACCTTGAGAAGGTGGATTTTCAGCCTATCGCGGAGAACATTGCCAAGTCTTTGTTGCTACAGCGTGGCCAGGATCATGAAGTTCGGATTGAAATTGATGCAAAGATCCATATCCCTCAAAAAAAATCCACGACGCTTGCCCTGATGTTTAATGAGCTCTGTACAAATTCACTAAAATATGCGTTCGACCATTCGGATGATAAGAGAATCTCACTGTCAGCCAACCACGACGGCGAAAATTTCCTGGTGATTTACAAAGACAATGGAACAGGTTACGAGATGGATTTTCTTAGACAAAAAACACCCGGTTTTGGCCGGGTACTGCTGAATGGGCTTGCGCATCAGCTACGAGCTAAAATCGATTTTTATAACGAAAATGGTGCCTGTTGTATGATCAAAGTTGGCTCTTAACTGCATGTTGGCGAAGGTGGGAAATACCAGGAGCTAGGTCACAAGGTTATTAAACGCTGATTGTAACTGCAAGGCATTCATTCAATAGCTATCAATTCAAACAAATATGAAAAAAATTCTAATAGTTGAAGATGAGTTTATCATAGCAGATCATATTAAGCAACTGCTTGAAAAGAAAGCCATCGGTTATGCGAAAATTACTGATACCTATGAAGAGAGCGTGGATTGGATCAAAAACGAGCTCCCGGATCTGGTGATGCTGGATATTCGTTTGTTTGAAGACGAGGACGCCGGCATTCGGATCGCGCACTTCTTGCAAGACCACTACAGCATTCCGTTTGTCTTTCTAAGTGGATATTCCGATGAAACTACGTTGCAAAATGCAAAGCTATACAAACCCGCAACTTTTATCACCAAGCCCGTTATTGAGAAGCAGTTGGTTGCAGCTATAGAGATGGCCTTGCCAGACGAAAACCAAATTAAAACTAGGTCGGTTTTCCTGAAAGGGCGTTTTTTTGAGAATACCTCCTATGAAAAACTAACCAGGACCTCATTTTCAGAATTCGACTTTATTAACGTCGAAATCAAGTTTGAAGACCTCACCATTGTTCAATCATTCAATCATGTGAAGCGCAACACCATCCTGCTGAAGTTTAAGCAGCCTGGCACCTTTTTTATAGTTAGCTTAACTATTGAAAAGTTCCTGGACATCCTGCCGCCATTTTTTAAACAAGTCCATCAGTCTTTTATTATCAACACCCGCTACCTCACGGCTCGCAAGAAGGACAACTATTTAATTGTGGCACACGAAATGATCCCGATTGGGGCAGCGTTCAAGGAAATCTTATGACCTCAACATTTTGTGCCATAAACGAATTTATTTCCATTAAACGGAGGTTTCAATCCCGATTTTTACAAGATGACTCAAGTTCATGGAACCTGGTGGCCAGCCAAAGCAAAATTGCAGGAGAAGAGATAAAAGTGTCGTAGTGTAAAGCTATTTGCAGCCTGAGGAGGTGAAGAACCGGCGCATAAATACTCTTCACCTGGCTGATCTCAAGAAGTGCGTCAGCAGGAATTAAGATTTAAAGGCAAATAGTCTTTATTACCCCTCTCTCTTCAAATACTCGCGCAGCACATATTGCAGGATCCCCTCGTTCTTATAATATTCTATTTCAATAGCAGAATCCAGCCGGGCCTTTACCTGGAAATCAGTGGATTTTCCAGAGGGATGCACAGCCTTTGCAGTCAGGATCTTATGAGGAACCAGGTTGTCGGCTAACCCGCTAATGCTAAATGTCTCCGTACCATCCAGGCCAAGTAATTCAGCATTTTGCCCATCCATAAATACTAGGGGAGCTACGCCCATACCCACCAGGTTGCTGCGATGAATGCGCTCAAAACTTTCGGCGATCACCGCCTTAACACCCAACAGGAAAGTGCCTTTTGCCGCCCAGTCCCTGGATGAACCGGAACCATATTCCTTACCCGCCAATATGATCAGCGGTGTTTGATCAGCTTTGTAAGCCATGGCGGTATCAAAAACAGTCTTTACCTCGCCGCTGGGCAAATAAGTGCTGAATCCGCCTTCTTTGTTGGTGATCTTATTTTTAATCCGGACGTTGGCAAACGTCCCGCGCATCATCACCTCATGATTACCCCGCCTCGATCCATAAGAGTTGAAATCGGGTCTCGCCACGCCATGACCTATTAAATATTCTCCTGCCGCGGAGTCTTCCCTGAATGAACCGGCAGGTGAAATGTGGTCGGTCGTGACGGAATCACCCAGGTATAACAGTACCCTGGCACTATTAATATCCTGCAACGGATGTAGTTCCACTTTCAGATCTTCAAAAAATGGCGACTCCTTAATATAGGTTGAATGGAGGTCCCATTCGTAATTCTGATCCAGGCTGACTTTCAGCTGCTGCCAGTCGGTTGAACCATCAAAAATAACGTCATATGTATCCTGAAAGTCTTCGACTTTCATGCATTCCTGAATGGTCTTGCTTATTTCATCGCGGCTCGGCCAGATGTCCCTCAGGTAAACCGGGTTGCCATTAGGATCATTATCCAATGGGTCATCAATCAGGTTCACATCAACTCTACCAACCAGCGCATAGGCCACGACCAGCATGGGCGACATCAGGAAATTCATTTTTACCTGAGGGTGGACACGTGCCTCAAAATTCCGGTTTCCCGAAAGCACCGATGCCACTACCAGATCTCCTTTTTCAACAGCTTCTGCAATATGCGGGGGAAGCGGACCTGAGTTCCCGATGCAGGACGTACAACCATAACCCACCGTGTGAAATCTCAATGCTTCGAGATCCACATTTAGTCCGGATCTTTCGAGGTATTGGGTAACCACCTTCGAGCCCGGTGCTAAAGATGTCTTGACCCAGGACTTGGTTCGAAGCCCTTTCAATACTGCATTTCTGGCTAATAACCCGGCGCCCACCATGACGGCGGGATTAGAAGTATTGGTACAACTGGTGATGGCGGCAATTGCAATACTGCCATCGCTCAATATAAATTCTTTGTTGTTGTATTTAATCCTGACCGAATGGATCTTATCCCTCTTTACATCAAAAGTATTTGGTGCATTGATGGGGACCTTGCCGAAGGTGAACTCGGTACCTGAACCGCCGTCTGATAACCAGGCAGACTCACGCCGGTCGTGCATGGGATGGTAGGATCGGTCATATTCTTTTTCTAATAAATGCGCAAATTGATTACCAAGCGCTTTCACCAGGATCTTATCCTGCGGGCGTTTAGGGCCGGAAACCGTTGGCTCAAGCGCCGACAGATCGAATTCTACTACGGACGAGTATTGAATATTTTCTTTGCTTGTACGCCATAACAGGTTCTCTTTACAATAGGTCTCCACGATCTGCACTTCCTCTTCGGTTCGGTTGGTTTCCCGCATGTACGCCAACGTGCGGTCATCTATTGGAAAATACGTGGCGGTACATCCAAATTCAGGGGACATATTAGAAATAGTTGCCCTGTCTGTAACAGTAAGTTGATCCAGTCCGTCTCCGAATACTTCAACAAATTTGCCCACGATACCGGTATCCCTGAGTACTTTTGTGATTGAGAGTACCATATCTGTTGCGGTACATTGATCGGGTATCTTGCCCGTCAATTTTAGTCCAACGACTTCCGGACAGGAAAAGAAAATGGGTTGTCCTAGCATGGCAGCTTCCGCTTCGATGCCTCCCACACCCCATCCCATAACGCCGATACCATTTACCATAGGTGTATGGGAGTCGGTACCCACCAGGGAATCGGGGAACAGCCAGCCGTCCCGGCTCATGATTCCTTTAGCGAGGTATTCAAGGTTTACCTGATGGCAAATCCCCATACCTGGAGGAACTACAGTAAAATTGCTTAGACCCTGCTGAGCCCATTTCAATAATTCGTACCGTTCGGAATTGCGTTTGTATTCAACTTCAATATTTCTGCCATATGAATAATCCGTACCGTAATAGTCAACCTGTACAGAGTGGTCGATGACCAGATCCACCGGAATTGCAGGGTTTATTTTCTGGCCATCTTTTCCATGGCGGACAAATTCAGCACGGAGAGAAGCTATATCAACAACAGCCGGTACTCCTGTAAAATCCTGCATCAAAATGCGGGCTGGTTTGAAAGGAATGTCTTTGTCTGCCGGTTTGGGTGTCCAGTCTATTAAAGTAGCAACGTGCTCATCCGTGATGCTGAACCCGTCAAAATTGCGTAATGCATTCTCCAGCAGTATTCGAATGCTGAAGGGAAGGCGGTCAACCCCGCCTCCGGGGAGGTCGCTGAGTGAACAATAGTTATAGGTCTTGCCATTGATGACAATCTTTCGGGATGATTTTGCTTTAGTTGTTTCCATAGCGCTCATTAATGTTTAATATATGAAGTAAAGTATTTAGCAATAAATAACCTCTATAAAAAGGAATTCCAATCTTTCTGCACCAAAGATATTAACGGGCTTCCGACAAGTTGTGTCTAAAGTCTGCTTCCTGTCAAATCTACTTCAAAAAAATCAAGTTTCCAATTAGTATCCGAAACTCGTTGGTTAAAGTAGTGTGATCAGGCATTGCCTCGACTGCCAAAGACCCGAATTCTGGTCTTAAAATTGAGGGGATTCATTATGACCCGTCTTGAAGTCTATTGTAGTATACCCGGGGAAACAGATTTTTAGACTGCCGGTTAAAACATCATAAAATACGTATGGCTTCGATACTTGAATCAGCAATCTCTCCGAAAACCCTTGATCAATGCAAGGGCTATGATCCTGAATTTATCGGCACCCAAATTGGCCTGATAAACGTGCTGGATAAGTCCCGGTCAGGGAAATTGCCCGACCTGGCACGATCATCAGGCATGCTGCGTTATACCAATTTGAGTGTTGCCTACAACACGGAAAGAAAGTTGCCATTCTTTGCCGTGTACAATGTAGACGGCGCTGCAGCGAGACCGAAAGTGAGAAGAACAGATTTCAGCGCGGATCCCAGGATCAGTCAGGGTGTACAGCTTAACAAGGCGTTTTATGATCTTAGAACAGATATTGTTGAATTTGAAATTGGCCATATGGCTGCCTCTCACGAGATGGCCTGGGGCAAGGATGCCCAGATCAAATCCTACCAGACCTTCTTCTTTCCAAATTCATCGCCGCAGGCAGAAAACCTGAATACAGGCATTTGGAAAAGCCTGGAGAGCTATATTATTAATGAGGCCATCGATCTGACAGGAAATAAGCGGATAGCTGTGTTTACCGGCCCGGTGTTGCGTGACGATGATCCGCAGTATAAATGGGACCTGTCATTCAAAATACCCTTGCTCTTTTTTAAGGTGGTCGTTTTCCCTACGAAGTCGGGAACCTATTCAACTGCCTTTGTCATGAGCCATGAACAGAAAATGATCGAGCAGGGCATGTTTGCGGATAGCGCGAGGGTCACACAATTCTACACACGTGCGCCTGCACTTCCATTCTCGGACTTCAAATACAGAAAAGTTTTCCAGGTGAACATTGACCTCCTGGAAAATCTGGGGGGATTAAGTTTTAACTGGGACAAGGTGAAAAGGGTAGAAGTGCCAAACCAGAAAAATCAAATCGAAAAAATCAGAAAAATAAGAGATGCAGGTGATGCCAAAGCTGCTGAGGATTTGTTGAGAAAAGGTATGATTCCTGCGCAATATGCATCATCAGCCGTTTCTATGCTTACGGATAAAGAGATCAGAAGTAAAAATTTCAGGTTAAATATCATTTTACCTTAGAGGCTATGTTTCACCGGGAGATGTGAAACATCGTCTTCAACAGTACTTTTCGGGCTTCTGATGGATGGAAATGGTCGAGAGATGCGGGGCATTTCTTAAAGTTAATATAATTTTTTGAAAGCAGGAAATTTTGAATGTTAAAAGTTTCCATACCTTTGCACTACAGATGAAGAAAGTTTTTACCATATTTCTTCTCGTCATTTACAGTTTTTCTTCAGCAGGTGCAACGGTTTATCAGCACTTTTGTATGGGGAGACTGATAGAGACTGCGGTGCATTCAGTTTTTGCAAAGAAAGATGCCTGTATTCATTGCGGAATGAATACGCATCTGGTTGACAACAATTGTTGCAAAGAAAAACCTACCCAGGTTAAACTGAAGTCAGCGCACCAAAAGACCACTGTGACGGAACAGATTAAACTGTTCCCATTGCCCGCGATCGACCATCTTTTCGATCGTACAATTTCCGACTTGCCCGCTATTAAAAATAATTGCGCTGGTGCCGATATGCCACCAGGTCGTACTGAATCTATCCCTCTTTTTATTTCTAACGCCGTTTTCCGAATTTAGTTGATTGATGAAGTGTTTAATACCGGGCTCCAGAGCCTGGGTATAGGACTATGTTTACATATGCGTCTTGTATTTATAAAACCTTCAAAAAAAAATGATGAAAACTGCTCGCCTGGCGTTGGCCGCTCTTTTAGCAATATCCATAAACGGGTTAACAGCACTACATCGTAGAAATGCCGCCAGGAGTACAGCCGGTGACTTCCCAATCAATAACGCGATTGTCGACATGGATACGGACCCCGACAATACGGTTTGAGATTACCCGGTAATTAAATCGCTCACTTTTCGGGAGCGCAGTGGTTGAATCAAACCTGAGTCAATTCGACCTTCTTCCTAAAATGTACTTAATTATTTGATCTCAAAAAGAACTCAAATGGTACCAAAAATCATAGAACTATCGCTGAAAAACCGCTATATCGTTTTAATAGTGGTCGCTGGCCTGCTTATCTGGGGCATTACCGCGATTCAGAAAAACCCTATCGATGCTATACCTGATTTAAGTGAAAATCAGGTTATTGTCTTCACCGAATGGATGGGCAGGAGCCCCCAGGTGATTGAAGACCAGATAACCTATCCTTTAGTAAGTAACCTGCAGGGCATTCCTAAAGTAAAGAATATACGAGCGACATCCATGTTTGGAATGAGTTTCGTTTACGTCATTTTTGACGATAACGTGGATGTGTACTGGGCGCGCACCCGTGTTTTGGAGCGGCTCAACTATGCACAAAGATTATTGCCGCAGGGAATTACGCCGACCCTGGGCCCAGATGGCACCGGTGTTGGTCACGTATTTTGGTATCATTTGGATGCACCCGGGATGGATTTGGGTGAGCAGAGGGCGCTGCAGGATTGGTACATAAAGTTTGCGTTGCAGACCGTTTCCGGCGTTTCGGAGGTAGCTTCATTCGGCGGGTTCGAGAAACAATACCAGTTGGTCATCGACCCTGTGAAACTTCAGTATTACAATGTCTCCCTGATGGATGTGATGAATAAAGTGAAGGCCAATAACAATGATGTTGGCGGAAGAAAATTTGAGATGGCCGATATGGCGTATATCATTCGCGGTTTAGGCTATATCAAAAATAAAGAAGATCTGGAGAATATTGCACTTGGTAATTATAACGGCATTCCTGTCAGGGTAAAAGATGTGGGTCAGGTTCAGATGGGGGGTGATTTAAGATTGGGAATCTTTGATGAGGCAGGTAAGGGCGAGGTCGTGGGCGGAATTGTGGTGATGCGCTATGGCGAAGACGCCGATAAGGTTATTAAAGCGGTAAAGGAGAAAATAAAAGATGTGCAAAAGGGACTTCCTGAAGGAGTGACTTTCAAAACATCCTACGATCGAAGCACATTCATTGAAGCTTCCATTGCTAATATCAAAAGTAAACTAATCGAAGAAATCACTGTGGTAGCGATTATTGTCATTATTTTTCTTTTTCACTGGAAGAGTGCCTTTAGTATCATCATCCAAATTCCAATCACCATTGCCATCAGTTTTATCTTGCTCAATGCCTTCGGCCTTTCTTCAAATCTAATGTCGTTAACGGGTATTGCGCTGGCAATAGGGGTTATCGTAGATAACGGAATTATCATGTCGGAAAATGCATATAGAAATCTTTCTCTTTGGCAGAATGAACATAGTAAAAAGAAATAAGTTGATCGTCTGCAATACTTGAGTGCAATCAGCAGACAAAAAACAAAAATTATACGAATGAAAAAGAATTGGTTTGGTAATATTCTTAGAAGAAAGAAAGCGGGCTCAGAAGGATATGAAAAGATCCCGGAAGAGACCCGAATGAATATTATTGAGCGGTCGTGCAAACAAGTCTCCAGGGGCGTGTTTTTTTCTACCGTCATTATCGTTGTATCTTTTCTTCCGGTCTTTTTGCTAACAGGGCAGGAAGGAAAACTGTTTCATCCACTGGCGTATACCAAAACGTTTATAGTGGCCGTGGATGCTATCCTGGTGCTTACCCTGGCCCCGGTTCTTATTTCCTTTTTTATGAAGGGAAAGTTTAAGGACGATCACAAGAATCCCGTTAACAGGGGGTTAGAAAGGGTTTATGAACCGCTGATCAGAAGCTGTATTAAATGGAGGAAAACGACGTTGGGGATAAATATTGCAGCCCTTATCATCAGCATTCCAATGATCCTTAGCCTTGGTCGGGAGTTTATGCCTCCCCTCGATGAGGGCTCTTTGTTATTCATGCCGGTGACCTTACCGGATATTTCTAACTCAGAGGTCAAGCGGCTTTTGCAGGCTCAGGATAAAATTATTGCATCTGTACCCGAGGTTGATCATGTTTTAGGCAAAGCCGGACGTGCCAATACAGCTACGGATAATTCGCCCATAAGCATGATAGAAACCATTATTTTGCTGAAGCCTCAGAAGGAGTGGCGGAAAGGACACACAAAAGATGATATTATTAACGAACTCAATTCAAAGTTGCAGATTCCGGGTGTGACAAACGCCTGGACAATGCCTATCATCAACCGGATCAACATGCTCAGTACCGGTATCAGGACGGATGTGGGTGTGAAAGTTTACGGGCAGGACCTGGATAGTATATATGCACTGTCTCAGCAAATCCGAAGAGGGTTACAGGACATTCCGGGAATTAAAGATATGTATGTAGAGCCCATAACAGGAGGTAAGTATCTTGACATATCAGTGAAGCGCGATGAAATAGGCAGGTATAATTTAAGCGTAGATGATGTGAATGCCGTCGTTGAAAGTGCTCTTGGCGGCATGAAACTCACCACGACCATCGAAGGGCGCCAAAGGTTTTCAGTAAATGCAAGATATGGTCAGGATTTCAGGAATAACCTGGAAGCACTGAAAAGGCTGCCCATACAGACGATGCAGGCCGGTACTATTCCATTAAGTGCGGTCGCTGATATTAATGTGAAGGACGGTCCGCCCATGATAAATTCAGAAAATGCCATGTTGAGAGGCGCTGTGTTATTTAATGTTAGGGAACGGGATCTGGGTAGCACCGTTTCAGAAGCCAAAGAGAAACTGAATGGCCTGATCAGTAAGATGCCGAAAGGTTATTATGTGGAATGGAGTGGGCAATATGAAAACCTGGTACGGGGGGAGAGGACACTTAAAATGATCATGCCAATTGTATTGGTGGTTATTTTCCTGAGCATGTATTTTGCTTTCCACTCTTTCCGGGAAGCGTTCTTCAATTTGGTCAGCATACCCTTTGCTCTGATTGGGGGCGTGTTCATGATCACCATTTGGGGAGTCAACCTGTCTGTGGCCGTGGCTGTGGGCTTTATCGCCCTCTTTGGGCTTGCAGTGGAGACAGGTATAGTCATGGTCATCTACCTGAATGATGCCATGCAGCAGCTAGTCGACAAAAAGGGCAATTCCAGGGAGACCATTACACGGGATGACCTCAAAGAATATGTCATTTTTGGAGCAGCAAAAAGGTTGCGCCCAAAAATTATGACAGTCTGCGTTACGCTGTTTGGTCTGGTCCCTATTCTTTGGAGTCATGGTGTGGGAAGTGATATGATGAAACCGATTGTGTTACCTATGGTTGGTGGCGTGTTCACATCGGCGGTTCACATATTGCTGGTAACACCTATCATTTTCCTGATGCAAAAGGAATATGAGCTCCGCAAACTTGGCAAAATAGATTTATTAGATGCAAAACACTAAGTTATGAAGAGATTATTGTTCATTTTAATACTTACTCAGATATCGAACGTCATACCGGCTCAGCCATTTACGCTGAAGCAGATCATCGACAGCATATCCATAAATCACCCGGTGATAAAAATGTATGATAATGAAATCCGGGCGATGGACGAGTCTGCAAAGGGAGCCAGGAGCTGGATGCCGCCACAAATTGGTGCCGGCCAGTTTATGACACCATATAATGTCAATCTCTGGAGAAGAAACGGAGACATGAAAGGCATGGGTTCTACGGCAATTTCAGTTGAACAAATGTTTCCGAATAAAAAGAAACTGGATGCAGACGAGGCTTACATGAAAGCCATGTCCTCCCCGGAGAAGGAAAATAAGAAAGCCAGTGTGAATGAATTAGTACAGGATGCAAAGCAACTCTACTATGACTGGATCATTCTCGAGAAGAAATTGGTGGTAGTGAAGGATAATGAAAAGCTGCTGAATTTTATGATTAAAAATGCCGAAATACGATATAAAAACGGCATGGAAAAAATCAGTGCTTATTACAAGGCCAAAGCGGCCCTGGGGAATACAAATAATATGCAGTTGATGTATGAAAACGATATTAAGGAAAAGCGGATCCGCCTGAACGCGCTCATGTACCGCTTACCCTCGACACCGCTGGAAATAGACACTAATTACGTGTTGAAGGATTATAGTTCCATTGTTTTCGATAGTTTAATGTTTTACCAAAACCGGAGTGACCTCCGGTCCATAGACAGGCAAATGGATATCAACCGTCTCAAAGTCACCGCAGAACGGCAGAGTCTGAAACCCGAGTTTGGTGCACGCTATGAGAATATGGTGGGCTACGGGGGGCAACCCGTGCAATATACGGCCATGATCATGATGAAAATTCCTTTTGTTAGTTGGGCTTCGCGAATGAACAAAGCAAATATTCAGAGCCTTAAATGGAAAAATTATGCCCTGCAAGCGCAGAAAGAAATGATGGTAAACGAATACAGCGGAATGGCTTATGGCATGAGAAATGAATTTGAGCTCAACAAAAAACAACTGAAATTATATGAGGAAACAATCATTCCTGCCTTGCAAAACAATTATCGGTCCATGCAATTGGGTTACGAACAGAACACGGAAGAGTTGTTCATGCTCTTTGATGCATGGGAAAAATTAAATATGACGCAACTGGAATATTTTGAAATACTAATTAAAGCGCTGTCTGCACAAGTCGAACTGGACAGGTTGCTGGAATCTAAATGAATAGTGATATGAAAAGTTTGAGTTCTGTTTTTATTTTACTGATCCTGGGTGTTTTTATTTCCTGCACCGGGAAAAGCAGCAAGAGTAGTTCGGGCGAACATCAGGGTCATGATATGGCGACTCATGGAGAGAATGTTGCAGCTGGTCACCAGGGTCATAGTGCAACCGAAGAGATGTACACCTGCTCAATGCATCCCCAGATCAGAAGTAATAAACCTGGCAATTGTCCAATATGTGGCATGAAACTCGTAAAGATGGAAATGGGCAAAGCTGCCCCTGAAACATCTCTGCCAGGGCTGACTACTTTGCTCCAACCAACAAACGAATTTGTGATCTCTTCCATTCCCGTGACGACGATCCAGCAAGCATCTAAGGAAGTGACGCTGGACGTGCTTGGCTCCATCGTTTACGATAATACGCAGGCAGGTAATATTTCCGCCAGAATAAGCGGGAGGATTGAGAAGTTGTATGTACGAAGCCGTTTTCAATCCGTTAAGAAAGGGCAACGTATCATGGATATTTACAGTCCCGAAATCCTGACCGCCGAAGAAAATCTATTGTTGCTGCTGAAAAACGATCCGTCTAATCAGATAATGATCAATGTAGCCAAACAGAAGCTGTTGTTGCTGGGTATGTCGTCATCACAACTGGAACAGGTGATCAGGAAGCGTAAGCCCGAATTTACAATTTCGGTGTACAGTAACTACGGCGGATACATTCGTGACGCCGGACAAACCATGGGTAGTTCCGAAAACCAAATGAACAACCAGCCGATCCAACTATCAAGGGAACTTTCAGTGAGGGAGGGTATGTATCTGCAGAAAGGTCAGACTGTATTTACTGTTTACAACCCCTCCAGGGTTTGGGCACTGTTGAATGTCTATTCCTCAGATCAAAGTCTGGTTAAGCGCGGACAGGCAGTCACGCTTATACCGGAAGTCAGCCCAGCAAGCAGGATAAGTGCTAAAGTCACATTTGTTGAGCCATTCTTCAGGCCGGAAAGTAAGACATTTACCGTCAGGGTTCCTTTCAATAATGCGGCTTTGAGGTTGCCCATTGGCAGCCAGGTTCGGGCAAGCATTCACACTGGCAGAAAATTTGCGAACTGGCTTCCCAAAGATGCAATAGTCTCACTGGGGATGGATAATGTGGTATTCAGAAAGTCGGGGAGCGGCTTTGTGGCGCAGAAAATAGAAACGGGGATTTCAGTAGATAGGTCTATCGAGATCACCGATGGGTTAAGTGCTGAAGATACCATTGCGTCAAATGCACAATACCTCATGGATAGTGAAAGTTTTATTAAGACCACTTCAAAAAATTAGACACTAAAACGAAGTAGGACAAATGTTTTTCGCGGGAATATTAAAACATAAAAAAAATATAGATGAAACCAATTGCCTATTTAATAATTTTTAGCCTGATATTGCTTTTTTCATGCAAGACTAAAAAAGATGTACATAAGGATCATGATACCTATTACACCTGTTCAATGCATCCGCAGGTTGTATCCGATAAGCCGGGGAAATGTCCTATTTGCCATATGGATCTTGTACCCGCAAAAAAGAAGGTGACCAAAGATCCCAATGCTTTGTTGTTAAATGACGAACAGATCCAGTTGGGTAATATTAAGGTGGATACGATAAGAACCGGTGTGATGGGTTCCAGTATAACGCTTGCAGGCGTTCTGAACTTCGATCAGAATAAAAGGGAAGCTATCAGCGCGCGAGTTATGGGGCGAATTGAGAAATTGTATTTTAAGAATGTGGGTGATTATATTACAAAAGGCGCTCCGGTATTTGAAATTTATAGCGAAGAGCTGAATAATGTCAAGCAAGAGTACTTATTGGCGTTGGAAAGGAAGAATGCTTTTGAAGGTAATACGACCGTACCATTCGATCAGTTGCTGCAAAGTGCGAAATATAAACTTTTACTGTATGGGATGAGTGAAAGTCAGGTTAAGAAACTGGCAACCTCCAATAAAGCTACGCCGCTCACGACATTTTACAGTCCGGTTTCGGGATACGTTACTTCGATTGATGTGTTGGAAGGTGGTTATGCCATGGATGGTGGCACGGTTTTAAGTGTGGCGAACCTTTCTACGCTTTGGGCGGAAACACAGGCGTTCACATCGCAATTGACTTCCATTAACGACAACAGCATCGCTATCGTAAAGATCCCTGATCTGGGTAACACAGAAATAAGGGGTAGAATCACGTTTGCGGATCCCGAGGTGGATCCTGCTGTAAGGATCAACGTCCTCCGTGTCGCAGTACCCAATCAAAAGAACCTGTTGAAGCCGGGGATGCCTGTGTATGTGACTTTTCAGAATCCTGCCCATAAATCAATGGTTATGCCGATAGATGCGGTCTTGCGTGACGGAAAAGGCGCAATGATCTGGATTCGCACAGCCGATGGCAGCTTTAAAAGTCAAATGGTTCAGGTGGGACATGAGGAAGGGAACAGTATAGAAATTCTTTCGGGACTGAAGGAAGGAGACCAGGTAGTGGTATCCGGCGCATATTTGTTGAATAGTGAATTTATTTTAAAAAATGGCGCCGACCCGATGGCTGGTCACGACATGAGTAAAATGTAAAATACGATTTATATTAATTTAAAAAAACAAAATGACAAAGATGAAAAATTTAATGATTGGTCTGGCTGCTTCGGCGGTTTTAGTGCTCACAGCGTGCAATAGCAGTTCCGGCAAAAAATCTGAAACCGATGGGGGTATGGATCATACAGGCATGCACGATAGCATGAATATGCATGAAGGTATGAACATGAACGATAGCATGAACGCTGATGGAATGAATGTAAAAAAGTCAGTAGGTGAAGCTCCAGCGGGACTTGGCGCGGTTGTTGAAGCCTATTTACGTATAAAGGATGCACTGGTTAACGATAACGCCGCCGCTGCCGCAACCGGCGGAAAAGCCCTTTCTGGTGCATTGGAAGGATTCGATAAGGCTTCATTAACAAAGGATAAACTTGCGGTGTTCAACGATGTCTATTCTACAGCCAATGAGCACGCCCAACATATTGCAACCAATGCTCGTGATATTAAGCACCAACGGGAGCATTTCCAGGACTTGAGTAATGACATCTATGATTTGGTAATGGCAACTGGTGTACCCCAAACGATGTATAAAGAATACTGCTCGATGATGAAAGCCTCCTGGTTAAGTGAGAGCAATGAGATTAAAAACCCCTATTATGGCGGCAAAAGTGACATGGCATCCTGTGGTGAAATCAGTGAGACACTTACGAAATAGTTGCTATGAAGTGGCCTAAGAGAGTTGCGATAGTTTTGGTGGCACTCCTGGTGCTGGCGCAGTTGATCAGACCCACCCTGAATAAAGGTGGGGAGCATGAAGGACCTAATTCTTTACCTTTACTGTACAGTGTACCCGGGGATGTGAGAATTATTATTGCTACGTCCTGTTATGATTGCCACTCGAACAAAACCCGGTATCCCTGGTATGCCCAGGTGCAGCCTGTTGGGTGGCTTCTGAACTATCATATTCGTGCTGGGAAAGAAGAGCTCAATATGGATGAGTTTGGCCGGTACACTCAACGGAAGCAGCGGAGTAAGCTAAAGGCCATGTTGAACCAGGTACGCGATGGGGAGATGCCACTAGCCTCTTACAAGTTGTTGCACAGGGAAGCAAATCTTTCAAAATCGCAGGAAACCTCCTTGATTAATTGGTTAAGCAAAATGGTTGACAGTCTGAGTACAAATTAAAAAAATCAAATATGATCAGAAAATACACCTGCCCCATGCACCCTCAGATCCTCAGAGATGAGCCCGGAAAATGCCCGATATGCGGCATGGACTTAGTCCCGGTGGAAACGGAACACAGTCCCACCCCACACGAACATACCCACGATCACCAACACAGCAGTGAGATGCACAATCATGAACATGCGCACGATTCTCACCACGGCAGTGAGATGCTCAATCACGAACACGCGCACGATCACCATGGTTACAACAAACATGCGGGGCACCATACAGGTGATTTTTTGAAAAGATTTTGGATATCCGTGATTCTTACAGTACCGGTTCTGTTACTGTCACCGATGATACAAGAATGGTCGGGAATTAAGATTTCATTTTACGGCGATACGTATGTATTGCTGCTGTTCAGCACTGTGATTTTTTTCTACGGAGGTATGCCGTTCTTTAAAGGAATGATCAGTGAGATCAGGGCAAACGCTATTGGCATGATGACGCTGGTCGCGCTTGCCATTTCGGTGTCTTATATCTATAGTGTCGCAGTAGTTTTTGGTCTGCCGGGGATGGATTTTTTCTGGGAGCTGGCAACGCTGATTGATATCATGTTATTAGGGCACTGGCTCGAAATGCGCTCAGAAATGAGCGCCTCCAGGGCGTTAAAATCTTTGGTGGAGCTTCTGCCTGCTGACGTTACCATTGAAAGAGAAGGACAAGCTGCAAAAATAAACCTGAGTGAACTTAGAAATGGTGATCTTATCATTATTAAGCCTGGTGAGAAAATAGCGGCTGATGGTACTGTTGAGGAGGGTAGTTCGTCTGTGAACGAAAGTATGCTGACCGGCGAGAGTGTTCCCGTGAGAAAAGAGGTAAAAGGCAAAGTGATTGCCGGGTCTATTAACGGGGATGGCCTACTTAAAGTAAGGGCTACAGGCGTTGGTAAAGACAGTTATTTGAACAAAGTGATTGATCTGGTGCAGTCGGCTCAGGAAACGAAGTCCAAGACCCAGAATCTTGCCGATCGAGTGGCCAAATGGCTTACGATCATCGCTATTGTAGTGGGAGTAGTGACTTTCATTTATTGGTTTGCGTCGGGCAATGGCAGTATTTCTTTTGCTCTGGAAAGAATGGTTACCGTTATGGTTACAGCCTGCCCTCACGCTTTAGGTGTTGCAATTCCACTGGTGGTAGCCATTTCAACCACCCTATCAGCCACCAATGGTCTGCTTATTCGCAACCGGACAGCCTTTGAAGCTACCAGAAATTTATCGACGATTATATTTGATAAAACCGGCACACTCACAAAGGGGGCACACGCGGTACAGCATATCGTATCGATCGATAGCACATTTTCTGAGAGTGATATATTGCAATACGCTGCAGCTGTTCAACAAAATTCTGAACACCATATTGCGAAGGGAATTATGAATATGTTGAGGGAAAAAAATCTTGAATTGTGGCACTCTGCCGACTTTAAATACTTACAGGGAATTGGTGTTTCAGCCAGGGTAAATGATAAGGAGGTAATTGCGGCCGGCCCAAATTATTTTGTAAAAAATAATCTGACGATTCCTGAAATTCCCGCATCAATTGATCAGGATATGGAAACCGTGACTTTTGTGATGATAGATCAGGTACCGGTGGGGATTATCACGTTGTCCGACCAGATCAGGGAAGGATCGGCCAAAGCGGTCGAAGATTTAAAGAAAATGGGGGTCAGTTCGTTCCTGCTTACGGGCGATAATGAAAAAGTAGCAGGAGCGGTAGCGCGTAAATTGAATATGGATGGGTTTATGGCTAATGTCCTCCCGCACCAAAAACAGGAAAAAGTAAAGGAGTTTCAGCAACATGGTAGCGTTGTAGCTATGACGGGAGACGGGGTAAATGATGCTCCGGCATTAGCTCAGGCAGATGTTGGTATTGCGGTTGGCTCGGGTACCGATGTGGCGGCGGAAACTGCCGATATCATCCTGGTGAACAGTGATCCGGAGGATGTTGTAAAACTGATCGATTTTGGCAAGAGAACGTATTCAAAAATGGTTCAAAATTTGGTCTGGGCAGTAGGTTACAACGCTATTGCCATACCCCTCGCTGCAGGTGTGCTGTATCCGAAGTTTGTTTTGAGCCCCGCTATGGGGGCTGTGCTCATGAGTGTCAGTACTATCGTTGTTGCTATTAACGCTAGTTTACTGAAATTACGCAAATAGGTGAAACCGGATATCATAAATATAACTAATAAGTGATATTTACAGAAACCTTTAGATCAATTGTCCGCGATGATGAGGTTTGAAGGAAGCATTGCCCTGGATCGACTCAGTCTTGGCTTAGATCTTTCCTGAGCTTGTAAAGTTTTACTTTATAAATAAGACAGGCAGCCAGGAAATAGGCGGCCATTTGGATCAACATCAGGCTATATTCTTCTGATATCGCATTCAAGCTACTTCCCATCACCCGGATTTTTATAAATGCCTGAACCATGGGTGTGCTGGGAAGGATGTAAGATGCCAGCCTGAGCGAATAGGGGAGAGAGGTGGCGGGCCAGGCCGCTCCTGATACGGAAAATAATATAGGCGAAAGGAACACCAGGAATACGAGCGCGTAAACTCTTTTGGAGAAAAGAAGTCCTAAGCCGATTCCCATGAAGCTTACCGTGGCCAGATACGGAATCAGCAAATAATAAATTCTCGCAAAAGAATTTTTAGCCGGTAAAGAAGTCATGGTGTAGAAAATTCCAAGAATTAAGAAAGTGGTAACCAGGTAAATCAATGTAAATGCCATCGCCTGGCCGGTTACAATTTTGACTTCCTCGAATGGGCGGCGTGGGCCGTTACGTAAGAAATGATAATTTCTTCGCTCGTTATGTTTGCCATAGAGCAAACCTATTCCGATCAGCAAAGTCTGCTGCGTCAGAATGATAATGATTGCGGGGACAATAAAAGATGCATATCCCCCAGAAGGATTGTAAAGCGTTGACACTTTGATGCTCAATGGGTCTCTCAGCTTGAGCGCCTGTTCTTTTGTTTTTCCTTTATTTAAGAGACTGTTTGCCTCAATCGCAGCACCAAGAGTCTGACCCGCGAAAACTGTAGCCGAGTAGACTTGTTTATATAGCAAGAAATGCCCCGCATCACTATACACACTGATCGATCCACTGGATCCTGAGAGAATCTTTTTCTCAAAATCCTTATCTACCAAAATGATTCCGGCAATTTCATTTTTATAATAGAGATCCTCAGCTTCTACCAGACTGTTTTCCCTGGCCTTTATTTTGACCTGTTCTGTCGCGTCCAGCATCCGGCCGAATTTTCGGCTTAAAGATGTATGGTTCAGGTCAACGAAAGCCACGGGTATTTCGCGTGCGGTTTCATTGAGATAGCCGAATGCATATGCTACCGGATAAACGATCATAGCCAGGAGAAAAAGTACGATTGCCCCGCTATCCCTGAAAATTTCTCTGACTTCTCCCGAGAAATAAATTCCAATTTGTTTAAACCCGCTCACTATTGATCTGAATGCCTGCATAATGTTTTATAATTTACCCCAATATTTACTGTTGTTACAGACGTATTTCAGATGCGGAATAAAGAAGAACCCCAACAAAATGAAGAATACGAGATACCACAGATAGCTAAAACTGTAGGCTAATGGTCCCGACCTCAGCGACTGTCCCATAAACGCATCCAGCCAATAAGTCAAAGGGAAAATCCGACTCAAAACCTTTGCGATGGCTGGCATGCTGAATATGGGATAAGATAGACCTGCATACGTAATTGCCAGCATAGAGTAGGCACTCGCCAGCGACAAGGATAAACGCAGGTTAGAAGTTAAACTGATTAGTATAATAGCGACAGACTGATAGCTGATGATCAGCAGTAACTCAGAGAATAAAATGAACAGGAAATTTCCCTTTAATGGGGCGCCGATGATATAAAATAAATTGATATTCATTACCGCTGCCACGATCAGGTAAAGTATTGTGTAAGGTAGAATCTTACCAGTCAGGGCTACATACATGTTGTTCCCTGCCATCCTGATCCAGGAAGGTGCGGTACCTTCATACAAATCGTTACCTATTGCGTAGAGGGTTCCGAAAAGAGTAAACAAAACCAGCATGACGGGCATCAGGATGAACGTGATAAAAAAGGAATAGTTCATGTATGGGTTGGATAGAATCTCAGCGTGGATCCTCACCGGCATTACTCCCGACAATGCTTCCTTTCCTGTTTCGCCGGTTGCCAACCGGTTTCGCAGCTTAATTCCGGAGGAAAGGGTCTGTAAGGATTTCTGAATACCACTGTATAGCAGGCTGCCTTTGATAATGTTGGCGTTATTGATGTAAACAGCTACATCGCTGTTGGAACCCGTCATAATATTTTCCTCTGTCCCCCTGTCAAAAAAGATGATGGCATCAACCATACCCTGCTCCATCGCTTCTTTGGCTTCTCTCAGGTCGGCAAAGTTTCTGTTGATCCTGGCAATGGGTGTGGCGTCAATCATCAGTGCAGCTTTTCTAGTGAGTGATGAATGATCAAGGTCCACGATGGCTACCGGCAGTTCCCTCGGCACGCCGGATTTGAAAATAAGCGTTATCAGGAAAAAGGCAACAACGGGTCCTATCAGAACCATCGTAAATACAACTGGTGATGCAACAATTCTCCTGAACTCCCTCGCCATCACTTTAAGAATACCCTTCATGATCTGCTTTTTTGCCTGACCTTATCCCAGTTAACAATAGCTGACATTCCGGGGCGCAGACCCGCTGTAGCTACAGTCGGTACTGCGTGTACTTCAAAGGTTTTCATATCAAAATCACCCGAGGTTTTGGTGGCATTCCAGGTCGCAAACTGGCCAAGAACTTTGATGTAGGTTACTTTCAGCGGTATCGTTTTGTTTTTGAGGGCAGGGAAGACCGCAGGGATAATTGACCCTTTCTGAATATCGGCCAACAAGTCCTCTCGCAGGTTGAACACGACCCAGGTCTCGTTCAGGTCTGTAAGCGTAACCACCGGGTAACCTGCAGATACTAATTCCCCTTCCTCTGCAATGATATCAGCGACCTCACCGGTAATTGGTGCGGAGATAGACGTTTCATGTTTATAGGAGTTGACTTCCTGAACCATCCCTTTCGCTCTTTGAACAATGGCTGTTGATGCCGCTTTGTCTTCGATCCTTGTTCCTTTCCTGGCTTTCTCCCAGGTCGATTTCGCTGCATTGGCAGTTTGTAAGGCTGCGGAATACTGGGCTTCCGCTTCATCCTTTTTCTGCGCGGGGACAACACCGTCTTTGAAAAGGCTGTTCACTCTTTCGTAAGTTTTGCGGGCAATATCAGCACCAGTTAGCGCTTTCTGATACATGTCATAAGCTGCCTGAACATCTTCCGGCTGGGCACCGTTGATGGCTTTATTATTTTGTGCTTCGGCGCCGCTCAGCGCCGCACTCGCCTGGGTCATTTTTGCATCCAGTTCCGGACTGCTGAAGGTGTAAAGCAACTGGCCCTGCTTAACCTGATCGCCTTTGTGAACGGTCAGGTTTGAAATTCTGCCGACCAGCTTGGACGCCACTTTAACAGTCCGGGCATCCACTTCTCCTTGCACTTCGAGGGGTTGAGGTTTGTTAATAACTGTAAATGAGAAAATGATAAAACCAGTAAACAGGACTATTCCGATAATAACTAATATGAATCCTTTATTTTTCATTGGAGGGTGTTTGATAGTTTTCTTCAATAGAATTATGTGAGTTCTTGTAATTTTCAAATTGATCTGCAAACCCAGAGAATTTTAGCAATTCAGCCAGGGTCTTATCGAACCCATACATGGCTTCCAGCTTTTCTATTTTTACTTTTGAAAGGCCCAGCCTTGCATTGATGACTTCGGTTGTCGAATTCATGTCTGCGGCAAAACCTTTCTTACGTGCATTCAGGTATTCCTCGGCAAAAATTTGTGACTGATTGATGGCGGAAATCTGGTCGATGTACATTTGTAAGGTCTTGTGCAGCTTTTCGATCATTGTGCTGACATCACTGGAAGCTTTAAGCTCCGCTTCCCTGACTTGTTCTGTTTTGAATTTTGCGGCCTTGATCCGGTTGTTTCTTGCAAATCCGTCAAACAAGGTCCACTTTGCGCCGACACCTGCAAACCAGTTTGGCAAGAGTGGGGTAGGTCTGACTAGATTGTAGGCTCCGGCGACTGCAATATCAGGAAACCAGGCTGCCTTTTCTACATTCACACCCTGCTGCGTAAGTTCCATTTTTGACCGGACTTGCTGTAACTGAGGATTGTCGGACAACGCTAACTTTTTAAAATATTCAACCGGTTCCAGGTTGGTGATATAAAACAAGTTAGTGGTTGGCTTAATATTTTCATCCTGAACGAATGCCAGCGAATTGGTCAATGCCTGATTTAAGAGTTCGGTGGTCCGGATTGCTTTCTTGTATTCGCGATCAGCCTGGGCCTGGGAAACCTGTGCATTCAACACTTCAGCATGCGCCAGCATACCTTGTTGTTCCATTTTTTTTGCATCCTCCAGATTTCTATTCATGCCATTCAGGACTTCCTGTCTCACAGTCTCGGCTTGTTCTGCCAGTTTCAGGCCAAAGTATCTGTCTGCCAGTTCGCAGATCAACTCGCCTTTTTTTATATTCATTTCTACGCTGGCTTCTTTCTCTTCAATCGTTGCAGCGCGATTAGCTGCTTTTATTTTTCCACCCGTGAACACCGGGACTTGTGTGGTTGCCACCAGAGATCCAAAATATTTATCCTGAATAATGGGTGTCCAGTTTGCTTGCTGTACCGTTTGCAAGCCACCAAGCATTTTTTCGCGTACTAACCGGGTTGACAGGTCGTCAGGGAGTACCGGCACTTGTTTATTGGTAACAGGATCCGGATTGGCAACACCGGAAAAATTTCCGTAATGGCCGAGTGCACTGTATAATGGCGTGATGGCATCCCGTACGGGTTCTAGATTTAAAGTGATATCTTTTTGCATGACGGCGTAACCGCCACTCAGGCCAACCTTTGGATAATATAAGCTCTTCCTTGAAGCGGCTTCTGCCTGTTTCTCCCGGATCAGATAGTCGGTCTGTTTAATGAGGTGGTTGTTTTGCCTCATTAATGCCATTGCATCCCCAAATGTCATAGACTTCGAAGCAGGGACCGCGGCGTCCTGAGTATAAGAGGAAAGGGGGAAAATGAAAAGGGCGGGGAATAATATTTTCGAAAAATGCATTATTTAAGAGAATGTAGACAAACAGTAAGCAGTTTTTTTACCTGCGATTGAGTCAGTCCGGATGCGTTGAAAAATTTTTTAAATTTCAGGTTGATGTAGTGAATGGGAAGTATTACAGCAGAGAGATAGATCGTTTCCTCTTCCGTATCGGGAGCGATCTCTCCGGTCTGCGTACCCTTTGCTTTCAACATTTGACATAGCTTGCTGATTCGTTTTCGTTGCGCTGCTTGTAGGTTAAACTTGTATTCATGCATCAATACGAACATGAATTTTAATTTTTCCGGCTCTTTCAGTGCCAGGTCAAACAGGTACTGGATAAGGCTTTCAACAATATCCCGGACCGTTAGCTTATCTTCTTTTAACAGTTTATCCAGGTTATCCATTAATTGACCAACTGCTTCAAAAAGGAGCCGGTTGACGAGGTCTTCCTTGCCTTTGTAAAAATTATACAGGTAGCCCTCTGAGACGCCTGCTTTTTTAGCTATATCTGAGACCGAGGCGCCGCCGTATCCTTTTTCCACCACCTGCTGAATGGTCACCTTCTTTATGCTTTCTATTTTATTTAGGTCTATTGGTCTTGCCATAAATAATAATTGAATGAGTATTCACTCATTCAACAAAGATAATACCAATTTGGTATTCAGCGGAATTTTTTTTGACCGGCTAATGTTTTTTATTTTTTTCCCGGCAGACAAATACCCGATTTTATAGAATCGGGATTCAGTCCCGGAGCGGGTTCTGTCGAATAACAGTCTAATCGCGGGCAAGCGTAGGATCTTTCCTAGCAACAAAAAAGAACTGGTGTCAGTCTGATAATCCTCCGTTATAGGAGCCTTCCAGATAGTTAAAGTATTTTTTTATTTTCTGTTAATTTTTCGCCATCTGGATCTCTCTCACATTTCCGGTCCTTTTTAAAACGCCCCATTGCTGAAGCTCGCCCTTAATAGCTTTTAATAGACTCTTAAACAACACAACATACATGATCCAGCGATACACAAAGCGTTGCGGAATAATCCAGATGAGCTTGCCAGGTTTTTCTTTTTCAAATATGAAGGCTACCACCGAGATACTGATATCTACCAACATAAAGATCCCATAATACAACAAGATTTTTGCGGCATTCCCTGAAAATAGTCCAAATAGCATGAACAGGTCAGCCAGCGGGGAAAAGAAGGGGATAATGAACTGAAAAATGAGGATATTCGGCATGGCCCATAATCCCAGTCCTTTGTAATCCTTGTTAAACAGCGTATCCCGGTGCTTCCAGAAAGTTTGCATTACGCCGAAAGACCAGCGGGTGCGTTGTTTAATAAATTGCCTGGTTTTTTCGGGAGCTTCTGTAATTGCTACGGCACCGTTTTCATTTTCGATAATGTATCCTGCCCGCAGGATTCGAATGGTCAGATCGCAGTCTTCCGCCAGTGTGTCTGTCGTGAAACCGCCTGCCTCCCGAATGGCTTCTTTTCTGAACGCGCCTATCGCACCCGGCACCACAGTGATAGCATTGACATTTGAAAACGCACGCCGGTCAAAGTTCTGACTGGTCGTATATTCAATGGCCTGCCATTTGGTCAACAGGTTTACTTCGTTGCCCACTTTCACATTCCCGGCAACCGCACCCACATTAGCCGTGGCCTTTTCATCCAGAAAATGGATCATCATTTTTGAAACTGCATCCGGATAAAGCTTCGTATCGGCATCAATACAAACCACGTATGGCGCCTCTGTTTGTAAAATACCATAATTCAATGCCGAAGCCTTTCCCCCATTGGGTTTAGTGAATATTTTGACTTGCGGATGCTTCGAAAAAGCTTCATTAACCTTCTGCCAGGTACTGTCCTTGCTGCCATCGTCAACGAAAATAATATTGTAATTGGGGTAATCCTGGTTGAGCAGGTTGTGGAGCGATGAAACGGCATTCACTTCCTCGTTATAAGCTGGTACTATAATGGAAACAAGGGGAAATTCTTTTATAGACTCCGGTCTGAATACCCTTTTCTTTTCCTTTCTTTTTTCTTTGATCATGAGAATGATCATAACAGTAAGCCTGACAAGACCGAGGATAATAAACACAAGAAAAAGAGCATAGAAAAAGTTACTTAACCAATAAACGATTGTTGCCAGGGCCAGGTTAAACTGCATGATATAGTATCCGCTTCCTCTCGGCAACGGAGGCATGAGTTCGTTTCTTGTCTTTCCAAGCAAGGTAGCTAGATTGACAAAACTGTATCCTTGTTTTTTTAGAGAATCGATAATGATTGGTAGCGCTTTGACAGTCTCTTCGCGGGTATCACCACCAGCGTCGTGCAGAAGAATGATATTTCCCCTGCCCTCGGCAACTCCCTTTAGCACCCTGGAAACGATTGTGTCGGCTTTCACGCCAACCTGCCAGTCCTCCGGGTCAATATTTTCACCAATGTCCAGATAATTCTGCTTTCTGGCCAGGACCACCGGAATGATTTCTTCCATGGTGGAGGGTTCGCTGTCGGCATTATAAGGTGCCCGGAAAAGTATAGTGCTGTGGCCGGTTACTGATTCAATCAACAACCTTGTTAATTTAAGCTCTATTACCGCCCGGTCTGTTGAGACTTTCGCAATATTGCGGTGTGTGAACGTGTGGTTGCCAATTTCATGACCTTCCTTATATATCCTTTTTAATATTGGAAGATTTTTTTCTGCCTGCAGGCCTACTACAAAAAAGACCCCCGGCACGTGACGCTTTGATAATATATTAAGAATTTCAGGTGTATAAGTTTCGTCGGGTCCGTCGTCAAAAGTCAGTACAAGTTGTTTGGATGTACCTTGTCCGATCTTCCGCACCTGGTAGGCGCTGGGGAGCCTCAAATATTCCTGGCCGGTGATAATATTTTCGGACGAGTCGATATCGAGTCTAATTTGCCCGGTGTGAGGTGTATTCAGCACATCCAGGATTTCGCCGTCACCCACATAGTCCACGTCGTTGGTGGTACCAACGTCTCTCAGATTATTGTAATTAAATGTCTTTACGCCCTCGCCGGACAAGTCCCGGTTGTAAAACTTCCAAAGCCGGCTGTCTTCACTGCCTAAACGCCAGACGGCAAAACCACCGAGACCATATTCTGACCCAAACCGGATGGTATTAAACATCGTTGCTGCATCGGTGAAAAAAACCTGATGCACGACTTTTTTGCCGTCAGTATAAGAATAAGACAAATTAAACGTATTATCATCAAATTTAATCTTAGCCGAACTTGCGCTTGCTCTGGATAAAGCCTGTTGATAGGTTACGGAGGGGTCAACGCCTTCTCTTACCGGCCAGTCATAGCCGAATGCGCCTAATCCCAGGATTATTTTTTCCGAAGGTATTTTTTTGGCCAGTTGATCGACTGCAGCTTCCACCCAACGCTGTGAGCTGATAGGCCCCGGATCACCATCGGCGGAATATTCATCATAGGCCATTAAGAAAATATAATCATTATATTTTGCCAGCTCTTCAATGTTGTAATCATTGTTGAAGGGCATCACATTCTGGGTGACCAAAAGACCTTTTGCGTGAAAAGCCTCAGATAACTCCTTCATAAAGCGAATCAGGTAAGTGTCACTTTTTTCTTTCAGATCTTCAAGGTCGACATTGATTCCTATAAAACTATTTTTGATACACTGATTTAGTACGTTCTGGATCAACCGTTTTCTTTTTGCTCCATCATGTAATATCCGGCCAATAGCTTCTGACCTGAATTCCCGGTTGTAATTATTGCTTAGGATGGGCATAATGGCTATACCGCTGTTTTTCATAACCCTGTAACCTTCTTTGTCCACATTGGTCGTCACTGTGTCTGCCACGGGATCGATAAAGAACCATTCCGGTATGACCAGGTTCAGATTTTTGATATTTCTTTTCAATGAGAATAGTGACTGCGGATCCCAGGCCACGTAAAATGCTGATCGAAGCCCGGCGGGAAACTTTTTCCAGGTCTGTATGACAGACTTAACCGAATCGCTGATCATAGGAGCCGATTTCTTTCTACTGCGTTTCAGTAGAAGCTGATCCCGTTTTTCTTTTTCATAGTTGGTGTGAAATTTCAAATCCTTGATAGCATCCCTGTAGCCGCGGTACTGTTTTGAGAGCTTGTTTTCCTGCCAGTAGGGTTTAGACGCTGTTACAACACTCCGGTAGTCTTCCTTGAAGGGGATGGAAGGAGACCTGTCGATGAATAGCATGAGGACGAGCGCAGCGATCAATATAACCGCCAGAAACAAAAATAACCTCATCGTCCACCTGAAGCGCGTCCATCTCGTGACATCTGTTGTCTGAAATACCTGTCTTTCCATTCTTTTCGGTTTGTTCCGGTTTATACCGCAAAATTCGGCCAAGTTTTATTAATAATGACTTCAAATCGCCAATCGGGCAGAATTTATCGACAAAAATAACCCGGAAGAGAGTCAGAAACGGTGCTTTTTCAGAAAGTTTAAGAGGGGGCGCTCACAGGATACCTAGGATCTTCTTTTTAAAATCTCCAAAACGATAACCCAGCGTGACGGACATCTGTGACGTGAGCTTGTTCATATAACGTAGAGGCAGATCCGTTTTAAGCAGGCTCCATTCGCTGTTAAAATAGGCATAAATGACCGGGCCGTTGTAACCCGCATTGATCCATCCCTGAAAGTTATAAACCCGCCTGTACGAATTCTTGCCTACATTCAGTTCTTTCACGATCCCGAGCCCGGATTCAAAAGCAGGTGCAATGTTGAACTTACCTTTCTGAATGGCAATATTGTAATTATAGCCAAGGTTTCCAATGAATGAGAACCATTGAGGATTAAGCGTAAGCAAGTAATAAGTTGCTGAATCCCTCACAAGCACAGCAGACGATGATTTCCATAACATTCTCTGCCATTGAGGCTGGGCCCTTAAAAAAAAGGATCCTGCACTCCGGAGCTGCTGCTCTGAAAAAAAATTAGCCGCTTTGTAAGAAAATGTTTTCCCGTTCAGAAAATAGGTAATGTCTGCGCCCAGGTTCCGGTACTGAATATTCCGGTAAGCATCAAAAATCCTTTTTCGTCTCCTGCTCCGGTACAACAGGCCGTTATAGGATTCATAAAACGGATGATAGCTTATCCTTTTAGTATTGAACCTGAATTGAAGATTGTTGTATTTGAAATTGTACTGGTTGTCGAGGCGGGTTCGGGGAACGGCCAAAGCATATTTTAGTGAAAGCCACTTATAGTTCAGGTACAATCCCATGTAGGCGCCGTTATCAGCTTCCAGGTTGAAATGGCTCCGGCTGTTGAAGGAACTGGTGAATTTGAATTTGGTATAATTTACGCCCGGGAAGACTTCCAACACGTTTTTATCGGCAAATGGTTTGGTAAAACTGCTGTCGGTTTCTGACTGAGCCTGTAAACGCGGGAGGCAAATGGCTGTCTGAAACGCGCAGTAAAATAATATCTTAGCAAACCGCATCACTTCAGATAATTGAGAATTGTAGCGGTGACAGACTGGATATTTCCTTCGAAGTGGTGCCCTCCTTTGAGTGTTGCATGCTCCAGGTTCCTGACCCTGATCTTATCAACGGGAAAGCCCGGTCCGTCCTTTTCAGTAATGATCACCGTCCTTGTTACGGACATTTTGTTTATTTCAGTTACTACATCCAGACTCCTTCTTCGGTTCATCCCGGCCATATCCAGCAGGCGGATCTGAAAATCGGTAGTGGGGGAGGGGGCCAGGAAAATTGCGTTTGAAATTTTGCTTTTCAGCGCTCCTGGCAACCGGTTAATAATGAAAGGCATTACATCTCCCCCAAATGAATAACCGATCAGCATCCAATGTTGGTTTTTTCTGCTCGCCAGCCGGCTTTGGACGAAGGTTGCTACTTCATCTGCTACCTGTTGCGGCGATTTCTTCCCCCAGAAATAATTTCTGGCATTGAGGGTGAAAACCTGATAGCCAGCCTGGTTGATACCCGCGCTAAGCTTCGAACTGAAGTTATTGATCCCGCCATCGCCGCTGATGTAGAAGATCAGCGGAGTCTCGGTCGATCCTTTCCATTCGCTTACCTGAGATTCTAAAGGCGACTGTGCCAGGGTTGAAAGGGCGGGAATAAAAAATAATAAAAACAAAAGGATCTTTGTCATTTTTTTTATTTAGCTGGATGTTTATTAGGAATATTGGATTTGGATTTTATTTTCTCAGGAATCAGGCGCCATTGCTTTATTGAGCACGCCAGGAAGCTGCAACAAATCAAAATCGTTTCCGAAAACCAAATATTTGTTTTCCCAGATGGTCGCGTATTTTTCCTTAAAATCCCTTTGTGTATGGTAATGTTTTAAACTGCCTACTCTTACAGAAGCAAACTGGAGTAACCTTTCGGCGGGACTATCGGGAGCCAAATTCCCGCTCAACGGGATCATGCCAAGATTTAGATACTTAAGTTTATTTTCTTTGGCATATTCCCAAAGTCTGATGATCATCGCGTCCATGCAGCCGCCCGGAGCCTCCTCCCTTCGCCGGATGAGGTCATAGGTGCATTCTTCCGGTACATAATCAGGAATAATATTCAGAAAGGCCTGCATCTTTTTATCTTCATCCCTTACCGCAATAACGGGTGTGGTTTTCAAAGCGGTTTTGTCAAACCATCCCTGGGAAAAAACCATCTCTTTTTTTTCGAACTTGTCCAGCCATTCGTCGGATACTTCCTGTAGCTCATTCAAAAACGCGTCGGCGTGCGGAGGGTTCCGCCACTCGGTATTATAGCCTTTTTTTTGAAGACTATTAAGTCCGTTTCGCAACGATTTTCTTTGGCGACCTTCCAGGTTGAAATTTTCAACATCCATGATCGCTTCCTGTCCGATAAACATTTTTTGTTTTTTCAGACTGCTAAAATAGTAAAGACTGTTTTCGTTTACTCTGTAATATACCGCTTTTAGCCCATGCGACTTACAGTGTTGTTCGAACTCCTCCAGAGCATCCACTTTATCTTCTATAGCACAAACGGGTTCTTCGAGGACAACCGCGAAGTTGTTGGCAACTCTGTAAGAAACAAATGCATCGGTGCCCTCCGAGAAAAACAATTGCTTATCTGATGTGGTTTTGAAATAGTCCACTGATGAGGTGCCATATTCACCCAACAATTCTTTAGCCCGTTCAAATTCAGAAGCGGAGGTGGTCTGAATCTTCATGATGCGGGGTTTGATAACCGCATAGATCAGCAAGAGCCACGAGGAAAATCCAAGGAGTTTGGTGATATTCAGGAAATCCTTTCCAAACCTGGTCTGTGGATTCAGTCCATCATCTGTAAAAAGCAGAAAACTTCTGGCTGTATGATATACTGATTGCTCCCAGGTGAAATCAATTCCAAAATGGTGTTTGTCTATAAGATAAAAACTCAGAAACTCGAATATACAGACTGCCGATAATGCTACAAAGAATGTCGTGAACCCAAAGCGTAGCCACTTTGCACTGGTCTTGATGGGGTATTGCTTGCTGCTCAACGATAGCAGGACCAGGATGAACAATGACAAAAGTGCTTCTTCATAGTCGAGGGCCTTGGCCAAGTTACCCACCAGCGAGAGGAAGGTAAACAGTAATGCCAGGATCCAGGCGACCCGCATTCCCTTTATCAGGTAGGCAGCTGTAACAATCAGGGAAATTCCCAGGATTAATACCATTAGCTTGGACGCATGCAACATTTCAACGGGGATATACAGTTTTTCCAGCTTGATCCTTTCTGCCAGCGGCGGGGTGGTTACAGACACGATGTTCACAATACCCAGAAAAAAAATAGCGATCGCTGGAACAATGCGCGCAACTAGTTGCCTGCCCCGCCAGGCAAATGCTAAAAGTCCTGCGGCAAGCGGGAGCCAGAATTCGAATATCCGGTACAGAAGAGTTATTGATAGGCCGTTGCTGTGTGGGTAACCATAGCCTTCAAAGATGAAGATCATGGTAAATTCAACAGCTCCCAGTCCGCGGAGGAAAGGTGAAATAATCATCAGCACCACAGAAATAGTATACCCAACAGCTGCCGGCTCAAAAGACGTTGGAAGATTTAGCGCGTACATCGCAATATAAACATGCGCAACGCCACAGAATTCAATTAGAATGGAATAATAAATAGTTTCCCGCAAATACTTGCGATTAACCTCGCCGGAAAACATTTCATCAACAGAAGAAATCAAAGCTGGAAATTTTCTGTTGAAATAGTTGTACAGGGGTTTTTTTCCCCGAAACGACCAAACCACGAAATAGACTGCTCCAAGCAATATGCCCAGTACAACGAGGCTAACCCATGCATTCCCGAAATTGTGGTTGTTCCATAAGGTGTAAGCAATTACCGGGATACCGATGATGAAAACGGTCAAGAGACCCACGTAAGCGTAAATGGCACCTGCCTGGTGAATTTGCGTGGCGTTTAGATTCTTCTTCCTTAATTGCGAAGTAGTATAGGCAAGTGAACTGATGCCACCTGCAGGCAGAAAAACACTTAGAAAATTTCTTTTCAAAAATAGCTCTACCGCATCTGTCAGCCTCAAATGCAAGCCGATGGCCCTGAAGCTTTTGATATACATCACGCCTTGCAGCAAAATATAGGAGCCAGTTACCAGGACTCCTGCAAGTACCCATTTCCCGTTTGCTGCTTTAAGTTGGGGCATGATTAACCTGAGTTCATGTCTCTCACTCCTGAAAAATACGATAGCCAGAAGGATTACGAAAAAGGCTAAAATTTCCTTCCAGTAGGTTTTAGGTGATATTTTCGTTAAACTTTTTGGAAAATTGATCTTCATGATAAACTGTTATCTCCCGGCGGTAAATTAAAAGGTATTGCTAAGGTGATAAATGAGCCCGACACCAATCGTAATTCCATGCGGATTTATATCCAGGTTGTTATTGGATATATGAAAAGCTTTTAATCCGCCTTCCACATTTGCGGTCCATTTCCGGCTAAATTTATATAAAGCGCCACTGCCCGCATAACCGTAGAATCCTTTTTCTCGGACATGTGAGACCACACCCCGGTTCGCCTGCCGTTCACGGTAGTAACTGATAAAGGAAATGCCCTGTCTGAGATGGAGGTAGGGCGCTAACTTCTTATTGGGCAGGAAACGGAATTGTTCACTTACAAAAACCGGGAAAAAGTTCAGTTTGGTCAGTTCCCAACCATTATCATCGTGGAGGGGTGAATGGGAGTACTCTACCCCTGCTCCGAGACTGAAGTGGCTGCTTAGTCGTTTACTGAAGGTCCCGCTGATACCACGGAATTGAGTACCGTGCGTACTGTGCATGTTTTCCAGCATCACTTGCGCGGTGCAGTTTTCGACTCTTTGAGACAAAACTCCGCTGGATACCAATAATAACAAGACTGTCAGAATCCGGCGCCTCAACATACCTGTTTGATTTTGCCGCAAATGTACAGATGTTGTGATGAAATGAATTCATTGATTTTGGTTATTAACAGTCTATCTGGACCAAAAAAAGTCCCGCTGGTTAGCTGCGGGACTTACGACCTCTTTATTGACCTGAAACACTACTTAGTTTTTGTTTCTGTTGCCTTTTCGGCTTTTTCGGCTTTTGCCATGTGTTTCTTGTGAGCCTTGTGTTTTGTTGATTTCTTTTCAGCTTTTTCTGCTTTTTCGGACTTTTCATTTTTTTCAGCCTTTTCAACCTTTTCTGCTTTAGTGGCTTTGGAAACTTCAGTCTTAGCAGCTGTCTTTTTTGCCGGAGTGGTTTGTGCCGTGGACGCGGTATATATACCCAGCATAAAAATTACGGCGATTAGTACTTTTTTCATCTTTTAGTTTTTTTTAATGAATTAAAATTTGGGTTTACTAATTTCTTTAATGCTGATTTCAGATATAAACTTAATACGGGCAGGTAGGATAGAAATTATAATATAGGTGAATCGGCAAAAATAATCGTTCAACCGGGGTTTTACGATCGCAAAATCTGAAGCACGGAGGTAAAAGCCCAGCTTGGGGAAGACGCGGTTAGTGAATTGTCTGTTCCATTCACACCAAAAGGTAAGTTCAGCTTCCATGGTTTGAAATTGGACTACTCCTGCCCCGGCTCATGAGACTCAGCATAAAGTTTGGGGCGTTCGTGAATCCATACGAGTCAAAAAAAGGCCCGGTAAAAACCGGACCACTTTAATCAAACCGTAGGAAAAATTGTCGAATTTCTTTTATTTCTTTGCTTTATTTTCTTTGTAACGCATGTCGGGTGTGCCATCTTTTTTCAGATGTTTGTTTTCTTTGAACCTTTTGTCAGGTGTTCCATCCTTTTTTAAATGTCCCGGAGCGACTGCAGCAGCTGCATGACCTGTGTTTGCTTCTTTCTTTACCTGTCCAGGGGCGCTTGCAGCAGCAGGAGCTGGCTTCACTTCCTTTTTGGCGGTTAAGGGCGGAGGTGCGGGCTTTGTTGCCTGGGCGGGCCTGGCCGCCGGGGTGGCTTTAGCTGCCGGGGTAGCTTTGTGCATTTGAACGACCTTGGCCTCTTTCTTTGCTTCCTTTTTTTGTGCCGGAGCCGCTTGAGCAAAACTTGCAAGATTTAGTCCGATAAGCGTTGCAGCCAAAATGAAAATCTTTTTCATGTTTTCGATTTTTTATTTGATTTTGTAAAAACGTAATTTGTGATTACCGGAATAAATGTACTATCGAAATCCAGCCCCGGGGAGCACGGAATCGCCGGAAAGGCAAAATCAGTCGTTCAACCGCTTCTGAGGCCTTTCGTCGGCTCATGAATATGCTCGTTCGCGTGTAAACGATCTTGGGTGGATAAATAATATACCAACTTTCAGGATCATTTGGAATCCGAATTATTTCAGCCCTCAAATATTGACGGGAATTGAGGTGGCTTATGGCATTCAGCGGCGAAGTTCCATTACCTGAACGCCAGTTTTGGCGTCCGTTGACCGCCATTTTTGCCAATGCTTTTTTCGATCAGTAATGATCCAGGTTCTGGAAAAATCCGAACCATGACTTTCGATTCCTACCCAGTTGCCGGTCCTGTACCAACCAAACGGAGACTGATCGGTCATGGCTTTTCCTTCCGGTGCATAGCTGATATTTTTTTCCCCCTCTCCATTCTTTTTAAAGCTGATCGTGCCTATGTCATGGAAACTCCGGGCTTTCTGACCGGGAGGGGTGGCCTCATAATTCGTGATCCGCCAAGTGCCGGCCACATTCAGTTTGGGGGTGCAGGAGACGAAAAAAGAAGTAAGCAAAATAAAAACTAATCCGAAAATCATTTTCATAACATGGGTATTTTCTGTGTTCAACGCGTGACCAGGGCAGCAGCAATGCTGGGCCCGATTTTTAAAAGGGACCTGATCATTGGATAATACTTAAAGGTACGATTATTTCCAAAGTCACCCGTGTTCAACAAAAACCTGGTCAGTTCGTGGATTTAAATTAGGAAAACCCGGCGACCTGTCCGCTAACTACAACGAAAAAAATAAAGATAAGAACCCAAACGGCCTGGAAATCAGGGAGAACAGATTTTTCCAACGTTCGATTGATTTTTCCGACTTTTGATAGGCGGTTTAGGCGGGAAGATTGTTTTGAGCTACTTTCGCACTTGCAAAAGCTCACATATGAAACGAAGCATGACAAATGATTCTCCCACAGGGAAATGTATCCGTGCAGCTCCGTCCGAACGTACCATTTCGGCCGGGCTGGCCTGTCTGCCTGCCCGCCGGAGGAGGATAAACAGACAGGCAGGCATCCGAAAAAATCATCAACCGCCAGAGGCGGTGAAATAAAAAATATACTGATGAAAAATATATTCATTTTTACTTTAACTATCATGATTACTGCGTCCTGTAACACAACTGGCAAGAGTAAAGACAATGCTGCGAATCCGCTTTTCAGCGAAAGTAGCCTTCCCTATCAGGCCATTCCATTTGACAAAATAAAAGAATCCGATTTCAAACCTGCGTTTGAGGAGGGTATGAAGATCCAAATGGAAGAGATCCATCAGATCGCCTCAAATCCTGCTGCCGCAACCTTTGACAACACCCTGGTCGCTCTTGAAAAAAGCGGCAGGTTGTTCGACCGGGCGAACAAGGCTTTCGACGCGCTAACCAGTGCTAATACAAACGAGAACCTCCAGCATCTGCAGGAGGAACTGGCTCCGCGCCTGGCTGCACACAGTGATGCCATTTATCTGAATGATACCCTATTCCGAAAAATCGATACCCTTTATAAAAAGCGGGAACAGTTAAAGCTGGAACCTGAAGGAAAAAGACTACTGGAGTATTTTCACGATAAATTCGTAATGCGTGGTGCTAACCTGCCCGATTCCGCGAAGCAAAGGCTCAAGAAAATTAATGAAGAGGAGGCCCTGCTGAGTACTAAGTTTGGCAACCAGTTGCTTGCCGCGGCCAAAACGGCAGCGCTCGTCGTGGACAGTAAGGAAGTCCTCAATGGATTATCAGAAGCTGATATTGAATCGGCAGCCCAGAAAGCCAGGGAAAACAAACGTGAGGGCAAGTTTCAGATTGCTATCCAGAACACCACGCAACAACCAGCCCTGAAAGATCTGAATAACCGCGAAACGCGAAGAAAATTATTCGAAGCATCTTGGACCCGTGCGGAAAGGGGCGACTCAAACGATACCCGTCAGAACATTTTGCGGCTTGCAACGATCAGGGTGGAAAAGGCTAATCTACTTGGTTTCCCGAATTACGCCGCGTGGAAGCTCCAGGATCAAATGGCTAAGACACCGGCTAATGTAGAATCGCTGTTGTCTAAACTGGTACCTGCAGCAACGGCTAAAGCCAGGGTAGAGGCAGATGAAATACGGGCCTTTATGAAAACACAGAAGGACAGTTTTGATCTGGAACCCTGGGACTGGAATTATTACGCCGAAAAACTTCGGAAATCAAAATTTGATCTGGATGAGAACGAGATTAAGCCCTATTTTGTCGCAGATAGTGTCCTGGAAAACGGTGTATTTTATGCCGCGAACAAGTTGTATGGCATCAGTTTCAAGCCCAGGAAAGATATCCCGGTTTATCATCCCGATGTAAAAGTTTTTGAGGTATTCGATCAGGATGGATCTGGGATGGCGCTGCTTTATGTTGATTTTTACAAACGCGATAATAAAAATGGCGGTGCCTGGATGAATAATTTTGTCGACCAGTCTAAGTTGTTAGGTACAAAACCTGTGATCGTGAACGTTTTCAATTATTCGCAACCAGCGAAAGGTCAACCTACACTGATCAGCCATGACGATGTATCGACCATGTTTCACGAGTTTGGACATACGCTGCATGGCTTGTTTGCCAACCAGGAGTACCCCACACTTTCGGGCACAGCCGTCGCGAGGGATTTTGTGGAAATGCCGTCGCAGTTCAATGAACACTGGGCGCTTGATTCAGTGGTATTGATTAATTACGCGAAACATTACCAGACTGGAAAAGTAATGCCACAGACCCTGATCGATAAGATAAAAAATGCAGCCAGTTTTAACCAGGGTTACGCATTCACGGAGATTCTAGCAGCTTCTGAACTGGACATGCAATGGCACATGCTCACCGCACACGACACAGCCATTTACGATGTAGATACATTTGAAAAAACAGCGCTGGAGAGAACGGGAACAAACTTGTCCTATGTCCCGCCCAGGTACCGGTCATCTTACTTTTTACACATCTGGTCGAACGGATACTCAGCGGGCTATTATGCTTATACATGGGCGGAAATGCTGGACAATGACGCCTACGCCTGGTTCCGCGAGAACGGCGGCCTCACCCGTGAGAACGGTCAGCGTTTTCGCGACATGATCCTGTCAAAAGGCAACACGGAAGATCTCGCAGCGATGTACAGGAATTTCAGGGGTAAAGAGCCGGATATCAAGTATTTGTTGCAAAGCAGGGGTTTAGTGGCAAAGTGAGCCTGGAGATTTGTTTCAGTTTATTTTGAGATAAGAAATCCGCTTCTTTGAATAAATATCTGCGCGTCGCAATTAAAGCCGATCCATTTCGGCGACTGAGAACACTGGGATGGATTGATTGTAACAGCTGTTTACAATGCAGTTAAAACCTTCAATTATGGCCAATAAAGCTGATCTTTTTCAGAGCCCGGATTATTACCAACTGGATGAATTGCTTTCAGGTGAACAGTTGATGGTGAGAGACGCCGTTCGGACCTGGGTCAAACGTGAAATATCACCGATCATAGAAGATTATGCGGAAAGAGGCGAATTTCCTGTTCAGATTGTGAGCCAATTGGGTGAGCTAGGATGTTTTGGTCCGACACTTCCGGTGAAAGTTGGAGGGGGAGGCTTGGACTACATTAGCTACGGATTGATGATGCAGGAACTGGAGCGGGGCGATAGCGGGGTACGTTCGACGGCTTCCGTGCAGGGTTCGCTGGTCATGTTCCCTATTTTCAATTTTGGCAGCGAAGAGCAGAAAGAGAAATACCTGCCCAAGCTGGCTAGCGGCGAATTACTGGGTTGTTTTGGCTTGACCGAACCAGATTATGGAAGTGATCCCTCGGGGATGATCACCAACTTCAAAAGCGATGGCGAAGCCCTGATCCTGAATGGCGCAAAAATGTGGATCAGCAATGCCCCTCACGCTGATGTTGCCGTGGTTTGGGCTAAAGATGAGGGCGGTGAAGTGAGGGGGCTTATTGTAGAAAGAGGCATGGAAGGATTTTCAACACCAGTAACCCATCATAAATGGAGTCTCCGGGCCTCTTCAACCGGCGAACTGGTTTTTGATCATGTGCGGGTACCGAAAAAAAACCTTCTTCCCGGCGTAAAGGGGCTGAAAGGGCCTCTCAATTGCCTAAACCAGGCGCGGTACGGGATCGCCTGGGGCGTAACCGGTGCGGCGATGGATTGTTATGATACAGCGTTACGCTACGCGAAAGAAAGGATCCAGTTTGGCAGGCCGATTGCCTCTTTCCAGTTGCAGCAGAAGAAACTTGCGGAAATGATCACCGAAATAACCAAGGCTCAGTTGCTGAACTGGCGCCTGGGTGTACTCATGACCGAGGGTAGGGCTTCACCCCAACAAGTAAGTATGGCTAAAAGAAATGCGTGCGATATGGCGACAAAAATATGCCGCGATGCGAGGCAGATATTGGGCGGAATGGGCATTACAGGCGAGTTTCCTGTGATGCGTCATATGATGAATCTGGAAAGTGTCATAACTTATGAAGGTACGCACGATATCCATTTGTTGATCACTGGGCAGGACATCACTGGTATCAGCGCTTTCAAGTGAGTCGCGCCGGATGGTGCAGGGGGCCGGCAATATTTAACTTCTTCTATTTGATAACCGCACCTGCGACTCTTTTGACAGCCTTTCAGACCGAATCATGGTGCAATGAAAAAAATAGATATCTTGCGAGGCGGGGAAGCGGCAAAATTCTGTGCTGGCAAGCTTAAACCCGTCTGTAGGTATGCGAATATATTTGATAGGATTTATGGGGGCCGGAAAAACTCATCTGGGTAAACTTCTGAGTAAAAAACTTGGCATTCCCTTTCTTGATCTGGACGAGCTGGTCGTAAACCAACAGGGAAGAAGCATCAACCAGATATTTGAAGACGAAGGTGAAGAATTTTTTCGGATAACAGAGCGGGACGCGTTGCGTAGTACAACGGAAGCAAACGAATCCATGATCTTATCCTGTGGCGGCGGAGCCCCGTGTTATTTCAATAATATCGATTATATGAACCGGCATGGGATTACGGTGTGGCTGGACCTTCCCTCGCAGATTCTGCTTGGCAGACTCCGGCTGGATAAAGATAAACGCCCCCTGTTGAAGGATTTCAATGACGAAGAACTGAAAGCCTATATCATCCGAAAGAATGCCGACCGGAAAATTTATTATGAGCGGGCGAAACTGAGGGTAAAGGATGAGAATATCAGCACAAACGAATTAGTAAAACTAATCCTGAATGAATAAAATGTTTTTTATATTGGGTACCCTGATAACGGGTCTGGGTGTGGTCCTGGGTGCTTTCGGCGCACACAAACTGAAAGAAATAGCTCCTGAAAGTGTTCCTACCTTTCAAACCGGGGTACAATATCAGATGTATCATGGGCTGGCGCTGATACTCGTGGCCATCGTTTGGGAAAAACTCCCGGCCAAATACCTCTCGCTTGCCGGTTGGGCGTTTCTGCTGGGTATCCTTTTGTTTAGTGGATCCCTGTACGCGCTGTCGATTTTGAAAGCTACCGGGAAAGTTGGACTCGGCGGGCTGGGTATTATTACACCTGTCGGCGGATTATTTTTTATCCTGGGATGGATTGCCTTTTTTTTAGCTGCAATAAGAGGGTAAACTGGGCGGAAAATATTAAGCATCAGGTAGGGAGAGTCAATTTGACGACAAATCAAAAAAATCATTCGAATATTGTAGATGTTTTTATTCAGCGACCAGTGTAAAAACCAAATTCCGAAATATTATCTTTGTACCCATGGCGAATAAGGGTAAAAAGACGAGCAAAAGATCCACAGCGCGGAAAAGCAGTCCTGTTGCTGACCTCAAACCTGACCCCGAGACAAAATTAAAGGTCGGGCAGCTGGTGAGAGATGAGCGCACCTGGAGAATCACCGGCACCTTTTTTCTGCTGCTTTCATTTTTCCTCCTCGTTGCGTTTATATCTTATTTTTTTACCTGGCGCCAGGACTTTTCGCAGGTATCGAGGGGTTCGGAAATTCTTTGGGATCTTGACTCACGGGTAGAAAACGTTTCCGGAAAGCTTGGTGCCCTCCTTTCATATAATTTCATTTACAGGCTTTTCGGGGCCGCTTCTTTGCTGATATGTACTTTCTTCTTTGTACTTGGCATTAACTTGCTTTGGCGAAGGAGGGTTTTTTCCATTCGCCGCAACCTGAAGTATGTCACCCTGGGAATGGTGTCGATCTCCGCAATTCTAGCCTTTGTATTCAGACATAGCGAGTTTAGCTGGGGCGGAGGGGCAGGAAATTTGATTGCCGACTGGCTGACGGCCTCGCTTGGCCGCTTAGGGGCAGCACTTGCGCTCGGTCTGCTCGTGGTTGCATACATCACCTGGCAGTTTAATTCCGTCTTTAAAAAGCTTCGCAAACAAAAGAAGAAATCCAAGGAAGACGTATCCGGAGAACCATCCGGTGCTTTGCCTGATGCGGAGAAAATAACACCGGTAGAAGTATCGGCGCCTATGCCTGATACTAAACTACCGGAAGCAAAATTGGTGATAGACAGCCAGGTGGAAAAGCCGCAGTACGAATTTATACTCACAGAGAAAGAGCCGGACATTCCGCAAAAAGAGCCATCGAAGCAAGTTCCGGATCTCGGAGTCATCAAGACCCCGGAAATGCAGCCTGTTGCGCCTTCGGCAGCAACCCCTGCGCAGCAGAAGCCAGCGGAAAACAACCTGAAGCTGGAAATCAACGCCGCACCCATCGAAGGGCCGGAGCAGGAAAATCCTATTTTGGCAGCGGCTTCAGATAAGTACAAACCCTACGAACCAACCCTGGATCTGAAAAATTATAAATATCCTACCCTGGATTTGCTGGCAGATTATGGAGATGGTAAGATTGTACAGGATCCTCAGGATCTGGAAAATAATAAAAACCAGATCATAAACACCCTCCGGAATTACGATATTGAGATTCAAAAGATACGGGCAACCATCGGCCCAACCGTCACGCTTTATGAAATTATCCCGGCTGCCGGCGTCCGCATCTCACGGATCAAGAACCTGGAAGATGATATAGCACTCAGTCTGGCTGCCCTTGGTATCCGGATCATCGCCCCGATACCAGGGCGCGGCACCATTGGGATTGAAGTCCCGAATGCCAGGAAGACGATCGTCAGCATGAAGACCCTGCTGACATCGGAAAAATTTACCAATAGCAATTTCTCTCTGCCCATTGCGCTCGGTAAGAAAATCGACAATGAAAATTTTATCGTTGACCTGGCCACCATGCCGCATTTGTTGATGGCGGGTGCTACCGGACAGGGTAAGTCGGTTGGAATTAATGCCATCCTCGTTTCGCTGCTGTATAAGAAACATCCCTCACAGTTGAAATTTGTGCTGGTCGATCCCAAGAAAGTGGAATTAAGTATTTACAGCCACATTGCGGATCATTTCCTGGCGCGGCTCCCGAATGAAGAGGACGCGATTATCACCGACACGAAGAAAGTGATCAATACCCTCAATGCACTTTGTATTGAAATGGACAACCGCTATAATTTACTGAAAGAAGCCGGATGTCGTAATATTAAAGAATATAATACCAAATTTATTTCGCGCAGGCTGAACCCTGAAAAAGGCCATCAGTTCCTGCCTTTCATCGTGTTGGTTATTGATGAGTTTGCAGATCTGATCATGACCGCAGGCAAAGAGATTGAAATGCCGATCGCGCGTCTGGCTCAATTGGCCCGGGCAGTAGGGATCCACCTGATCATCGCGACACAGCGACCGTCAGTGAATATTATCACCGGAATCATCAAGGCAAACTTCCCCGTGAGGGTGGCGTTCAAGGTTAGCAGTAAAATTGACAGCCGGACCATTCTGGACTCTGGTGGAGCCGAACAGTTGATCGGCAAAGGAGATATGCTGATCAGCCTGAACGGAGAGATTGTGAGGCTGCAATGCGCTTTTGTTGACACACCTGAGATCGACAGGATCGTCGAATTTATAGGTTTTCAGGAAGGGTATCCGACACCGTTTTTCCTCCCGGAATACGTGGACGAGAAAGAAAGAGATGCGGGTGACTTTGACTCCGATGAAAGGGATTCTCTTTTTGAAGAAGCTGCGAGACTGATCGTTGCCAATCAGATCGGTTCTACCTCACTGCTTCAGCGCCGCATGAAACTGGGGTACAACCGGGCGGGAAGGCTGATGGATCAGTTGGAAGCCGCAGGTATTGTAGGGCCCAACCAGGGGAGTAAAGCGCGTGAAGTATTGATCAAAACGGAAATGGAACTTCAGCAGCACCTGGATATGATTTGATGAACGGTAGAAGAATCGTATGTCGATATAGCCGCGTTTAGTTTACCTTCGCACTCCAATTGTTAATTAATGTTAACGGGCGCAACTTCTTTATCATCAGGACGTCCTATCTACATATAGTTTTTTATTCATAAATTCGAAAACAACAAATGAAGAAATTAATTCTATGCACCGGTCTGGCATTTATGGCACTCGCTGCTGTGGCGCAGCAAAGAGATCCGAAGGCTAAAGCCCTGCTGGATGCTGTGAGTAGTAAATTCAAGTCATATTCCAATGTGATGGCGAACTTTACCTATGTTATCCAGAATAATAGCGGGAAGGTATTGTCAACCAAGAAGGGAACCGTTCAGATGAAAGGCAGCATGTTCAATATTAATTTTGGCGGTAACAAAATAATCAGTGATGGTAAAACCGTCTGGAACTATGATCCTGTGAATAAAGAAGTAACCGTCAATAACGTAAACAATTCCGAAAAAACAATAACGCCTCAAAAACTTTTTACCAGCTTTTATGAGAAAGATTTTACCTATTCGATGGGAGGAATAAAAAAGCTGGGAAAGAAGTCAGTGCAGGAAGTATTGCTGCAGCCAACAGACCGTAGCAAGTCCTTTACCAGGGTTTATTTATGGATTGACAAAGCGGCCAGTTCCATTGTAAGCGCAAATATTGTAGAGAAAAGCGGAAACCGGTTTGTGTATACAATTAGCAATATGAAAACGAATACGCCGATGCAGGAAAACCTGTTTGTATTCAATAAGGCGAGTTATCCGGGAGTCGAGGTTGTGGACCTGCGATAATAAGAGGTATCAGAGGAGCGGCTGGTTTTTAGATCATGAACGGATGTTGACGATGCTGTTTGTCGGGGCCAAAAACGGTTTACGGGTTGGTGCGTGACCAGTCTATAAAGCTAGTGATAATTTTCGAAATAAAAAAACGACTGTATGAGCCGGTTTGTCTTGCCTCTTTTTGCAGGGTTGCTGATGTGTATCATGCCCTCTTTAGTATCCGCACAAAACAAAGATTTGCAGGTTGCCCGGGACAGAATAGAAACAGCTCTGTGGGACAGGCCGGTTGATGCTGCCCGTATTAAAAAACTGGTTCAATCGATCCAGGAGGACGGATCCTGGCCGGATATTAACTACCGGGATGTTTCACTGACAGGGTTTCAGCATGCACGGCACACGGCAAACCTGGTTGCACTCGGTATTGCCTGGCGTAACCCCAAGTCCACATTTTACAAAAGTGAAACGGTCAAAGCAACGATCATCAAGGGGTTGTCGTTCTGGCTGCAGCATGATTTCATCGCGGATAACTGGTGGCATAATCAAATTGGGACACCTTCAGACCTGGCAGATCTGATGTTGCTGGCCGGACATGAATTACCCAAAGATCTTACGAAAAAAACACAGCCAATAATCTCACGCGGCAACCTAAATGCAACAGGAGCCCGACCCAGTGGCGACAGAATTAAAATTGCTGGTATTGCTGCCAGACAAGCTCTGTTTTTGAACGATACCGTGCAGTTTGTGGAGATCCTTAAAATTATAGAGGGGGAGATTAAGTTTGAAAGTGGCCGGGGGATGCAATACGATTACAGTTTTCATCACCGGGAAGACAGGGTAAACAATACCCTGAGTTACGGCCTCCAGTTCGCGAATGTCTTTGCCGAGTGGGCCGACTACGTAAGAGGTACGCGCTTTGCCTTTGATCCCGGCAGGATTAGAATCCTGGTGGATTATTACCTGGATGGGATCTGTAAAATGATGGTCTTTGGTAAATATCAGGACCTCGGCGCGAAAAACAGGGATGTAACAAGGCCGGGATCCGCACAGGTTATGGGGCCTGAAACGGTTGAAAAGCTACTGGCGGTTACCAGCTATCGCAAATCCGAATTGGAACAGATCCTCAGGGCGAGAGAAAATCAAAGCCAGACTCCTTCATCGTTTTCAAAATTTTTCTGGTTGTCGGAATATTACAGCCATCAGCGCCCCGGATTTTTCAGTTCCGTGAGGATGCATTCAAATCGTACATCAAATATTGAATATCCTTATAACGGCGAAGGTCTGCTGAACCACCACCTGGGTGATGGCGCCAATTACGTGTACACGCGCGGAACTGAATACAGTGCCATTTTTCCGGTTTGGGACTGGCAAAAAATCCCCGGAACTACTGCGTTGCAGTTGCCCAGGCTTGATACCGGTAAGAACGTGCAAAAAAAGGGAATCACAACCTGGACGGGGGGAGTGACTGACGGGCGATATGGAGCGGCGGTTATGGATTTTGTAAGTCCACATGACGGAACCACGGCAAAAAAGGCCTGGTTCTTTTTCGACGATCAGTATGTCTGCCTGGGAAATAGCATCAGGAGCGACAGCAATTATCAGGTGGCCACAACGCTGAATCAATGTTTATTAAACGGACCAGTTCTGGTTGAAAAAGCTCAGAAACCGGAGGAAGTTTCCCGGGGGTCGTCATTTCAGGAACTTGTAAAATGGGTCTGGCACGACGACGTTGCCTATTATTTTCCTGAGGAGACAAAGGTTCAGCTGAGCACCCAGGAGCAAACGGGTAGTTGGTCTCTCATCAACCATCAAATATCTATTTCCAGTGAAAAAATAGCCAAACCGGTTTTTAAATTGTGGATAGACCATGGAAAGCGGCCTGCGGGAGCCAGCTATGCATATCTTGTTTTGCCAGGAATTCGGGCGCAGCAGGTGGCTGGCAGGATCGCCACGGCCGATTTGGAGATTTTAGAGAATTCCCCAACGATCCAGGCTGTCGCAGCAAAGAATCCATCGTTTGTTCAGGCATTCTTTTACAAGGCAGGTGAACTTAAATTTGGAGAAATTCGCATCGCGGCAAAGTCCTCAATTGCGATCATGATTCAATTGAATAAGGGAAAGGTGAAAGCGTTGTCGGTAGCGGATCCGGGTCGAAACCTTGGAGAAGTGCAGCTCGTTCTAAACGCCCGGCTAAATACGAAATCTGATAAGGCAAAAATAAAATGGGACAGCCGATCCGGTACGAGTTTGATTACTGTGAGTCTGCCTCAGGGAGATTTTGCGGGCCAGACTGTGTCTCTGGCGTTGTAGGCAGAGATCGCATGCAAGGGCAAGAGATATCTTTGGTGTTGGGAAAGCAGGGCATTGATATATATTTAAAACTGAAATTTGTCAGCCGTGAAATCACAGGACGGCTCTATGTTCTTGGTTTGTCATCGTAAAAAATTTCAAACTTGTCATCGGGAAAATCGCGTGACGCAACTAACTTCGCCAACTGACGATATAAGATTGTTGAAACCAATTGTGTAATTTAAAAAATAAGCTGATGAAAAAAATCTTATCATTATGGATTCTCGGAGCAGTGATTTCTGTTTCGCTGTATGGCCAGCAATCATCCAGGCCAGGACCTCAGCCTCCCATTGACAATTTTGAGAAATTCAAGGTTGGGATGGCAGGATATACTTTTCTGAAGTTTGACATCGATAAAGCCCTGGAGACGATGCAGCGGGAAGATGTTCACTATTTATGCATCAAAGATTTTCACCTGCCCATCAACAGTGATGCCGCAAAAATTGCTGCTTTTCACGCGAAACTGAAAGAAAAGGGTGTTACAGGATATGCAGTGGGCCCGATTTATATGCGCTCGAAAGGGGCGATTGACACGGCTTTTGAGTATGCCAAAAGGGTAGGCGTGAAGCTGATTGTAGGAGTTCCAAATTATGACTTACTTCCATATGTTGACCAAAAAGTTAAAGAATACGATTTCAAATATGCAATCCATTTGCATGGCCCTGATATCGCCATTTATCCTGATGCGGAGGATGTGTGGAATCACGTAAAAGGCCTGGATCCGCGGATCGGTATGTGCCTTGATATTGGACACGATACGAGAAATGGAAAAGATCCGGTTGAAGATCTCCGGAAATATCATACGCGTGTATTTGATATTCACCTGAAGGATGTAACGGCGCCTACTAAACTAGGCTATTCCGTTGAAGTTGGCAGGGGAGTGATTGATTTTCCGGCTTTTGTGAAGATGTTACGTAAAGTAGGTTATTCCGGAATCGTCAGCCTTGAACATGAAAGAAATATGGATAATCCATTTATGGGAATCGCGGAATCCATTGGCTATTTCCGGGGTGTGATCCGTACCACGAAAGCTAAATAGTCTGATCGATTAAAGATAAGAAAAGGTTCCATTAGGGAGCCTCCTCAAAGAAAGAAGCCGGGTTTTAATGACCCGGCTTTCCTGTTATATTTTCCGTTTAAAATTGAGCCAGAAAACTCAAACCGGAAGATTCAATAATTGACGTTAAAATGACGCTTGTATTTGGCCGGGGAAACAGAGTTTTTTGTAGATTTGTGTACGTGTATGAGAACGATGTGCAGGCGACTTATTGACCTCAAAAAGTTTTGATATGCAATACAAAAAGATCTTAATCGCAGTTGACAGCAGCCCCCACTCTTTAAATGCAGCCCGGAAAGGTATTGATCTCGCCCGATCTCTGAATGCCGAGGTTGCGATAGTCTCGGTGATTGAAATGGCCAGGGAAACGGCCACGGCAAATGTTGGCGTACTTACGGCCGATACGCGTAACATAGGGATGCGTTTGGCGGAAGATAATCTGGAGCTTTTAATTGATGAAGTCCCTGGTATGGAGGACGTGACCCGCTTTCTTCCTAAAGGAATTCCCAAGAAGGAAATCATCATGATCGCGCGTGACTGGAATGCTGACCTCATCGTCATGGGAACGCATGGAAGGACGGGACTTTCCTACCTCATCCTGGGCAGTGTTTCCGAATATGTAATTAAGCATAGTGCCATTCCGGTAATGGTGGTGCCGCTCCATTAAAGCCCCTGTGGTAGGAAGAACCAGGGTGGATTCAACCGTTCAACTGAAATTAGTTCAAATAAAAACCAATTAGCTGCCATCAATCCTGGAACGGGCCGGGGATAGATGCATGTATCCGTCCTGAAAACAAGCCTGGCATCCCCGCGGCGATCCTAAGCTAAAGATAGAGCAGGCATTTATTGCGGCGGCTCTGCAAAAATGGCTGACAGATGCAGCTCCGAAGCGGCTGAATCTGGTTTGAAACGAACTTTGTCTTGCCAGTCGCTTCATTTTTTGGCTGATTTTCTGATTCTGATGGTCCATAGCTAACGCTTGTTTTTATTTGCCGGGAGAAATGGTTACCTTTGCAGGCAATTTGCGAAATAAAAAAAATTTAATGCTGAAATTTTTTCTGACTGGTTTTATACTGATGTTTTTTTCCCTGGTCCTTGGTGCCCAGGACTCCTCTCAGATCAGTTTTACGTACAGTCAGCACAGAATCAACGACACGGCGGTAAATCTGACCATCACAGCCAAAGTACTTAAACCGGGTATCGCTTTGTTTCCCCTTCAGCAAAAGGAATCAGACCCGGTGTATTCCCAGGTTCATTTTGATAGTGCTTCACAGAAATTCCTGACAGGTAAACTGGCCCAAAAAGGAAATATTCATCAAGTTCAAGATCCTGTGTTGAACGCCCCCGTAACATTCATTTCAGATTCGCTGCAATGGGTGCAGACGGTTCGGGTTCCCAGGAAGGATACAGCGCTAATCAAAGGTGAGATTGCCTACATGTATAAAAACGGCGAGGCGTTTCCTGCGGAAAACGAAACCTTCAGGTTTGTTATCATGCCTGACAAAAAAGATGCCGCCGCACAGGGAACTTCAGAAACTGCCGGGCGGTCTTTGTTGTGGATATTTCTGGCTGCTTTCGGGGGTGGCTTACTGGCTCTTTTGACTCCTTGTGTTTACTCCATGATTCCGGTTACGGTGAGTTTTTTTACCAAAAGAAGTAAGACTCAGCAGGAAGGTATCCGAAATGCGTTATACTATTCTATTTCCATTATCCTGATCTTTACCCTGCTCGGGTTCCTGATCACTTTGTTCTTCGGGCCGGCGGCACTGAACCGGCTGGCTACTAACTGGGTCGCCAACCTGGTTTTCTTTCTTATTTTTCTCATTTTTGGTATTTCCTTTTTGGGTGCATTTGAAATTGAGCTTCCCGCCTCCTGGGGCACTAAAGCCGATAAGAGGGCGGGCATCGGGAGTTTTTGGGGTATATTTTTTATGGCGCTGACCTTGGTGATTGTGTCGTTTTCCTGTACAGGCCCTATTATTGGCAACCTGCTGGTATTGGCAGCCAGAGGCAACTATTTCGGACCCCTGGTGGGTATGTTCGGGTTCTCACTTGCACTGGCGTTACCATTTGCCTTGTTTGCCTTCTTCCCCGGCAAGCTTAATTTGCTGGGAAAAGCTGGCGGCTGGCTCAATGCTGTTAAAGTAACCCTGGGATTCCTGGAATTGGCGCTTGCATTGAAGTTCTTATCTAACGCTGACCTGGCAAAGAACTGGAGAATATTAGATCGCGAAATATTTATTTCTCTCTGGCTGGTGATTTTTTTATTGCTCGGACTTTATTTGCTGGGCAAATTGAAATTCCGGCATGATGACGAACTTCCTAAAAATGATTTTGGTATTCCGTTCCTGACGGTAACCCGTTTGTTTTTTGGGATGGCATCTCTGTTCATGGTGTTTTATATGCTTCCGGGACTCTGGGGCGCGCCGCTGAAAGGACTGAGCGCCTTTCTCCCTCCAATGGGAACACAGGATTTTATCAGTGTTGCGAATACCGGCGCCGTTAACCAGTCGGATGAGGGAAGCGGTAACACGACTTCTTTTACTACCGGAAATGACCAGGGAAAACTCCCTCCACCGCAGAAATATGTGGATGTAATGCGACCTAAGGAACCGCCGGTTGTAGTCAATAACGGATTAGTCACGTATTTTGAGTATGAAGAGGCGCTAAGGGTGGCACGTAAGATGAACCGGCCGCTTATGATGGATTTTACGGGTGTCAATTGTATCAATTGCCGGCATATGGAAGGCAAGGTATGGAGCGATCCCGAGGTGATGAGCCGGCTGAAAAATAATTTTGTTATTGCCTCACTTTTTGTCGATGTACACAACGGAGTTGATCTTCCGGTTGCTGAGCAGTATTATTCGCCCGAGTTGAGAAAACAAATCGAGACACTGGGCGACCGGAACACAGATATTCAGGTTACACGATTTAACTCGAATTCGCAGCCATTTTATTTCTTCCTGGACGGAAACGAACAACGGCTTTCTCCGGATGGATACCCTTTCGATCCGTCTGTCGAAAAATTTGTAGCGCACCTGGATAAGGTTGTGGCCGAATATAAAAAGCGACAACATTAAGGGTTCGGCGCGGGGCGCTTCGGCAGATTCCGAGCTGTTCCCCCAGGCTGCCAAATTACCGTAAATACGGCATCGTTCTAACCGGGACCCGGACGTTAAAGAACCGTTGTAATTTGTGTTGATCAAAGAAAAACCGGATAGAAAATCAGTTTGGAAAAAAAATTGCGGGACTGATTTTTATTTCCAATATTTGTTTAAATATTTTTTACATGCCTTTCCCGGCAGGCATTAAAAACCAAATAGGGCTTCGCTGCGGGAGTGAGGCTGAATGAATCAGGATTTAAATGGCAGAACCACAAAAACCAACTTTTAACAGACCCCCGGGACCCGGCGGGTTCAGACCTGGGGGAAACAGGCCCAACAGGGGAAATTTCAGGAATAAATTTCAAAAGAAAGAAGCTGAACATAGGATTAACCACTATATACGGGTACCCCAGGTACGACTGGTTGGGGATAATGTGGAAGTGGGTATCTATTCTACGCAGGAAGCGTTAAAGATCGCTCAGGAGAAAGGTCTGGATCTTGTGGAAATCTCCCCAACTGCCGATCCACCCGTTTGTAAGATCGTCGACTATAACAAATTCCTTTACGATAAGAAGAAAAAGGAAAAAGAGATCAAAGCAAAAAGTAAGACGACGGAGATCAAGGAGATCCGGTTTACTCCCAATACGGATGATCATGATTTTGATTTTAAGGCAAAACATGCTGAGGGATTCCTGAAAGACGGCAACAAGGTCAAGGCCTATGTGCAGTTTAAGGGAAGAGCCATTCAATTTCAGGACAGGGGTCAGTTATTGCTGCTCAAGTTTGCCGAAAGGCTTTCTGAGTTCGGTACTTTAGAGAACATGCCAAAGCTGGAAGGCCGGAGAATGTTAGCAATGATTGCGCCTAAAGTGGCCAAGAAAAAATAGTTTCCGAATAAAATAATCATTAAAAAACCGGCTCCTTCGTTGAGCCGGTTTTTTCCATAGTGTGAACGCAACTTGTTTCGTGTATGTACAACAGATTATTTTATTTCCTTCTTTCAAAATCATAAACGATGTAGATCGTTTTTCCTTCAAACATCACCGGGCTGCTGGCTGTAAAATGATCGTGGCCGGAAGCCTTAACTTCCAGTGAATACCCCTCGCTAACATTCTTGGCATCGCTTCTCTGCACACCATCCATTTTCTTGAAATTAAGATAAGACTTGCCTTCCGAGTTTTGAACAGACCAGATTATTTGCCGCTCACCCTTATCACAGGACTGCTGGACCAGGTGATAATTTCCGTATCCATTGTTTGGCAGGTCCCACAGACTATTTTTAAAGCAACCCAACGGAGCATCATCAAAAGAGGTGATCCTGAGGTCGTAACTGCTCGGGATCCCTTCAATGGCTGTTGAAACAACTTCCCATTTTCCTATTAAATCGTTTTTGCGGACAGTGCCGCTGTGACTGGCTGAGGAGCAGGAAGCAAACAGGTACATAACAATCGCCCACCCGGAAAGGGATAGTAAAAATTTGTTCATTGGAATAGATTAAGATGTTTATGAATGGATTGAAGGTACGAAAATAATATAAATGTTTGATGCACCGGCAGGCCGGGTCGCGCAACAAAAATCTAGTGCAAAAAATCAGGGGCAACATCATTTTCCCAGTTGCCGGCAGAAGCTAATGTTTTTTGAGGTTCCTGTGGACTGCCGAAAATCTCAGGCGCTAATGGTGATCTCCGCCGGAACAAGACTGGTGCCCAACCGGATGGCCTCCAGGTTCAGAGGTATGAGGCGATGGTATTTTTCCGGCAATACGTTCAGCAAAGCCGCCTCCAGCGAATCGGGGAGCACTAACGGTTTTCTTTTCAGGAATGCTCCCAGCATGATCATATTTTGCACCCTGCTGTTTTTTAATTGCAGGGCCTCCATTGCAGCGGGAATACCGAAAATGTGAATATCCGTCCTCACGCTTGGGTTATTCACTGTGCCGGAGTCATATAATAACAATCCGCCTTTGATCACATGTGGTGCAAACTTATCCATCGATGGCTGGTTCAATACTATAGCTGTCCCGAAATTCTGAACAACAGGTGAGCTGATTCGGTTATCAGAAATAATGGTAATACAGTTAGCCGTGCCTCCGCGCATTTCCGGCCCGTAGGAAGGCATCCAGGATACTTCTTTATTTTCTGTCATGGCAGCATAGGCAAGGGTCATTCCCAACGAGAGTACACCCTGACCACCAAAACCTGCTACTATAATCTCTTCAGTCATTTTATTCATTTTAGAAGACTCCCCAATGGTGTGTTTTCATATTAAGACTCCGAGCAATATACCTTCGTCACGCCAGCCGCTATTTAATCGCCGGAACTTTAATATCCCCAAGAGGAAAAGTTTTTGTCATTTGTTCATCGATAAACTTCATGGACTCCTGCGGCGTCATTTTCCAGTTGCTTGGGCAATTACCGATCACTTCAACGAAACAGGTACCTCGACCGAGATCCAGGTATTTAAACCCGTTCGTGATCGCTTTTTTACAGCGCCGCACCGCGTTGGCGCTGGTGATTGTCTGACGGGTAACATACAGGGCCCCGGGCAACTGAGCGATCAGTTCCGAAACTTTTATCGGCTCGCCGTACTGGAGCGCATCCCGTCCCTCCGGGCTCGTAGTTGTATGCATGCCCGTCAGGGTAGTTGGCGCCATTTGACCACTGGTCATCCCGTACACCGCATTGTTCATAAAAATGATCAGAATATTTTCACCTCTGTTAATAGCGTGTATTGTTTCTCCGATCCCAATAGCAGCAAGATCACCGTCACCCTGATAAGTAAATACATAGCGTTCGGGCAACAGTCTTTTGATTCCGGTGGCTACCGCAGCCGCCCGCCCATGAGCCGCTTCCTGCATGTCGATGTCCAGATAGTCATAAAGAAAAACCGAGCAACCCACCGGAGCCACCCCAATGGTCTTTTCTCCGATACCCAGTTCCTCTATTACTTCCATCAGTAATTTGTGGACCGTGCTGTGGGCGCATCCCGGGCAGTAATGCATCGGTACGTCAATCATCCCAGAGGGTCTCTGGTACACTCTTTCATATTCGTCTTCCACGCAGGGAGCCTCTTCATGCGGCACCTGGCTTCCGGGAAGGATTTGATTTGGAGTAGTCATAAAAAAACTTTTGAAACACAGTTTTCAACCTTTCATCCTGTCGGCTTTCAGGAAAAATTCTCTTCAAGCCATAGGTTAGACGTGAATTGGCCCGTCTCCCCGGGTTCTTTAATCAGCTTTTCGAAGTAGGCTGCCACTTCTTCAGGGGATGGCATCAGACCGCCCATCTTGCCGAAAAAGGCAACCCTGGTTTGTCCTTTTACCGCAAGCTGAACATCTTCCACCATTTGCCCACTATTCAATTCCACGGTCAGGACGATTTTTTTTGTCCTGGCAAGTTGCCCCAGCCTGTCATAAGGAAAGGGAAACAGGGTAACGGGCCTGAACAAACCAGTACGGAATCCTTTCGCCCTGGTTATTTCCACCGCCTTCATGCAGATCCTCGCGCTCAGTCCATAGGCCACAAAAAGATAATCAGCGTCCTCCGTTTGAGTCTCTTCAAACCTGACTTCATTAGCCCGAATTTTGTTGAATTTTGAAACGAGCCTGAGGTTGTGCTTTTCCATATCCTCCGGCCTGATGAACAGGGAAGTAATGATATTTCGCTCTCGGTTACCCGGTTTACCGATAGTTGCCCATGGTTTGTCGATTCTTTCCACTTTACGATTATTCCAACGCACTTTTTCCATCATCTGGCCGATGGCACCGTCGCTCAGAATCATCACGGGATTCCTGTATTTGTCTGCCAGTTCGAAGCCAAGGAATACAAAATCGGCCATCTCCTGAACGCTCGCAGGAGCCAGCACAATAGTGCGGTAGTCACCATGACCTCCTCCCTTTGTTGCCTGGAAATAATCGCCCTGCCCGGGTTGTATCGACGCCAGCCCCGGCCCGGCCCTGTTCACATTTACGATCAGGCAGGGAAGCTCAGCGCCGGCGAGATATGAGATGCCTTCCGCCATCAGACTTATTCCGGGAGACGAAGAGCTGGTCATAGCTCTGAAACCCGCGCCAGCCGCGCCGTATACCATATTGATCGAGGCAATCTCGCTTTCGGCCTGAAGTACCACGCGCCCATGTTTTGGCATTTCACGTGCGAGGTATTCCAGGACTTCAGACTGCGGAGTGATCGGATAACCAAAATAGGCATCGCATCCTGCCTGGATGGCCGCTTCCGCTAACGCCTCATTTCCTTTCATCAGTTTTACTTCCATATAACAGGATCTTGTATTAAAGTTTTCCCGGGTTTGAAGAACCCGGAGAGTCCAGCATTTCCTTCAGTGCCGCCAGGGTGGGGCGCGTTAAGTGCTCTTTCTTTCTGCTGCCAGATTTCGTTCTATAAACGGTGATTACTGCATCAGGACAAACCAGGGCGCAATTAACGCACCCGGTACACAGGTCATTGTTGGCTATCACGTAACGATAACCTTTGTGGTTAATGGTTCCCGAGAGAGATAGAACACCCTCCTTGCATGCTGCAGTACAAAGCTCACATCCTTTACACTTTTGAATGTCAATCTCAACCTTGCCCTTTATCTTCCTTTGGGCCGGTCGATCATCAGGTCTGTCCATTGCAAGCGTTTAAAATGAAAAGTACGCCCTGTTGGGCTATACAAAGTAACAAAGGTGAAATGACAATAATTATGATAATTATCATTTATCAGGAAATTAATCGAACAATCTGAGTCTTTTCACACATGATTCAGGGCGGGGATCCTGTAATACACCGCGAGATTTTTTTTGCGGGAGTTTACTGCAAATAGTGACCCAGCATTAGTTACAGCGAAATTGAACTTCCAACCCATCGAGTTCATCCTTTAACACCCACAATGACCACTTTTGCGCCCCTTTTTCAGGCTGGTCCGACCGCCCGAATAAATTGACCTCCATCTGATTTGGAAAAGATTTATATTTAGAGGCATTAAATGACTATAATCCCTGATTTTTGTAGTTACTGCAAAACCTTAGGGGGGTGACCAAAAGAGAAAATAAAATTATGCATATGAAGAAATATGTATTATTGGGTATTGTGGCCGTGGTTTCTGTTTCAAACGCCCAGAATGCTCAAAAACTAACTTCAGAAGATTACGCCAAAGCCGAAAGAATGCTTCCCAATTATGTAAGCAGCCTGGTGGAACGCAGTTCGGTGAATCCGGTCTGGCTGCCTTCGGGAGATTTTTGGTACATGAACAAGAAAGGCAGAAGTTTAGAGTTTGTGCTGATCAATCCGAAGGAGGGGGCACGTAAAACGGCCGGCAGCAAAAGGGATCTGCTGCAGGGTTTGCAGGAAAGCAAGACGCGCCCCGAAGTTGGCTATACAGAGGTTTTGTCGCCCGATGGCACCAAGCTGGCTTTTATCCGTGATTGGAATCTTTGGGTGAAAGATCTGAATACCGGTACTGAAAAGGCGCTCACCAAAGATGGCGTCAAAGATTTTGGTTATGCCACAGACAATGCGGGGTGGAAGCATACCGACCGGCCGATACTGCTCTGGTCACCCGATTCAAAAAAAATTGCCACCTTTAAACAGGATCAGCGGCATGTACGTGATATGTATCTGGTCCGCACAAAAGTGGGCGCTCCTGAATTGGAACAATGGAAGTACCCCCTGCCGGGAGACAGTGATATTGTCAGAATTCACCGCGTAATAATCGATCTTGATCGTGGGAAGCTGATACCACTGAAAATGAACCCCGATGCACATCGCAGCACACTCTGTGATGATATTTCCTGTGAAGGGGGATTTGACGATAATATATGGAATTCCGATGGCTCTCAGCTTGCGTTCATTTCCACGACCCGGGACCACAAGAAAGCGACCCTGAGGATCGCCGAAGCTGCAACCGGCCTGGTGAGAACAGTATTTGAAGAGGATGTTACTACGCAGTATGAATCGGGAAGGGGAGCGTCTAACTGGCGGTTCCTGCCGGGAAGTAACGAGTTTATCTGGTATTCCGAAAAAGACAACTGGGGTCATTTATATTTGCATGATCTGAAAACGGGGCAACTGAAAAACCGGATCACCCAGGGAGATTTTGTCGTGACGGAAATTGTACAGGTAGATGAGAAGAACCGGGTTATTTACTTCAAAGCCAAAGGGAAAGTCCCGGGTTCAAATCCCTATTTTACTCATTTTTACAGCATCGGTTTTAATGGGAAAAATTTGCAATGGTTAACGCCTGAGATTGGCGATCACGACATATCCATGTCTCCCGACGGTAATTATTTTATCGATCGCTATTCACAGCCGGATGTGCCCCCGGTAACTGTATTGAAAGGTATTAAAGGGAATCTTATTTGTATCCTGGAACAGTCTGATGTCTCAATGCTGATGACCACAGGGTGGAAGCCCCCGGCAGTTTTCCAGGTGAAATCCGCCAACAGGAAATTTGATTTGTATGGGCTTATGTTCACACCCCGACAAACGGATCCTGGAAAAAAATATCCCGTAGTGGTGAATATTTATCCTGGCCCGCAGGGCGGCAGCGTGAGCAGTTGGTCGTTTTTACCTGCACGGGGCGACAACCAGGCGCTTGCTGAACTTGGGTTTGTCGTTGTTCAACTGGAAGGCAGTTGCAATCCCAACCGATCCAAAGCTTTTCATGACGCGTGCTATGGCAATATTTCAGAAAATACCCTCCCTGATCAGATAGCGGGGTTAAACCAGCTAGCCCAAAAGTTTCCATTTCTTGACCTGACCAGGGTAGGTATATGGGGACATTCCGGCGGAGGATTCGCCACTGCAGCCGCTTTGCTCAGATATCCTGAATTCTTTAAAGTCGGTGTGTCTCAGTCGGGCAACCACGATAACCGAAATTATGAAGACGACTGGGGAGAAAGATATATCGGCTTGTTAACGCGAAACAGTAGGGGGAGTGACAATTATGCCCCGCAAGCCAATCAAAACTATGCGGGAAATCTAAGGGGCAAATTACTGATTGCGCATGGAGGAATGGATGATAACGTCCCGCCCTACAATGCTTACTTGCTGGTGGACGCCCTGATAAAAGCCAATAAAGATTTTGATTTGATTATTTTTCCCAATGCCCGGCATGGTTATGGACCGGACAACAGGTATATGATGCGTCGCAGATGGGATTACTTTGTGAAAAACCTGATGGGCGCCGAACCACCCAAGGAATACGAGATCAGGTAGCAGGTATTCATCATCTGCACGAAAATAATATGAACGGCGGAACTTACTCCTTCATGACTTCGAAGATCACTGTGGCAATTTCCTCAGCATTGGGTTTACTGAAATAGTCGCCATCGCTGCCATACCCTGGTCGGTGTTGTTTTGAAGTAATAGTCCGGGGCGCCGTATCCAGGTACCTGTATCCACCTTGTTCTTCCAATACTTTATCGAGCATATACGCCGTAGCCGCGCCGGGAAGGTCTTCATCAACAAAAATGATCCGGCTGGTTTTCTTAAGTGAACGCAGTATTTCATGGTGGATATCGAACGGAAGCAGTGTCTGGACGTCGATCAGTTCGCAACTGATTCCTTTTAACGCTACCAGCTTAATAGCTTCCTCGACTACGCGAAGGGTGGATCCGTAGCTGACAATGGTAATGTCGTCGCCAGTGTGAAGTATTTCCGGAACACCTAATTCGACGGTCATTTCGCCCAGGTTTTCCGGAAGCCGTTCTTTAAGCCGGTAGGAGTTCAGGCTTTCGATAATTAGTCCCGGATCATTGCTTCTTAATAAAGTATTATACATACCTGCGGCCTGCACCATGTTTCGCGGCACGCACACCCATATTCCCCGAAGTGAGCTAAGGATAAGACCCATTGGTGAACCGCTGTGCCAGATTCCTTCCAGCCGGTGACCACGGGTACGAATGATCAGCGGACAACTTTGCTGACCGGCCGTGCGGAAATGCAAAGTAGCCACGTCATCTGAAAGGGGTTGCAATCCGTACATCAGGTAATCCAGGTATTGTATTTCTGCTATCGGGCGGAGTCCGCGGAGTGCAAGGCCGATACCTTGTCCGACTATCGTGAGCTCCCGGATGCCGGTATCAAAGATCCTTTCTTCTCCATATTTTTTTTGAAGCCCCGAAAAACCCTGGTTCACGCCACCAATTTTACCAACGTCCTCTCCAAATGCCATTACCTTTGGATTGGAAGTGAACAGTTGATCAAAGTAACGGTTCATAATCTCGAACCCGTTCAGCATCGGGCTTTCGCTGGTGACCACCGGTGCCACCTGCGGTACTTTCAACGCGCTTTTCGGACCGTTGTCGTAAAGGAATGTGTTATACAGGTTTCTATTTTCCTCCTGTAGTTCGTCATAGTATTTACGGGCTGCCTGGTTGTTTTCCTCTTTGCAGTGCAACATTGCTCTGAACAAGCTTTCCAGGATATTTCGCCTGAGCGGTTCGCGACTAACTCTCAGGTTGGACGCAAGACCGTTAAGTGCTGGAGCCTGTTCCGGCTCACGGGCTGCCATCTCCTTTAAAATTTCAAGTGTCTTTCCAAGCTGCGATTTCAAAGGCGCCGTGTATTCCTTCCAGGCAGCATCGCGGGCTTCTTTTACAATCTGGCGTGCTTTAGTTTCCAGGTTCAACAGGTCGTCCTCACTAGCCAGCGCATTAGCCAGGACCCATTCTTTCAATTTTTTCAGGGCGTCCCATTCCCGCTCCCAATCAAGTCTTTCTTCAGATTTATAACGTTCATGGCTGCCGGAAGTACTATGACCCTGGGGTTGTGTCAGCTCCTGTACATGGAAAAGTACAGGTGTATGTGTTTCTCTCGCCAGCGTGATCCCATCTTCAAAACTTTCCACCATACCCATATAATCCCAGCCTTTCACTTCGGCGATATAAAAGCCGTTGGTGCCTTCTTCCTTTTCAAATCCTTTAAGGGCCTTGGAAATTGAACCTTTTGTGGTTTGGTAATCTGTCGGGACTGAAATGCCATAGCCATCATCCCAAACAAAAATCACGAGAGGAACTTGCAATACACCGGCTGCGTTGATCGTCTCCCAAAAATGTCCCTCGCTGGTGCTGGCATCGCCAATCGTGCAGAAACAAACTTCATTGCCGTTATCTGAAAGATTTGAGAACTGTTTCAACACAGGTGCTTCTCTGAAAACCCGGGACGCGAAGGCGAGACCCAGGGATCTGGGCATTTGTGATGCAGTCGGAGCCATATCCGCCGCCACATTTTTACGGTGAACCAGGTCCAGCCACTCTCCGTTCTCGTCGACGATCCTGCTGGCGTAATGGCTGCTCATCTGGCGTCCACGGCTGAAAGGGTCCCTTCCTTCGATCGGATCTGCATATAGCTGCGCAAAATATTGCTGCGGCGTACCTATACCCAGAGCCAGTAACAAGGTCTGGTCGCGGTAATAACCACTTCGCCAGTCGCCAGGCTTAAAAAATCTGGACATCGCCACCTGTGCAACTTCCTTGCCATCGCCGAATATGCCAAATTTAGCCTTCCCGGTCAATACTTCCCGTCTGGCCAGGAGGCTGATCTCACGACTCAGGACTGCAATATAGTAATCGCCCAGAACCTGATTTCTGAATTTATCAAAAGACAGGACACTTTCCTGCTCTGTCGCTGAACTTGTTAAATTATCCATGCAATATAGAAGTGGGTCCTCCCCAATAGCTACGAATATAATGAATTTGGGCAAATTTTGTGCAACCATTTAAACAAGTAAATCGTCTACCCGTTAATTTTGAGTCGTCAAAAGATGCTATTTTACTTATAAACGCAATAATTATGAAAAAATTATCCTTGATGCTGATGTTAGTTTGTGCCGGGTCTTTCATGGTCGCCAAAGCTCAGTCGGGCGATCCCGCAGACAAGATTATTAAGATGAGTAAGGAAAAGTACGATATCGGAAAAATTCCACAGGGAGTACCATATACTTTCTATATGGAATTTACCAATATCAGCAGCAAACCGGTCGTAGTTGAAAATGCGATGGCGGGCTGCGGGTGTACGGTACCGGATAAACCGGTGAAGCCGATCATGCCTGGTAAAACCGGAAAGGTTAAGGTTGTGTATAATGCAGCAGCAGCAGGGCCTGTAAATAAAGATGTGGAAATTAAATTTGCCGGAATCAACGAGCCGAAGATCATTTATTTTACCGGAGAAGTACTGGCGAAGAAATAAGATATAGAGGAAATACATATTGATTTTGAAAAGACCCCTGTTTTAACGGCAGGGGTTTTTAATTACGAACTTTGGGATTACCTTTGAGTATGGTAAAGATTTCCCGGCGGGGATTTGATATGCCCGCGTCTCCGATCCGAAAACTGGTGCCTTATGCAGAAAAAGCCAAACTACGTGGTATTCAGGTTTATCATTTAAATATTGGGCAACCTGATATTGAAACGCCGCCTGCCATTCTGGATGCCGTTCGAAATGCAGATATCAAAGTACTGGAATACAGCCATAGCGCAGGTAACCCGTCGTACCGCCGAAAGCTGGTGGAATACTATAACAGGTGGCAGATAAAAGTCAGCCACGAAGAGATACTGGTAACAACGGGTGGGAGCGAAGCCATCCTTTTTGCGTTGCTTTCTTGTTTTGAACCAGGGGATGAAGTCATCATTCCCGAGCCTTTTTATGCCAATTACAATGGATTTGCGCACGCTGCAGGCGTCCGGGTTATACCTGTTTCTTCGACAATAGAGACCGGTTTTGCACTGCCGCCGATAGCCGATTTTGAAAGATTGATTACGTCCCGGACCCGGGGAATCCTGCTCTGCAACCCCAATAATCCGACCGGGTATTTATATACGCCGGAAGAAGTAAGGGGACTGGGAGAAATATGCAAAAAGCACGATCTTTTTCTGATCAGCGATGAAGCATACCGCGAGTTCTGTTATGAAGAAGGGTGGCCGTATCTCAGTCCGATGCAGATTGAGGGTTTGGAGGATAGGGTTATCCTGGTTGACACGGTTAGTAAACGCTACAGTGCGTGTGGGGCTCGGGTTGGTGCGCTGGTAACAAGGAACCGGGAAGTGTATGAGACGGCGTTGAAGTTTGCCCAGACCAGGTTGAGTCCACCAGGATTGGGACAGATACTGGGGGAGGCCGCAGTTGACTTACCCAGCGATTATTTTGACGGACCAAAAAATGAATATTTACGTCGGCGTGACTTGTTGGTGTGGAGATTAAACGCTATGGAGGGGGTTTATTGTCCGAATCCCGGCGGAGCGTTTTATGCGATTGCCCGTCTTCCCATCGATGATGGTGATCTTTTCAGCCAATGGTTGCTGGAAGAGTTTTCGTACCAGGGTCAAACGGTTATGCTTGCGCCCGCCAGCGGCTTTTACAGCACGCCTGGCGCCGGGAAGAATGAAGTACGGCTCGCTTACGTAATTAAGATGGAGGCTTTGAATCTTGCCATGGATTGCCTGGAAGAAGCGTTGAAGGTCTATCCTGGCAGGAGGTAAACTTGCGGCGGTCGCGAAAGAGCTAGTTAATTCTGTTGGTCCTGTGCGTCTACGGGCGATCCGCTAGTTCCGCGTTATAGCGTTGGAGAATGCCGCCTATTAGCTCACGGTCCATTTCTGACCAGGGGATCGGCGTTGTGGGCTCTGTGTTTTGTGTGGTTAGCGGAAGCTCCCACCAGCCGACATCTTTCCAGACGCCCAGTTTGAAACCAACATTCCGGTAAGTTGCGAATCCGGAAAATCCCATATGCTCGTGAAATCCCACGCTTTCCGCGTTTGGAACGCTAATGACGGCGAAAACTTTGCAAATCCCCTGTTCTTTTAGCAGTTCAAAAAGTGCCCCGTACAGTCGTTTAGCTACTTTTTTCCCTTTAAAATCCGGGCGCATATAGATAGAGCTTTCAACCATCCACTGGTAGGCTTCCCTATCCCGATATCTGCCTGCGTATGCATACCCTGCAATTTGGTCTCCCTCTGTGGCTACCAGCCAGGGGTATTGTAGGGAAACTTGTTTGATGCGGTTTGAGAAATCTGTCAGGGAGGGGATAATATTCTCAAAAGTTACAAATGAACCGGTTATAAATGGTGCATAAATGTCCAGCACTTGCTGAGCGTCAGCACCTCTAATTGGTCTAATTATCATATTGTAATAATAAAAATGTTAAATAATTTGACGATTTTATCAAAAATAATGCTAATTGTATCTAATTTTACATAAAATTCGACGTTCGATTGTCATTTATTAGTTTAACGTCGATAATTTGTAAGTATTAATATTATTACTATGCACATGACTAGAAAGATGGCGATTTATCCGTTCATTCTATTAATTTTATTGGGGTTGATTGCTTTGTTTTGGGGCCATAATCCTCAAACCATCTCTGCCCACCCCGAAATTGACCGGGGTGATACCGCCTGGATGCTGACCTCTGCCGCATTTGTCCTTCTGATGACGCCCGGACTGGCATTCTTTTACGGAGGTATGGTTAAGAAGAAAAACGTAATCTCCACAATGTTACAAAGTTTTATTTGTATGGCGATCATTACAGTTATTTGGGTCGTATTTGGATTCAGCCTGGCTTTTGGAAAATCGATCGGGGGAATTATTGGCGATCCGCGCACATTTTTCCTGATGAATGGGGTGCTCGAAGGAAAACCCTGGCCCGCTGCACCGACGATTCCACTGGTGCTTTTTGCCTTTTTCCAGTTGAAATTTGCCATTATTACCCCGGCGCTTATAACGGGAGCTTTTGCAGAAAGGATCCGGTTTACTTCCTATCTTTTTTTCATATGCCTCTTTACTATATTTATATATAGCCCACTGGCTCACCTCACCTGGCATCCCGATGGCCTGTTGGCCAAGGCGGGGGTGCTGGATTTTGCTGGCGGGACTGTAGTTCACATGAGTGCAGGGATAGCCGCGCTGGCGGGGGCCATTTACCTGAAGCGGAGAAATGAGCCCGAACACAAACCTGCCCGGATCACCTATGTATTGCTGGGAACAGGATTGCTTTGGTTTGGATGGTTTGGATTCAACGGGGGTAGCGCTATGGGCGCAAATACCCTGGCTGCATCTGCCCTGGCCACAACCGCTACAGCCTCGGCTGCCGCTGCTTTTGCCTGGGTGATTTTTGATGCGGTCAAAGGCCGGAAACCCTCGGCCATGGGCACATCGATCGGGGCAGTAGTCGGACTGGTCGCCATCACACCAGCGGCTGGGTATGTCAGCCTGCCGCATTCTCTCGTAATAGGCATTGTATCATCATTAATCAGCAACGCTATGGTGGACTGGCGGAGCCGGACTGCCATTGATGACACGCTGGACGTGTTCCCTTGCCATGGCATCGGTGGAATGGTAGGTATGTTTTTAACCGGAGTATTTGCCAACAGGGCCATCAATCCCTCAAATGTCACTGGAAACGGTCTGATCTTCGGTGAGACCAAACTCTTTTTCACTCAACTGATAGCACTGGTTAGCGTGGCCGTAGTCATTTTCGGGGCATCCTTTCTGCTGCTTAAAATTACAGATCTTATAACACCACTAAGAGTCAGTGTAGAAGAAGAAGCGGAAGGTCTGGACCGTAGCCAGCACGGTGAATCCTTATAAGAGCGCTGAATAAGTGGGGCAACAGTTTTTACCGGGGGAACATTGATCCCCCGGTTCCTATTTCGGCAGGTTGATGTTAGACCCGCGAAACGCCCGATACTAGCCTGAAATTCCGTTCATCATATTTCTTTACATGATTCAACAATTTGTTATATTTTCCTGCATAGAATTCGGAAATTCATCGCTGATTAACAAAATCTCAATATTACACCGGACCAACGTTAAAGTTGCAGATTGACTAATAAACAATAGACACAAGAATGATGACTAAAAGACTGCTGAATACCCTGATTGCGGCCATAATGGGAATGAATATTTCAGCTCAGACCACCTTTCCGGTAAACGGTGTCGCAGACCCACGGACGGGCTATTATGCATTTACCCACGCGACCATCGTAAAAGATGCTATGACAAAGCTTGAAGACGCTACACTGGTTATCCGCGAAGGAAAAATTATTTCTGTTGGCAAGGGAAAAGCACCGGATGATGCTGTGATCATCGATTGTCAGGGAAAGATAATATACCCTTCACTGATCGACATATATAGTGATTATGGACTTCCTGCTGCGCAAAGGCCCGCCGTTGGATTTTCATTTTTTGGCCCACAGCAATTTACCAGCAATAACAAGGGTCCGGTAAACTGGAATCAGGCAGTCAAAAGTGAATTCGATGCCGTATCCATTTTCAGCGCTGACGCCACACGCGCAAAGCAATTGAGAGAGCAGGGCTTCGGAACGGTTGTCAGTCACCAGAAAGATGGAATAGCCAGAGGCACCGGATTTTTAGTCACCCTAACCGGAGACAAGAAAAATCTTTCCGTCATCAGAGAAAAAGCAGCAGCATTTTATTCGTTCAGCAAAGGAAGTTCTACGCAGACCTACCCCTCCAGCATGATGGGTGCTGTGGCTTTATTACGTCAAACATTTTTAGATGCCGATTGGTATGTAAAAAACAAGCCCGCTAAAGAGGGTATCAACAAGACGCTCGAGGCCTGGAACAATTCAAAGGGGCTACCCTGGATTTTTGAATCTACCGATAAATGGGCAGACATCCGGGCCGACCGGATCGGAGATGAATTTGGCGTCCAGTTCATCATCAAAGGCGGGGGCGATGAATATCAGCGAATCAAAGAAATTTCAAAAACTAAAGCGGCTTTTATTCTGAATCTGAACTTTCCCGAGACACAGAACGTAGAGGATCCGGCTGATGCGAGGTACGTATCACTAGGCGATATGAAGCACTGGGAACTGGCACCGGGCAACGCCGCCGCACTCGAAAAAGCAAATATTGAATTTGCGATCACATCAGCAGATCTAAAAGATCTGAAGAGTTTTCGCGCAAATCTCAGGAAGGCTATCGACTACGGACTAACGGAAAAGACCGCCCTGGAAGCACTCACGAAAACGCCTGCAACCTTGCTCAAGGTCTACGACAAAGTCGGCAGCCTGGATGTAGGCAAACTAGCGAATTTCCTGATCACGGATGGGAACCTGTTTGAAACTAAAACACATATCCTTGAAAACTGGGTGCAGGGTCAGCGCTTTGATACCGACTCGAGGCTTACTGCAGGCGCGACAGGGAAATATAAACTCACCATTCAGGGAAATTTTGGGACTTCAGTCTATGTTCTTGAAGTCAAAGATAATAACCAGGCCAGGATATTGGCCAAAGACACCCTTACTGCAAAGTTTAAAAAAGAGGATAAGCTGGTCACGATCAGTTTTGCACCAGGTTCGGGAGGGAAATCATCTGTGCCCTCTACAAAGGAACCTGGCCAAAAAGCTCAGAAGGAATTCGCCATGATCAGACTGAGTGGCGCCGATTATGGAATTTCCTGGCAAGGGATTGGACAGGATACTACCGGGCAGCCCGTTACCTGGACTGCTGAAAAACAGACAGCAGAAATCACATCTAAAGATAAAAATGACCGAAAGACGCCTCTTCCACAGGCCAAGATCACTTACCCATTTGGTAATTACGGAAATGAGACATTGCCCCTTCAGGAAAACCTCCTGTTCAGAAACGCAACCGTCATCACTAACGAAAAAGAAGGGACGCTCAGCCAGACAGATGTTCTGGTCAGGAATGGTAAAATTGCACAGATCGGTAAAAATATTCCGGCAGCCGGCGCCAGGATTATAGATGCCACCGGTAAATATCTTGCACCGGGTATCATTGATGAACACTCACATATTGCCGCGTTTTCGATTAACGAGGGAGCACATTCGGTTACTTCGGAAGTACGCATCGGCGACAACCTGAACCCGGAAGATATCAATATCTACCGGCAACTAAGTGGCGGGGTAACGACTTCTCATATCCTTCATGGCTCAGCCAATACCATCGGCGGCCAGACCCAGCTCATTAAACTCAGGTGGGGCGCAGATGATGAGGGACTTAAATTTGCCGGCGCCGATCCGTTTATAAAATTTGCCCTGGGAGAAAATGTCAAAAGAACAGCGCAGCCAATGGGGAACACCAGGTTTCCCGATACGCGAATGGGTGTGGAAGAAGTACTGGCAGATGCCTTCCAGCGGGCGAAAGATTATGAGCAGGCAACTAAAGAACAACGGAAAGATGTGAGAAGGGATCTTCAACTGGATGCCCTGGTAGAAATACTGAATAAAAAGCGCTTTATTACCTGCCACAGTTATGTGCAAAGCGAGATCCTGGCTTTGATCAACGTTGCGGAAAAATATGGGTTTAAGGTAAATACATTTACGCATATCCTGGAGGGTTATAAAGTGGCTGACCGGATGAAACAGCACGGCGCTAATGCCTCTACATTTTCAGATTGGTGGGCTTATAAGACCGAAGTGCAGGATGCGATCGCTTACAACGCGGCTATCATGCAGAAAGTTGGACTCAATGTGTGCATCAACAGCGACGACCCCGAGATGGCCAGGAGGCTGAACCAGGAAGCCGCTAAAACGATTAAATATGGTGACGTCAACCCCGATGAAGCTTTCAAAATGGTCACGCTCAATCCCGCTAAAGCGCTGCATATTTCAGATAGAGTAGGGAGTATCCGTGTGGGTAAGGATGCCGACCTGGTACTGTGGAGCGATCATCCTCTTTCCATCTATGCCAAAGCTTTGTATACACTCGTAGACGGTACTGTATATTTCGATAGGGAAAAGGATGCTAAAATGCGAAAAGAGATTGCGGCCGAGAGAAACAGACTGATCCAAAAAATGATTAGCGAAAGAAAGTCAGGCAGCCCAACGGTTGCGGCCAGGCCGACCCCGCAGGTAGTACTCCACTGTGAAGACCATGAACACGCAAAGGGTGTCCTGGAAACCGATAGCTATGAAGACCGTTTTTGAATAAGCCAAAACATTACATTATGAAAATATACATATATATAAGCCTGTTTGTTTTTTCCGCTTTGGGTATTTCTGCTCAGGACGACATTTATCCCGCCAAACCTCAGGAAGGAGTCATCGTCATTAAGAATGGAAACATCCATACAGGTACAGGAGAAGTGATCAGCCAGGGCACCATTGTTATTGAAAATGGAAAAATTAAAAGCGTTGGAAGTGCCACTGCCGGCACCACAGCAGGAACCGTTATTGATGCCAGCGGAAGAGAAATTTATCCCGGATTGATCCTACCCAATACCGATCTTGGGCTTAAGGAAATTGCCAGCGGCGTTAGAGGTAGCAACGATTATTCCGAACTGGGTGATTACAATACGAGTGTCCGTTCTATTGTTGCATACAATACAGATTCAAAAATTATTAATACACTCCGCGCCAATGGAATCCTGTTGGCTGGCGTTGCTCCGGAAGGAAATCTGCTGACAGGTTATTCTTCTGTGGTTCAGCTGGACGCCTGGACCTGGGAGGACGCGCTTTACCAGGCAGATTACGGGCTGCACCTGAACATGCCCGCGCTAATGGCTCCTCCGCACAGATCATTGCCGGTACAGAACGAACCAACAACCGACCCGCTGAAAGAGGGATTGCAAAAAGTTGCTGGAGTAAAACAGTTTCTGCAGGAAGCCAAAGCCTACAGTCTAATGCTCCGCAAGCAGGATGTGAATCTCAAATTCGAGGCGCTGAAGCCACTGTTTGAGAAGAAACAAAAATTGTTTGTACACGCAGACCGGCTGCGGCAGATCCTGCTTGCCATCGACCTGGTCAAAGATCTGAATATTGATATGGTATTGGTAGGAGGGGCGGACAGTCACCTGGTGACGCCCCTGCTTAAACAGCACAGTATCCCGGTTATTTTAAATCAGCTTCATAACCTGCCGGTCATGGAGGATGATGATATCGATCAGCCTTTTAAAACGCCTTTTATCCTCCAACAGGCGGGGGTGTTATTTGCACTGAATGATGACGATGGGAGCAGCCGTTACCGGAACCTCGCCTTTGAGGCAGGTACCGCGGTAGCGTATGGCCTGACCAAAGAGCAGGCCCTTCAGGCCATTACGCTGAATCCCGCTAAGATCCTTGGTATTGCCGACCGGACCGGGTCGCTGGAAGCCGGTAAGGACGCGAATATTATTATTAGCGAAGGTGATATACTGGATATGCAACATAGCAAACTAACGGATGCATTTATCCAGGGCCGGAAAATTGACCTGTCCAATAAACAGACCCAACTTTACGAGCGATATAAATACAGGTACGGGCTTAAATAACCTAATTGATAAATATCACTATTTGGCGACTATTTGCTAACGACGATGCGTGATGTAGCAGGATTTCTAGTCCGTCAGAAGGAAAAGCCTGTGGACAGCTCAGTCCCGAAAGTTTTCCGAAAAGCGCCGTTCATGTTTGTCGTTTGTATTTGTCCATTCGAGAGATACAATTTATCGGTTCCAACTTCACTGCGCCAGTTTGAATAAAAGGCACGAATGCCTGCGGTAATATTTCTGTTTACCCGGTAGTCGACCTTAGCATCCAGATCCAGCCCATAGCCGCGGGCGTGGTGCCTAAAGCTCACCGGGTGCTGAACCGTTTCGATCAGATTCCAGTTGGCTTTTGCACGATAATTAAGGTAGTAGATTCGTGCTCCCGCCCCGGCCACAACTTTCGGGGATAGTTCTTTTTTTAGGTTCATCAATGCAAATGGCCCAAACCATTTTGGGGAATAACTGCTTTTTAAATCAGGGTTGTTATCATCGGACAGGTTGAATAATTCTTTAGCCAGACTGAAACCGGCACCGGGACGTATAGAAAATCCATGGTCAGTGTAGAGGTCATAATCCAGCTGAGCCGAAACAGATTGGCTGTTACCGCTCTTGCTTTGAAGATTAAGATCGGTTACCATCTGGCTGCGGTCCGAGCCATTATAATCCCGGTCGGAAACCTTTCCCTGAAACGTAAATTGTTGTGCAAAAAAAGCAGATGCCGAAATCTTTTCAGAAACAGGATAAGAACCCCGCGCGAAAAACCCTGCTGCGTGTACGGGTTTAAAAATCAGTTCCGACAGAACATTAATGTATTGGCCGTTCATCGTACCATCGATAGACCACCTGAAATCTGTTCTTTGCCATACCGGTCCAATACTGAGTTCTGGTTTTTTTTGAAGTCGCGACGGCTGAGCAGTTGCACAATCGGGCAGCAAAGGCAGGATGATTATTAACAGTAAAAATAAGACTGATCCGGGAATTATAAAATGCATATTTAGCTTGTTATCAGAAATATATAGTTCTTAACTAAACCTTAATTAAATATCATCATTCAAGGCCTGGTAAGCCACCTCCCGGTAGATAGGCCAACTCCCTGACGTAGAAAGTTGAAATGGGAGAACCATTATTGGGTTTTAGATCTCCCCCCGTATTTTACTTACCGGATCTGGTTAATCCATTCAAGTGTGGCTTTCTTACCCCTGTAGCGAATGGGAATGTCCCTTCTTAAAGCTCCCTTACCCATCCTTGCATTGCCTTCCACCCGCAACTGGAGGGAGTCCTTAAACATGAGTGTCAGGGCGTTTGAGAAGATTTCCTTCAGATTTGCCGATACCCTGACTGGCACCGTGAAGTTACTTCTGGCTGGAATGCTGACTTCTTTATTGGTGCTGAAATCGCCCACGTAAATATCCTGGATCCAGGCCTTGCCGGTCGCCCGACTTAACACGCCGCCGATGCGGTTAGGGTTGTGAAATACCAGGTCCATATCCAGGGTGGATTCGTCAACGCTCAGTTTGCCCAGATTCGTATTCTGAATCCCCTCAAACTGGATGTCGTCAAAACGCATACACGAAGTCAAAGACAGAACGACAAACAGGTATAGTAAACCCGGCAGAAAAGGATAAGATTTCTTCATGAACGCAAATTAGGATTTCTTTCGGTGGGGTGGGGGAGTTAATACTTAAAATTCTATGAAAATGCAGAAAGCAAAATTCAAATGAAAAAAATATTGTTAAACGAGCGTTTTTGCGATACTAATATAATTAGTATTTCTGCGTTCGAAGATGCACAAAACAACTGCTAACTATATTAGTATCTACAAAAACTATAAAGTGCTGATAATTAGCATTTAAGAAAATATTATATTATGCGAGTTTCTATATTAAACGAGCCAAATTGAGCAGTAAATGAGGAGATATTTTCGAGAAATATTTTAAGTCATTTGACTGTTCATAAATATTGGTTTACAATTAGCTACATGGGTTATCTTAATATATATTTATGATAACTATGATATACACAATATCGATAATATAATGAATCTAGTAACACTACAAACTGCATCGGGTTTGATACCCTCATACCCCTGAATGAACCTGATCATCTTTCTGAAGTTATGGTTGGGCACTTCAGTCTGGCATTGTTCAACAGGCATTTGCTTCCCCCGGCTATCTGATTTTTTAAGTCGGCATACTTCACCCGCAGGTTTAAAGTGATTTAAATAACCTTACTACAATCATCTTTCTACAATTCGATTAATGCATAATTTTGCGGAAATTCATCCATATGAACATGCTGATGAGAATTATTTTAGCTATGACTATTCTGCATTCAACTTTAATCGGTACGGCACAGCTACCCTTATCTCAGCCTCTGCACTCGGGCTGGAAGTTCAAACAAGCCAGGCTGACAAACTGGTATCCGGCCAATGTGCCCGGCGTTGTGCATACGGATCTGATGGTGAACGGGATCATTGAAGATCCCTATTTCCGACTCAATGAGCGGGGAGCACAGTGGATCGATAAGGAAGATTGGATCTATGAGACAAAGTTTGACATCTCCCCTGAAATTTTGCAGAAACAAAATATTCGTCTCCTTTTTAAGGGACTGGACACCTATGCCGATGTTTACCTCAATGACAAAAAAATAATCACCGCGGATAACATGTTCAGGGAGTGGGATGCTGATGTTAAAAACTTGCTGAAAGACACTGGAAACACTTTGCGGGTATACTTTACCTCGCCCATCAAGATGGATATTCCGAAATGGGACGCGCTGCCATTTCACTACCAGGCCAGTAACGACCAGTCTGAGAATGGAGGTGTGTTCGACAAGAAGGTGAGCGTTTTCGCCCGTAAAGCCGGTTACCACTATGGTTGGGACTGGGGTCCGCGACTTGTTACCTCCGGTATTTGGCGGCCCGTATTGTTGCAGGCCTGGGATCAGGCAAGAATAGAAAATGTTTTCTATCATCAAAAGGAGGTGACCGAAAAAAATGCTGCAGTGCAGGGTGTCGTGGAGGTCAGGGCAAACGAGGATATTCCGAATGCCTTATTAACCATTAGGGAAGGCGCTGAAGGTAAAGTCCTTGTTTCAAAAACAGTGTCCCTGAAAGCGGGCACCAACCGGTTAGAACTGCCGTTTAATATCAGGAACCCGAAGCGTTGGTGGAGCAACGGACTGGGTGAACCTCACCTGTATGATTTTACTACGACACTTCAGCTTGGAAATAAAATAACGGATAGTCAGTCAGAAAAGGTAGGCCTTCGTTCTATTCGTATTATTAATAAGCCGGATGAGTACGGCAAGACCTTCTACGTCGAGCTGAACGGCAGGCCCGTTTTCGCGAAAGGTGCTAATTATATACCGAATGATATGTTCCTGCCAAGGGTCACAGACGCTAAATATGATTCGGTGATCGGTGATGCCGTGAAAGCGAATATGAATATGCTGCGCGTTTGGGGTGGAGGGATTTATGAGAATGATATTTTTTATCAGCTATGCGACAAATATGGCATCATGGTATGGCAGGACTTTATGTTTGCCTGCAGCATGTATCCTGCGGAGGGAGCTTTGCTGGAGAATATGAGGCAGGAGGCTATTGGTAATGTCAGGCGCCTGCGAAATCATGCCTGCATTGCGTTATGGTGCGGCAATAACGAGAACCAGGAAGCCTGGCTAACCTGGGGTTGGAAACAGGAAATAGAAAAACAGAACCCTAAGTACGCCGAAACGATGTGGAAGCAGTTTACAGAGCAGTACAATGTCATGCTGCCGAAAGTGGTTCAGGATAATGATCCGGGCGCTTTCTACTGGCCGTCTTCTCCTTATTCAGAATACGGGGTGCGATCCAATGATCACAGTGGTGACAGGCATTACTGGTCCGTATGGCATGGTAAAGAACCTATCGCAAAATACAACGTCGAGAAAAGCCGGTTCTTCAGTGAATATGGCTTTCAGTCGTTTCCTGAGTTTGAATCCATTAAGAAATATGCACCGGAGCCACGCGACTGGAGCATTGAGTCAGAGGTGATGATGTCGCATCAGCGGGGGGGAGCTCACGCCAATGCCCTGATCGAGACCTATCTTGAAAATGAGTACCGCAAACCTAAAGACTTTCAGTCCTTTTTGTACATGAACCAGGTGCTGCAGGGGGATGCGATTAAAACCGCCATGGAGGCGCATCGTAGGATGATGCCTTATAATATGGGCAGTCTTTACTGGCAGCATAACGATGTGTGGCCGGTTGCCTCCTGGTCGGCCAGGGATTATTACGGCCGATGGAAAGCGCAGCAGTATTTTGCGAGGGACGCTTACCGCGATATCCTTGTCTCGCCGATAGAAGAAAAGGGGATACTGAATGTTTATACCGTTTCTGATAGGATAAAGGACGCGACGGGTGCTCTCGAGGTGAAACTACTGAAGCTGGACGGACAACAGATCAGTTATCAGGAGTCGAAGGTCGGGGTACGTGGAAACTCAGTTCAGAAGCAGGTTTCGCTGAAAATTGCTGATGTATTGAAAGACATACCACGCGGAGATGTTGTAGTGTATGTGTCGTTTAGCGAAAAAGGCGGGCCGATATATACGAATCACTATTTCCTGGTAAAACAAAAGGATGTGAATTACCCGAAAGTGACGATCTCCAGAACGATTAAACCTGTTGCAGGCGGCTTTGAAATCTCACTTCAAAGTGATAAATATGCACGTGCGGTGTTTATGTCAATCGAAGGTCTCGATAACTTTTTTGAAAACAATTATTTTGATCTGCTTCCGGGCAAGCCGGTTAGCATAAAGGCGAGGACTGGTTTAACACAGGCTGAATTTGAAAAACAACTCAAGATTATCTCCCTGGTCGACGGATATTAAATTGTTTCTAAATGGCCTTTATCTAAATCCGGTCGGCGATACTAAAGTTTGTGCCCGAAGGATGTAATCAGGCTACGGCTTTTTTTACCAGATCGGCAGCCTCGCTCAACAAGATGGCTGACTCAACTTTCAGTCCGCTTTCATCAATCAGCGCCTTGGCTTCGGTGGCATTGGTGCCCTGTAAACGAACGATGATGGGGATATCGATGTTACCCATATTTTTGTAAGCTTCGATTACGCCAGCGGCCACCCGGTCGCAACGTACGATACCGCCAAAAATGTTGATGAGTATGGCTTTAACCGCGGGGTCTTTCAGGATTATTTTAAAACCGGCTTCAACAGTCTGAGCGTTTGCTGTACCGCCCACGTCCAGGAAGTTTGCGGGTTCACCGCCGCTAAGTTTGATCATATCCATCGTGGCCATCGCCAGACCGGCGCCATTTACCATGCACCCCACATTACCATCCAGCTTAACAAAATTCAGGTTATACTTTCCGGCTTCTACTTCGGTCGGGTCCTCTTCAGAAACATCGCGAAGCGAGGATAAGTCGGCATGACGAATCAGGGCATTGTCGTCAATATTCATCTTGCAGTCAACCGCAATTATTTTTTCGTCGGCGGCTTTGAACAGGGGATTGATCTCAAGCATGCTGCAATCCAGTCCCAGGTAAGCCTGATAAAGATTTGTGACAAACCGGGTGCAGTTTTTGAACGCTTCTCCTTTCAAGCCCAGGTTAAAAGCGATCTTCCGTGCCTGGAAGGGTTGTAATCCGCCTGATGGGTGTATCCATTCTTTGAATATTTTTTCCGGCGTCTGGTGGGCAACGTCTTCTATGTTCATGCCACCTTCTGTGCTGTACATGATTACATTTCGGCCCCTACCGCGATCCAGCAGTATGGACAAATAAAACTCTCTCCGGTCGCTTATCCCATCATAATACATGTCCTGCGCCACGAATATTTTATTGATGACCTTTCCGGCAGGTCCTGTTTGAACGGTCACCAGTGTATTGCCGAGCATGCCTTTGGCAAATTCCTGTACATCTTCCAAAGACTTGGCCACCTTCACGCCATTCAGCCCCGTCTCCCTGATTACTCCTTTCCCGCGGCCTCCCGCGTGAATCTGTGCCTTGATGACCGCGAACTTACTCCCCGTATCGGTTTTGATCTTGCGGTATGCATCTTCAGCCTGCTGTACCGAACTGCAGGGATATCCCTCCTGAACGCTTACATTATATTTTTTTAATAATTCCTTTGCCTGATATTCATGTAGGTTCATATAACAATACTTTGATGCGAAGATAAGGGATTCAGTTTTAGGACCTATAATCAGGATACAATTTCAAAAACATCAGGTTGAGTATACAAACGTTAAAACTTCTGTTTCTTTGTTTGCGACACAAATCTTTGAGGATGGACTTTCCATATATTTGCCTCCAAAAACTTATATGCCGGATCAGATGGTCGAAAAAGTCAATGAGGCGGTTTCCTTCCTGAAGTCCAGGTACCCGCACAGCCCGTTCGCGGGTATTATATTGGGGAGCGGCCTGGGTAATTTCGTTGAAAAGATCCGGGTGGAGCTTGAGGTGCCTTATGCGGAGATACCAAATTTTCCGGTTTCTACGGTGAAAGGGCACTCCGGTAAATTGATTTTCGGGGAACTATCCGGCCGGAAGATCGTTGCTTTGGCAGGCCGTTTTCATTATTATGAAGGTTATACTCCGCAGGAGGTCGTTTTTCCCATAAGAGTTTTAAAATTATTGGGTATTGAAGTCTTGTTCCTGAGTAACGCGGCTGGCGGTGTTAATCCGGATTTCAGGGTGGGTGATATTATGATCATTAGGGATCATATCAGCTTTGCCATTTCAAATCCGCTAATTGGCAAGAATGTCGACGAATGGGGCACCCGGTTCCCGGATATGAGTGAACCTTACAACAGGGGGCTGATAGAGAAGGCGGTGGAAACAGCTCTCAGTAATCAAATCGATGTAAAAAAAGGAGTATATTTTGCTGTTACCGGGCCCACTTTCGAAACACGGGCCGAGTATAAGATGATCCGGCTGCTGGGTGCAGATGCTGTGGGCATGAGTACGGTACAGGAAGCAATCGTCGCCAATCATATGGGGGTGGCCGTATTTGCAGTAAGCGTGATTACAGACATCGGTATCCGGGAAGACGAAAACAGGATCACACATGAAGAGGTTTTGGAAGCTGCGAATCTCGCAGAACCCAAACTCGCACATTTATTCATTAATTTACTGGCAGTTATTTGAGGGGAAGATGAAGTATTTGCTGGCGATCATTATATTATTTACCGTTTTGGAAGGCAACTCCCAGGGCCGCGTTAGGGGAATGGCTGACCGTATGCGGGGAATGGGCGGTAGCGGTGGCGGAGGCGGCGAAGGTCTCGCCAAACGAAACCGGAACGAAGACTCTATTTCAATTAGCTACCGATACCTGGATACCACGCGAATTTACCGGCTGGACTCCTCCATCGATGATTTCTATAAGCGATTTCCGATTCCTGCAACTTATTATTATTTGGGCAATACCGGAAACGCGGCTCAATCCTATCTTTTTTCTCCGAGAATGAAAGCGGGGTGGGATGCAGGTTTTCATGCCTATGATGTTTACAGGACGACGGTTGAAAAGGCGCGATTTTTTACCACCACGCGACCTTATTCGGAACTGAATTACCTGATTGGCAGTCGTACAGAGCAGTATATTGAAGTGTTGCATACGCAAAATATTAAACCAAACTGGAACGCCCATTTTCAATACAGATTCATCAATTCGCCGGGGATGTTTCTGAACCAGAAGACGAATCATAACAATTACCTGCTGACAAATTGGTTACAGTCGAAAAATAAGAGATATAATAACTACTTCATCCTTGCAGCCAATAAGTTAGGCGGCTCGGAAAATGGGGGGCTGATCGATACGCTTAATTACCTGAATGATCCTATCTACAGCGACCGCCTGTATATTCCCACCAAGCTGGGGGAAGGCACACCATATGGTAGAAATTTCTTTAATACGAAAATCAACACCGGTAATAAATATAACGATTTCAGCCTGGTGATGCGCCAGCAGTATGATTTTGGCCGGAAGGATTCTATCGTAACCGACAGCACCGTTGTTCCTTTGTTTTTTCCGCGGGTGAGACTGGAACATACTATAACCCGGAGTAAGTACACTTATATCTATACGGACATTCATCCGTCCCCTGCAGCTTACGAGACTTTTTTTAAGCTAACACTACCAGGTGGCAACAACCCGTTTGAGCTCAAGGACCAGTGGAAGAGAATGGTGAATGATTTTTCCATTTATACTTTTCCTGATGAAAAGAATACCCAGCAGTTTATCAAGCTCGGCGCGGCTCTGGAAAATCTTTCGGGCAGTTTCGATTCATTGGTTAGCAATAAACAATATATGAATGTTTACGGTCATGGTGAATACCGTAACCGTACTAAAAATCAGAAATGGGATCTTCTGGCTAATGGCGTATTTTATTTCGCTGGTTATAATATTGGAGATTATGAAGCCCGGGCAAGCATTCAAAGCCTCCTGGGTAAGAAGATTGGTTCTATTCGGCTCGGGTTTGAAAATGTAAGCAGGAAACCGTCTTTTATTACCAATCCGCTTAGTGCATTTCACCTGATGAAAGATGAAGAATCACTGAAAAAGGAAAATACGATCCATCTTTTTGCCAATCTTTTCCAGCCTCTGCTGAAACTGAGTCTTGGTGGACATTATTACCTGCTAAACAACTATGTTTATTACACCGATTTTTACAAGATCAACCAATACGGAACGCTTTTCAATATTTTGCAGGTCAATGCCAACAAGATTTTTGAGACCGGAAGAAAGAAACAGTGGAAATGGCGATCTGAAGTTTATTTTCAGCAGGCTGTTGGGAATGCGCCTATTCATGTACCGTTGGTTTTTACGCGGAACCGTTTCGCTTATGAAGGTAATCTAGGGTATCCCAATCTAAACCTGGCCTTCGGGTTTGATACCCGCTATCATACCGCTTACAAAGCCAATAACTATTCGCCCGTAAACGGCCAGTTTTTTTACCAGGATTCGGTGACCACCCGTTACAGGTTGCCCGACATTTCTGCTTACCTCAATTTCAGGATCAATAGTTTCAAAGCCTTTATTCGTGCTGATAACCTGAACACTTTTGGCAAACTGGGCCAAAACTATGGCTTTTACGATCACAACTTCGCCATACAGGGTTATCCCTACCCAGGCCTGGTTATCAGGGTAGGCGTATTTTGGGGTTTTGTTAATTAATTATTGGCTATTTTTGATGCTTGTGAACGGTTTCAAAAGAAACAATCGTCTCAAACTTTATTAATAAAAGATTATAATGTATCAGTTCAGATTATTTATTACGTTATTTACGCTTGCGTTGGGTATTTCAATGGTGCATGCGCAGGACAAGGAAGAAGTGATACCAGTGTCGGGTAACTGCGGTATGTGTAAAGGAAACATCGAAAGGGCTGCAAAGAAGGCACATGTTACTTTTGCCGATTGGAATAAAGACACAAAAATGCTGACTGTGAAATATAATGCGAAGCAAACGCAGGCGGTAGCCATTCAGCAGGCTATTGCGGATGCCGGGTATGATACCCGCGATATCCGGGGCAATGATGAGGCGTATAAAAAATTACATGAATGTTGTCAGTATGACCGCACCCGGACTTATCCCGCCACTGGAGATTCAACAAAAGAAAAACCTGGTAAGCTGCCAGCTTCCGGTGGAAAGAGAAAATAGCTAGTTAGATTGAAAGAAACGCCGGGGCGGTGATCGTTTTATCACTCATCTGAAATGGCTTTCTCCAGGAGACTGTTCAGCCTGTCTGTTTTATCAGGCCTTACATGTTTATTTACGCTCATCTGGGCGATAATCAGCGACCCGATGATTATTTAAAACTGGCTACCCGGTTAAAAGGTATATCGTGAAATTCATCAAAATAAAATATTTCCTTGGACTCAGCCTCATCCTTATTTTTTGCTCAGTTCAATTGCGGGCTCAATCATTTCCGGGACCTGGCAGGAAAATCCCGGATTTTGTCCTTATGACGTCAGGCGGAGACTCTTTGTCCATCCAAAGCCTGAAAGGAAAAGTCGTGTTTCTTGATTTCTGGGCTTCCTGGTGCTTTCCCTGCAGAATCACCAACAAACAACTGGCCAGGATGTATCCGCAGTACAGTGGGAAGAATTTTGAAATAGTCAGCGTGTCTGTGGATGAATCGGTAAAAAAGTGGAAGAAAGCGATCAGGAAGGATCGAATGTCCTGGTCACAGTTGCTCGACAAACCGGTGTCCAAAGGCAGCATAGCCGAGGCATGGAATATTAACGCCATACCTGCCTCTGTTTTGCTGAATGCCGAGCAGGAGATTGTTGCTGTAAATCTGAGTCCGGCCGACCTGGAACAGATTTTGAAAAAAATGCTGCCCCAATAGCGTTTTAACCTTTTCAAATTTCACTTTTTTTGCGATTAACGGGCTTTGACCTGCAGACAGAGCTAACTAAAGAAACGTGGTTGAGTTTCTTTAATTGCCCTATGCATGTCTTGATCTGCTGATAGAGCTATCCAAAGTAAGGAGTCAGCCGCGTGATGAATGTTTTTCCGTTAAAGGGTTCTGCCATTCATACCCCAATAAATACCTTTGCCGATTTTTTGTGAGCGCATTGTCCTGAGGTTTACTTCCCCTGTTCAGTTTTCTTTATATTCGTGAAATGAATCGGCTTTGGATCTTCCTGTTTTATATGGCTTGTATGAAGGGCGCCGCCGGCCAGGCTCCTCAGTCCTGGACTTCCGGCCAGATTTTCCAGGCAATAAAAAAACTAAATGTACTGGGCTCGGTATTATATGTTGCGGCCCATCCCGATGACGAGAATACGCGATTGATTTCCTGGCTGGCCAACGATGAATTGTACCGAACCGGTTACCTTTCCCTAACGCGCGGAGATGGTGGTCAGAACCTGATTGGGGATGAGCAGGGTGTCGAACTGGGGCTGATCCGCACCCAGGAACTACTTGCGGCCAGGCGGCTGGATGGTGGGGAACAGTTTTTTACCAGCGCCTATGATTTTGGATATTCAAAAACACCTAAAGAAACTTTTGCAAAATGGAACCGGGAAAAAATATTGAGTGATGTGGTTTGGGTGATCCGGAAATTCCAGCCTGACGTGATCATCACCCGTTTTCCCGTGACCGGAGAAGGTGGTCATGGGCATCATACAGCTTCCGCGATTTTGGCTAATGAGGCTTTTACGGCCGCAGCCGATCCCAACCGATTTCCTGAGCAGTTAAAATGGGTGAAGCCCTGGCAGGCAAAACGCATTTTATGGAATACTTTCAATTTTGGCGGGAACAATACCACAAGCGAAAGCCAGTTCAAGCTGGATGTTGGCGGCTTTAATCCCTTATTGGGCAAGGGTTACGGAGAAATAGCCGCACTGAGCAGGAGCCAGCACAAAAGCCAGGGTTTTGGTTCATCGGCAACAAGAGGTTCAGTGACGGAATATTTTATCAATACGGGTGGTCCTGTGCCCCAAAACGGACTGATGGATGGCGTTGAAACTATATGGGAGCGGCTGGGTAAGGAAGGAGAATCCATCAGAAAAAATATTGCCTTATTGGAAAAAGGCTTTAACCCTGAGGATCCGCAGCTTTCAGTTCACCAACTGGTGAATTTATACAATGAGGTCGGTCGTCTTGAGGAGAGCGTATGGAAACAAAAGAAGCTTGCCGAAATTCAGCAGCTTGTCGCCCAATGCAGCGGATTATATATGGATGTAAATGTAGGTCAGCCTTATGCCGTTCAAACGGATTCAGTGACGGTGAATGTGTCCCTGAACAACCGGCTTGGTGCCGACGTTTTATTCAGGAAGATGCTGCTGGAAAACCTGGCTGATGACAAAGAAATCAAACTGGAAAAAAACAAAAACCTCAGCTTCTCCCGTAAGCTTCTTGTCCCGTCGTCCAAAGAGATTACCCAGCCTTACTGGTTGAAGGAAAAAATGGATGAGGGGCATTTCCATATTCCAAACCAGCAGTTGGTGGGCGTAGCGGATGCGGAGCCGGCTTATCTGGCCAGACTGATATTCAGCATTGAAGGTACCGACTTTACTTTTGACCTGCCTGTAAAATACCACAGCACTGATCCGGTGAAGGGAGAACAATATCAACCTTTATGTGTGATACCCAGGGCCACGCTGACTACATCACCCGAAGTGCTGCTGTTCGATAACAAGAAAAAGGAAGTGAAAACAGTGACCGTCGCCGTTCACGCAAATACATCCATCAACGGACAAGTTACTGCCGGCCTTAGAGGTATTGATGATGAAGGGACGCAAAAGGAGATAGCCGCCCTGGAGAAAGGTCAGACAAAAACCTTCCGGTTCCAGGTCACCAATTCGCATCTTGAGAACGCCGAATCTTCGGTAACAGCTTTTGCCAACCAGGATGCAGGTGAGGAAAAATTTGGCTATTACCTGGCATTAAGATCTATCGATTATGAACATATTCCTTCCGTCAAATATTTTTATCCTGATCTGATTAAAGTGCTGAATATCGACCTGAAAAAAGCAGGTCGTCATATTGGTTATATTCCGGGTGCCGGCGATAAGGTGGCGGATATCCTCGAACAACTAGGCTACCAGGTGACCATCCTGGATCAGCAAAAACTGGCAGCAGCCAGCCTTGCGGGTTTTGACGCAATTATCACCGGCGTCAGGGCCTACAACACCAATGAGTGGCTCAGCAGCTATTACGATAAGCTCATGAATTATGTGCAGCAGGGCGGCAACCTGATTGTGCAATATAATACCAGCAGCAATATAGGGCCGGTAAAAGCGAAAATAGGTCCCTTCCCATTTGATATTTCGCGCAACCGGATCACTGATGAAAATGCAAAGGTGGTCTTTTCAGATCCGGGTCATAAAGTACTCAATTTTCCAAATCGAATTACTGAAAAAGATTTTGAGGGATGGATACAGGAAAGAAGTATTTACCATGCTGCCAGGTGGGATAATCATTTCAAATCAATTTTATCAATGGCGGATCCGGATGAAGCGCCCGATGGTGGCAGCTTGATCATCGGCAAATACGGGAAAGGTTATTTTACGTATACTGGCCTGGTTTTTTTCCGTGAGCTGCCGGCGGCAGTACCGGGAGCGATGCGGCTTATCGCGAACCTGATCGCATTGAATCAACCTCAGCCAACTGTAAAGAAATGAACAACAACGATCAAAAAACTTATTTTGGGATCAGAAGGGGAGAGATGGCTTTTTTTGTGGCGATCATACTCGGTCTGATTATTGGTGCCTTTGTAAAGAAAATAAGACTTGGTCTGTTACTGGGTCTTTTTATTGGCCTCTCTATTGTTTTTCTGAATAGTCTCAGAATAAAAAGATAGCTGGAAATGCACGATGAAAATGACGAAAAACCGCCGTTGTTTCCGTCCTGGACGGTATGGTATATTTTGGTAGCAGCCTTTCTGGTTGTGCTGATTATTATATTTTACCTGTTGACAAAAAAATTCTCATGAGGCTGCTCGACTGGATCGTTCTGATCGCGACCCTTACGTTTATTATCCTGTACGGCGTGTATAAGAGCCGCACTACCCGGGATCTGGACGGATATTTTCTGTCTAATCGTAGCATGCCCTGGTATATCATCCTGCTAAGCATCATGGGTACACAGGCAAGCGCTATCACCTTTCTTTCAGCTCCAGGCCAGGCTTATACCGATGGGATGCGTTTTGTGCAGTACTATTTCGGGCTTCCCCTTGCTGCCATCGTAATCTGTATTTCGTTCGTCCCTGTGTTTAGCAGGCTGAAGGTTTATACCGCTTACGAATACCTTGAAACCCGGTTCGATGTCAAAACCAGGACATTCACTTCGTTTCTTTTTTTATTGCAAAGAGGACTCTCCACCGGTATCAGTATTTTCGCTCCCTCGATTATCTTATCAGCCTTGTTCGATTGGAACATTTATGTTACCAATCTTTTTATGGGTGGATTGCTGATCATTTATACGGTGACGGGCGGAGCAAAGGCGGTTGCCTATACCCAGCAGATCCAGTTTGTGATTATTATGACCGCCATGTTCCTGGCAGGTTATTTCATTGTAAAAGATATGCCGGGAAGCATAGGATTTAAGGAGGCCCTTCATGTTGGCGGTAAGCTCGGAAAATTTAACGTGATTACTTTTGGCACGGAAAACGGAAAGTTCGATTGGGGCGACCGGTATAATCTTTTCAGCGGAATTATTGGCGGGTTCTTCCTGGCTCTGTCTTACTTTGGTACCGACCAAAGCCAGGTAGGACGCTACCTAACGGCGAAGAACACGACCGAAAGCAGGTTGGGACTATTGATGAATGGCATCGTGAAAATTCCCATGCAGTTTTTTATTCTTCTCATCGGCGTGCTGGTTTTTTCATTTTATCAGTTCAACAAGGCGCCGGCATTTTTTAATGAATACGAATTAGACAGACTGAAGGAATCGCCCTACAAAACTGAGCTGGCTGTTGTTGAACATAAACTTGGAAATATTGATCGGCAAAAGCAGGTGTTATTGAAAGAGTATGCAACAACAAAATCCCTGGCTGTATTTGACGAGATGCGGGTCTTGCAACAATCTACAGATAGCGCCAGGAATGAAATCAAAGCCCTGGTGAAAAAGAATAACGGGAGTGATAATGATACCAACTATATTTTTCTGCATTTCGTGGTTGACTATCTGCCTGCCGGACTAGTGGGACTGATTATCGCCGTTATTTTCCTGGCGAGCTGGGGCAGTATCGCCGCCGCGCTGAATTCGCTGGCTTCGAGTACGATGGTGGATTTTCACAAAAGATTTCTCAAAAGAGGGGAGGGCAATGAGGATGATTACCGGTACTCGCGGCTCTATTCCTTGCTCTGGGGCGTCTTTTGTATTGCGGTAGCCATGTTTGTCAGCAACTGGGGCAATAGCCTGATAGAAGTGGTCAATATTTTAGGCTCTTTATTTTATGGTACCATCCTGGGAATCTTCCTGGTGGCATTCTATGCGAAGCGCGTAAAGGGAAAGGCTGTATTCATAGCTGCAGTGATTGCGGAGCTGCTGGTCATCCTTTTATTCTTTTTGAATGAATATAAAGTTATCCGCCTTGGGTTTCTTTGGCTAAACGGTATCGGCGCCCTGGCTGTTTGGGTGCTGGCAGTAATCTTTCAGTTTTTCCATGGTAAATACCGGGGGGTGAATTCAGTATCAAATTGACTTTGCGAATTTAAAAATAGGAAGTTTTTTTTCACTAATTTTAAAGAAAAAATGTCTGTACATGCCTTAATTGGGGAATTTTTGCATGAAGCCGAGAATACCCGGAAGCTATTGAAAGCGGTGCCTGACAGTGCATTGAATTGGAAGCCATCTGAAAAGAACTGGTCGACCGCCGAGCTGGCTTCTCATATCGCGGCTATTTATGCCTGGTATCCGCCTGCCTTGGAGCAGGATGTTTTTGATTTTGCGACCTTTCATTACGACAGGGAGGACTATAGCCAGGTTTCCAATATAATCGACAAGTTCGAAGAGAATTACAAACTGGCATTGGATGCACTTGAATCTACGTCCAATGAATCACTGGCTGATGACTGGACTATGCTGGTCAGGGGAGTGGAGCTGATCCCCACCATGCCCCGGGCTCAAGCAGTAAGAAGCTTACTATTTAATCATATTTACCATCACCGGGGTGAACTGATCGTATATCTGAGGGCAACGGGAAACAACGTTCCGGGGTTGTATGGTCCAACGGCCGAAGACCGCTTACATTGAATTTTCCGACGCTACGAAACAAATATATAAAAATTAAAAAAATCTGATATTGCTATGAAATTAAACACAGCCAGAGTTATTACAATTGCGTTTTGTTTCGCAATTTTAGCTTCTTGTTCCCCGCGTTTAGCAGGTACCTGGACCGTGCAGCGCTTTGAAACAAACACATCCGGTCAGCAGGGAGTAGCCTTGAAAAACATTGGAACGGTCCAATTTAACAAGAACGGAACAGGAGAGAAAAATATCAGTTACCCGGTGCTTGGCGTTACACACCGCGACCAGACTCCCTTTAGCTGGAAATCCAGTGGAGACAAGTATGTGACTATTGAAAGTCAAAATTCAGAATTTGCCAAAACCTGGATTGTTGTGAGCAACAAAAAGAAATTCCAGAAATGGACAACGACCGATGGTACAAACAAGGTCCAGGTCATTGAACTTAAGAAATAGGTACGGAAATGCCGTTTCCAGATCTCGATTATGTCTCAGGAAGGCACATGTAAGTACGATACGTACGCCATACTATACTCTTCATATACTGAGATACATGGGTAAGACTGTCCCGACAGATTTCATTTAACAATGTCTCCTTTCAGTCGCATGAGTTCGGTCTCAGCAACTTTAGTATTAAAACGCGCTGCGATCAGCCGGTCGGCAGCCTGCGCGTAGCTGAGCTGCGCCTGCCGGAGTTGTACCAGGGTCGCCATGCCCAGCTTGTAGGTTTCCAGTACAATATCTACGTTTTCCCGGGCAAGCAGGATATTTTCCTCTTCCAGTTTTAATTGTTTTTTTAACCGTTCGTACTCTCTGAATGCGTTTACAATGGCCAGATTCAGCAAAGAACGCTGGCTCTCATAAGCGAGCTGCTGGAAGTCTATAGCCAGCCGGTCCTGCCTGATCTGACGTCTGACGCGGAACTGATTGAAAATGGGAATATTTGCTGTAAGGCCATAATTATATCCAAATGCCAGGTTGAACAGGGGTGAGAATTGATTAATGACTTTCTTGTTGTTGGTCCGGCTATAGTTATAGGCCGAGTTAAAAGCTACGGTCGGAAACATTCCCGCCCGGGCTTCTTTTAGCGCATAGTTGGCCACTTCAATCCTGGATTTGGCGAGCAGCAATGAGGGGTTGGTGGATTCAAGTCCTTCAAGCGCGCCACCCAGCGTAAGTCTGTAATCAAGGGGAATGGTATCCGGAATACTGAATTCCTGTGCCGAAATTCCGCTGTTCATCGCCTGAACCAGTCGTTCTTTCAATTGATCTGTAAACAACTCCTGCTGCATTTTTAGTGCCAGTTGTTCGTTCAGGTCCACCTTGCTCTGCAGTACATCTGGTTTGGCTCCGGTGCCTATATCGAGTTTATACTGTGCCAGCTTAGCCCGCTCGCTGTTCAGCTCAATTTGAACATTGGTCGCTTTCACAAGCTGTTCCTGACGTGCAATATTGTAGTAGGTTTGGATGACGGACGAGATGGTATTTACCACCTGATTTTTGATAGTATAAGACCCTGATTGCAACAGGGCCTCCGTCTTCTCCCTGGTGGCGAACATTTTGAACCCGTCGAACAACACCCAGCTCAAAGCAACATTTCCCTGGATATTATGAGAACGGATGTTATTAGATTTTCTTTTACTTCCGTCAGCGAGGGTCTGGCGTTGGTTATTATTGTTCCAGGTAGCGCCGGCTCCCGCATTTAGCGAGGGTAAAAAAACGGCATTACGATAGCTGTAGTCGATTGCCGCAACCATCGAGTCGTTCTTCGAAAGCTGAATATCGAAATTGTTCTGGAGAGCTGTAGCAATCGCTTCTTCCAGGGTTAGGACCCGTTGGGCCATGACCGGTAAATGACCCGCGGCCAGGGTTATCATTACCAGGAGGAAAGCTATTCTAAGTGGTTTGTTCATATCTATACGAAAAAATATATATAGTTACTGTTTTGCATCAGTTTTTTCTGATCTCATTTGAAGTTCTTCGTATCGAAGAATATCATCAAACTCCCTTACCTTTTTGTTTGCAGATAAATAACTATAAATAGCAGGGAGGACATAAAGCGTTAATACAAGGGAAAACATAACCCCGCCAACGATCACAATCCCCAGCGGAATACGGCTGGTCGCTGCGGCTCCCAGTGATAAGGCAATGGGAAGTGCCCCCAGCGACATTGCCATGCTGGTCATGAGAATGGGCCTTAGTCTTTGCCGGGCGGCGAACAACACGGCCTCACGCTTGGCCATTCCTTTCTTGCGGCTTTGGTTTGCAAACTCCACGATCAGGATACCATTCTTTGTTACCAGACCGATCAGCATGATCATACCAATTTCTGAGAAGATATTTAATGTTAGCCCGAATATCCAGAGTGAAAGAAAAGCGCCTGCCAGGGCCAACGGCACGGTGATCATAATAATGAGGGGGTCGATGAAACTCTCGAACTGAGCGGCGAGAATCAGGAAAATCAGACCGAGCGCAAGGAAGAACGCAAAGCTGATATTGCTGCTGCTTTCAGCAAAATCCCGGGAAGTTCCGCTCAGCGACGTGGAAAAACTGTCATCCAGCACTTTGGAAGCAATACCCTGCATCTCTTTAATCCCGTCTCCCACAGTTTTACCCGGCACTAATCCGGCCGATATTGTGGCTGATTTATACCGGTTGAAATGGTAAATGGTTGGAGGTGTTGTTGATTCCACAGCGGAGGTCAGGTTATCCAGGCTGATCATATTCCCCACATTGTTCCGCACAAATATCTTCTTGAGATCTTCGGGGTCATCCCGGTTAAGGCGGTCAACCTGTGCCATCACCTGGTATTGTTTTCCGTTCCGGATAAAGTATCCCAGTCTCCGGTTGCTGTACGCGATCTGCAAAGCCTGAGAAATGTCACTGATCGACACGCCCAGTTGGGCAGCCTTGAGCCTGTCCACCATAATCCTTAACTCCGGTTTGTTGAATTTCAGGTCGGCATCCACCTGCTGCAAAACATTGCTTTTTTGGGCTTCTTCAAGAAATTTGGGTAACACCGAACTCAATTTCTCAAAATTATTATTTTGAAGCACAAACTGCACATCCTGTCCGCCCCTGCGGTTCACCTGAATCGTTTGATCCTGGATTGCAAAGGCCCTTCCTTCCGTGAATTTTGCCACATTTCGGTTGATCATTTCCACGATTTTTTGCTGCGACCGGCTTCGTTCTGTTGGGTCAACCAGCCTGACCCGCACAAACCCGGTGTTGGAGTTACCCGACCCGCTGAAGCCGGGTGAGGTCACCGATAACACGATCTGGCTTTCAGGTACCGAATCCATGACGAGGCGGGAAACCCTATCGACAAATTTGTCCATGGCAAGGAATGATGTCCCCTCAGGCGCCGTTAACGTAAGCCTGAACTGGCTTTTGTCCTCCATGGGCGCCAGTTCCGATTGTGTATTCGAACCTATGAAGAGAATAATAGCACCACAGGCCGCCACAAGAACCCAGGCCATCCACCGCACTTTCATAAATGATGCGAGTGTTCGACTGTAAAAATTTTCAATACCATTAAAAAATGGTTCTGTTACATTGTAGAACCAGGAATGCTGATGGACATTCTTTTTGGTCAGGAATACGTTCAGCACCGGCGTGAGGGTCAGCGAAACAAAAGCAGAGATCAGCACAGCACCGGCCACCACGATACCAAATTCCCGGAACAGGCTACCTACGAATCCCTGTAGAAAAATAATCGGTATGAAAACCACCGCAAGTGTTATCGAGGTTGCTATAACGGCAAAATAAATTTCTTTAGACCCTTCCAGGGCTGCTTTCCGCTTGGGCATACCCTGTTCCAGTTTTTTGAAAATGTTTTCCGTTACCACAATGCCATCGTCCACCACCAAACCCGTTGCCAGGACAATCGCCAAAAGCGAAAGTACATTGATGGTGTATCCCAGCAGGTACATGATAAAAAATGCACCGATCAGTGACACCGGTATGTCGATCAGGGGGCGGATCGCCATGATCCAATCGCGGAAAAACAGGAATATGATCAGCACTACAAGGCCTATCGCGATAAAAAGTGTTTCTTCAACCTCAGAGATGGAGTTCTTGATATAGGTGGTCTGATCCATCGCGATATTCAGCTTGATATCCTTTGGCACTTCTTTTTTGATAATCTCCAGGCGTTTGTAAAATTCGTTTGAAATAGAAACGTAGTTGGATCCTGGCTGGGGAATGATAGCCAGCGCTATCATGGGAATCGCGCTTTCCTTTAAAATGGTTTCTTCATTTTCGGGGCCAAGAACCACGTCGGCCACGTCTTTGAGCCGAACGTCGGAGCCCTTTACACTTTTGATGATCAGGTTGGAAAATTCAGATTCTGTATTAAGTCTCCCAAAGGTTCTTACGATCAGCTCTGTATTATTTCCCGAAATTTTGCCTGAGGGTAATTCTACGCTTTCGCGTTGCAGCGCCGACTGTAAATCCGATGGCGTGATGCCATATGCAGTCATCCGTTCGGGATCGATCCAGATGCGCATGGCAAATTTCTTTTCACCCCAGATCTGCATCCCACTCACGCCGGGAATCGTCTGGAGTCGCTCCACGAGGTTATTGTTGGCATATTCCGTAAGCTCAAGCTGGTTGCGCGTATCGCTCTGAACGGTCATGGAAATAATAGCGTCCGCACTGGCATCGGCCTTACTCACAACGGGCGGCGCCTCCAGGTCCGGCGGAAGGGATCTTAATGCTGCCGACACTTTATCGCGAACATCATTAGCTGCTGCTTCAAGATCCGTACCCAGGTTAAACTCCACGTTAATAGTGCTGCTTCCGTTGCTGCTGCTGGATGTGATATTCCGTATTCCGGCAATACCATTGATAGCCTGTTCCAGCGGTTCGGTGATCTGCGTTTCAATGATATCCGCATTCGAACCAGGATAGCTTGTCCTTACACCGATATTGGGGGGATCAATAGCCGGATAGTCCCGTACACCCAGAAACTTGAACGCGATAACGCCAAACACAATGATGACAATGCTCATCACAATGGCTAGTACCGGGCGCCTCAGACTAAGTTCAGAAATATTCATGTTGAAACTGTGGATTAAAAATTGAATTGCCAGACTTTCCATCCTCACCAGCTTTCGCGGGATGACGCGCAATGCCTTTGTATCTTTTCACTCGTTTGCTGCCACCGTTTTTCTTTTACAGGGCAACAGGGTCCAATCAAATATTTAAATAACAGAAAAGCGGGTAAACACGCCCTTTCTGCTAGTTGATAATTTTGTTAATTAAAATACTGTCGTCGGGTTTTGTGGACATCATACCGGTTACCAGTATCGTGTCCCCCCCTTTAAGTCCGCTGGTTATTTCCAACCTGGCTGAGTCTCGGGTACCCGTTTCCACGTTAGTAAAAAGAGCCTTCCCGCTGGTATACAGGATAATTTGCTTTCCTCTGGCCGTTGGGATGATAGACTGTGTGGGAACAAATATTACATTGGAGCGGGGCGAAAACTCCACCGTCACAGAGGCAAAAGTGCCGGGTAACAGTCCTTCCGCATTTCCCGTTACCATTGCCCGAATATCCAGACTGCGATTGCTGACCGTCACGTTGGATTCCGTTGCCGTGATCCTGGCTGCATAGTTTTTGTTGTTTCCTTCCACTTTAAAATTAACCACCTGATCTTTGTGGATGCTCCGCGTATATTTTTCAGGAACAGAAAAGTCCAGCTTCAGGTTATTAGTCTGGTTAATCGTCGCAATGACCGTGGCTGGCGTCACATATGCGCCGGGACTTATATCTTTTAAACCCATTTTACCACTGAAAGGGGCCCTCACAATAGTCTTCGTGATAGCTGCCCTGACAATATCCAAATCGGCCTTAATATTATGCGAATTCAGCACGGTGGCATCATAATCCTGTTTGCTGATTCCCTGGATATCCAGCAACTGAGAGGCCCGCTTTTCATTCGCCTCCGCAATCTCTAACTGAACCTTCAGTTTTCGCAGCTGGGCCTGCAGGTCTTCATCATAAATTTTTGCCAGTACAGCGCCCTTGCTCACAAATTGACCTTCCCGGGCATTCAGGCTGACTACTCGCCCGGAGACTTCAGGATGGATCTCAGTGACTTCGTTTGCCCGTAATGAACCTGGTACCTGGATCGTTTCAGAATAGGTTTCAGTCTTGACAACATAGCCGTCCAATCGGGGAACAGGTCGTTTGTTGGCGGCTCGCTTGTCTTGTTTCTTAGCGCCACAGCCCGTCAGAATCACCAGGAATATAATCGTAAATAACTTGCTTAATAAATTCAGATTCATCCGTTTTAGTTATGCGTTTGGGGTTAAAGGTAAAGCAGCCGTAACAGATAAGACGCCGAATCCGGATAAACCTTGCAATTTCTTGATAAACGGTTGCTGCAGGAATCCAGCCCTTTTTTGGATGCTGTGAAATCAGGATGCCATATGGAAAGCTGGCAAATCAGTACTCTCTGTAAAGTCATGCTCCCTGATAACAAAAAGAAATGGTAAAAGTTCTGACGGTTAAGTATGGCTCCAAAATACGGTTTGTTCAAGCAGGGAAATTCGGTTTCATTTCAAATTGATTTTTCCTTTTTTCGCTGTTTTAATCGTTCAGCGTAAAAGCTGGCGAGTCAGCACCGACCGTTTTGTTGTTAATCAGGAATAAATTAACTTACAGAATGAGATGATCTCGGGAGCTATCATATTTTTTTCTTCAGTCACCTTGTTTTACCTGGGATACCGGGCTTATCTGAATGCAAGAGAAGTGCCCGCAGCCAATCTGGTGGCGCGCGAGCGGATTGAAGCGATTCTGCTGGATAAGGTCTTGTTTTATGAAAAACTCAATGAGGAAGATCAGAAACAGTTTTTGCACCGTGTGGGTATTTTTTTGGAGCGGGTCAAGATCAATGGAGTAGGCGCTGCAAGTGTTACCGAAGAAGACCGGGTTCTGATTGCTGCCGCCGGTGTAATGCCTTTGTTCAGATACCGGAAATGGCTATTCAATAACCTGAACGAGGTTTTGTTATATCCGGACAGCTTCAACATTGACTTTTCAAATACGGAGCGCGGGTGGCGGCTGGCGGGATTAGTGGGAGATGGGGCGCTTCACCGAACGATGGTTCTTTCCCTGCCCTGGCTGCGCAGTGGATTCCGTAACAATGGGGCAACAAATACAGCCATTCATGAATTTGCTCACTTGCTGGATAAGGCAGACGGGGCAACAGACGGCGTTCCAGAACTCATCCTGAAGGACAGGCATCGGGATTCGTGGATCCGGCTGATGTATGATTATATGAATTTTCTGCGATACAATCCCAGCGATATTGACGCCTACGCAAGCGTCAATGAGGCTGAATTCTTCGCCGTTCTTACAGAGTATTATTTTCAGCAACCTTCACATCTGCAGGCAAATCATCCTGAACTTTATCAGATCCTGCATGATGGTTATGAAAATAAATAAGGACTCGTTCGTATCTGACGTAATGTATGGACCTGCCTCATTAATGCAGAATGACAGTCCCCAACTGATAGGTTATCTCACGTTCCATATCCTTCAGTGACTTATGTATAAAATGAAGCTCCATGAATTTTTCACCTGAAATATCTTTATCCATGTCCTGTTGATTTTGCAGCAGCATTCTCTTGATCTTTTTCAGCTTCAGGTACTGAATGGCTGAGATGACTTTCTGCGGCGTTCTGTCCTCAGAGATGTGTTTGAATTTATTGAGTTCGTCTTCATTGCCCTTGGAGATGATCTGCAGAAACTCCGCCGTGCTGCGGTCAAACAGGTTCTGCTGAAATCCCAGGGTATTCCCAAGATCCTTGACCCAACGCGGACTTTCCTCGTAGGGATAGTTAAGCAGACTTACAGCAAGTGTGCTCAATTGTTTATCGGGATGATATACGAAATATTTATCATTCAATTTTTCCGGTTCGGAATGTAACAGATCTTTCATCGTGTGCAGGAGTGTAGATATCTCCCTGTCTTCTATATCCATCTCATCGATTTCATCGAACACATAATTCGCTATCAGGGAATGGTCGTTCCAGGGTCTCCCGCCAAACTCCAGCAGGATCCTCGCAAGTTCTCTTTCCTGCAATTGATCCTGAAACAGGAGATCAAAGCTGGCATCATCAAAATTGTCCGCTTCGGTACTCCCACGTTGAGCCTTTTTTTCTTCCGAGTCTGCGGCTTTCCTTTCCTGGGTTGTGATCCGGTCGCGGATATACTTATTAACAAGTGCGTGTAATCCCAACTCGTCGATCTTTAAAATATCAGCTGATTGTTTAATGTAATCCTGCTGTTTGGTGAAATCTTCCGCTTTATTTATTTTGGAGATGGAGGCAGCAATCCTGTTCACCAACTCTGATTTTTTGACTGGGTCGTTGCCAACGTCTTTGAGTGCCAGTTCGAGTTGGAAAAGGATAAAATCTTTTTTATTTTTCTGAACAAATTCCGCGAACGCAGTAGCGCCTACTTTGTTCACATAACTGTCGGGATCCTCGTTATCGGGTATCAGCACCAGTTTGACATTCAGTCCTTCCTCCAGCGCCAGGTCGAGGCCCCGCAGCGCCGCCTTGACACCTGCGGCATCCCCGTCATAGATGATGGTAAGATTGCTTGAATATTTCTTGATCGTCCGGAGCTGATCAATGGTCAGTGAAGTACCTCCTGAGGCTACTACATTTTCAATACCCGCCTGATGGAGGGACACCACATCGGTATATCCTTCCACCAGCAGGCATTCGTCTGCTTTGTCGATGGCGGTACGTGCAAAATAAGAACCATAAAGAATCCTGCTTTTTACATAAATTTCGTTTTCGGGTGTATTGATATATTTCGGAGCCCGGTCGTTTGTCTTCAGAATCCGGGCGCCAAAGCCCATCACTTTGCCGCTGTGATTATGTATCGGAAAGATGACCCTGCCGCGGTAATTGTCCATCAGCGTGTCATTACGATCAATGATCAGCCCGGTCTTGAGCAGCAGTTCACGGTTATATTGTTTCGCTAGGGCTTCGGTTGTGAAAGCGCTCTTCGAATCCGGTGCATACCCCAGTTTGAACTTTTCGATGGTTCCCTCCCGGAATCCCCTTTCCTTGAAATAACTGAGTCCGGCGCTGCGTCCTTCTTCCGTTTCAAACAGCGAACGAATAAAAAATTGTTCGGCGAACTGGTTGATGATAAAGAGGCTGTCGGCCGTTTGCATCTGTTCGCGTTGTTCGTCGCTTGCAAACGTTTCTTCTACTTCCACGTTATACCGCGCCGCCAGCCATTTCAGCGCTTCCACGTAACCATATTTCTCATGTTCCATGATGAAGCTGATGGTATTGCCACTTTTGCCACAGCCAAAACATTTGTAAATTTCCTTAGCGGGTGAAACGGTAAAAGAAGGCGTCTTTTCGTTGTGGAACGGACAGAGGCCCAGGTAGTTAGCACCTCTCTTTTTCAATTTTACGAATTCTCCCACCACATCCACAATATCAATGCGCCCCAGTATTTCCTGTATGGTGCTCTGGCTTATCATTGCACGAAATTAATGTTTAGGCCCCAGTTTGAGGAATTTGTTCATATTGAGGCCCCGCACTCAGGCGCAGCAGTTACAAACGCTGGGACACCGGCAAACTAAGCTTTTTATTCCGCATCGTTGGGAGACTGTCCACTATGTCTGGAATTTTGGATATTTACATTCAGATTCCCGGGATTCATTCAAATGACAATCAGGGGCGAAAGTTGCGCGGGACCGGAACTTAACGCTGAAAATATTGCAGACATGAACTCAAACAAAGATCAATACGGAAAACCGTTTTCATGGTGGAAAATAAACCGGAAGGCTTTTTTGTGGGGCCTTTTGCTGGGCTTGCTGGTTACAGGTCTGATAATGATCGCCTATTTGATCGGCCGGGGAAATAGCAGTCAGGTCGTTGCACCTGCGCGGTTTGACAGCACCTCACTTCGTGAAATAGCTGAACTTGCTACGGTTGAGACTCATGGTATGGCCAGTATTCAAAGTACAAATCTAACTGACGATAGCGGGCTCAAAAATACATTCCGCAAACTCTTTGGGGAAAAGACCGTGCAGATCACTGTTCCGTACACGGCCAGGTTTGGCGTCAGTCTGAAAGAGCATGGGCCCTGGATCACTGAAAAAGACCAGACTGTTTTTATTATACTGCCCGAACCCAGGTTGCTGAGTTATGAGCTTAAGCTGGATCAGGCGGACACCAGAGTAAAAAAAGGCATACTGACATCCGGAGATGAAATAGTTTTTAATCGCATCCAACAAAAACTGTACAGTCAGTCACGGGCCCAGCTCGAAAACAACCAGGCACTCATCGATCGTTCGAGGAGCCGGATTACGCGGATCCTCGAGGCTTGGTATGCACCGGGAAATTTACGGGTGAAGATACTTTTTTCAGAAAAGGATCCGGAATTATACAGTGGTGAATTGAATTAAATGAATTATTTTACGCCAGCTTTTGATAGCACGGTTTAATGTTTGTCATGATGATGGCGGGGTAGTGGGGATTCTTTTTTTGATTCGGTGATCGTGACGGTAGGACCTTTTTCCTAGCTCCGGCGGGCCTTCCACGTTCAGGTATTACACTGATATTAATTTTGGTGATTTATGATATAAAGCAGGTTTTAATTAAAAAATTGGGTCTATATTCGCCCATCATTCATGTAATGATTGCCGTATCATGAAACCCTTGAAGATTTTTTAAATGGGAAAATGTCTGATCACATATAACGCTGTGAACTCATATTTATATCTTCACTCTATTCATCTTTATTTAAACTTAAACGATTTATGAAACGATTATCATCGCTATTTCTCACCCTGCTATTTGCAGTGCCGGCAATGGCCAGTGAGGCGGACTTGAAAGTCCCGGAAGGAATTAAATCCCATACCTTCCTTTATTGGGGTTTTGCTGTGACGTTGCTGGGAATGTTATTTGGCTTTTTTCAGTACTCGCGTATAAGAAAGCTACCTGCACATAAATCCATGCTCGATATCGCGGACGTGATTTATAAAACCTGTAAGGCTTATCTGAAGCAACAAGGAAAATTTCTGGCGATCCTGTTCATCTTTATTGGTGCAGCAGTGGCCGGATATTTTGGATTTCTCGCCAAGGACCACCAGGGTAATCAGTTGTTTAGCGCTGGAGGTGTACTCCTGATTCTCAGCTGGACTGTAATCGGTATCCTGGGTTCCTATTCGGTGGCAGCTTTTGGAATCAGGATGAATACATTGGCTAATTCCCGGATGGCATTTGCCTCCCTCAGGAGGAAGCCCCTGAATCTGTTGAATATTCCTTTACAGGCTGGTATGAGCATCGGTGTCCTGCTGATCTGCGTGGAGCTGATCCTGATGCTGGTCATTCTTTTACTAATGCCGGGTGAGCTGGCCGGCGCCTGCTTTATTGGATTTGCCATCGGTGAATCCCTTGGTGCAGCTGCACTTCGTATTGCCGGTGGTATTTTCACTAAGATCGCGGACATCGGCTCCGACCTGATGAAAGTGGTATTTAAGATCGACGAAGATGATCCCCGGAACCCTGGAGTGATCGCAGATTGCACAGGCGACAACGCGGGAGATAGTGTCGGACCGACTGCTGACGGTTTTGAGACTTATGGTGTTACCGGTGTTGCGCTGGTCTCCTTTATTTTACTGGCTATTACTACCGGACCTGAAACTCAGACCACGCTGTTAGCCTGGATATTTGTCATGAGGATCATGATGGTGATCACTTCTGTAGTAGCGTATTGGGTTAATAAGTGGATTAGTAAAATGCTTTACTCGAATAAAGAAGAAATCGATTTTGAAGCGCCGCTGACTAACCTCGTTTGGATTACGTCTATACTTTCCATCATCGTAACCTTTATTGTCAGCAAATTGGTCATCCCCGAAATAAATGGTAATACCAATATGTGGTGGATTCTCTCAATTATCATTAGTTGCGGAACCCTGGGTGCCGCCCTGATTCCTGAGTTTACGAAGATCTTCACTTCTCCAAAATCTGCTCATGTAAAAGAAATTGTAAATGCCGGTAAGGAAGGTGGTGCTTCATTGGTGATCCTGTCAGGATTCGTTGCAGGAAATTTCAGCGCCTTTTGGAAAGGTATGATATTTTTCGTGCTGATGTTTGCTGCCTATTTTGCCAGTACTTTCGGACTTCATGAAATTATGATCTACCCCTCCGTATTTGCTTTCGGCCTGGTTGCTTTTGGAATGCTGGGAATGGGGCCTGTGACTATTGCCGTTGACAGTTATGGTCCGGTTACAGATAATGCGCAGTCTATTTACGAGCTGTCGCTGATCGAAACTATTCCGGGAATTGATGAGGAGGTTGAAAGGGATTTCGGATTTAAACCTGATTGGGAAAAATCAAAATACTACCTGGAGGCTAATGATGGTGCGGGTAACACGTTCAAAGCGACAGCTAAACCGGTATTAATCGGAACTGCCGTGGTAGGTGCCACAACGATGATCTTCTCCCTGATACTACTGATCCAGAAGACCCTCAACGTGGATCCTGCATCCATCCTGAATGTACTGAACCCCTACACCATCCTTGGATTCATATTGGGCGGCGCGGTTATCTATTGGTTCACGGGCGCCTCCACTCAGGCGGTTACCACGGGTGCTTACCGTGCGGTTCAATATATCAAGCGGAATATCAACCTGGATCCAAACGCACCTAAAAAAGCTGATCCGGCTAAATCAGTGGAAGTGGTAAAGATTTGTACGCAATATGCGCAAAAGGGTATGTTCAATATATTTATTGCCGTCTTCTTTTTTGCCCTTGCTTTTGCGTGTATTTCATCACCCGCTGCCATCGGCGGTAATGACGCGGTAGCGTTGTTTATAAGCTATCTGATAGGTATCGCGGTGTTTGGTTTGTTCCAGGCTGTGTTTATGGCGAATGCCGGTGGAAGCTGGGATAACGCCAAGAAAGTAGTGGAAGTTGATTTGCGGGCAAAAGGTACGGAACTGCATGATGCCACTATTGTCGGAGATACTGTTGGTGATCCGTTTAAGGATACTTCCTCCGTGGCTATGAACCCTATTATTAAATTTACAACCCTGTTTGGCTTGCTGGCTATGGAAATTTCTATCTCAGAAAACTTCCGGAACGTAGCACCTTACGTGGGATTAGTATTCTTCGCAATAGCGTTGATCTTTGTCTGGAGATCATTCTATAAGATGCGTATAGAAAAATAATTATCATAACCATTGTTCAAACCTGAAAGGCGGTTCGTTTACGGACCGTCTTTTTTGTATTTATTCACCAGTCAGTGAATATTACGATATCGCTGTTTAGCTCTTTGGGTCCTTTACCTGTCTTTCATCTGAGGTTCAAGAGCCGGCGGCATTTCCTTGTTGTTCCAATTCCAGCCAGCGGTTGGTACCACCGCAAAGCCAGACTGCTTGTCGGCCTGAATGCTTCAACAGACTTGCGCCATTTAGCGAGCGTCCACCACCTTTGCCACAGACCGTAATATATTTAGCTCTTTTATCCAAGTAGGGGATCATGGCCTGAAGATTCGCAAGGGTGATATTCATCGCATCGGGGATATGTCCTTTTTCAAATTCTTCCGGATCTCTGACATCAATGATCCTCAGTTTCTTGCCTCCGGCCAGATGTTTTTTTAATTGTTCCGGTTCCATACAAGCTGTTTCTTCCCTGAGTTGCGCGGGCATTCTGAGCTGTATGATCAGCGATGAGATCAGGGTCAGTATACCAATCAGCATAATTGCAAATCCAAGTCCGAACAGATCTGCGGCCACACCGGAAACCAAGGCTCCGAAAGCGTAACCCAGGTCTCGCCATAGCCTGAACGTGCCGATGGCTTCTGCACGCTGACCGGGATGGGTGGCAAGGGATATAGTGGTTAGAAAAGTTGGGTATACCAGCGCGGTTCCCAGTCCCAGTATGACCGAAAGTGAAACCAGCAGGAAATAATCATGGCTGAAGGGAATCAGCAGGATCGCGACGCCCTGAATGAACATACCCCAGGTAAGCATTGCTTTTTTTGAATAGATATCGGCCATCCGTCCCGTGAAAAGCTGTCCGATTCCCCATACCGCCGGATAAACAGCAGCAATAACACCAATATTGGCATGATTGAAACTTAGCGAGGCTAACAGAATTGGAAGGAGGCCCCAGATCATCCCGTCGTTGAGGTTATTGACGAGTCCGGCCTGAGTCACAGCACTGAGGGTCTTGTTTCTGAACGTGGTTTCGATAAAAATATTCTTCATAAGACCGGTGGTGTCTGACTGGCTTTCTTTGTGCACAAAAGCCCGTGTATCTTTGATCCAGATCCAGGTCGTCAGCGTGCCCGCCAGCGCGATGACAATCCCGATGTAAAAAGGGTAGGGGGTGATTCCATAGCGATCTGCAACGTAACCGGAAAGAAAGGCAACCAGACCAACAGCAAAATAACCTGCAAATTCATTCAGTCCCATCGCCAGCCCGCGGTTCTTTTCGCCTACCAGATCAATTTTCATGACGATGGTACTGCTCCAGGTCAGGCCCTGACTGATGCCAAGCAGAATGTTTGCGAATATGACCCAGCTCCAGCTTTCGGCATAGATCAGGAGAAAAGGAACGGGGATTGCAAAGAACCAACCAAAAAGCAAAAGGTTTCTGCGACCGAATTTGTTGGCCAGCTTACCTGCGAAAAAATTTGTGAGGGCCTTGGTAATGCCGAACGCAGTGATAAATGAAAGGATTGCTGTTTTGGATGCAACGCCGAATTCGAGTTCGGCGAAACGTGGAAAAATACTTCTTTCCATGCCCACCATACCTCCTACAAACGCGTTAACGATAACGAGGAGCGTGAACTGCTTCCAGTTTTCTTTCAGCCCTAATTGAATATGTGCACCTGTCAACTTTTCCTGATTTTAGTGCAAAGATGATGGCCGGAATGAAACTACTTTGTAACCTAAGTTACCAAATTAATTAGTTGTAAGAAGTCTGCGGCATCTGTTGGACCAGATGATTGGCGGGCAAATGACGCCTGCGCTTATGGCTGGATCCAGGGGCTGTGAGATAGTAAACAGACGTTGATTCGCTAATATTCGGCGCATCCAGTTCCTCGCTGGCGGAATCATCGGCGTAGATATGCGAACTGCTTGTCTCCGGAATTTTGCCGGATTGCCGGTCTGATGCCCACCATTCCAGTACCTGGCGCATCAGCGTCACTTTTTCTCTTTCACTGGCGAGTAGCTGTTCAAAAAGTTCTGTGATCTTGTCCCAGGGATCGGCGATGGAAAGGGGGCGATTCGGAGGCGAATCAGTGAGGTTGTTGACACCCTCTACACTGCTTATGATCAGCCTGCGTGCAGAGTCCTCATCGAAGTTCTGCAATACTTTAGCAGGTACTTGCAGAACAGCCGCGACTTTTTCCAGGATGCGTTGGTCTATCGTTTCTTTTTGCTCTAACAGCGAGATTTTTTTCTGGCTCCATTCCTCACCCAGCTCAAATGCAAGTGCCTCCTGCTTCATGCCCAGCATTTCCCGGAAACGACGGATATTCCTTCCTTCATGCGTATTGTTTTTCATAAGGTCGCTTATCATTAAGATTATCTTTAAAGATACACTTTTTCCCGGGGTTTTTTATAGATCGCTCATTTTTCTTTTCCACATTCGGTTGAAAAGAAATGGCAGTCTAGCGCCAGTCTGGATTTTCGCGGGTTTAGAAGTGGGCCCGGGTGGTTATCCGAATAATTACCCCACAGATATCTTTTTTAAAGCCGCGGTAAATTTGGGCACTACTTCAAAAAGGTCGCCGACCACACCGTAGTCTGCAGCCTTAAAAAAAGGTGCTTCGGGGTCTTTGTTGATCACCAGGATAACCTTACTTCTGTTCACACCCGCCAGGTGTTGGATAGCCCCTGAAATTCCGCAGGCTATATACAAATTCGGTGCAATGGTTCCCCCGGTTTGCCCAACGTGTTCTTCATGTGGCCGCCAGTTTGCGTCGGATACTGGCCGGCTGCAGGCCAGGGCCGCGTGTAATGTCTTTGCCAGTTCTTCCAGAATACCCCAGTTCTCCGGGCCCTTCATGCCGCGGCCGCCGCTTACTACGATTGATGCTTCTGTGAGGGGAACTTCCCCACTGGTCTTGTGGATGCCGGTTACTTTGATTCGTGGAGATTCCGACTCTGTTTCAAACGGAATTAGTTCTGCTTGTCCGTCCTGGTGAACGGGTGGAAATGAGTTGGGTTGAATAGTCAGTATTTTGATGGGGCTCTTGATTTTAATTGCAGCAAATGCTTTTCCGGAAAATACACTTTTCTGCACCGTAAAATCATTCCCCTGAATTTCGGGGAGGCCTGAAACTCCGGTGACAAGCCCGGCGGTTAATTTAACAGAAAGTCCCGGTGCCAGTGCTTTCCCAGTGCTATTGTTTGGAAATACGATCACAGTGGCACCTGTCTGTTGCGTTACGCGCGCGAGCGCACTATTGTAAACCCCCGCATCAAAATGACTCAACGATTCATGCGTTACCTGCAGAATCTTCCGGGCGCCCGAAGAGCCTAATTGCTGCAGATCTTCAGACACCGGAGCCAGGACTACACCGATTGCTTCATCGCCCAGTAGTCCTGCAACGGCGGCTCCGTAACTTAAACTTTCGAGGGTGGCTTTTTTGACCTTGCCATCGCTGTCAACGTCGACATATATAAGAACAGGCATATTAAGATAATTTAGTAAGTAAAACCGCTGTGTCAGGAAACCTGATTGTCTGCCGGGCAGGGTTTGAATCAGATCACTTTCGCTTCTTCTTTTAACAGTCTAACGAGTTCGTCCATATTATCCGGATCGACCAGCTTTAGGCCGGTCTTGACCGGTGGCAAACTGAATTGAACGATTTCGGTAAGAGCGTCAACTTGTACCGGTTCAACGACCTTCAGGGGCTTGGTCCTTGCCGCCATGATGCCTCGGATATTTGGAATTCGCTGCTCGGCCATTCCCTTGGTGCAACTGATCACCACGGGGAGTGTTACTTCGCAGGTTTCTGTTCCTCCTTCTATTTCGCTGGTCACAATAGCGATATTTCCTGATAGCTCGAGTTTTGTCGCGTAAGAAATAAAGGGCATTTCGAGCATCTCTGCCAGCATTCCACCGATTGAACTGCCATTATAATCAATGGTCTCTTTGCCCAGGAGGATCAGGTCGAAGCTGCCTTCCCGTGCGATCGTAGCGATTTGGGTGGCAACGGTGAAGCTATCGCCATCTTCTGTATTGACCCGGGTGGCTTCATCTCCACCGAGGGCAAAGGCTTTGCGGAGGATGGCATCATTATCGGGGCCGCCTACGTTTATCAGGTGGATCTGAACAGTGGGGTCGGCTTCCTTGCATTCGATGGCGCGAACTAACGCATAATACTCGTCATTTGGATTGATGATCCATTGCACACCATTGGTGTCAAATTTCGTATTGTTACCGGTGAAGGCTATTTTTGCCGTGGTATCGGGCGTTTTGCTGATGCACACTAATATCTTCATACGGGCATTTTTTTAAAGTGAAATAGTTGTTTATGCAACTATCTAACAAAGTTAAAGGAATAATTTTTTAAATGGAAAGAATTGAAAAACTAAAATCCTTTCTCCATGAGCATCCCGGCGATAGTTTTCTGAAGCATGCATTGGCGCTCGAATACGTGAAACTGGGTGATGACATAAATGCCAGGCGGATTTTTGAGGAACTGCTGATCAGTGATGCCGGTTATGTGGGGAGTTATTACCATTTAGGAAAACTGTTTGAGCGACTGGGAGATGAAACGGCAGCAGTCGGTGTTTATGACCAGGGTTTGGTGGTCGCTAAAGACGCGGGTGACCAGCATGCCTACCGGGAGCTGAAAGCTGCTAGGGAGGCGTTGTCGCTTACCTGAGGGCAACGAGTCAGTGGCCCGTTAATTTACTGTGTCTTTGATTTAGATTCATACGAGGATGACTTTATCAGATCGATTTATCGAGCATTACCATGCAAATAATCTTTTTACCGAAAAAGACAAATTGCTTTTAGCTGTCAGCGGTGGAGTTGATTCTGTATCGCTTTGCCGGTTATGCCAGCTGTCGGGATTGAACTTTGCACTGATGCATTGTAATTTCCAACTGAGGGGGGAGGACAGTCTGCGCGACGAAATGTTTGTGATTTCGCTTGCTGCAGAGATGGGTGTTCCTGTTTTTACGACCCGCTTCGAGACCAAGGCTTACGCTGCTGAAAAGGGGGTATCAACCCAGGAGGCCGCGCGTGATCTGCGTTACGCATGGTTTGAGGAGATCCGTATCGAACATCAGTATGATCATATACTCACGGGGCATCATGCCGATGATAACCTGGAGACGGTTGTGATGAATTTTTTCAGGGGAACAGGTATCAGGGGACTTACCGGAATAGGTGAAAAAAATGGCAGGATCAGGCGTCCGTTGTTGTTCGCACGCAGAAAGGAGCTGGAATATTTTATCACTGTGGAGAGACTTTTATTCGTTCAGGATGTGACCAACTACAGCGATGATTATACCCGGAACTATTTTCGTAACACGATTATCCCTGCCGTTGAAAAAGTGTACCCTGAGGTACGGGAGAACCTGCTTGGCAATATTACCAGGTTTAGCGAGACTGAAATCTTATACCGTGAAGCCATCGATCGATACCGAAAAAAATTGTTGACTCAAAAAGGGGAGGAGCTTTTTATTCCCGTGGCCCTGCTGAAGTTGCAGGAGGCGCACAGGTCCATCCTTTATGAAATAGTCAGAGATTATCACTTTAGTCCGGGTCAGTTGAAAGATGTTCTGCAACTGCTCAATAGCGATTCAGGAAAATATGTCTTGTCACCCACGCACCGGATCCTGAAAAACCGGAAGCACCTGGTGATTGCTCCGCTGGAACGTGCCGGGAATGTGCCGGTGATTATAGAGGGGCCGGGAAGTTATGTATTTGATCAGGGAACTTTGATGCTTGGTTCGCCCGAACCGGTCACTGGGATAATTCCACATGATTCGTTAATGGCATGTCTGGACGCTAAGCAATTGGTTTTTCCGCTGATTTTGAGACGCTGGAAAACAGGTGATTATTTTTACCCTTTGGGCATGCCCAAAAAGAAAAAAATCTCACGCTTTCTCATTGATCAGAAACTTTCGCTGACCGATAAAGAAAAAGTTTGGGTGATTGAGATGAATCAGAAAATTATTTGGGTAATAGGATTCCGGATCGATGACCGGTTCAAGATCAGGCCTTCCACCAGGGAGGAGGTTCAGCTAAGGTTCATTAAAGGTTAGGCGAAGTTCCAGTATTCACCAGTTCCTGGCTAGTGACGATGCACGACAGCCGATCGGGTATTAGCTGTTATCGTCTTCTTCAAGATCGTCATGGTTATCACCTCCCAGGCTGTAATAGTTGTTCTCTTCATCTTCGCTGCCAACACTTTCTTCTTCATCGTCCAATTCAGCCCCCGGTACGTCCAGGTCGGAACCGTACATTTCAGATTCTTCATTCGGAACTTCTTTTTCTTCCAGGGGTAATACCTCATCCGTCTGGTAAACGTCTTCGCTGGCCGGGTATTGAATCTTAGAAAGATCGAATTCTTCCGGTTTCTTTTTTTGTGGATCGTCAGATTCGTTCATAGTAAATAAACTTGAAAATACAAGTTAGGTTGAATTTTCAGACTTTCCTATTTTCTAGTGTTAAAGTTTGTGATAGATTTCATCCGCCTGTGATCTGGTGTATGAAGTTCTGCCAGACATTGATATGACCTTTCAGGCTGACGAAAACAACAGTGTAGACGATCCCAAAGATAGCTCCCCAGAGGTGAGCGCCATGGTTGATCCGGCCGCCGCCCCTTTTATCCAGCCAGGCTGAAATCAGGATATATAGAATACCAAAGATCCAGCCGGGGATGCCATAAGGTATAAACATGATGCTGATGGGCAGGGTGGGGTAGAGCACGATTGCAGCAAAGATGATGGCCGAGACCGCGCCTGAAGCGCCAAGGCTTCTGAACGTATAATCGTCCTTATGCTTGTAATAGTCGGGGATGCTGGCGATAATCAGTCCGCCCAGGTACAGCATTAGGAGGTACCATTTGCCGTCCTTGCCGAAGATAAGATCGGAGGCGAAAAAATACTTTTCCAGGACATCCGAAAATGAGTAGAAGGCCAGCATATTGAAGGCGAGGTGCATGATGTCCGCGTGGATCAGTCCGTGTGTCACAAAACGGTAATACTGCTTTTGTTTTGAGATAGCCGGTCCGAAAAATATCAGGTCGTCAATAACTTTCGGGCTGCTAAAACCCCAAATTGATACAGCAGTAGTTATTATCGTAATGGCCAGTGTGACAGTAATTTCCATCCGGCAAATTTAGACGGGAATTCTTAATGGTCAAAACCTGTTTGTGCGACGGATCTGGCAACGTTAATAATGGGTCAATTTTAGCGTTAGCGATGTAGGTGATTAGATCGTGTCAGAGATCTTGATGGATAGATAATAGTTAATGTGTCAGTTGGTAATTGGAACGGATCAAGGCTACGCCTCTTGTTTTACAAACGGTTTCGGCCGACTGATGAGCGGTGTCCATTTCATAACTCAGGCGTGGTGGTATTTTTCGTGGCGGAGGATGGTGCATGCCCGGTAGATCTGTTCGGCGAGAATCAGCCGGACCAGTTGATGGGGGAACACGAGATGCGAGAGGCTCCATGTTATATTGGCTCTGTTTAGTACAGCCTCATCCAATCCGTAGGCACCGCCAATCAGGAAGATCAGTCGCTTAGTCCCGGCATTGGCCCTGATTTGGAGTAATTGAGCGACGCCTTCGGAAGTCATTTGCCTGCCGTTTTCATCCAGTGCTACGAGGAAATCGTCTTTCAGGATCCGGCCAAGAATCATTTCACCCTCTCTTTTTTTAAGTTCAGCGGGTTTCAGACTGGCTGCATCCTTCAGCGGCGGAATGATTTCCCATTCGGTTTTGAAATAACGGTTGATGCGGGTTGAAAAATCATTCACGCCTTCCTGCACGTAGGATTCATGGGATTTACCGACCGACCAAAAGAGGATTTTCATGCTTCCAGAGTTGTTGCAAAGCTAAGGTTCGGGCAATTATTTTTAGCTGAATTTCGGGTTTTATAGGGAAAAATGCTACCTTCGCACTCCGCCGGAAGGCCCCATAGCTTAATTGAATAGAGCATCTGACTACGGATCAGAAGGTTTCAGGTTTGAATCCTGATGGGGTCACAATATAATTTGATAATTAATTGGTCGTGCAAATTTGAAGTTAAATTGAATGAAATTGGAGAAATGCTATTAAATTTACACCGCCTTAGGGCGGTTTTTTTGTCAATTATTGTTTGTTGTTGTTGAAAAAGAAGTAAGTATAAGAAAGAAGTAAGTATAAAGATTGTTGCTGAATCAGCCGGGAAAAAGATTTTTAAAGCATCGCGTTTAAAACTGTGTTTTGTATAACGAGGTGAAAATCAATAACACATGCAAACGAAAGCTGCGGCTCATAAAAACTTAACGTAAATATCAATAAATTTGAAATAATTTCACTAAATTTGTCGTCGCTTAACATAAAAGTAAAGTACAGACTGGTAAAATTGCAGGCCCTTTCGGGTAAGGAGGCAAGTGTTTATACCGTGCTTTTGGATAACGAGCAAATCACGTTGTTTGACAGATTTCTCTTAGAAAACAAAGACGAATACCAGGAGGAATTGAAGAGTATACTTGAAAGGTTAATATCAATTGCCAATAAGGTAGGAGCAAGGGAGCAGTTCTTTAAACAAAAAGAAGGAAGTCCAGGTGATTTGGTTTGTGCATTATTTGACGAGCCTGAAAAATTATTAAGGCTGTATTGTGTTCGATTTGGCAAAAGTTGCATCCTGCTTGGCGGTGGTGGCCCCAAGAGGGTCCGGGCATTGCAGGAAGACAAAAAGTTAACGTTAGAAAATAAGTGGATACGTCAAGTGTCCCTGGATATTTACAACAGAATGCTGAACAGGGAGATAAAATGGTCTGAAGATGGGTTTCAGCTTATCGGTAACTTAAATTTCAATCAGGAAGATGAAGAATAAAAAAAACGTGAAGGCCCAAAATTATGACAGTCAATTGCTGGATGAATTGCTCAAAGGCGTCACACCTGAGCAGCAGAAAGAAACCGACAGGAAAATGATGCTTGCCGCCAGAATATTTGATGCGATGGTGGCAAAGGGCTGGAAGCAAAAGGATCTTGCGGCGGCGCTAAATAAAACCGAGGCAGAGATCTCACGCCTTTTAAGTGGAACGCAGAATCCGGGTGCAACCACGCTGTGGGCCGTCGGTGATGCATTAGGAATTGATTTGTTACCTGTGAAGGAGGTGCCTAAAATAGCCGAAGTGAAATATGAGACGATTGTTGTGACAGTTCCGGCAGACAAGCCCTTGAGTCTGAAGACTTATGTGGAGGAGCTAAAAAAGGGAAAGAAGCTCGTCAGGACCTACAATGCGACATTAAAGTCCGGCTCAATGAATTTCAATTTAACAGATGCGAAAGCCTGAACAAATAATAAACTTTAGGATTAAGGCAATTGACGTGGTCCAATATTCTTTGAACCCTTGTCCAGCCGTGGATGTCGGCGAAGATGGATATTCATTTAATATTGAGATTCAGCAAAAAATCGATCTTCCCAATAAATTAGTATTTGTAATTGTCGCTATCAAGATATCGTTAACCGAGAAGTTCCCCGGTCTGGCGACCCTTTCCACTCTTTGCGTATTTGATGTTGAAAATCTCAGCGATATAGTGCAGAAGGAGCAAAACCAGTATTTATTACCCGCGCCTGCAGCGACCACGTTGAACAGTATAGCCCTATCGACAACCAGGGGAATCATGTACTCAAACTTAAAAGGTACTTATCTGCAGAACGCAATCTTGCCAATTGTTGATCCTACGACGTTTGTGCGTAAACAAGATATTTAAATAAGCCGGCATCGACACATAGGCCCGGTCAAATCGAAAAAATTAACTCAAAAATTCACTGGGTTAGCAATTTCAGGATTGTGTGCCGATGAAAAAGGGAGAGGCAGACTGGAATTAGCTGGAAAAAATCAATAAGTGTTGATAAATTCTTTGTTTTACTGTAAATTCGCCCCTGATACCTTTCTAAACAAAAACCTAACAAAAAATGAGAAAAATTCTAACAATTGCCCTGACCTTCATTGCTATGCCCTTTTGTTTTTCACAGGATATAATTACCACGAAAAATGGTGATGAAATCAAATCGAAAATTCTGGAAGTCGGAACCACTGAAATCAAGTACAGGAAATTTTAGAACCCGGACGGGCCGTCCTATTCTATGCCAAAGACAGATGCCTTATTTATCAAATATGAAAATGGAACAAAGGACGTCTTTTCGGACGAAAAAGTATCAGTATCGGCGGGCGACTTGTTTACGCAGGGGAGACTGGATGCAGGGAAGCATTACCGGAAATTTAAGCCAGCCGCAACCGGTACGCTAATCACCGGGTTGGTGAGTCCTATCGTTGGGCTAGTACCGGCCATCATTACATCATCCACTACGCCGTCTGATGCAAATTTAAATGCCCCTGATCCCGAACTACTCAAGAATTCCGATTACTATGATGGTTATTCCAACCGGGCAAAAAAAATAAAGCAGGGGAAGGTCTGGAAAAACCTTGGAATTGCTTTTGGCGTTAACCTAGCGGCGACCCTCATTTTACTTTCCGGCGGACAGTAAAATAGCAAGGAATAATTCTTTCTTAACGGCCGGCCCCAACGGTTGGCCTTTCCGCATTGGCCAAAGTCTGCGATCAGTTCTGATTTGATTTGAAATTGGTTGAGCTTAGCCTTGAACCAAAATATGGCAATATATATGAAAGTGTTTCTTACGCTGTTATTTTTATCTTCAGGTTTTGCCGTGACAAGTCAAGGATATGCGTGCAGTGATAGTTCGACTTCATTCACTTAATTATCGAACGCAGTTGCATTGCCGCGCCTGAATTCAAACGGAGTCATGCCCGTGTTTTTTTTGAACCTTGAAATAAAGTACTCGTAGGAGCTGAAATTTAACTCGTAGGAAATTTCTTTGATCGACAAATTACTTTCCAGTAGCAGCTCTTTCGCCTTGCGTATTTTAATTTCCTGAAAATAATGAGCGGGTGATTGACTGGTATACTGTTTGAATACTTTTCTAAACCACGAGTAACTAGCCCCCAGGCGTTGCGCAACTTTTTCCAAATCTATATCATTACTGTAGTTCTCGTACATAATGGCTTTTGCCTGTTCAATGATTTCAGCTGATCGATCAAATTTTGATTTATCCCTTTGCGATAAGAAAATGAGCTCGGCCATAATATTTAGCCCAATAGCTGCAAGTCTCTGCTGCGAAAATATATTATCCTCTTTGGCGATTTCAATAGCCTTTTTAAATAGGTCAACCAGTGTCTGACTGAAACCAATTTGTAAAATCTGGTTCTTTTCGGAAATGAATTTGTTCGAGACTATATTTTCAACAATCGGTCCCTCGAAGCCAATATAAAACTCTTTCCACCCCGTTTTTGCTGAGGGTTTATATGTGTGCCATTGACGTGGGTATAAAATGATTGCATTGCCTTTTTCAATCTTGATCTTAGAAGCTGAATCGGGCATGAAATAACCTTCGCCATCGACAAAATAGATAATTTGATATTCCTTCAGTGTCCTGCCCCGGTTGGGAGCAAAGTTATATTCGGTCGGGTGTCCTTTCACAGGATACTTCTCAAAAGGTAAAACGCTTTCATACCCTACCGTGTTAACCACCAGCCCAAAGTCTTTGTCTTTACTGGTGACAATGAGATATTTGAATACGGTATCGGAATTACCTTTCTTCATCTTACTAAAGTACATGTTTTCAGCAGATTCGTTATTAAATCATTATCAGATAAATATAAACGATATACTATGTAAAATATAATCCCCATCTCCATTTACAATACATTGTCAAATGTATAAGTATTAATGTCAATTGTTACAGCTTCCGGGTTTATAAGGTTCGGATCTTTCAGGGGAATATTAAATTAAAGTATACAAAAATGACAAAAATTAATGACTTGGAAGAGTCGCAAGGGACAGGATTCCCGCAATCAGATTGCGTTATAACAAACACGAAAACCTCTGCGAATGAACTGAAAATAGGTTTATTTGGTATTGGTCTAGATGCGTACTGGGAGCAATTTGATGGGTTGGAAACGAGGCTGGAAGGGTATTTAAAGATTGTCGAAGAGAGAATAGCTTCAATACATGATAATGTTCTGAACGTTGGTCTGGTCGATAATACGGATAAGGCTTTTGCTGCTGGCGATATCTTTCGCAAAGAGGGTGTTGACATTATTTTTCTATATGTAACCACTTACGCGCTTTCTGCAACTGTTTTGCCGGTTGTCCAAAGAGCTAAAGTCCCGGTAATTATTTTAAATCTTTCTCCAGGAGCTAATATTGATTATGAGGTTTTCAATAGGTTGGGTGACCGTACTAAAATGACAGGCGAATGGCTTGCGTATTGTTCAGCTTGCCCTGTTCCGGAGATTGCCAATGTATTTAATCGTACGGGGATTAAATTTCACCAGGTGACCGGTATGCTGGAGAACGATGAGCCATGCTGGAATGAAATTACAGACTGGATTCAGGCTGCTAAAGTATCACACATGATGGCTTACAACCGAATGGGGTGCATGGGGCATTATTACAGCGGCATGCTGGATATCTATACGGATCTGACCAAACAGTATGCTTATTTTGGAGGGCATATGGAAATGCTTGAAGTGGATGAGCTGTCGGCTTTGCGGCGTGAAGTGACCGAAAAGGCCATTGAGAAAAGAGTGAGCCTGTTCAGGAACGTTTTTGAAGTGCAGAAAGATTGCCCGGAATTTGAATTGGAGCGTGCTGCAAAAACCTCTGTTGCATTGGAGAAATTAGTCGATAAGTACAAGTTGGGTTCGATCGCTTATTATTACAAGGGTACAGGTTGTGAAGAGAATGAGGACACCATCAGTTCCATTATTCTTGGAAATTCTTTGCTGACTGCTAACGGCGTCCCTGTTGCAGGTGAATACGAAATTAAGAACGTGCAAGCCATGAAAATATTGGATGGTTTTGGAGCCGGGGGATCATTCACCGAATATTACGCCATGGATTATAAGGACGACGTGGTTTTGATGGGGCATGACGGGCCGGGGCATATTGCCATTGCAGAGGGGAAGACGAAAGTAAAGCCATTGGTTGTTTATCATGGAAAAGTAGGCAATGGATTATCGGTGGAAATGTCTGTAAAGCACGGCCCTGTTACCTTACTTTCCGTGGTCGAAACAAGGCAAGGTAAACTGATGCTTTTAACCGCTGAGGGGGAATCCGTCCCAGGACCGATTTTACAAATCGGCAACACCAACAGCCGGTACAGGTTCCCGATTGGCGCAAGAAATTTCATGAACAGCTGGAATATGCACGGTCCGGCACACCACTGTGCTGTGGGCATCGGACATATAGCAACCAAAATTGAAAAACTTGGCGCCTTGATAAACATGGAAGTTGTAAAAGTTTGCTAACTAAGAGATGCATTTATTTTTAAAGGGGCTCAAAGGTATATGCGCATCAGCGTAGTGGCTCCGACTACGCAATGGGGCTAATTTGTATATTCAGTGTCTCTCCGAATCAGCGTAGTTTCCAAAATCGCCATCCGACTTCTGCAGTATATCATAAATCCTGGTGTAATTCGTTGTCTCCGTTAAGGATTGGAGCTCCAAGGAATATACCTGTTCATTCTGCAGTACCCATTAACTGATTGAATTGGATTGAGCAGGCAAATTCTTTTGAGAAAGTCGTCTGGTGATACCTAGGAAAAATTAGAACTAATTACGTCTGGGTTGTTGGTTATCAGTACAAAATAGGAATATCTTTCAGTGGATCTTGCGCGTACGCATTGCCGATAAATTCGGTTCGATAGAAAAAATATTTGACGAATTACTAAAGTTTTCTCAATTCATCGTAATATTGCAATGAATAAATAGATTGAGATGGGAATCACAAAAACCGACATATTTACCGATCAGCAGAACCGGCTGGCTGTTCTGTTCAAGGCACTGGGGCACCCGGCCCGGATTGCCATTCTGCAGCATATCATTAACGCCAAAGCCTGTATCTGCAATGACCTGGTCAGCGAAATCGGTTTGGCTCAGGCGACTATCTCGCAACATTTGAAAGAGCTGAAAAATGTCGGCATTATAAAGGGAAATATTGACGGGACCAGCGTTTGCTATTGCATTGACGAAAATGTGTGGAAAGATCTCAGTGAAGCGTTCAATCAATTTTTTCAATCCTACTCCGGCGTGACGACCTGTTGCTGATTTTCATTAAATAAAATAAAACAAATCATCTATTATATATGCAAACGAATGAAGAAATAAAAGAGATGGTCAGGGAGAAATACAGCGAGATTGCCCTGCAATCAAAAGAAACTAACAGCTCATCCTGCTGCGGCTCCGGATGTTGCAGTACCGATGCTTACACGATCATGTCGGAAGAATATGATGACATTGCGGGGTATAACAAAGATGCAGACCTGGGTCTGGGTTGCGGTTTGCCTACGCAATTTGCTCACATTAAAAAAGGTGATGTAGTCGTTGACCTCGGAAGTGGTGCAGGTAACGACTGCTTTGTCGCGCGCCACGAAACTGGCGAGACAGGCAAAGTCATCGGTATCGACTTTACCGAAGCAATGATCGATAAGGCTAGGGAGAATGCAGAAAAACTTGGCTATAACAACGTGGAGTTCCGTTACGGCGATATTGAGAGAATACCGATCACAGCGAACGTCGCGGATGTGGTAGTCAGCAATTGTGTGATGAACCTGGTGCCAGATAAACCAAAAGCATTTGCTGAGGTTTACCGGATTCTGAAACCGGGCGGGCACTTTAGCATTTCCGATATTGTCCTGACAGGCGAATTACCTGAAAAGATCAAAAGTGCCGCGGAAATGTATGCCGGTTGCGTAGCCAGCGCCATTTCCAAAACGACTTACTTGAAAATTATCACGGACGCCGGTTTTACAAATCTCAGTTTACAAAAAGAAAAACCCATCATTGTGCCGGATGACATTTTGAGAAACTACCTGGATGAGGAAGAAATAAAAGCATATAAGGCAAATCCGACCGCCATTTTCAGCATCACGGTCTATGCCGAGAAGCCGACTAGCTGCTGCGGGACGGATTGTTGCAATTGATGGAAGCAGACATTAGACAATAGATATTAGACGCTAGATTCACATTTACATATAATGTATATATAATGTACACTATTTGTGAAAGATTAGCAATAAGGAAATAGACAGTTTTGAATGAAGAATATACTGGTCCTTTGTACAGGAAATAGTTGCCGCAGCCAGATCGCTCACGCTTACCTGGAAAAATTCGCAGGTGACAAAGCTAAGGTGTATAGCGCAGGCGTGGAGGTCCATGGTGTGAATCCGAAAACAGTGCAGACCCTGAAAGAAGATGGTTTGGATATTGCTCACTACACCTCCAACCACGTTGATGAGTATCGTGAAATCCCTTTTGATTACGTCATTACTGTTTGCGATAATGCCAAAGAGAGATGCCCCTATTTCCCCAGCGGTACAATTCAGTTGCATCACAATTTTCAGGACCCCTCAAAATCCCAGGGTACTGAAGATGAAGTGATGCATGAGTTTGCGCGCGTGCGCGATCAGATAAAACAATATGCTGAAGAATTCGTTCAAAACTATCTCTGATGTCAGCAAATAATTGCTTACCGGTTGTCGCGCGGAGACGACTGTCATTCCTGGACCGCTACCTCACACTATGGATATTTCTGGCTATGGGTGTGGGTGTGGCGTTCTCGCCGTGCAGGAAATGGTTCAACATTCCGGTAACTGAAACTAGAAAATTTGGGTCCGTAATTGAGAGCGTGTGATATTTCTATGTACTTATACAATCAACGCCCCACGAAAACCCCTGGCGGCGTAGTAGGAATCGGCACCGTTGTGATACAGGAAGACCGTGTCGTAACGGCGGTCACAGAAAACGGCACCTCCATGTTTTCGGATAGACGCCGGTGTGAGCACCCAGCTAGAGGTCTTCAGGTCAAAGTGGCCGAGGGTCTGTAAATAACGGTACTGTTCTTCACTAAGCATCTCAATGCCTATTGCGGCGGCCATATCCATGGCGCTGTCTTTGGGTTTATCTTCTTTCCTGGCGTTCAGCGCCTCCCGGTCGTAACAAAGGCTCCTGCGGCCTTTAGGGCTCTCCGGGGAACAATCAAAGAAAATAATGGCTCCCGTACTTTCATCCTTTCCAACAACATCCGGTTCACCCCCCGAGTCTTCCATTTCACTGAGTGCCCGCAATTTTTTGGGATGCCGCTCCAGCCGGTCCTGCACCTGATCCCACGTCAGATTTTTATGGCGGCCCATATTTTTTTCGAAGCGCGCTTTTAATACGCTTATCAGTCCAGGAGATAATTCTTTCTTCTTGTTCTGCATAGCTGAAATATTGTTTGAGGGTACAATATAAATATAAAAATTGTAAAGAACGGATTACTGCGATTGGCGGGTGAGTCCCTTCCTTCCCGTGCTATTTATAGAATTATATAAGGCCGGGACCTCGCGCTGAAGTGTGTATATTTATAGAGATACATAATTTATTCCAAATTTCAGCATAAAATATGCCATTTGAGAATTGATTACCGGGCTAACGTCACGCATCTTTGGAGTCGTAAATAATTTTGATCAATTTTCTAAATTGTTAAACTATGAAAAAAGAAAAGAGGACGGAAGACATTTTTGAAACCAGGATCTGGGCAGGCACCGCGGTAACCGACCCTTACCAGGTACTCGCAGAAATATTCTCTGCATCGGGTTTTTACTCGTTGAAACAGACTGTTCGAAGAGTCATAGAAAGTGCCATGTCGAAGGGTATATACGACGACAGATCCCCGGCAGATGTGGTACTGTGTATGCGCTGGGTGGTTTCGCTTATAAAGGCCTCCCACATATTGAAAGATGTCAAACGAAGTAAGATTGAGGTGGAAGAAAAAGATCTTTTGAATCCAGCCTTCTTTGCCTGCAATCGCATGTTTCAGGACGCGTGGATGGACTTCCCCAGATACCTTTCCAAAAAAGAATTTTGTAATCCATATCCTGTATTCAGACGGTTCTTTGCATTCGTGCCATTAGAAATTTGGCTGGACTATTGGACAGGGGCAATCGACCGAGCGCTCTGCCCGGAACGTTCGACATATCCATTAAGCGAACTCAAGATATGTACGCAATTGCTTAAGCTGATCGAGGCCGCCCACTTGATCGATGTCCGTGAGGTAGCTCATGTCAGCGGTAGTCTCAAAACCCATTACAGAGGCCGCGATGATGAGGAATTCTAAACGGATTTAATAGTGGAAAATAAACTTATGTATTCGCTACCGAAATATTTAGAGAGAAAGAGGAGAATCCTTGTGAAGAAAGTGTAGGCAATATCGATCAATTAGATTAACTTGGGCTGAATTAGTTGCTGATGGTTCAGTGTATTCATACACTTAACTGAGCCTGGTAGTCTTGCCAGGCTCTAATTTCGAGCCGAGAACGCAAACAGCCTCGGAAGGAATAGTAAAGCCAGCTTTTTTCAGATCGATCCGATGTGTTTTGATTTAGCCAAACGTTTACTTTGACTAAAATATCCCATCAAAGCGAATAAATTATTCTTTCCTGATGACGATTATTAAATCCGCCTTAGATAATTTTACTAGTTAATAATTAAAATTTTAATATGTCTATAAAGAAAAAAAACAAAAAGGGCAAGGAGTATGTCGGTTTTGTGAAAACTCAGGATCAGGCTGAATCTGTTTTTCGGACTTTGTTCACTGACTACGACTGTGAAACCATTACTGATGGCATCATACATTGGTTGAGTAAGTTGGAGAACTTAGAAAGTCTGCACATGTTTATGGACCTTCCCAGATTACTCAAAAAATATAGCTTCTTAGATATTTTGAATAGCAATATTGATTTGCCTGGCGTGTCAGATAAAAAGACAATCAGGAATGTGGGAATTGCAGCATGTCTGGAGACCTTTATTTGCTGTTGCTGGCAGCTTTTTGGCGAAAAAATACACCAGAATCCGTCCTGCGACTGGCCAAGCAATCAAAAGATCGCAGCGGATCCAGACACAAAAATGATTCTGTTCGTATCGAAAATGATCAGCCTTTCCGATATTCAAAGGGAACTAAGGGATTCGCTGATGTCGATTGTAGGGACGCAATACCATGCGGCGTTTATTGTGAAGGCTGCCATGATGGAAAACGAACAGGGTGATAAAAAAGAGAGAATGGAAAAATTTGAAAATGATCCTGAATTAAAAAAGCATATGAAGCTCATGATATGGGTCCAATTAATGCGTTTCTTTTTGGAGTCCGTTTATTTCTATTTCGGCCGGCTGGAGCAACTTTCGAAAAATGCTATTCCCGAAAATCCGCCTAAATGAAGATGACCGATATGGTCGGACATTAATCGGGTGTTGGGAGAAACACTCTGAAAGTTTCGAAAATCCGAAAATTCAGGACCTGAGTGATGCCGCTGGTTAATTGAATGATAGTTTTATATATGACTTCCAATATATTGGTAACCAATGAGCTTGTTTTATTTTAATCGCTGATCTCTAATGATTGCAATTTAGAACTAGAACCTGGGTTTTCCCAGGTTTTTTGTGCTCGTATCATAATTAATTCGACAGCATTATTGAGGCTGAAATCTTTGAGGATTACGTTTATTTTGACCTGGGTTTGAGCCGGGAAAAGGGGAGGGGGCACGGGGTTGTTCTAATATATGCATGAAGGTCACAGAGGATAAGTATCGACCTACTGTTGGTCTAGTTTATTCTTTAGCTTAAACATCTGTGCTCGCTTTTCCGGATCCCATAGCATATGTGTTATAGCATGCAGGGCTTCGAGTACTTTTTTTACATCTGAAAATTTGAAATATTGGTCGTAGATATCGTCCTCTTTATCCAGCGCAGCTTCCAGCCATTCTCGCAGCATCTCACGATAATAGCCCATGCTTGAGGGAAGTAACTTGTGCAGCACTTCAAATGGATTTTCGCATTCTTTTTTGGTCAGGTACTGCCGGTCAAAAGGCTCAAATGGCGGTTTCCGTTTTTCTACCAGAGACCATTTTTCGGTCTGTATCCAATCCTCGGAAATGTAGGGGGTACTCTTGAGGATAATGGCTAACTCAATTAAGCACTGAATGTTGTCATGTAAACGTATTAAGGTTATTGCGTCTTCTTTTTCCCAGGCTTTACCATCAGTTGTGGCAGCGTGCCGCCATGCATCTATTTGAGAATTGGTGTGCCACCTTGGCACATGCTCTAAAATGAGCTCAATATAGTATACCGGTGACAGCAGGCATTCGGCTGTACAAAACGACGGCATGTAATCCGAGGCAAAAAGAAAACTGATTGGCGAGTGGGGTTCGCCGAAATGTTCCGTCTTACAAAGCAGTTGGCATACTTCGATCAACTTTGAAAGATACGTATAGCATTGGAGTGGCCTATCCAGCAAGTGTTCGTCAACAAAATCGTCCTTGCAAAGGGTGACGTCTTTCCACGTTTTAAGTTCCCGGTTCCAGTTCGTCACCGACTTCCATTCGAAGAAGGAATAGATCACGCCATATAAATCAACGCACTCTTTCGCGCTCAGGGACTTCAGATGGACATGGCGGGGGAGGGCTATGTTGTCATATACATCATCGTGGTCCTTTGCTGACCAGGCCGGATTTGGAATAGATTTTACACCAATCTCGTGTTGACGCACTCCGGAGACCCGATCAATATGTATGAGTTCATGGGCCGTAGCTATCAGATTTATCAGTTGCTGAAAGAGTATATGTATTCTTTGTCTTTCCTCTTTCGATTTAGGTTTTGGCTTTTCATCCTTCGAGATGAGTAACCACTGCCAGAGTTCTGTTTTCAGGTGCTCAGGTTCAATGTTGTTAAATACCTGGGACATGTCATCGAGGGTAGATTCCAATTGTTCCTGGCCGGACGATTTTAAGTTTGTCATGTCGATTTTTTGGACAAACTAACAACTAGGGGAGGCGGTATCCTACTAAAAAACGGGGTAAATTACCAGTCAGCCTTGGTATTTTAGAAACGCACTTAACGGTCAATCATAAAAACGCTGGGGGGAGATGCAGTTCATTTCCCCGATTTCGTGCCTGGACTAAAGTTTGATGATTTGAATAGGGGGGACTTAAAGCTGATATCAACTTTTACACATTATACCTTTTTGTCTTTGTTGACTTTTAGTATTCAACTTGCTTGAGATCGAATTTATCACTAAATGTATAATCGAGTTGATTAACGATTTTATACAATGCAGGCACTAGCTGTTGAACATAATCAAATGTGAATTTCAAATACATATTCTCTACAAAATCTTCGCCCGGAAATTGTCGAATAAACTCTTTCGAAATTTTACTTCTGTTGTGAACAGCCAGGTTTCTTTGCTTGACAAGGAGATTTATATCAGCTGATTTTTCTTCGAATATCTCAACCCCAATTCTCTCCCTGAAGAATTTTTGAATGCCATCAATACCTTGATAAAATAAGGATTCGATCTTTTTATCTGCTATAGCATTAATTAAACTTTGATAGTCTATAACACTCCCCAATTTTAGGACCATCAGGGTTGATTGCTAAGTTAAGATTTCTTTCTTTTTCATTAGGCAGCTTT
>NZ_JBYTEI010000006.1:0-134097 GCF_058792415.1 Niabella sp. CPT15-335-S11
TTTTCAAAATTTAAAGTTAACAATTCATACAATTGATAACTCTAATTTCTTTGGCCGAACATCGGGGGAGCTTACAGCGGCCGTATTATCAACGGTTATTTCAGTGAGTTTGTCCGTGATTAAAAATGGATCCGAAGAAACCAGTAAACTATCGCTCTCTGTTTTGAGGCTCAGGATTCCCCACTTTGGTTCCGTCAGGCCTAATTTAAGTATCTGGCTTTCAAAATTAGCGATTTTGGTGGGAGCCATCAGATCCATACCTGTATATGCATCGGATAAGACCAAACTGTACTTTTCTTCAGTCAATAGCCGAAGTTGTAAACTGACACTCACCGGGAACACCTGAGCCGGCAAGTCCACGAAAGGGAAAAAAAGAAGAAAGAAAACGGGTAAAATCTTCATATTAGTGTCTTAAATCCTCAATAAAAGTACAGAATAGGGTCTGTTTGGTTGCCCTCCTCATTAATTTTTATAAAGAAGTTCATCAATTGTATTAGTATAGCGTTTCAGATTCTCCACATTAAAGCCAGTAAACCTCCGCAATATCGTCCCCTTGTAATCAACAAAAAGTACATATGGAATACCTCCGTCAAATTGAAAAATGTCTTTCGCGTATGTTGACAAATCATTTTGAACCCACAATTGCCGCCACGGCATATTATATTTTTGAGCTGCCGCCATCCAATCGCTTTTCTTTCTATCCAAAGATACAGATACCATCTTAAAGTTTTTATTCAGCCCATATTTTGAATAGACAGCCTGAAGGTCGTGTATCTCTGCAATACAGGGGTTGCACCACGATGCCCACAATATGATCATATTAAGTTTTGCTGTGCTGTCAATGCAAGATTCATAGGCTCCATTAAATGAAAGAAATTTGGTATTGACGATGGTTCTTCTATTATTTTTTCTCAGTACAATGGATTTTTCGATTTCTAATGCATCTTTCCTATTCCTAACATTAGGCAAAAATAATTTTAATAACTCTCCCAACTGATCTGTTGAATATTCATGTTTATACTTATTAAGTTCATGAAGTAAGTAGAAAGAATAGGGGTATTTTTTTACAAAATTCTCATACACCGCAAAGGAACTTATTAAAGGAGTCGAAAAGTTATAATCTAAATTATGCATTACTCGTGTTTGCTTTCCTATAACAACAGAATCTATTAGAGCAGATATTATTCCCTGTTTTATCAAAAAATCCGGCGATCGTTCAGTAATCTTTCCCCCCATGGTAATGCTATCACCTACTATTACCTCGCGCATATTTAACTCCCCAGTTCCGTATCTGTTTTTTGTATTAAAACTGAAAAGCCTAATTATATTATCAGCCTTTGATCGATGCTTAAAGGTGAGATACACATTGTCGCCCGTTCTTGAAGGAGATAGGGTAATATTGAAATTACCATTAATTGTTTTTACAGAATCAATAGCAGCCAAGTCTTCTCCAACGAAGTACAAAATACCGTCGGGAAGGTTGCCCAAACTTCCGGTGATAACGGTGTTGCTATCTTGAGTTGAAGATGTACACCCTGTTAATAATAAAATAAGTAGGTACAAGGCAGGTTTTAACATATCGGTTCAATTAATAAGTCTAATAACCAAAGTAAACGGAAAAGCGTGGTTATCCTAAGAATGATAACTATAGTCATAAAGCACGATCAATTTTTATGAAGAAGTTCATCAATAGTATTAGCATAGCGTTTCAGATTCTCCACATTAAAGCCAGTAAACCTTCGCAATATCGTGCCATTGTAATCAACAAAAAGTACATATGGAATGCCTCCGTCAAATTGAAAAATGTCATTCGTGTATGTTGACAAATCATTTTGAACCCATAATTGCCGCCACGGCATATGATACTTTTGAACCGCCGTCATCCAGTCGTTTTTCTTTCTATCCAAAGATACAGATACCATCTTAAAGTTTTTATTCGGCCCATATTTTGAATAGACAGTCTGAAGGTCGTGTATCTCCGCAATACAGGGGTTGCACCAGGATGCCCATAATATGATCATATTAAGCTTTGCGGTGCTGTCAATGCAAGATTCATAGGCTCCTTTAAATGAAAGAAAATTGGTACCGACGATGGATTTTCTATTGTTTTTTCTTAGTAAAATGGATTGTTCGATTTCTAATGCATCTTTCCTATTCCGAATATTAGGCGTAAATAACTTTAACAACTCTCCCAACTGATCCGTTGAATATCCATGTTTATACTTATTAAGTTCATGAAGTAAGTAGAAAGAATACGGATATTTTTTTACATAGTTCTTATACACCGCAAACGAACTTATTAAAGGAGTCGAAAAGTTATAATCTAGATTATGCATTACTCGTGTTTGCTTTCCAGTAGCAACTGAATCTATTAGAGCATCTATTATTCCTTGTTTTATCAAAAAATCCGGCGATCGTTCAGTAATCTTTCCCTCCATGGTAATGCTATCACCTACAATTACCTCACCCATATTTAGCGTCCCGGTTCCGTATCTGTTCTTTGTATTAAAACTGAAAAGCCTGATTATATTATCAGCCTTTGATCGATGCTTAAAAGTGAGATACACATTGTCGCCCGTTTTTGAAGGAGATAGGGTAATATTGAAATTGCCATTAATTGTTTTGACTGAGTCAACAGCAGTCAAGTCTTCTCCTTGGAGATATAAAACACCGTCCGGGAGGTTGCTCAAACTTCCGGCAATAACAGTATTGCTATCTTGAGTTGAAGATGTACACTCTGTTAATAACAAAATAAGCAGGTACAACGCGGATTTTAACATATCGGTTCGATTAATAAGCCTAATAACCAAGGTAAACGGAAAGACGTGGTTATCTCGGTAATCACTTCAGTATTACAACACTAACGCCACTTAGCCTCCTTGTACTTTACAAAATCCATCGGCTGACCAAACGCTACTACTTTGCCTGTTCAATCATTACCGGCAATTCTTTTTTGAGTAGTTCGGTTCCGTAAAAGCCCTTCGAGTTGAATTTTATTTTGCCGTCCTTGCCAATAATAATCTTTGTGGGCAGGCTTTTTACGTTATATAAATCCGCAACCTTGTCGGCTGTATCCAATAGAACTCTAAACCCGTACTGCGTGCTTTTCATGAAGTCTCTGACAGGCTTGACACGGTCGCCACCGGTCTGGAGCGAATTGACAAATAGAAATACAACAGAAGTGTCCTCTTTATAACTTTCAGCGATCTGGTTCATAATTGGAAACGATGCAATACACGGGGCGCACTAGGTGGCCCAAAAATCCAAAACAACCACTTTGCCTTTGTAATCTGCCAATTGAACGGAATTTCCAGCAAGGTCTTTCAATTCAAACGGAAATGACTCTTTGTTGAGTATCTGGTCTTTAATATTACTTGCTAAATCATCATGTGCGCTTCGTCTGAGGTTTTCAATGAATGAGAGGGACTTTGCCGTAGTGTGACCTTGCAAAATATGAGCTTTCTTTAAAATCATCACAATACTGCTGTCTTCCCTGCCGTCTGTTACAAACTGCTCAAGTTGCGGAATGTATTCCTTTGGAGTGAGCGTTTTTTCAGCAATGGAGGCGTAGAGGCTGTTATATTCGACCTCCCTCCCCTCTTTCACTGTATATGCAGCTTCTTTAGCATAGGGAAGTGCCTCAGGATAACGATTCAGTTTTATCAGGATCTCTGCGTAGCTCCTGGCTGCGAATCCATAATTGTCTTTGCTACTCTGAATCATTTCATTCCGGGTCATAAAGTTCGGCACTTCACCCTGGGGATTGAGCCATTCTTCCCGACTAAAGATTACAGTTTGTTTAGCAAAAGCTGCCGCAAGATCCCAGGTAGCAGAATCTTCGATCGCTTTTCTTGCAGCTCTGCCATAATAAATCCGGAACTGAGTTTGAATGGGGAGCGTCTTCATGATCGATTCAAATCCAGGCCAGTTTTTAGCGTCAATATAAGCTGAAGCCATATTTTCTTTTAACATGATGATCAGCTTGTCGTAAGGAACCGTTTCATTTTTATCCAAGCATTTATTTTCCACTTCCTTTAACCAATCTTCTTTTACCGTGATGTTCTTTTCCTGCCTCAGCATTTGCAGCAAGTCGTCCTGATCAAACTTATTATACGGTATTTTTTCGGCCCTGAGCTTTTTATATGCCGCCGACTTTTCGGGGAGAGCAACTGCGGCGTAAATGTCTTCGAGATTTTCATAATCCTTTTTTGTCAATGCAGGATTCACGAGAATTTCAGCAGCCTCTTGATCCGCCAAATCCCTGGCTTCGGATTGATTTATTCTGTACAAAGTTCGAAGATAGAGTGATGCGGTGCGTCGTTGGCTTTGTGGATATAGGGCGCCCTCTGATTCCAGAAGTTTAAGGATAAGGCTGTTGTCAGGTTTGAGTTGAAACTTGAAAACTCCAAGAAAATCAACAAAACGAGCTTGGTTATAATAGGCGTTCTCCCTGACTTTATTTCCGTCATATAATGGAACAAAAAATCCATGGTTTGAATTATTGTCATGGACTTCTCCGTTTTTAAAGCTAAAGGCGAGCAGAGTCATCGAAGAATCTGTGGCGATGTAGCTGCGGAAAATGGAATCCTTCTTTACAAGATTGATTTCGGAAATAGATTCACGCGTACCCCTATAACTGACCACATGACCCTGGGGAACCGTTAAATAATTCTCTGGCAATAGGTAGGAAATCCTGATGGTATCTCCGGCCTGCGGATGTAAGGGTTCATAACTGAATACACCCTGCCCTTCTGCTACACCTATAGAGCAAAAAAGCAGTGCTACAATGAATCCTGGATAATTTGTCTTCATGTTGAATATGGCTAATTTGGTTTTGCAAACATCGATAAGTTATAGGATGATCCTTCCCATGGCCTGCATAATTTTATCGGGGTCTTAAAGTGTAAGATACAGATATATATTGAAAGGGGATCAAAAGAAAAGTTTATCCTTTCGCATCTCAGAGACCATCTATAAATTCCAATGATACTGACCACCATTTTGTGGATGCATATATTTCGACGTGAACTGCAGTGGACGGTAACAGATTCGAATGTTTTCGAAAATAATTTGGGGAAATTTCAATTTTTTGTAATTACTTTATAGTGATTAGTGTTGTGGTTAGAATTCATCTAGTTCTTTGAAAGCATTGTCGATATTGAGTTTCGGCCGTTTTTAAATTGGAACCGATTTGATATTTAAAAAGATACGGTCTTATAACCAACTGATTATCAGCTATTTTAGATAAAAGTAAGTCCGTCTGCATGCTCAGGTTGGAACCGCCATCCCCCGTTAATGAAAAGTGGATATTATCTGGTTGATTTGGATCATGCCAATGACGCTGGAGTTCTGTTTTCAATAAATCAATATGCGAGCCATATTCCATTGATAATCAAATATTTTTGACAAGTTTATTAAAAAAAATAATGAGGCTTAGATGGTTGGATTACCTATTTTTCGTTTTTGGGCATTTGCAAAAAGCCGAAACAAAGTAACGCATTATTTGTTTATACAATGAAGTAGGTGCAAAAGAATGTGCAAGACGCGATTATGTGGGAGCCAGTTTTGAACTCAAGCGAAATAGTCTTATTGGCCAAAATGGCATTTTAAGTTTGATCATTTTAAACTGAAATAAATCAATCACATTATGGGCTTGTATCAAAATCTTAATCAGCAATTTATCGATGGTATTTGGAAACCTGGTAGCGAATACGACAGCATCGATGATTACAATCCTTACGACAAATCAATTGTCGCCACGTTTAAAGCAGCGGGGCTGAAGGATTTGAACGAGGCTTATAAAGCTGCCAAAAAAGCACAGGATGCCTGGGGAAAAACACTGCCGCAAACTCGAAGCGACATCATGACTAAAGCTGCAAATATCATTGAGCAGCGAAAGGATGAAATAGCCGATATCATGACAAAGGAATGCGGAAGCACCATTATAAAAACAGCAATTGAGCTGCAAATAGGCATCAACATTGTTCGTGAGTCGGCTTCATTTCCCACACGCCAGCATGGCTATATTTTTGATTCCTTTACTCCCGGTAAAGAAAGCCGGGTTTATCGTAAACCTTTGGGCGTTATTGGCGTCATCAGTCCGTTCAATTTTCCATTCAATCTTTCATTGCGCTCGGTTGCCACAGCCCTGGCTATTGGCAATACGGTAGTCTTAAAACCTGCCTCCGAAACACCTATCATTGGTGGAACGATCATCGGGAAAATATTTGAAGAGGCCGGATTACCCAAGGGCGTATTGAATGTTGTAGTGGGTAAATCATCACTGATCGGTGATCCTTTTGTAGAGCACCCGATTCCCAAACTCATCTCCTTTACAGGCTCAACGCCGGTCGGAACTAACCTTGCTAAGCTCGCTGCTTCACATTTGAAAAAAACATCCCTGGAATTGGGCGGCAATAATGTATTCATTGTTTTGGATGATGCCGATATAGACCAGGCGGTAGCGGCCGCTGTTTTTGGGAAGTTCCTGCACCAGGGACAAATCTGCATGTCTATCAACCGCATCCTTTTGCAGGAAAAAATTTATGATGAATTCAAAGAGAAATTTGTTGCAAGAGTCAAAAAATTAAAATTTGGCAATCCTGCCGATCCTGAAGTCTTGGTAGGCCCGCTGATTGATGAAAAAGCCGTTCAGCGGATTTTAAAAAGTGTTGATGCCAGTGTAACGAGAGGCGCAAAAATTGAGTTGGGCGGCAAAGCCAATGGAAATGTCTTGGAGCCGACAGTACTTTCGAATGTGAAAAACGATTTTCCCATTGCGCATGACGAAATATTTGGGCCGGTAGCGCCGTTGGTTCCTTTCAAAACGGTGGAAGAAGTATTGGCCATGGCCAATGAGCTTAATTATGGATTGAGCGGCGCTTTACATACTTCTAACCCTGAAAAAGGAGTGGAAATTGCGCGTCAGATTACTACCGGTATGATTCATATAAATGACCAATCAGTCAACGATGAACCCAATGCGCCTTTCGGTGGCGAAAAAGGATCGGGACTGGGAAGATTCAATGGAGAATTTATTATCGAAGAATTTTCCACCTTGCAATGGGTAACCATTCAACATGAAAAGAGAGATTATCGTCCTTTTTAAAATAGGCAGCGTATGAATCAGCAACCATCCTATCAGCGTGAACCTGTCCGGTTTCATATTATCTCGTTACTACTAAATAAAACTTAGTGCTATGAAAAAGATCCTTTTTTCCTTTTTAATTCTTCTTGCTGCAAACTTCTCTTATGGCCAGAAAACCACATGGAAAGATGATCCCATGCATTCTAAATTAACCTTTACCGTAGTGCACCGGGGCTTTTCTGACATATTCGGACTATTTGAAAAATTCAATGCAACGATTACCACGACGAAGCCCGATTTCAGTGATGCGGCATTTACGCTTTCGGTTGATGTGTCATCTATAAATACTGAAGTGAAAATGCGGGATGATGACCTGAGAAGCAAAAATTTCTTTGAAGTGGCTAAATACCCAACGATGACTTTTAAGTCAACTTCCATCACCAAAACAACGGGTATGAAAGACCGGTTTAAAATTACGGGCGACCTCACCATGCATGGAGTAACCAAACAGGTTACAATGAATATGTGGTATCGAGGGACCCTGTTTGATCCTACTTTCAAAAAGAATAAGGCCGGCTTCCAGATAACAGGAATTCTTAATCGCAATGATTTTAACGTCGGAGCCCCGGATCCATTTGATATCAGTACCGATGTGATGATAAAGGCAGACGGGGAATTCTTTGAGCAATAGCATTCAAAGGCTAGTACTCTATTATTATGAAAAGCTGTCATCGCCTGATGAAACAGCTTTCCCGCAACCCAGGAAAATAGTATAATGTGAAGTCAATCTAATTGATCATTGAAAGCTTTGATGACAGTGACTTTCATAATCTCTCCTTTTCAACTGACCGTGGTACTTAAAGTTTTCTTATTGACGCTCTTTGGGACTGTTACCAAAATCGCAATAATGGCCACAACAACCATAAAAACGTTAAAGAGCAGTCCCAGAGCGGCAGCATACCGTACATTGATATTGTCTGTTCTGCCCATAAAAATATCTGCCATACGTATATTCCCATTCATCTTGCTGGATCCATAATAGATGGCAGCAGAAATCGCAACGCCGAAGGCTGCTCCCAAAGAGGATGCCATTTTGTATATACCAGATGCTGAGCCTGCTTTATCAGCCGGGACATTACTTACAGCAGCATCGGTAGAGGGCGTGGCATAAAAGCCAAGGCCGGTCCCAAACAAAGTGAACCCGATAAATGCGACAACAAGGTATTCATTCGCCAGCAGAAAGGTAAAGCTTGTTAATAAAATACCTACTCCGGTGATGAGACAGCCAAGCAACATCGGTTTTCTTGGTCCCATTTTTTGAAGCAGCTTTTCTCCCACGCGAATTGTACTTAGTATAGCTATTAAATAGCCAACCGTAATTAAACCCGATTGTAAAGACGACAGGCCGGCCTCACTTTGTACAAGCGCTAAGGACACCAGCAATGTTCCGGCGGCACCGTTGAGCAGAAAGTTGGAAAGTGTAGCCCCTGAGAATGTTCTGTTTTTAAATATGGTCAGGTCAATAAAACTCACCTGGCTACGGATCTCGATCCTGAAAAAGAAAATAGCCGAAATGACAAAAACCGCTATCCCCGATAATATAGCCGGACTCAGCCACCCAAGGCTGGATCCCTGACCGATCACAATGTTCAGTGCTACCATTGCAATGATAAAAGTGAGAAGGCCGGCCCAGTCAAAGGATCTCGTACTTGTAGGCTGCTCCTTGGCGCTGCTTTCGGGTGTACCCCTCAGTAGCAAATAGCTGACTATAGCCACAATGATAGAAAAAATGAAAATCCAGCGCCATCCAATAGTGGAAGCGATCAGTCCACCAAATAAGGCACTAAGTCCTGAACCGCCCCATGATCCAATAGACCAAAAACTGAGTGCACGCTGACGTTCCTTACCATCAAAATAAGCTTGCATCAAAGCCAGTGTTGCGGGCATAATACACGCCGCTGAAAGCCCCTGCAAAATACGTCCGGCCATTAAAAAAACAGAAGTGCCGGATGGCGATATTGCAATGAGCAGGGAACCAGCAATACTCAGTGCGAGTCCAATATATGTTATTTTCACGCGACCTACCCTATCGGCTAATCCACCGGCGACGACAATAAAGATCCCGGAAAATAAAGCGGTAATACTGACCGCAATATTGTTTAAGTTATGGCTGATTTTTAAATCAGCCCCCATTGCCGGTGCAATGTTTAAAGTCGTTTGTGCAAAAAGCCAGAAAGTAATAACAGCCAATACAATTCCTGTGATAAGCTTGTCCGTACCACGGTAATTTACACTAATTTCAGATGTCTTTGAAGGTGTCATAAGTATTACAATTTATATTTTCAGCGCGTGCGCATGAACCCCATTCAACTTGCCTGCCTAAATCTATAGCGTTGATTTACCAAATTTAAACAAAAAATCAATGGACTTTTTAAAAAATGAAGCTAAGAACCTACGTCGCAGCTATTTCGCACTCGTATTTTTTCGAGCGCTTTTTGGAGGGAAACAAACTATGCTATTTTTGCAGAATTATTTGGAAAATTTCAATTGTTGTAACTACTTTGTAGTAACAACAAATAAACTATGGAAATTTCAGTAATAAATATCGGAAATTCAAAGGGGATTCGCCTCTCAAAAACCATTCTTGAAAAATATAACATTGGCGACAAAATTGAACTGATTTTGGAGAAAGGGCGAATTATTTTAAAACCCAAACCAGAACCAAGAAAAAATTGGGATAAGGCGTTTAAAAAAATGCACGAAAGGGGCGATGATACGCTCCTGATTAATGATGTTTTTGAAAATGAATTTTTCGACGAATGGAACAAGTAAGTCAGTATGAAATTGTACTGGTTAATCTTGACCCTACAATCGGAAGTGAAATGAAAAAGACAAGACATTGCGTGATTTTGTCTCCTAACGAAATGAACAGGTATCTGAATACAATCGTAGTTGCGCCGATGACAAGCAGCTCAAAACCTTATCCAACAAGAGTTGAAGTAAAACACAAAAAGGCAAAAGGCTGGATTGCGGTTGATCAGATCAGGACTATTGACCGGCAACGCATAGTGAAGATATTCGGAAAATTGTCTGCTGAAGAAATTGAGAGCGTAAAAGCCATAATCAAAGAAACCTTTGTTGACTAAGAACGAACTACTGCTGGATTATTTTTCATTCAAAAATACACAACCTTCACCGTCATTTCCCGATCATCGTTCAGCTCAAAACTGGCCTTTGAGAAATTAGGTTTGTTGGCTATACCAATCGACTGATAGTTGGAAAAACCTATCCCCTCTTTAGGTAAAAGCAACCCCTTGTCGATCTTGCCATTGCCGTTCTCATCGTGTAAAACATTCACCGCATATCGTCCCTTTGGCAGATTTTTAAAGATGACTTCGGATTTACCGTCGACAATGTTAGCCTTTTCGATCCGGTAATATTTTTTGTAGTGCTCATCGGGAATTGAACCGTCCCGGTTGTACAGGGCAAACTGCACATTTCCTTTTGAGTTTCTTAAATTTGCTACTTTCACGACCAGCACATTCCCCTGAGCCTGATCGCCTGAAAATGAACTCAGCGCGATACCGAAAACCAGCATCGGTAGTATGAATAATAGTTTCTTCATTATTTTTGCTTTTTGTTTAGATGGATTTTTTCTTTTGCCCTGTCAACCACATAATAGACCATCGGCACTAAATAAACAGTTAGTGCCAGTGAAGACAACAAACCTCCAATAATCACCCAGGCCAAACCGTTCTTCCATTCGGCTGCAGTGCCTGAAGCCAGTGCAATAGGCAGCATACCAATCGCCATCGATAGTGTCGTCATCAGGATCGGGCGCATCCGCTCCTTCCCCGCAATGATCAGCGCTTCCCTGTACGGTTTTCCAGCCGCTTTTAATTGATTGGTGAAGTCCACAATCAGAATGGAATTCTTCGTCACAAGTCCCATCAGCATGATCAACCCCAACAATGCAAACAGACTTAAATGACTCAGCGATAAATTCAATGCGAGGAACGCGCCGATGGCCGCAACAGGTATGGCAAATAAGGCCACAAACGGATATATATAACTGTCATATAAAGCTACCATGATCAGGTAGATCAACAAAAAGGAAATCATTAACACCGATCCCAATGCGCCAAAACTATCATTCTGCCGTTTGATATCGCTTCCCCAGGTCATCTCAATGCCGTTAGGCAAAGGATGGTCTTTAATATAAGCCACTACATCATCGGCTACTGTCCCGGAAGGACGACCCAAAGCTTCTGCAGTCAGTGTAACCGCGGGCTGCCGGTCTTTCCGCTCCAATAATGACGGTGAATTATCACGCTCGATCGAGGCAAATTGCGGCACTTCAACCGGTACCCCCGCTGGGTTGACTATATGAAGCTGACTGACATCTTCTGCATTTTGCCGACTGAAATGATCCAACCAGACCCGCACCGGGTACTCCGTCCCTTTTTCAGTCAGCGTAGCGTCGTCATTCCCCGTAAACGCAGTCCGCAGATTCGAGCCAACATAAGCTGTGCTCAAGCCTAATCGCTGCATCTTATCTTTATCAGGAATAACTTTCAATTCAGGACTACCTGTCTCTACGGAAAGCCGCACATTATCCGCCCCGGGGATCTTCTCAACGACCGATCTTAACCGTTCACCCGTTTGCATCACCTGCTGAACACTGCCGCCGCTCAAAGTAATTTCAATGGGAGCCGTACGTGGGATCAATCCCAATGCCGACATCGAGAAATTAATACCAGGATAACGCTTTTGCAAATCATCCCGCAATCTCCGCATGAATGCTTCGGTAGATAAATGGTGGATCTCCTTCTTTGACTTCAACTGAACAGTAAACTCGGTTTTGTTGACAGCGCCCACACCCAGACTACCTACACCCGTGCTTGGTCCGCCCACATTGCTGAACAATGTCTCCACTTCAGGGAGTTTTAGAATGTCTTTTTCGATTTTTTCAGAGACAAAATTATTTTGTTCAATTGCCGTCGATTTATCAAACTCCAATTCCAAACGGAACTTTCCCTGATCGCCCGTTGCAATCATTTCCTTGCCGATAATTCCTTGTTTCATCATCGCTACCAATCCAATAAATAACAGCAGTACAATTCCCGTAAAAATCAGTTTATGTTGTAACACCCAATCCAGCGTCCTGCCATACCAATTAATAAACCTGTCCAACTGACGTCCAAACCAAAGGAGGAAGCGATTGAAGAAATTTGTTGGCTGAAGATCCTCGCTCTTGCCGATACGCGACGCCAACCATGGCGTTAGCGTAAACCCAACCAATAGACTTGTAAGCGTGGACGTGATGACCACCACCGAAAACTGTTTGAGCATATCGGCCACAAAAACCTGCAAAAACAAGATCGGTAAAAACACCACAACATCGACCAGCGTAATGGACATGGCAGAAAACCCGATCTCCATTCGCCCTTCAAATGCGGCCTTCCTTTTGTCTTTACCCATATCCAGATGGCGCTGGATATTTTCCAACACTACCGTGGCATCGTCCACCAGGATACCAATAATTAAGCTCATGGCTAATAAGGTCATCAGGTTAAGGGTATATCCCAACAACCACATGACTGCAAAAGCGGTGATTAGCGATGTTGGAATGGCGACCAGCACGATCAATGAATTCCGGAAACTTCTGAGGAATAAAAGCATGACCGCCGACACCAGGATCACTGCCAAGATAAGATCAAACACCACTGAATTAACCGCGGCAATGGTGTTGTCGGTACTGTCGTCTGTTACGACAAACTTTACATTTGCACCGGCCTGCTGTTTTTCAATAGTTTGAAATTTTTCACGGATCAGCCTTGAAACATCCACAGCGTTTGCATCACCCTGCTTCTTGATCAGCAACCCGATGCCGTCTTTTCCGTTGTAGCGGCTGACAGAACTCATCTCCTTCACGCCATCGAAAACTGTTGCAATATCTTTTACGTATACCGGACTTCCCGGAACAGGCATCGCCACCTGAACGTTTGCGATGTCTTCAATTTTATTGTATTTCCCAACCAACCTCACTGAATTGCTTTCTCTGTCAGTCTGAACCTTGCCCGCCGGCAAATCAATCCCCGAACGGTTGATCGCTTCCACCACCTGATATAAAGAAACTTTGTAAAGTTTCAGTTTGTGTTTATCTGCTTTCACCTGGATCTCTCGCTCTTCTCCTCCCAGGATGGTGATCTCTGCCACGCCTTTTAACTGCTGTATCTGAGGCAGGTAATCATCTTTCATTTTCTGGTAAAATTCCGTCGCTGGCAGGTTGCTTGTCGCGCTGACTGACATGATCGGCAAATCATTAGGGGATACCTTACTCATCACAGGGCTTTGAATATCCTGCGGCAGATCTTTTCGAATATTGTCAATATAACGCTGGGCATCCTGCATCGTCTTATCGAGATTCACCCCGTATTTCAAGTTGGCGATGATGATCGACGCATTCGGCAACGATTTTGTAACCAGGTAATCCACACCCTCCAAATTTGAAAGTGCATCTTCGATCTTCCGCGAGACGGAAGTCTCCACTTCATTAGGTTCCGCACCCGGATAGACTGTTCTGATAACAACCACGGGCTGGTTGAAGTCAGGCATTAATTCATAGCTCAGGTTTTTGTACCCGATAATGCCCAGCAACGCGAACAGGCTGAAGAGCACGATAATCAGCGACGGACGTTTGATCGATATCTCGGTAATATTCATGCTTCGCTGATTTTATTTTATAGTGACGTTAGCGTTCTCGAATAAATTGATAAATCCACTGGTGACAATGATATCGCCTTCATTCAGTCCGTTTGCAATGACAACTTCATTGCCAACATTTTTCGAGGTTGTGACAGCTCGAAGGGAAGCCTTTCCGTTTTTTACCAGATAGACCTGCGCCTTTCCGGCATCGTCAATGACTGCGGACGCAGGAACAGCAATTCCCTGCAGTGGTATGGTTCCTGAGAGATTGACTTTGCCAAACATGCCCGACTTGATGGCTAAGTTCCTGGTATTGGCAACCTGAAACTGGACAGGGAAACTGTTGCCCATATTAGCCTTACTTCCCGTCAGCACCACTTTTCCCAATAGTGAAATATCCGGAAGTACATCAACTGAAATATGGTAGGCTTTATTCATTTGAAACAGGTACAGGTCATTTTCCGGAACGTTCACGGTAAAACGCAAATAGCCTATGTCCGTAATCTGTAGTAAGGGAATACCTGGTGCAGCATAGCCGCCCACTTCATTAAGTTTGGCGGTCACCACACCGTTAAAAGGCGCTCTGACAGAGGTTTTGCTGATTTGCTCCAGCAGCGTTGCCTTTTGTACCCTGGCGGCTTTCAGTCCCAATTTTGCTTTTTCTAATTGAACTCCCTGGATGGCATCGGCTTCTGTCAAAATGGAGTACCGTCTCACATCGTCTTCCAGGCCCCCGATCTGTACATCCACCGCCTGTACCTGAAGCCTCAGCAGCGAATTATCCAGTTGAACAAGCGTTTGCCCTTTAACTACATAGCTGCCCACATCAACCAGGACGGCGTTGACCTTGCCTTGTACGTCCGCACTTATTTTCGTTTCTTTATATGGCTCAAAAGTGCCGGTATAAGCGCCCTGATCGGCGATCGTTCTCACGCGGACGGTATCGGCTTCAACCATCACAGGTTTTTCTTTATCGTAATGGTAAACTTTATTTACGGCGACTTGTTTGTTGCTTCTTAACTTGAAGAAAACAACAGCCAAAGCGGCGATGATGACAACAATAGCAATGATTCTTTTCCAGTTCATGGTTGTAATGATTGATTAAGAATGTTTCCGGTTAATTTTTTCAGTTCGAGATCGGCTTTCAGATAGTCGATGACGGCCGATAAGTAATTTTGCTGCGCTTCGCGCAGCGAGTTGTCTGCCAGCAAAACGTCGGTCAGGCTTGCGGTCCCCTGTTTTTGCTGCAAGATGGTTTGATCGTAGATGGATTGCGCCAGGGTGATTTGACTATCTGTATTGGTAACAGTCTGTTCTGCCACAGTCCTTTGACGCGTTATGTTTTCAATATCCATATTATTCTTATCCGTTATAAGTTTAGCTTGTAATTCATTATTACTGAGCTCCAGTTTTTTCTGACTGATCTTTCGCTGTGTGATGGTGCCGTTAAACAATGGATAGGTCAGTTGCAGCCCCGCAAAACCAACCGGATAGAATTTCAGGAAATTGTTTGGTTTTTTGTCGTAGCCGAAACCTGTCGTTCCGTATGAAGCTATCAGGTTAAAAGAAGGCAGGTATCTTGATTTGTTGAGTGTATTCAGTTCCGTGTTCAGCATTTTCTTTTGCGCCTCGATGATCTGAAGGTCCAGATTATTTTTCCGGGCATACGCCAGGCTGGGCTTGAAAGATATCTGATCATCTATTTCTACTTCTTTTTCCAGGGCTATTCCCATATTCAGTTTCAGGGCGTTCAGCATCTGAACATACCGGTTATTTATATTTTCACGTTGGGTGCTTAGTTGTTCTGCCTGCAGCTTAACCTTGTTCACATCAGTTCCTTTTGCCAGTAACTGCTCTTTCAACAGCTCCATATTCTTCAATAGTTTATGTGTATTTTTCAGGTTGTTGTCTGTAAATGTCAACTGGTGTTTCAGGATCTGGGCATTGTAATAAAGGGTTGTGACGTCGTACAAGACTTGTTCCCGTGATTTTTGAAATTGAAGCTGCGTTAACTCAGTGGCAATTTTAGTCTGCTGGATAGCTCCGTATAGCTGCGTGTTATACAATGGCATCGCTACCTGCATATTTGCGTTGATATTATGCGGGACGCCGAATTGGACATCCTTGTATTGCCCTTGGGGTGCTGCCGGATTCAGCGCGTTTGTCGGCATCAGTTGAGTAGGCAACTCCATAAAGTATTTGTAGTCGCCGTTGACCGTTGCCTTTGGAATCAGGTTAGCCCTGGCTTCTTTTTCCCGCTCTCCGCTAATCGCCACATTACCACGGTTGATCTGAAGCGTTTTGTTAAATACGAGCGCGGTATCGATACATTTATTCAGGGTCCAGACTTCCTGAGCCGGGGCAGTGTTCCACGCCAGGCCGATTAAAAGTACAAATATAAGTTTGTGAATATTCACTAACATTTTTGGTTAAATTTTTTTGTTTTTAACTTGCTTATCTTTTCTCAATCATGGTTAAGACACCTTCCAGGACAGCCCTGCCGTCTTTGATCAGGTTCGATTTATGACCCGACAATTTCCATTTCAATACGGTCATCCGCATGCCTCCCAGAATGATGGTGGCCAGCGTGGGGGCTTTGATGGTCTTACTGTATTGACCTGATTTCTGGCCTTTGACCAGGTTCGCTTTCACGTAGCCATGCATCAAATCCACTATATCGGAAACCTTTTGGCTTAATCCCTCATCAAAATGGAAGATGCTCTCCGCAAAGATTACACTGACAATAGCCGGTTTATCTGTAAACGCCTGCAACTGCGATTTGAAAATGGCCCGGAGTTCATCGCCTGCTGTCGTTTGGGGATCTACCGGAATACCGCCCAGCCGGTTCTTCATTTCCGCCATAAAATAATCCAGCACAGCGAGCAGGATATCATTCTTTCCGTTGAAATGGCGATACAAAGCGGGTTCTGACAGGTTAATGTCGGCCGCCAGGGTCTTGATGGTCAGGTTTTGAATCCCATATTTATCGATCCGGGCTGTCGCAGCCTCCATGATCTCTATTTGTCTGTCTGTAAATTTTTCCATTTTTATTGACCAACTAAGATTAAGTTAGTTAGTATTCGCTAACAAAATTAAGCATAGTTTTTTATCCACCAAATTTTTTTTTTGGAAATCTGTAAATTTTTACTCGATGATTCAAAAGAGTCTTAATCGCCGATCGTTAGCGTTTGCACCATTTTCTTGGGCACGATTTCTTTTACCATGACCGCGGGCTGCCAGGCAGGCATTTTTTCGAGTTTAGCGATCAGTTCAAGGTCGAAATAATCATCTACCCCCTGTAATACCTTAAAATTAACCGGGGTTCCATCTTTATCAACTACAAACTCAACCTGTACAAAAGCTCTTTTCATTTCTTCCGGCAGGTATGGAGCCATCTCCTTCCCTACTTTTTTCAGGAACGCATCGTAGGCCACTGCGCCTCCCTGGTATTCGGGCCATTTAGTTACGGCAGGAGGTATCCGGTCTATTTTCCGAACTATCGGCACGTGGGTACTCTTGGGCCTGGCAACAGGTACGAATCTGGGCGACAAGGGCAACGAATTATTGATCACATATTCACCGTTGTCTTTGATCATGACCACGGGGATCTGTTTGTATTTTTCAAAATAATCGAAGGCTTCCTCCATTTTATTACTGAAAGCCTTCAGGATCGGATCGTCTTTAGTCAGCTTAGCCAGATATTCGTAGCTCTTCTTTACGTCAAATTTTATCGGGAAAATATGAACCGGGATAAAATCCAAGCCGGCGCTTTTGGCACTGGCGGCAAGAATATAGAGCTCATCAATCTGTTCATCCCGGATCGGAATACATCCTACGGTGGCACAACCGCCATGTATGTAAATGCCCCCGCCCGGCTTCAAAGAATCGCTTAATACCCGGTCAGAAGCGTTCGGGTAATTAAGTCCCAGCGACAAATAATAACCGCTGTTCGGATTGAACCGGTCGATATAATAAAAGCCCTCAGGAACCTGGTAATCGCCTTCAAATCGTTTGGGCCCTAAAGTACCGGCCAGGGCACAGACCTTGTAAACTTTAAACAACTTGTATTCATCGGAGATTTTGTTCTTCGCCCAGACCTCAAGCTGGCTATCGTATTTGAATGACCGGATATACAGAAACTTTGCCGGCCATGTTAAGCCCTTCAATGCAAAAAGGTTTTTTAAATATGCCTCTTTCCTGGCGGCTGATTCTGCGGGCCGCTTAAAGGTTTTCTGGATATCAAAAAAGGTACGGGGCTGCGAATCAAGACCCTGGGCGCTTCCGCTTATTGATAGAAGAGAGACCAGGATTCCCAACAAAACAAACTTTTTTCCCATCTTCCGAATATATTTCCCTGTTGTTTTCGAATCTGTTTTACAAATACTGGTCTGCGTAACAAAAGATAAAAAATCGTAATATTATTTACTTCTGTCCACAGCATTTGACAAATATAATTTTATTTGGTTGATTTTTTGTATAAAGCCGTGTTATAATCCTGTAGCTGACCGGAAACAGGTCATCTTAAAAATCCATGAGTAGATGAGTGATTGACAGGCAGCGTCTTATCTTTTGTAAACCAAAAATCCGCCACCATCCTTCGGCGAATCAAACGGAACTTCCTATCCGCCTGAAAATTAACCGGTAATCTTCTATACTGCGAAATCCGGGTCTCCCCTATCTTTGCTTTATGCTGAAAACCGGAATATTAGGAGGTGGGCAATTAGGGAGAATGCTTTTGCAGGCTGCCGCAAATTACCCCGTGGAAACTTTTTTGATGGAGAACGATCCTGAGTGCCCGGCGGCACATCTTTGCCATCATTTTGTTGAAGGCGATATCCGGAACTACGATGATGTTTACCAGTTCGGCAAGAATCTCGACGCTCTGACCATTGAAATTGAAAACGTTAATGTAGAGGCGCTGGAACAGCTCGAAAAAGAAGGCAAGCAAATTTATCCGCGACCTTCTGTGTTGCGAATTATTACCAACAAAGTAAAACAAAAAGCATACTACTCCGAGCATGCCATTCCCACCTCTGCATATGTCGTAACCGAAACCAGGCAGGACCTGCATGAAAGAACCGATTTTTTCCCTGCTGTTCATAAATTGGCCACAGGGGGATATGACGGCCGGGGGGTTCAGGTGCTGGAGGACCTGAGCGATATTCCGCTGGCATTTGATGAAACTGCAGTACTGGAGAAGCTGGTGGTCATTGAAAAAGAAATCGCCATGATGGTCGCGATAGGCAATGATGGCAAGATAGCCATCTACCCTCCGGTGGAGATGATATTTGACCCGGATTTAAACCAGTTGGATTTTCAGCTCTGCCCCGCAGGCATCGAAAAAGATGTGTCCTGGAAGGTAGAGGCGGTCGCTTTATCCACGGTGAAGAATTTCAAATCCCCGGGTTTATTTGCGGTTGAAATGTTTGTTACCCGAAGCGGCGATGTCCTGGTAAATGAAACCGCACCCAGGGTTCACAACAGCGGGCATCACACCATTGAAGCACATTACAGCTCCCAGTTTGACATGTTATGGCGCATCATCCTTAATTACCCCCTGGGCAACACTGAATTCATACTTCCGTCGGTCATGGTGAATATCATCGGAGGTCCCGGCTTCAACGGGCCAGTAGTGTATGAAGGCCTGACGGACCTGCTACGCACTGAAAATGCATTCTTTCATATTTATGGCAAAAGAGAAACAAAACCAGGGCGAAAAATGGGTCATGTTACATTGATCGGTCGCGACAAAACTGATCTGATCTATCACGCGCATCAGATCAGACACCAACTGATCGTCCGGTCAGTTTCCTGAAACGTTGAGATGACCGCAAAAAAAAAGCCTGCGGAAATTTCTGCAGGCCTTGTGTTTTAATGAGCATTTGATCAGGCCACTTGCTGCCGTTTTCTTGCCGACGAAACATTTACCCTGCTACTTACCTGTTGTCTTACAAACCTGGTTGCAGTCCACACATGATCTAATTCCACTTCTTCTGTTCCGGCATAACCTCCGCCGGTGAGCAGACTCCAGCTTTGATCGCGATGCAGATCTGTTACGATCTTGGATGAAGTTTTCGGATGAGCCACCCAAAATTTCGTATCCTCTTTTAATGACGGCATCACGTCCCGTAGGATCGTATTCAACTGACTTTCATTAACTGCAAACACCAACGCAAAATCAAGTTTTCTCGATTTAAGCAGCGGAGTCATGTTTTTTGCAAAAGATAATTTATTGAATTGTTTCTCGATTGAAGAGGGTAGTCCCTGAATTAATAGATTTTTCTCGTCTTCATACTGTAATTTTTCGAATACTGTCTGAGTCATAGAACTATTTAAATTTATTTAATATTACAACTGATAATACAACCGATACAATACTAGGTGCCAGGAATTGGCCAGAAATATGTGCAAAATTAACAAAATATGTATGAACAATCAAGAACTTTAACAAAAAAAACCCTTGATACCTGAGTATCAAGGGTATATATGTTAGGAAATATATGATTTATTTCCGGTTCATCGGTTTGTAGTATTTCATTGCTTCAGGCATCCATTTTTGCAGTTGTTCGATGCGATGTTCAGGTCCAGGGTGTGTACTTAGAAATTCTGGTGGATTTTGTGCATTAGCCCTTGCCATCATTCGCTGCCAAAGTCCGATAGCTTCCTGCGGATTGTACCCCGCCATCGCAGCCCAGATCAGTCCGTAGCGATCGGCTTCAAATTCCTGCTTCCGCGAAAAAGGCAGGATGATACCCACATTTGAGCCAACCCCATAGGCTTGATGGAACAGGTTTCTGGTCGCGGCGGGTTTATTGGCCATCGCCACGTCAAGGGCCACACCACCTAATTGGGCAGCCATCCCCTGGCTCATTCTTTCGTTACCATGACCAAAAAGCGCATGACTCACTTCGTGCCCGATTACATTCGCCAGGGCGGCTTCATTCTGGGTGATCGGCAGTAATCCTGTGTACACCACAATTTTTCCACCTGGCATACACCAGGCATTAGCCTGATCGTTTTGTACCAGTTTGGTTTCCCACTTATAACCCTCAAGATCGGCGGAAAGATTATTCTGACGGTAGTAATTGGTCACTGCGTTTATGATTCTTTGCCCCACGCGATTGACCATTTCTGCGTCCCGGTTGGAAGCGGCTGAAACCACCCTGTTAGACGTCAAAAAAGATTGATACTCTGTAACTGCCATTTGTTGAAGAGACGACTCTGGTAACAGTTTTAACTGGCTCCGGCCAGTGATAGCATTTGTTGAACAGGCAATAATCAACGCTGACACAACAAATAATGTAAGAAGATTTCTTATCATAGCTTTTGGAATTTTCTTGTCTTAATCAATCATTGTACCAAATTTGTGAGGCGCCCGGTGACTGCCTAGCCCAACCTGAACAACCCTGAACTCAAGACAGAAAAGTTATTTATTTCGTTGCTTACGGCGATCGCGATATTTGAAAATAGGCACCTTGCTTTCATCTCCCTTCAATATTCGTCCGATATTTTTTTGATGGGTCAGTATGACCATTAAGGCTACTCCAATGGCAAAAACACGATAAAAGCTGTTCTCGACATTAAAGATCACAAGAATGAACAAAGGAAAAGCAACACTGGCCAGAATGGAACTCAGCGACACAAAACGGGTCAGATATAAAACCAGCAAAAACACACCAGAGCAGGCAAGCGCAGTCCAGGGAGATATCCCAATAACCAGTCCAAATAAAGTAGCGACACCCTTTCCTCCCTTGAATCCCGCCCAAATGGGAAACACATGGCCGAGAACAGCAGCAATTCCCAGAATTAACTGAAAATTAAGAAATGTAATGTCGCTCATTTCCGTGTTGGACGCAAACATGGCAAGTTTCACGGCCAAAAAACCTTTGAGTGCGTCACAGATCATGACGAATAATCCCCATTTTGGACCCAGTACCCTGAAAGTGTTGGTAGCGCCCGCATTACCACTGCCATAATCGCGGATATCAATATCAAACATACCCCGGCTGACCCACACCGATGTGGGAATACTGCCAAGCGCATAAGCTATCATAACGAGAATTATCTCCTGCATTTTATTCGGCTGAAAGGACGGTAAATATAAATAAATCCATTAAAAAAACAAACCTAAAATTGCTGCAAAAGCGATTTCAGGTTTTTCTCATATACAGACAAATCCAGTTGCTCCTGGCGCTCTTTTTTTCCAGTTTTAACCGGTTGCTCTCACAAATATACATAAAATCCGGTTCATCCGACTCCAGCAGACCACTCACCAGCAGTATCCCACCCACACCAAGCTGGGAAGCCAGGGCAGGCACCGCATCTGTCAGGACATTCCGGTTTATATTGGCAAGAATGATGTCAAACTGTTTTCCCTGCATCGGCGACTCAGATTCAATCAGCTTTATTCCAGTAACCTCGTTTCGCAAAAAATTTTCTTCCGCATTGGCAATACTCCATTCGTTATTGTCCGTTGCCACTACCCTGTCCGCACCCAGCTTCATCGCGAGTATCGCCAATATACCGGTGCCGGTTCCGAAATCAAACACCGTTTTATCCTGAAAATCAAGAAAACCCATTTCCCTGACCATCAGGTAGGTGGTCGCATGATGTCCGGTTCCAAAACTCATCTTGGGATTTATGATGATCTCATGTTTCACCTGCGTATCCCGGGGATGAAAATCCGCCCGGATCGACACAAAATCATCGACGGTCACCGGTTCAAAGTTTGACTCCCACAACTCATTCCAGTTCTGTTCGGGAATTTCTGCTACCTGAAATTCCACACCCAGTTCACGGCTCAGCGCCACTACGTATTCCGGATCATACATCGTACTGCTGAAATAAGCTTTCAGGCTCTGTCCCTCCTCTTCAAAGCCATTCGCCGTTTCCGACAGGCGGCCCATCAGGATCTCCAAAACCCCCTTACTGATCTTATCAAATTTTACTTCAATGTATTTGTCCATAGCTAATCCCTGAATAATCGTTTTATGTTAAAATCAACGTTTTGAAAAATCCGGTTCAACCTGATCTATTATTGTCACCAAATAGTGATATTTACAATCACCGCGTCATCAGTTTGTACGCTCGCAAAAATCCCTTATCCTTATAATCCGAGCCAATTCGTGATCAGGTAAATCAGCAAGCCAACGATTCCGCCGACAACCGTCCCATTAATTCGGATAAACTGCAGATCCTTCCCTACTTCAAGTTCAAGTTTTCGGCTCAGCTCCTTTCCCTCCCATTGTCCTACTGTCCGGCTGATCAGCAGCCCCACTTCATCGCTATTACGGAGCACCATCGTATAGACGCTGTTCTTAACCCATTGATCGATCTTGTTCCTCATCACGGCATCATCGGTAAGTTTGCCTGAAACCTCCGCCAATATTTTCCGCACATATCGGTGCATCTCGGGATTTTCCATTGAAAGGTCCCGGACAATTCCATCCTGCAGGGTTTTCCAAGCCGATCGCATAAAGTCGCGAATAACATCTTCACGCAGAAAAATATGACTGATGTTGGCTACAGATTGTTGCCACGCTTCATCTTCTGTTAGTCCAGAGGCCAAAGAATACAACCTGCGATTAAAGTCCTGCCTCAGCTTATGGTTGGGATCCTTTTCAATTTCCTCTATACGCCCCACCAGGCTTTTGATAATTTTGCCGGCAATGAGCTGGTCTACAAAACCTGGCACGAGAAAATGGCTTTCGCCCCTAACCAATTCCCGTATCTTATTCTTATTTTGAATAATATACTTTCTTACAGAGGCCAGCAGAAAATCGATAACCCGCTCCTGGTCGTTGCTTTTCATGACCGCCTCAATGATCTTTCCCAGGATCTCGTGCCATTTTATTTCAGACAGCAACGAAGAAGTCCGGCCCGCCAAAAAACCTGAAGCAACTTCGGGATCCAGCTTCTGCAGAGCATCCCGCAGTATCTCCGAAGTTTCCCGGACCAACATTTCCTTGTTTTTCTCCCGGCCCAGCCATGCCGTTATCCAGGCGCTCACCTGCAACCGTTCAATATAAGGTCGGATAGCTGCCGGGCTTAGGAAATTTGCCACAACAAAACCTCCCAGGTTTTCCCCTATTGACTTTCGCTTATTTTCGATCAGGTTTGTATGTGGGATCGGAATGCCGAGCGGATAGTGGAACAGCGCAGTGACCGCAAACCAGTCTGCCAATGCGCCTACCATTGCGGCCTCGGCAAAAGCCTCTACATATTCAAGCCAATGAATCGAATATAATTTTAACAAATATCTCGACCCGGCATATAATACCACCATTAAAAGAAACATACCGGTAGCCAGCATCTTATGCTTTCTCAGCCGACTCACCTTTGAGTCTTCAGTTATCGTATTTATCCGGTCGCCCACCAACGATAAAAATACTCCATTTATCCGAAAGAGTATTCAGCGCCCGTTTCGGGAAGAACCGTGTTAACTTCGTTGATCCTGATGGTGGGGAGAATCAGCCTAAATTTGCACCCGTATGTATTTCAGGACAGAATCAGGAACAACACTTAAACTCGCGATCCCCATTATTCTGGGTGAGCTGGCACAGATGTCATTACACCTGCTGAGTACGGCGATGATCGGCTTTGTAGGTTACAAGCAACTGGCAGCCGCATCTCTTGTCCTGAATGTAATCAATATCCCTTTCATTTTCGGGATAGGTATTACTATTTCAGTTGCACAAATGGTGTCGCTCGCCCACGGAAAATTCGACAAACAACTGGTCTCCCATTATTTCTACAACGGATTCTGGCTGTGTGCCGTTTCAGCAATCATCATCGCGGCGGTCCTGATCCTGGGTCGCAATATTCTCTGGCATTTGGGTCAGGACCCGGGGGTTGTCAGGCTTGCAGTGCCCTACATGAACTACATGAGCCTGTCCATTATTCCAATGGTTCTGTTCATGGCGCTCAAACAGTTTACCGATGGTTTGCAATACACCCGCACGGCCATGGCGCTTTCGCTGACCGCTATACCCGTTAACGCCATTCTTAACTGGATCCTCATTTATGGACACCTGGGTGCTCCCCGGCTCGAACTGGTGGGCGCAGGTATAGCCACGCTGATAACGCGTATCGTCATTTTTATACTGTTGGGAATAGTTATACTGAATCACAAAATTTTCCACAAATACATTGCGGTTTCACGGAACCAATGGAAAATCAGATGGTCCGCCATTTCACAATTGCTGCATATCGGCATACCCAGCAGTCTGCAGATCGGTATGGAAGCTGGTGCGTTTGCGGTGTCAGGGATTTTGATTGGCACTATTAGCGCTCAGTTACAGGCTGCACATCAGATCGCGCTGGCCTGCGCTTCATTTACTTTTATGGTTTCCCTGGGCCTTTCCCAGGCAGGGTCAATCCGTGTCAGTCACGCATTTGGCACCAGGAACTGGCGGAGGATCTCAGATATCGGCAAAAGCACGCTGGCCCTGGCTTTGATCTATGGTACCCTGTGCTGCATATCTTTTATCCTGTTCAAAAACCAGCTCCCCCTCGTTTTTAACAAGGATCCGGAAGTTGTTGCCTTCGCTGCTCACCTCATTTTGTTTGCGGCCATTTTCCAGATCTCAGATGCCATCCAGGCAACCGCCGCCGGGCTTACGAGGGGTGTCAAAGATGTTAAGGTGCCTACGGTCATGATCGCGATCGCATACTGGGTGATAGCCATTCCCCTGGGTTATATACTGGCCTTTCATTTCAAGCTGAAGGCCAGCGGTATCTGGATTGGATTGATCGCGGGTCTTAGCATGTCTGCCTTATTCCTCTCCATTCGTTTTCTCCGCCGTACGTCACACCAATTACACAAAAACGCTTAAGAAACCTGGTCAGCGTTACCTCCCGTCGCCGTCCCGGTCTTTTTCCCGCGGGTTCAGGTTTAGAAAAGCTGCGCGGACGGGTGAAGGCGCAGGCCGGCCCTTCAGTCCCTGCCATAAAATCTCATTGAACGTCAGATCCGGAACACCATCTTCCTTATCCCAATTGAATTTCTCACTTAGTATGGCCATCGGCGTTCCTGATGGATTCTTATCATTCAGATTCACATTCACAGGCACGTGGTTAAACGGTGTAAGATCCGGATTGGCTGTAAAGCTCCGCCACATGGGCGTTGCGGCCGCATCGTACTGCGTCATGGGCGGCATACCAAGAATCAGTTCAATAGTTCGTAACATACCGGTTGTTGAATACATGGTGTGATCCACAGAACGTCTCTTGACATACGGGCTGATTACATAGGCCGTGCTCCGGTGGGCATCCACATGGTCGGGGCCGTTTTGCGCATCGTCTTCCAGAATAAAGATCGCAGACTCTTTCCAGATCGGACTTTTGCTGATATGATCCACGAACATGCCAACTGCCAGGTCATTATCCGCAACATGAGCATAGGGAGTTGGTCTCCCCGCTCTCATCCCTTCGGTGTGGTCATTTCCAAATCTAAGCGTGCTCAACTGAGGGAGGGCGTTCGCAGCAACCAACGAATCGAAATCCCTCCGCCACTGGTAAAACCTGGACGTATCCCTGAAACTCATGTCCCATCCGGTATACGGCGCAATATGTCCGGCCAAAGATTCAACATTTGGTTTCCCGTTATCTTCAAATTCACCATATGTTCTGTATGAGACTCCATTCCGGGCACAATGGTCCCAGATAAATCCATCGCGGTTGTTGGCGATTTTTCGCTTCCCTTCGCCCGGGTAGTCGCCTCCCCTACCTCCATAATTCGACGGCCAGTTTTTTTCCAGGTAATCGGTAGCATAGGCTCCCATGCTCCAGTTATGACCGTCGGCACTTACTTCTGCGTCCACATAAAAATTATCGAGCAATACAAATTCATCGACGATCTTATGTTGATTAGGCGTATAATAAGCACCAAAAAGACATAGCGATGTGTCGCCGTTACCACCTTTTACATCACTCAGCACCTGGTCGTAGGTACGATTTTCTTTGATCACATAAAACACATGTTTTATCGGTGACGAAGCGCCCACCTTCATCGGTATCGGATTCCCCGGTTCTCCCGACGCGTTCAGCTCTTTATCTTTTGAATAAGGAGTATTCTCGTAAACAGTCTTCGAGTAAACGCCCAACTGCGCCTGCCCCGGCTCTTTGATAAAACTCATCGTTCCGGTAAACAAGCCGGCGATGTATTCAACTTTCCTGGGTTTGCTCAAATCACCCTCGTGATGGCCAACGCGCTCCTTCCGGTCAACCGGATTGGGACCGTAAGGATTTGGCAGCGATGAAAGACCTTTTCCGTTTGTCACCAGAATATCCTTGCCCACTACCTTGACATTCGTGGGGTACCATCCCACGGGTATAAATCCTTTTGAAACAGCACCGGTAGCCTTCGACACATCAAAAACGGCCAGGCAGTTATTGTCGGCATTGGCAACATATAACGTTTTACCATCTTCACTCAGCGCCACACCGTTACTGGTAGAACCACTTGGCGAATTGGGGTATAGCGAGGCATTTAAAGTTTCAATAACCTTATATGCGCGAGCATCAACGACTGAAACTGAATTGTCATCTGCATTGGCCACATACAGGAATTTTCCATCGTTGCTCAGACAAATTTCATTAGGGTGACTGCCAACAGGTATTTCCCGGGTGATTTTTTGAGCGGCGATATTGTAGACCAGCAATTTCCGGCCTCCCCAGGAGCTGATGAATAATTCTTTCCGGTCTTTAGATAGCTTGCAGGTATAGTTTTCAGACCCCAGCGGCACCTTATTCAGGATCTGTTTGCCGGCCAGATCAAACACGTACAGACTGTTATCTTCTTTAGTTACTACAAATAATTTTTGGTTCAGGACATCATCGACCTCAAGACCCGCAACGCCAATGCGATTGGGCCACTTCTTTCCAAGGACGAAGGAGTCAACGAGCACCAGCCGGTTATTCCGTATGGCGTAACGGTTCACCTGGTTGTCATGGCCGCCGGAAGCATACAAAAACCGGTCGTCTTTGCTGAAAGCCAGTCCGTACCAGGATTTCGCGATTACCACAGAATCCAGTTTCTTCCTGCTGCGAATATCTACTAACTCAATCGACTGGGTACTTTGGCCGTTGTTTGTTACTGCTGCCAGTCTCCGGTTATTGCTGATTACCAGGTTCAGGGGCAGATCACCCAGCGTAATATTGTACCCGGCAGGACTCAGTGTCCAGCCATTGGGAAGAAGGGTCTTACCGGTTGAGAGCTGACCGGGTTTTTGTGCTATGCCGGTTGCTGCAAAAAAAACCAGCAAAATCGCGGGTAGTATCGACATTTTCATTTAACAAAGATTCAACTTAAAACCAGATAAACCAATATTAATGAGAGAAGTAACAAAAATAAAACATCTCAAAGGGCATTCAAGATCGGCCGGACAGTAACAAAAAAAATGCTGACAAAATGACCCTAACATCGACTATGGTATTTCATTTGTTATACCATTGCAAAAAATTTTCAGATTATGATTCAGGAAAAAGGTACGATTTCAATTCACACGGAGAACATATTCCCAATTATCAAAAAATTTTTATACAGCGACCACGATATTTTTCTGCGCGAACTGGTTTCCAACGCGGTAGACGCCATCCAGAAGGCAAAGCGGCTGGTCTCGATGGGACAGTTTAACGGAGAACTGGGAGACCCACTTGTAGAGGTGAAAGTTGACAAAGAAGCAAAAACCATCACCATCTCCGATAACGGTATCGGGATGACGGGCGACGAAATCAAAAAATATATCAACCAGATCGCTTTTTCAGGCGCAGAAGATTTTCTGGCTAAATTCAAAGACGCAAAAGACGCCCATGAGATCATTGGTCAGTTCGGATTGGGCTTCTATTCCGCATTTATGGTAGCTGAGAGAGTCGTCATCCAGACGCTGAGCTATCAGCCCGGCGCCGAACCCGCCCGTTGGGAAAACGACGGCTCCACTGCCTTTGAAATCAGTGAGGGTAGCCGGACAAAACGCGGTACCGATGTGATCCTGTATGTCAATGAAGAAAACAAAGATTTTCTGGAACAGCATAAAGTGCAGGAGATCCTCGACAAATACGCCCGCTTCCTGCCGGTCCCGATTCAGTTTGGTACCAAAACCGAAAGCCAGCCTGATGGTGAAGACGAGGAAGGCAAACCTAAATACAAATCCGTTGAGGTTCCGAATATTATCAATACCACCTCGCCCATCTGGACCAAAGCACCCAGTGAGCTGAAAGACGAGGACTACCTGAATTTTTACCGTGAATTGTATCCGTTCAGTGAAGATCCCCTGTTCTGGATCCACCTGAACGTGGACTATCCCTTCAACCTGACCGGTGTCCTGTATTTTCCAAAAATCAAGAACGACATTGAGCTGCAGCGAAACAAGATCAAACTGTTCAGCCGCCAGGTCTTCATCACCGATGAGGTGAAAGACATCGTTCCCGAGTTCCTGATGCTCCTCCACGGAGTGATTGATTCACCGGATATCCCGCTGAACGTTTCCAGATCATTTCTCCAGGCAGACAGTAATGTTAAAAAGATCAACACCCACATTACCAAAAAGGTAGCTGATAAACTGGCAGAGTTGTTTAAAAACGACCGCAAGGCCTACGAAGAAAAATGGAATGATATCGGCGTTTTTGTAAAATACGGCGCCATCAGTGAACCCAAATTCTGGGAAAGAGCCAAAGATTTTGTGTTATTGGTAAATACGAACAAGGAATACTATACGCTGGACGGCTACCATGAAAAAGTTGCCGCGTCACAAACAGATAAAGACGGCAATATTGTGTACCTCTACACGCCCAATGCAGAGCGCCAGGACGGCTATATCCAGGCGGCGCACAAAAAAGGTTACGATGTATTGCTGATGGATAGCCCGCTGGACAACCATTTCATCAATCACCTGGAAAGGGATCTGGAAAAAACCCAGATCAAACGGGTGGACGCTGATGTCCTGGAGAAACTGATCGACAAAGGAGAAGAGATCAGCAGTAACCTGAGTGAAGAGCAAACCAAGTCTCTGAAAGAAGTCTTTGAAAAAGCTATTACCAGGCCCGGCATGGAAGTGCAGGTCGAGAATCTTTCTGCAGAAGCCTTGCCGGTGAATGTGACCATGGACGAATTTATGAGAAGGATGAAAGATATGGCTGCGATGGGCGGCGGTGGCATGGGATTTTATGGCAGCATGCCCGACAGGTATAAAGTGGCGGTAAATGCTAACCACCCACTGGCGACCCGGATTCTCGCGGAAACCAATGCGGATGCACAAGTTGCGCTTGCGCAGCAGGCCTTTGATCTGGCCCTGCTAGCACAGGGAATGCTGACCGGTGCTGAGCTGACAGCATTTGTAGAAAGAAGTGTTAAGATGATTTAGTCGGAGTTAACTGGCAAAAACCTGTTTTTTGTCAGTTTAGCCCCAGCCCTTCGTTTTTAATTAAATTTATTAGCAATAAGTCATTATTTTTAAGGATCATAATTCTAAAAATCTTGACATATGCAAACATTTGATCAAAAGCACATTAAAAACATTGCCTTTGTAGGAGCTCATGGCGCCGGTAAGACCACACTCACCGAGTGCATGCTCTTCGAGGCCGGCTTAATAAACCGGCGGGGCACGGTTGCAGAAGGAAACACTGTTTCCGATTTTCACAAGATTGAAAAAGAACGGCAGACGAGCGTCTTCTCCACGCTGGTACATACCGAGTGGAGAAATTTTAAGATCAACATCATGGATACACCGGGTCTGGATGATTTCATTGGAGAGATCATGGAGGGTGTAAAAGCCGCGGACACGATCGTGATGGTGATCAATGCACAACACGGCGTTGAACCGGGTACAGAAGTCATCTGGAATTACATCAATCGTTTCCGGAAACCAACGATTTTCGATATCAATCAGATCGACCATTCCTACGCCGATTTTGACAAGGCGCTTGCTTCGCTGAAGGAACATTTCGGCAATAATGTCGTGCAGATACAGTACCCATACAATTTCCACGGTCATATCGCCATCATCGACGTCCTGAAAATGGTGATGTATGTGTTCAAAGATGAAGGAGGAAAACCTGAAAAACATCCTATCCCCGAATCCGAAATGGGGAAAGCTACCAGGCTGCAAAATGAACTTGTAGAAAAGGCAGCAGAAAGCGAAGAATCGCTGATGGAAATATTTTTTGACAAAGGTACCCTCGACGAAGAAGAAATGAAAGAAGGAATGACGACCGGCATGGCCCATAATTCCTTTTATCCGGTGTTCTGCACCTCCGGCTCGAACAATATGGGCAGCGGCCGCCTGATGGGTTTTATCGATTTTGTAGCGCCCTCGGCGGTGGATAAACAACCTTTCACCACAGCAAACGGCAAAGAACTGACCTACAACAAATCCAATCCCGCATCAGCATTTGTTTTCAAAACGCAGTATGAGCCCAATATCGGCAAGATCAATTTCGTGAAAGTGATTACCGGCGAACTGGTAAACGGGCTGAGCCTGATTGATGCCCAAACGGGCAAAGAAGAACACGTCAACAACCTCTTCATCGTGAGCGGAAATAAGCGGATACCGACGGACAAACTGGTTTCCGGTGACATCGGGGCGATGATCAAACTGAAAGACGTGGAAACCAATACAACCCTTCACGACAAGGCGTTTCCCGTAAAGATATTTCCGATGGAATATCCGCAGGCCAAAGTGAGAAAAGCCCTCGTTGCCGAAAACAAGGCTTCTGAAGATAAACTGACGGAAGTGGTGAAAAAGATTATTTCACAGGATCCGACCTATGATCTGAGCTTCTCCAAAGAACTGAAACAGTGGGTCCTCTCCTGCCAGGGCGATCTGCACCTCGCTGTTTTTGAGTATCTGCTGAAGAATGACTATGGTATAAATGTGCACTTTGACGATGTTAAGGTCGCCTACAGGGAAACTATTCAAAAATCTGCGATCTCCTTTTACAGGCACAAGAAACAATCCGGAGGCGCGGGGCAGTTCGCGGAAGTGCGGATCAAGATTGAACCCTGGTATGAAGGTATTGCGGAGCCTGAAGGATTCAGCCTTCGGGGTAAGGAAGTCATCGACCTGGAATGGGGCGGAAAACTCGTTTTCTACAATTGTATTGTGGGCGGCGTAATTGACCAGCGGTTCATTCCCTCAGTTTTGAAAGGGATCATGGAATCCATGGCCAATGGTCCGTTGAGCGGTTCCTATGTCCGCGATGTTCGCGTGATGTTGTTTGACGGAAAGATGCATCCGGTTGACTCCAATGATATTTCTTTCAAAATTGCCGGTGCAAGGGCCTTCAGTAACGCTGTGCTGGACGCTCAGCCGAAACTGATGGAGCCGGTTGATCAGGTGGAAATTATAGTGCCTGAAGCTTTGATGGGTGATATTATGAGCGAGCTGCAGACCAGGCGCGCCATGATTATGGGGATGGACTCCGCGGGTCATTACCAGAAAATAACGGCCAAAGTACCCCAGCAGGAAATGGCCGGGTTCTCTAACAGCCTGAGGTCACTCACTCAGGGCCGGGCTTCCTTCACGTCATCCTTTGACGGGTTTATTCCGGTAGCAGCAACCCTGCAGGAAGAAATTGTGGCCAACCACAGGAAGGAACTTGAAGAAATCGAAAAATGATTTAAATCTCCGGAAAAGGCCGCTTGATGCGGTCTTTTTCTATTCAATACTCTATCTGTTTCTTAGCTTTGCCGGAAACCTAAATGCTTTAATAAAAAATGAACCTCAACAAAATTTCTCAGCACTACTTCAGTACATCAAGTCGTTTTCAGTTTAGTCTCGTACTATTTTTTTCTTTGATGATCTTCACGCAGGTGTCTGCTCAAAATCAGCGCCTGACGCAATTTGTGGACCCAATGATCGGGAGCGCTGCACATGGTCACGTGTTCGTGGGTGCGAATGTTCCCTTCGGCGCAGTGCAATTGGGCCCCAACAATATTTTTGAGGGATGGGACTGGTGCAGTGGTTATCATTATTCAAGCAATAATATCATCGGATTTGCACATACCCATCTCAGCGGCACGGGCATCGGCGATCTGGGTGATATACTCATCATGCCCGCAACGGGAAAAACAGAGATCAGAAGAGGTAATAAAAATGATCTTCAAAACGGGTACCTGTCTACATTTTCTCATAAAAACGAAAAAGTAAGACCCGGCTACTACAGCGTGCTGCTGGACAAATACCAGATCCTGGCGGAACTGACAGCAACTGAACGGGTAGGTTTTCATCAGTACCGTTTTCCGGCAAATGCCAATAACCCGCACGTGATCATCGATCTGAATGAAGGCATTGGCTGGGACCAGCCGATGGAAACTTATATATATAAAATTGACAATAAATCAATCGGCGGCTATCGGTTCTCAAAAGGTTGGGCAAATGATCAGCGGTTGTTTTTTTATATGGAATTATCACAGCCGATTGAGAGCTTATCGGTATTTGACAGCACAGCCCTCCTGAACGGCAGTTCCGGAAAGGGCAAGCGGATCAAAGCTTCTGTCGGGCTGGGCCGGGTGAAAGGAAATCAACTGAGAATAAAAGTGGGCATTTCACCCGTGAGTATTGAGAACGCGAAAAAAAATATGGCAGCCGAACTACCCGGCTGGGATTTTGCAGGAACGGTGAAAAAAGCGGATGAAAAATGGAATCGCGAACTTTCACGGGTTCGTATTGCAGCAGATCCTTCAACCATGCGGGTCTTCTATACTGCGCTGTACCACACCATGATAGCGCCGTCCCTGTTCGGCGATGTGGACCACAGCTATCGCGGTTCAGATAAGAAGATTTACAAAGACAACAGCTTTACCAATTATACCACATTCTCGCTCTGGGATACCTACCGGGCTTACCATCCCCTGTACACCATCCTCCATCCCGAAAAAGTTAACGACATCATCAATACCATGCTGCATATTTACAAGCAGCAGGGCAAACTTCCGGTCTGGCATCTGATGGGTAATGAAACCAACACGATGGTTGGATATCACGCTGTGCCGGTCATTGTGGATGCATACCTGAAGGGATTCCGGGGGTACGATGTGAATCTGGCCTATGAAGCAATCAAACAATCAGCGATGCAAAAAACTGAAGGAATCGATTATATTCAAAAACTTCAGTATATACCAGGCGATAAAGTGAAGGAATCGGTTGCCAAGGCACTGGAATATGCGATTGACGACTGGGCCATTGCACAAATGGCCAGAGCTTTAGGTCACCAGGAAGATTTTGAATACTTTAGCAAGCGTGCTAAATTATATCAGAAATATTTTGATCCGTCTGTTGAATTCATGCGGGGAAAGATGTCAGATGGTTCCTGGCGGACGCCATTCAGTCCGTTTGAATCCAAACACAGGGATGATGACTACACCGAAGGCAACGCCTGGCAGTACACCTGGCTGGTTCCCCAGGACGTGGAGGGACTGATCTCCCTGTTTGGAAGCGAGCAGCGGTTCATCAGCAAACTGGATTCGCTGTTTGTTGTACCGGCTCAGTTTGACAAGGAAAGTTCACCGGACATCAGTGGACTCATTGGCAACTACGCCCAGGGTAACGAACCAGGGCATCATATTATATATTTGTATGCTTATGCGGGCCAGCCCTGGAAAACAGCGAACTGGGTGCGCCAGATCGCTAAAGAATTTTATACCGATAAGAACGACGGGCTTTGCGGCAATGAGGATGTGGGGCAGATGTCGGCCTGGTATATCCTTTCGGCACTGGGTTTTTACTCCGTCAATCCGTCGAACGGGGCCTACGTCTTTGGATCGCCGCTGATCAACAGCGCTACCCTCTCACTGCAGGGTAACAAGAAAATGAATATTAAGGTAATCAATAATTCAGAAAAAAATAAATATATCCAGCGCATTACGCTGAATGGCAAACCTCATACCCGCGCCTTCATCACCCACAAAGAACTGGTGCGCGGTGGCAGTCTGAATATTTATATGGGAGATAAGCCCTCGACATTCGGTACTGCCAGAGCCAACAAGCCCATATCCAACCGGGTTTATTGAAACGCCGATACTTTTCAATCCGGATACCGGTACAGGTCCTTTCAGACTTGCCGTCCAACAGGTTGCACTGGAACGGCGATGCGCGTTGAGCCGTCTTTGTACAATCATTTGCCCGACATGCGCAGGACCAATTCCCATTCTTCGGGTTTGACCTTCTGAACGGATAATCGCCCCAGCCTGACCAGGTCCATTTGCTGAAGGCTGGGTTCATTTTTGATCTGATTTAGTGTGACCGTTGTTTTCAGTTTTTTCACCGGCGCAACATCCACGGCTATCCAGCGTTCATCATCGGTGGTGGGGTCCTGATGAGCCTCGCCTACAATTTTGGCGATCCCTACAATTTCGGTACCTTCATTACTATGGTAAAAGAAGGCGAGATCGCCATTTTTCATCGCCTGGAGATTTAACCGGGCAGCGTAATTTCGGACACCGTCCCAGGTGGTTTTTTTATCTTTTACTAACTGATCCCAGCTATACGCTGAAGGTTCGGATTTAATGAGCCAATATGCCATACTACTTTTTAATTTGAAGTAAACCGACCGAAATAACCAGCAAAGAGTAATCGATACGCATTATCTTGCACAATAGGTAGAAACCAATCCTTGCCGGATTTATAAAAATAATAAACAATTCTCAATATGATGCAACAGGTGAGCATATGGGAAGAGCAAAGTTTCTATGCACCGCAGGATTTCATCATTGCCGGAGCGGGTTTCACCGGTCTATGGGTTGCTTTTCATCTCAAACAAAAATTTCCCGACAAGAAGATCTGCATCCTCGAGCGGGGGATGTTCCCGGCAGGCGCTTCCTCCAGAAATGCCGGTTTTGCCTGTTTCGGAAGCCTGTCGGAAATTCTTGCGGATATGAAGACGATGGGACCTGAGCATTCCATGCGTTTAGTTCAGTGGCGGTTTGAAGGCCTGAAAATGATCAGGCAATATTTTCCGCAGTCGCTGATTGATTACCAGATTAGCGGCGGATTTGAATTACTGAATGATCCTACCCTGCTAGATGAATTGACAAAAATTAATTCATTGTTATATCCGGTGACTAAAGCCATCGAGACTTTTACCGCCAGGGATAATCTCATTGAAACATTTGGGTTCGCCGGGGTAGGTCATCTTGTTGAAAATCGTTTTGAGGGAGGTCTCCACAGCGGAAAACTGCTCCGGACATTGGCGCAAATGCTATGCTCATCAGGCGTGCAGATCCTCTATGGGTGCGATATCAGGGATTACGAGGAAACGGATGAATGGGTTACGATACATACCAGCCATAAAAAAAAATGGAGGGCCAGGCAACTGATCCTATGTACCAACGCCTATATCAAAAAAATGTTCCCGGAAATGGATATCACTCCTGCGCGTGGGCAGGTCCTCCTGACCGAACCCGTTCCTGATCTGAAAATTGACGGCGTATTTCATTTTGATGAGGGCTATTATTATTTCCGGAATCTGGGCGACCGGATCCTGCTGGGAGGCGCCCGGAACAGCTCTTTTGAAACGGAATATACTTTTGACGAGGTAACTACTAACCGCATTCAGCACCAGCTTGAAGAGTTTCTGACGCAGGTAGTTCTTCCCGGGCAGAAGCCGAAGATCACCCACCGATGGGCTGGTATTATGGCGACCGGCGGGGATAAATTTCCAATCATCAAAAAATTATCACCCAGAACCCGCTGCGCTGTCAGGTTAAGTGGTATGGGTGTTGCGCTGGCCCCAACAATCGGAAAAATGGTTGCGGCGGATCTTGTGGTCTAGAGATCATCGTCACCATCCACTGGCCAGCACATCCGCGATATGCATGGTTTTTAACGCATATCCTTTTCCGTCTATATATCCTTGTAAATGCATCAGGCAGGACAAATCCGTACTAACGAGGTAGGAAGCTCCGGTTGCCATAGCATTCTCCACTTTTTGTTCACCCATCCCCACGGAAATACCGGGAAATTTTACAGCAAAGGTTCCACCAAACCCGCAGCAGGTCTCGTTATCTTCCAATTCTTTTAGTTCAAGCCCCTTCACGTTTTCCAGTAATTGGCGGGGTCCCTGTTTTATCCGGCATTCCCGCAATGCCGCACAGCTATCATGGTAAGTTGCAATACCCTCCAGTGTGGCGCCGGTGTCTTTGACCTTCAAAATTTTCAGCAGGAACTCGGTAAACTCAAAGGTTTTGGCACCCAGGGCTTTGACCACATTATGCATCGATGAATTATCATACATCTTCCCATAATAATTCCGGACAAAACCCACACAACTGGCGCTGGGAGCAACCACGTATTCAGCATCCTTAAAATCTTCAATAAACTTGGTACAGACCGGTTTCGCCTCTTCCCAGAACCCTGCGTTGAAGGCAGGCTGGCCGCAACAGGTCTGCTGTTCCTTATAAATAACGTTACATCCGAATTTCTCAAGGATCCTGATCATATTGAACCCCGTTTCCGGATATAACTGGTCGACAAAACAGGGTATAAACAGATGGACGTTGTACATATCTCAAATTTTTTGCAGATCCCGTCATACTTCACAGATCATATCATTATCCAGACGGGTGCCTGTCTACACAAAAAATCATACCGGATTCATTCGCCGGAAATTGTTCCCTGACCTATAACTTTTCGAAGGACTCTTCTTGGGGGATCATTTTCAGGGCAGTTATCGCAGCCTCTTCACCTTTATGCCCATGTTTTCCCCCGATCCTTTCCCGTGCCTGCTCCTCGTTATCCACGGTGAGCACGCCAAAGATAACCGGCGCCTGGAGGTTCAGGTTCAGTTGCAGGATACCATCGGTCACCATCCGGCATACATAATCAAAATGGGGGGTACCTCCGCGAATGACACAACCAAAGGCAATATAGGCATCAGGAACAGAGCCGCTATCCCATGACTTATCCCAATGACGCTTAATGGCAAAGGGGATCTCCACCGCTCCCGGCACAACCAGGGTAAGGTTTTTCACGCCAAACTCTTCCAAAACACGCCTGCATCCTGCTTCAAGCTCATCTACAATAGCTGCGTTCCACTCGGTTTTTACAATCACAACAAAGGCATCCTTTTTAAGAATGCCCTTATCAATTTGTAATAAATTAATATTTCCTTCTGTTGCCATCTTACTTCGCATTGTAAACGCCCAACTGAGCCAGGTACTTGTCTACCCCAAAACCCTGGGGAGTCCGAGGATATTTTTCCTTCAGTTCTTTGTATAATGTGATAGCCTCATCGGGTTTGTTCAGCATATGCTGCGCCAGATAACCCGCGCTAAACAAGGCATCGGCCGTCGCCATCTGATCTTCCTCAAAATAGTGTGCCGCTTTTTTGTAGTAGTCAAAAGCTTCAGCAGGTTTACCCATATCACCGTAGGCATCGCCCAACAATTTATAGGCCCTTTGCTGCACAGGTTTGGAGCTGGTCTCAAAATCTTTCAGATACTTCACCGCCTTATCATTCTGGTTGAGCTTAATGAGGCACACTCCAGCGTAAAACCGGGCGAGGTTTCCGGATGGCGTTCCACTGTACTTTTCCGCTATCCTGATAAACCCGGGATTAACACCGTCTCCGTTCAGCGCCAATGCAACTGAATCCATCCGGTAATATTCTTCTGCCTTGAAGCTTTTGTCCAGCGCTTCCTGTTCCTTCGGGCCGGTAATATAATGCCTGTACCCGAAATAGCCTGCTACCACCAGGATGAGCAACCCTAATACGATAGAAGCCGTTTTTCCATTTTTAGACCAGAACACTCTCGCCTGATCAATTATCTCCGCACCGTGATCTTTTTCCACTTCGGCGTGGTGGGGCTTATGTTGAGCTGCCATTTTTCTTAATTCAGTTTATTTTAGTTAGTCTGTTATGAACGGATAATTCTGATCTACATAAATATCCTTCAGCACTTCATCGTCATCAGGGATCGGGCTTTCATCCGCGAATTTTACGGATGCTAATACGGAATCTTCACACCGCTTGTCAATTTCCTTTAATTCTTCCTCGGTGGCCAGTTGGTTTTCAAGTATATAGCTCCTGATTTGCAGGATGGGATCTTTGGACTTGTACTCTTCCACCTCGTCCTTGGTACGATATTTTTGAGGGTCGCTGATTGAATGGCCCTTGTACCGGTAAGTGACAACCTCCAGCAAGGTGGGCCCGCCTTTTTCGCGCGCTCTTTTCACAGCCTTAGCCACGGCTTCATGAACGGCTTCCGCGTGCATACCATCCACCTGCTCGGCGTGCATATTATAACCGGCGCCCAATTTATAAATTTCGGTAACGTTGGAAGTCCGCTTCACAGATGTACCCATCGCGTAATTGTTATTTTCGCAGATATACACGATCGGCAGATTCCAAAGCATGGCAAGATTAAAGCTTTCATGCAGGATTCCCTGCCTGGCTGCACCATCCCCAAAAAAGCAAAGCACTACATTATCGGTTCCTTTGTAATTCTCGGCAAATGCGAGACCTGTGCCTGTGCCAATTTGCGCCGCAACAATCCCATGCCCGCCGTAGAAGTTCTCCGCTTTACCAAAAAAGTGCATACTTCCACCCTTTCCTTTGGCGCACCCGGTAGCTTTCCCGTAGAGTTCGGCCATACAACTGTCAACCGATATTCCCTTGGCAATAGCCAGACCATGATCGCGGTAGCCGGTAATGAACAGATCTTCCGGCTTTGTAGCGGTCATACAACCGGCTGCAATGGCTTCCTGGCCAACATAGGCGTGAAAAAAGCCCCGGATCTTGCCTTCCATTTTATACTTTTCTTCCGCCGTCAATTCAAACTGACGAATCAGTTCCATCAGTTCATACCAGTACAGGTAGGTTTCTCTTGAAAATTTCGTTGCCACAACTTAAATTTTGAGTAGCAAAAGTAAGGGAAAAACAGGAGAATCAGGAATTGCTTATATAGAACTTCAGCTCTCCGGTACGGCTGTTTTCATCCATGGTTACAAAATTTTTATCATTACATTACCAAGATAAGTAGCCAGAATCCCCAAAAACAGACTCAGCGCTGCATAGACTGCCGCCTGAAGGATCTCCCCATCTTTCAACAGTGAAAAGTTTTCATTGGCAAAGGTTGAAAAAGTCGTAAATCCGCCACAAAATCCAACCGTGAGGAACATCCTCCATTCTGGGTGACCAAGGTTTCCCCGATCAAAAATTCCATAAAGAAGCCCGATAATAAAGCATCCCAACAGGTTCACCACCAAAGTTCCATACGGAAAGGACGACACCACAGCCTGTTGAATGTATCGCGATAACAGAAACCTGGCAATGCCTCCAAGAAAACTTCCCGTTCCGATTGCCAATAGCAGCCTGATCATTTTTTGCTAATCTTTTGTTTGATCTGAAAAATCCCAGGAGTTATTGGCTATCATAGCGGTTTTGGCTAACTCCACAGCCGGAAGTAAAAATAAGCAAAATATCAGGATAATATTTATCACCTCCGGATTTTAACCGGGGTCCATTTTTATTCTTTCCGGCTAGCTAGCGAAAAAAGAACATTCCAGGGATTATACCACAGGGTGTTTATAATATAAACACATTGTATATTTTTGACCGATGCTTACGTTGAATTCCTTATCCCTTTTTCAATTCAAGAACTACCCAAACCGGCAGTTCAGGTTCGGTGACCGGATCGTGGTGATCTGCGGCAACAATGGAAAAGGAAAAACGAATGTCCTCGATGCGATCCACTATCTCTGCTTCACAAAAAGCTACTTTAGCGTAAATGATGCTATCAACGTACTTCAAGGAGCTAACGGATTCAGGATTGAAGGGCAGTTTGAACTTGGAGACAACCAGGAGACAGCCGTATGCGTGCTTCGTGAAAACGGAAAGAAAGAATTTTCTGTCAACAGTGAATCTTACACTCGCTTCTCCGATCACATCGGAAGGTATCCCTGCGTGGTCATTGCGCCGGATGATGCCATCCTGATCACAGGCGGCAGTGAAAAGAGAAGAGCCTTTCTGGATGCGCTGCTGTCTCAACTGGACTCCGGATATTTGAGAGACCTGATAAACTACAACAAAATCCTCCAGCAGCGAAACTCCCTGCTCAAAAATAACACACCACCCAACGTTCCCGATGAATCATTATTAAAAGTGCTGGACGAGCAGCTTATTTCACCGGGCATGTCTATTTTTAACAAACGCAGGAATTTTCTGGTCTCGTTCCTGCCCAGGGTTAAAAGGCTGTACACCGAAATTGCGGGCCAGGAAGAGGATCTTTCTTTGCTGTACGAAAGCAACCTGCTGGAAAATTCCTTTGACGATCTGCTGATGGCCAACAGACAGAAAGATCTGATTCTGCAACGTACCACCACCGGCATTCACCGTGACGATCTGGTTATTCACCTGGGAAACCAGTTACTTAAAAATATTGCTTCACAGGGGCAGCGAAAGAGCCTGTTGTTCGCATTAAAATTTTCTGAACTGGAAATTCTCACCACGGCGAAAGGGTTTCCTCCCCTGCTTTTGCTGGATGATGTATTTGAAAAACTTGATGAAAACCGCATTCACAAATTACTGCACAAAGTTTGCGTTGAAAATGAAGGACAGGTATTTATCACCGATACACATGAGGAAAGGATCAGGACTCAACTGGGGAGACTGAACGAATCTTATGAGCTAATTCAGTTATAATGTGTCCGTTCCTCAAAATCAAATGACTAAAAATACTTTATCTTTGTTTTCATCTCAACCTTGTAGCAATCCTTAGTGGTGTATGAAAAAAATTGAACTGGAAATTGTGGCATTGTCACACAGTATTACGCAAACGCATTCTTATGCGGTAGTGCTGGGTGAGATAAACGGCCTGAGGCGCCTGCCAATTGTCATTGGCGGATTTGAAGCGCAGGCCATTGCCGTTGCACTGGAAAAAATGAATCCCAGCCGGCCGCTGACACATGATCTCATGAAAAACTTTATGGTCGCATTTTCGATTGAGTTGCACGAGATCATCATCTCCGACCTGCAGGAGGGTATATTCTTTAGCAAGTTGGTTTGTACCTCTGATCACGAAACAATCGAAATTGACAGCCGGACTTCCGATGCCATTGCGCTAGCGGTACGTTTCGGATGCCCGATTTATACCTATGAAAATATCCTGGAAGCTGCAGGCATCGTGATGGATGAAAAAAGTAATTCACCTGAATCGGGGAAAGAAGAGGAAGAAATAGAAATTGCAACACCCGTGCCCGGCACGGATGATCTGAAAAGCATGAGTCTGGAGGAGTTAAAAAAACTGCTGAATGAGGTTTTGGAAAGTGAGGATTACATCAAAGCAATTGCCATCCGGGATGAGATCAACAGCCGGAAGCGAAAAAAATAAAATAGCCGTTCAGCAAAAAAAAAATTGAGTAATCCCCTACGTTTTAAATCCAGGAATTGGTAATTTTCTCCAACTGCAAGATCAATATCGGCCTCCGCGTCACCGGTAAACGTCAGGATGGCTATCATGATATTGAAACCCTATTCTTTCCGCTTCCGGTAAATGATGTACTGGAGCTTACAGACGCTTCCGAAACCGCCCTGACTACATTTGGCCTACCAATACCGGGTCAACCCCACGATAACATCGTTTGGAAAGGCTATCAGCTATTAAAAAAAGATTTTCCAGATCTGCCACCCGTTCACTTTTACCTGTTGAAGAATATTCCACCAGGCGCAGGGCTTGGTGCAGGTAGCGCCAACGGGGCATTTGCCCTTAAGGCACTCAATGAGAAATACAATTTGGGCTTGTCAGAAAACCGGTTGAAGGATTATGCTCTTCGGCTCGGGAGTGATTGTCCTTTTTTCCTGCTAAACCAGCCCGCTTTCGCGAGTGGTCGCGGTGAAAACATGCAGCCGGTTGACCTTCACTTAGACGATTATCAAATTGTTGTTGTTAACCCCGGCATCCACGTTTCGACGGCAGAGGCATTCGCCATGATAACTCCCCGAAAGCCACAGGACACCTGGCAGGACCACTTAACCAGACCGGTTGAAGAATGGAAAGACCTGCTGGAAAACGATTTTGAAAAACCTATATTTAAGAAATACCCCGAAATTGCGAACGTCCGAAATGAACTGTATAAAGCCGGGGCAGCCTTTGCCATGATGAGCGGATCCGGAAGCTCTGTCTACGGGATCTTTAAAAAGGACCTTGAGATTAAATTGTCCTTCCCGAAAGATTATTATATCCGCATAACTAATAGCGGGGATTAAACCGATCTTCTTGAATTGCACAGAACAAATTTGGTTTATGACCATTTTATTTATACCTTTAGGTATATGCAATTTCGTTTTACTCCCATAGCGTCCTTGCCTTTTCTGCAGCGCAATGCTGACTGGCTGAATCATTAACGCGAATTCCGCTTCCAAATCAGTGGATTTATAGCTCACTGGCCGTCCCAATTGCTGACTACGCCCATATAATTTTTTTTAATACAACATGCCATGAAGACAAGTGACTACTATCTCGAATTAGAAGAGCGGTACGGCGCTCATAACTATCATCCGCTACCCGTGGTTATCAGTCGCGGCAAAGGCGTATTTGTCTGGGACACAAAAGGGCAGCGGTACTATGATTTTCTGAGCGCTTACTCGGCCGTCAACCAGGGACATTGCCATCCCGCAATCATAGATACTTTTATCCAACAAGCCGGGCGTCTTACGCTCACCAGTCGTGCGTTCTATAATGACAGACTGGGAGAATTCGAAGAATATATCACCAGACTTTTCGGTTATGACAAGGTACTGCCCATGAATACGGGCGTGGAGGCCGTTGAATCGGCTATCAAACTTTGCCGGAAATGGGCCTACGAGGTTAAAGGAGTGCCGGAGAACGAAGCGATCATTATAGTTTGCGAACAGAATTTTCATGGCAGGACCACCGGGGTCATCTCGTTTAGCAGCGATGATGAAGCCCGAAGAAATTTTGGACCTTTTATGCCGGGATTCCTGCGAATCCCTTACAATGACCTGGGTGCGCTTGATCGGGCGCTGCAGGATAAGAATATTGCGGGCTTTCTGGTCGAACCTATCCAGGGAGAGGCCGGTGTGATTGTACCGGAGACAGGATACCTGGCCGGAGCAAAAAAAAGATGTGAAGAAAAAGGAGTATTGTTCATTGCCGACGAAATCCAGACCGGACTTTGCCGTACCGGAAAAATGCTCTGCTGCGATTACGAGGGAATCAGACCCGATATTCTTCTCCTGGGCAAGGCACTCAGTGGCGGCATGATGCCGGTGAGTGCAGTCCTGGCGAACAACGAGATCATGCTGGTTATAAAGCCCGGTCAGCATGGATCCACTTATGGTGGAAATCCGCTGGCGGCAGCGGTTTCACTCACAGCGCTGAAAGTGCTCCAGGAGGAGCATATGGCAGAAAACGCCTCTCGCCTGGGCGATCGGTTCAGAGCGGGGTTGGAGCAGTTATCGTCGCCAGAGATAAAAGAGGTCCGTGGAATGGGACTTATGAACGCTATTGAACTCAGCAGCGAAGATCCGCAGGCGGCGTGGAGTCTTTGTCTATCCCTTAAAGAAAAAGGGTTATTAGCAAAACCAACCCATGGAAATAAGATCCGGCTGGCTCCCCCACTTTGTATAACAGATGACCAGATTGATGAAAGCATTGCAATCATCGGGCAGGCTCTTTCAGAAATCTAACAGGGTTATTCGGCTGGCGTTTAATCTATATCAGTATCATCATCGGCCTGCCCAACGTTCAGATCGGGTAAGAATGTGGAAACCATCAGGGCCACAGACGCAGCCAAAGCGAGGTATAATCCCCATTGCTTCTCCGGACATTCCCCGCCCTCGCATCCGCTCATCACCATAAAGTTCCGGATTGCCCAGGCCAGGTTCAGGGCTCCAATCACCAGGTTCATACGTTTGGCCCAGAGCCGCGGAACAAAAGAGAAGATGAGGAGCAGGATGGTCAATATAAAATGCGTGAAACCGGGCTTCCCGAATCGTGATGCCGCCGGATCCATTCCCGAGATAATCATATATGGATCCCGGATAATAACCCAGGGCATGAAACAGGCCATGACAAGGCTAAGTCCGGCTACCAGCGCAATCCATTGTGAGCGGTTCATATACGCAAAGTAACGCCAGATTTTTAGACTGCAAAATAAAGACGCCTCCAAAACGGAAGCGCCTTTCACTTTCATGGATAGATCCTACCTTTGGTTTATTGGCTTAGAAGTACAGTATTCCGCCAACGCCAAATACGCGGTGCCGGTTATTCCGGTCGCTTCCGGAATTTGATGTACCCGGATAAGAATTAATCAGCCCCAGACCGTATTGCGTGTGAATCGCGAATTTTCCAAAATCCAATCCTCCAATTACATTAGCGCCGGCGTCGAACCTTTTGTACTGCCCGTTGCTTCCCGGATCACCGGCCGCCGGATTATCATTCCCCCACTGAATCGTGGAGCTGCCTTTTGCAGTACCGCCCCCAGAACTGTATTCCCACTTATTCTTCCCTCCAATTCCCACTGCGGCATAAGGTCCGCCACCCACGTATAGCTTTGTTTTGTCACCTACCGGGAAATTGACTGCAAAGTTTACAGGCAGCTCAAGGTAAAGCGGATTAGACGTCTGTTTATAATGAACGCCGCCAACGGTGTTTTCGTATTTAAGACCCTTACTTTGAAGCTCAAGTCCGGACTTTATGCTAAACATTTCAGTAATGGGGAAATCTGCAGCCAGACCCGCATGGAATGTGGGCAGCGAGTTTTTATTATCCACATTCCCACTTGAGTTATAAGTCATTCCCGCAAGGTTAAAACCTCCCTTTACACCAAACCTGGTTTGTGCATTCACAGACCCGGTTGCCAGTAACGAAACCATCGCGATGGTTAAAAATCTCATTTTCATAATCAAAGTTTTAATTAAGCAAATACTGTAGATTCTATTGCCCATAAAATACTATGCCAAAAAAAAACCGGTATCACATACCAGGGTCTTTTGTTAATAAAATCGAACTATAATTAACAGTTTTAGTAGGGATTGCAGGACACCACCGTATCTGAGGCTCAGCGGGCTGAATTCTTTTTTAGCTGACGCAGGATACTGAATGTATAAATGCCCAAACCCACCCAAACGAGCGAGAAACTTATGAGGTCAACATGGTTAAACTTTTCATGAAAAATCAGGATCCCGATCAGAAGCTGGATACTGGGCGACAAATACTGAATAAATCCCAGCGTAGAGAGAGGTACCCTCGGCGCTGCCATTCCAAACAGGAACAATGGAATGGCTGTGACCGGGCCGGCCAGGATCAGTAAGATATCCAGCTTCCAACCCTGGTGCAGGAACGCACCCGTACCGGCCTGATCCACATGCCACAAATAATATAAGGCGATGGGGGTTATAACCATCGTCTCAATCGTCAGCGCCGGCATAGAGCGTAGCGATGCCTGCTTTCGTAAAAGCGCATACAGGCCGAAGGTTACGGCCAGGACGAGAGAAATCAACGGTATTTTACCCACGTTGAACGTTAGATAAGTCAGACCGGCCAACCCAAAAAACAAAGCAAGTCCCTGTAAGCGGCTCAACCGTTCTTTCAGGAAGATCAGGCCGAGTATGACATTGACGACCGGATTTATATAATATCCCAGGCTGGCTTCCACAATCTGATCGTTGTTCACTGCATAAATATAAGTCCCCCAGTTCAGGGCAATCAATACACCTGATGTAAACAAAATTCCCATGATCTTCGGATTCCGGAGGTATTCCAGGAAATGTTTTTCTCGGGTAATCAGAATGACTAAGCTGAGCAAAATAAAGGACCAGACAATCCGGTGTGCAAGGATTTGTTCTGCAGGCACCCGGGTGAGCATTTTCCAGTAGAGAGGAAAAATCCCCCAAATAAAATAGGCCAGTATGGAGTAAAATAAGCCGCTCTTGAAGTGCTGCCTGTCAGGTTGCTGTATCATAAAACAGGTGCAAAATTATGGTAATTTAATTCCAGTCACAACATGATCACCTGCAACGGCTTCGGAAGCCGGCGTCCAACCCTGAAATAAGACCCTCAATTTACTCACCCCTGTGGATACTATTATTTTTTGCTGGGTATTGTGTTGGGCTATATTTGCCGGTGTGAACGCACAAAAAGAGATAAATGCCTTGCTGTACCTGATTGAAGATCCTGATCAGGAGGTGTTTGAGGTAGTTAGCAGCCGGATATTATCGTTCGGGTCGCCTATTATCCCCAACCTGGAAAACTTGTGGGAAAACTCGCCGGACGATCAGGTGCAGCACAGAATAGAAATGCTGATCCATCGCCTGCATTTCGAATCCAGGCGGGTGGAATTTCTAAACTGGAAGGGCTCCGCGGAACCTGAACTAATGCCGGGCACCTTGCTGGTTTCTAAAATCTTATATCCGGATCTTGACTCAGAGAAGATTATCCGGGATGTGGAGAGGCTTAAGCGGAACATTTGGCTTGAACTGAATAATTACCTGACCCCCCTGGAGATCACCCAGGTGATGAAAAGTATCCTGTATAATTATTTCGGGCTGAAAGGCGACTATAACCAATACGATCGTCCCGATGATTTTTTAGTATCCAGGGTCATGGAAACAAAGAAGGGAAACCAGACCGGCATCGGTGTGCTTTATCTGCTTTTGGCCGAGCTACTGGATATTCCAGTGAAGCTAATCCCGATTCCAGGGCAGTTTGTCCTGGCATATTTTAGAAAATCCCTGGCAAAAACTGACGAAAATCCGCAAAAATATATTGAGTTCTTCATTGACCCGGTGACGGGGCAGGCTTTTACGTACAATGACCTTAACAATTATTTAAAGCGGGTGCAAATAGCATCAAAAGATGAATTCTTCTTCCCTGCCACCAGTGTTCAGGTCATTCAGAAACAGTTGAAAGAGTTAAAGAAATGCTATACCGATCCGGGGAAACTGTATTTGAAAGAAGAACTGGACCTGCTGATCAACCTCTTAAACGACACTGCCTGATCGACTTGTCTCTTCAGGTGCCGCGACTTTTTAACCCAAATTTTAGAAACCTGTTCGCAATCGCTGAGCCGTCGGGATCGCCTGTAACGCTGGTTTTAGGAAAGTGTTTCCAGGGCTACAGTGCCTGAATTTACAGAGCAGGTTCCCCCCTATCTTTTATCTGACCAACCGCGATATCAACGCCAGGTTTAACAGAATGCAACGAATTTTGGCACTATTCTGTCTACTATTTTGCATAAAACTTAGTTTATGAAAACGATGATCAAATTTCTGGGATTTGGCATATTCTTTATCCTGATCTCCACCTCAGTTATCGCTCAGCATAATCAAAAAACAAGCGTCGATAAATCAGCAAAATCAGACACCCTGCACAACAAAACGACCGGTGCTTCAAAGGAGCCGGTTGACAGATTGGATGAAAGCCTGCTGAAAGCAGCCGATGCTGCCGAGAAGGCGGCGTCAAAAATGAAAAACGTAGTCGAGAATAAAGCCGATAAACTGGCGAAGGCTAGTCAGCCCTATCTCGAAAGTTTAATGGTGGCCACAACCGGATTGCTGGATAAGCTGACAGCAGAGCTGGACAGGATCGGGTCAGAGAAACCCGCAGCGAAAACAGAAAAGCCAGTATCTCAATCGGAAAAACCAACTACTAAAGCCGACAAATCCACTTCGAAAACCGTCAGGTAAAATTCACTAATTAGTGAATTTATCCAGATATTTGTTGGCTGGGATGCGTGTGAAATAAAGGTCAATGGCTGTGCGCAGGCTTCATTATGCCTGCATCTTTTGAACAGCAGCTTTGGACTTCCTGTTTGTTTGATTGAGCGAAGGCCGGACTGATATACGGAATACCGAGGCCCAACCCCCGGACAATAAGCAGACAAGCCATAAACCCTACGAGGAACGGAACCCACTGCCGGATTTTTTGTCTGAACACCGCTGAAATATATTTTCCTGCGATCATCAGTGTAAACATCAATGGTATAGTTCCCAACCCGAAGCCAGCCATCAGTGCACCCCCTTCAAGCAGGCTCCCCGTGGCCACGGCCGAAGCTATAGCCAGATAAACCAGCCCGCACGGAAGCAGTCCGTTGACAAGGCCAATGACAAAAAAAGTACCTGCTTTCTTTTCTTTCTGCAACAGTTTACCCAATCTGATTTTAACCAGATTGTGAAACCTGTTCAAAAAACCGGGCCTGGTTTTTATCCTGTTCCCAAAGAATAAGACTGCAAGGATCAGTACGCCGATTCCAATAGACAAAAACTGCTGATAGCCGGTAAGTGCCATGGAATGGCCGATTGCGCCAAACAGCATACCCGCAAGGGTGTAGGTAGTCACCCTTCCCAGGTTGTACAGCAGGATCGACAAGGAAGCAACTACGGGTTTTGCATGATTCAACGGCAGTGAAAGAGCCAAAGGGCCGCACATTCCCAGGCAGTGAAAGCTCCCCCCCGCACCAATCAAAAGACCTATTAAGAAACCGGTGAACATCACTGTTTATTTAATGAAAACATCCTTCTCGTAAAAATATTCAGTACCCCGGCTTTTCCAGCTTGCCCTCAACCTATAAACCCCATTTTTAAACGCAGCTCTGGGCAAAAGCTGTGACCCGGAGGAATCAGCCTCAATCGCTACAACGCGATCCAGTGTCTTATCTGACGGCCTCTGGAACTCCAGCGTACCTCCCGAAATATCCTCACGGGCGCCCTGAGGCATCTTTATGGTAATACCGTCTCTGTCCTCAGCGACAAATACCGAATCATTCAGGAGCGCCAGATTATTTTTCGCATCGATTATTTTCTGGTATTTCAACTCTTTGTCGTAGTAATGATCATCTACCATTTCAATGTTCTGCCGCATGGATACAAACACCATAATGCCCAAACCAATGAAAAAGAAAATTAAGATAATGATAACGCCATGACCCCAATTCATATCAAAAATATTTAGTTCGTACCTGCCTTGATTTTCTTACCCGATCTGTGCGGCCGCGAAAGAACTGTTGCAGGAATAATCATATTAAATAAATGGTCCAAGGAATTTGGATTTTACAGTCTGAAGTTTTTCTCCGTTGCTGTACACACTGATCTTTATGTCGGTGGATCTTTTTCTGATTTCGCTTTTAGGCATAATGATGAAGAAAGACGCGTCATTGATCGATTCAGCCTTTAGAGTCATTTTATGCGCGTTGATCATTTGTACCTTCCCCGCTGCATTTTCCAGCCGGAACTCGTAGGGAACGTCGGTCCTGGTCTTGTTGATAATCTTCGCTGTGAATAAGTTACTGAGACTATCCTTACCTACTTCCTGATATAGTTGCCCCCGGACCCTGGAAATGCTTGTATCGATACTGCTTCTGGTAATGATCAGAAATGTCATCAGCAGGGTGAGTGCGATGAGGATACCCGTATAAGCCTTCATCCGGAAGTTGAAATGAAACTTTTCGCGGTTTTCGATTTCGTTTTCAGATGCGAACCGGATCAAGCCGGTCGGGCGGTTTATTTTTTGCATAACGCCATCGCAGGCGTCGATGCAAGCCGTACAACCCACACATTCCATCTGCACACCATTTCTGATATCTATACCGGTGGGACACACCTGCACACATAAGGTGCAGTCGATACAGTCACCCAGCTCCTGAATTTTTCCTCGGGTTATCTTTCCCCTGGGTTCCCCCCTGCCGTAATCGTAAGAAACCTGCATCGTATCCTTGTCGAACAAGACACTCTGCATCCGCCCATAGGGGCAGATAGTCGTACAAACAATATCCCTGAGGTATGAAAAAACAAAATAAAAAATACCCGTGAAAAAGACCAAACCAAAGAAAAGACCCACATGTTCTGCAAATGGTTCATGTATAATTTTGACCATTTCATCCAGCCCCAGAATATAAGCGAGGAACGTATGCGCAAACAAAAATGATATCAGAAAAAAGATCACCTGTTTGGTTACTTTCTTGGTTATTTTAGATGCCGTCCAGGGCGCTTCATTCAACTTCTTTTGTTGTGCCGGAGAACCTTCAATCAGCCATTCAATGGGCCGGAATACGAATTCCATGAAAACGGTTTGCGGACATACCCAACCGCAAAACAGCCGGCCGTAAATGACCGTAAAAAGTGCGATGAATACAATCAGCGCGACCATAGCCACCGCAAATATGAAAAAGTCGTTGGGCCAGAAAATCTTACTAAAAAGGATGAATTTACCTTCGGGAAAATTCAGCATTAAGAAGGGCATTCCATTAACCTTAATGAAAGGCATGATCAGGAATATTGCCAGATAAAACCAGGAAAGATATGTTCGGTATTTATAATACCGGCCTTTTGGTTTTAGCGCGTAAACCCAGTTTCGCTTACCTTCTTTGCTGGTATTACTGTGCCGGTCCCGGAAACTTTCAACATTTGTTTCTTTGCCGGCGAGAGATCCTTTTAGGTCACTATTCATTTGTTACCCTTATTTTTTTACCGTGCCGTCTGTGGCAGCTTTCGCTGTAGCAGTTGAATCACCCGGAGTAGCAGCTCCCCCTCCCCCGGCATCTTTAAACAAATCGCCCTGTGGTCCTTTAGCTCCCGGAGGATTTGTTCCGTGCAGAGACATAATATAACTGGCCAGCTCCGCAATCTGTGTAGCCGAGAAAACATCTTTCCAGCTTTGCATGCCTTTTTCGACAACCCCGTATTTAATAGTTTTGAAAACATCGTTTATTCTCCCGCCATGGAGCCAATAATCATCCGTTAAATTAGGGCCCACGCCACCTTGTCCCTTATCACCGTGGCAAACGACACAGTTCGCGGCAAACAGGGTTTTACCTTTTGCGATCTCGTCTGCCCCCAGCATCTTCACGTTCGTTTCATCTACATCTCCTCCTTTTGATTTCAGGTAAGCTTCTTGTTTAACCTTCGCTTCCACCACGGCATTATTGTACTCCTGATACTGGTCCGGCGCGGGGTTAGCAGCAAATTGGTACCTCCACAAATACCCGATCCCAAACACAATAGAAGCAATAAAGGCCCAGGTAAACCAGGGTGGCAGTACATTATCCAACTCTTTGATCCCATCGTAATCATGTTCCATCACAATGGCCTCTTCTTTCTCCATCGGTTTAAACTTGTTGAACTTTGTCCACCATTTGCTGAAAGACTGCTTCTTTTCTCCCGTCTTTGCATGTTCAACCTGCAACGCTTCAATGCCGGTAAAAAACCGGATCCATCTGATGATCACGAATATGGCCACCAGCTCCAGGGCAAGTACAAAAAACAACAGGTATCTCAGCAGACTGACAAATGAAAAACGGTCGGGAGCTGCAGCGGTGGTGGCGGTGGCATCTGCCGCAGGAGTCTGCGCCACTACGCTAAACATCCCCAGGAACAGGAAGACCAACAGCATGGTGATCATTTTGCCGGTCCCGCCCTGCTGTTCCTTTTCGCGCAACTTTTTAAATCTGTATAATTCCATCGAAGATCTGAGCGTGAAGATCAGGACAACGATAACGGCAAGCAGGATCACTGCCATAAGCATTAAAGCAGCATTGGCATCGAAAACAAAACCTGCGCTGCCTGCGGGCGCTTCGCTGACCGGTTTGTCTGCGGGGGTTGCTGTTTGCGCCTGCACAGCCATGAACCATAGTAAAAGTCCCGAAAGAGTGAATATTTTTTTAAGTACGGATTGTAACTTTCTCATCACGTGAGTTTTAATTATCGTTATCAAGTGGAAGGTTCTCCATTCTCCTGATCGTTTCATCCGGTGTCTTCAGCGCGATGATCACTACGATGATAGTCAGCACTGTGAAAATCAGGAGCGAAATCATAGGATATACACTCACACCGGATATTCTTTCAAGATAGTTGACAAACTTCATTATTTATTGTTTTGAGTAATTTGATCAATGGATTTAGGTTCGGCTTTGATATCCTTACCCACCCTTTGTAAATAGGCGATCAGGGCGATGATCTGTTTGTCCGGGCTGATATCGATCTTTTCTTTCTTCAGACTTGCCGCAATTTCCGCCGCTTGCGCGCTGAGATCTTCATTGGCAATAGCTTCATAGTTTGGCTGATAAGGCACTCCCATCTTACGCATCGCATAGATCTTTGATTTCGTGGATCCCATATCGATTTTCTTTTCAAAGAGCCAGGGATAAGGGGGCATCACGGAGCCGGGCGACATCGACGTCGGTTCCAGCATGTGATTGAAATGCCAGCTATCCGGATATTTTCCACCAATTCTGGCGAGGTCGGGGCCGGTTCGCTTACTGCCCCACTGGAATGGATGATCGTAAACGAATTCTCCTGCTTTGGAATACTCGCCATAACGGGCTACTTCATACCGGAACGGGCGGATCATCTGTGAGTGACAGTTATAACAACCTTCCTGTATATAAACGTCACGTCCCTGCAGTTCCAATGGTGTATACGGTTTAACGCTGGTAATAGTGGGGATATTTTCCTTGATCAGAAAAGTCGGAACAATCTCAACCAAACCGCCGATGGCGACAACAATCAGACTCAATACCAGCAGCATCAACGGCTTCCTTTCAATCAGCGAGTGCCAGTGCATACCGGCCGGGGCCACGTATTTGGGAGCCAGCGCCGGCGCTTCAGCCTGTTCTGCCTCAACAAAACTTCCCTGTTTGGCCGTTTTGTATAGGTTATAAATCATCAGGATCACGCCTGTAAGGTAAATGGTACCACCGACGGCCCGCAGGATGTAGAACGGAATGATGGACTGCACGATATCCATGAACTGATACTGCAACTGACCTTCAGGCGTAAAGGACGACATCATGAAATAAGTCCGGAAAGCCGACCAATACATCGGTACAGCGTAAAGAACGATGCCAAGCGTACCAATCAGGAAGTGGCTGCTTGCCAGGCGGGTGGAATAAAGTTTGGTTTTAAAAAGGCGGGGAAACAACCAGTAAAGCATCCCGAATGTCAGGAAACCATTCCAACCCAGCGCTCCGATATGAACGTGGGCAATAGTCCAGTCACTGTAGTGGGAAATGGCATTTACATTCTTCAGGGACATCATAGGGCCTTCAAACGTGGCCATACCATAGGCAATTACAGCCAGCACATAAAATTTCAGCACGGGATCTTCTCTCACCTTGTCCCAGGCGCCGCGAAGTGTGAACAAGCCATTCAGCATACCTCCCCAACTGGGAAGGATCAGCATGATGGATAATGTAGTTCCGAGCGCCTGTGCCCAACCCGGCAAAGCCGTATACAGAAGGTGGTGCGGACCGGCCCAGATATAGATAAAAATCAGCGACCAGAAGTGTACAATGCTAAGCCTGTAGGAATAGATGGGTCTGTTCGCTGCCTTTGGCAGAAAATAATACATCAGACCCAAGTAAGGTGTTGTGAGGAAGAACGCTACAGCGTTATGGCCGTACCACCACTGTACCAGAGCATCCTGTACACCCGCGTACCAGGAATAACTTTTGAAAAAGGAGACCGGAAACTCAAAGGAGTTCACGATATGAAGCATGGCCACCGTCACCCACGATGCGAGGAAGAACCAGATAGCCACGTACAAATGTCTTTCACGACGATTCATGATCGTGCCGATCATGTTGATCCCGAAAATAACCCATACGATAGTAATCAGAATATCGATCGGTCATTCCAGCTCAGCATATTCCTTGGCCGTGGTAAAGCCCATCACCAGGGTAATAGTTGCCAGCACAATAATCAACTGCCATCCCCAGAAATGAAGCTTGCCCAGCAAAGGGCTCCACATTGAAGTCTTTAGCAATCTGGGCAGGGAGTAGTAAACGGCGGTAAATATTCCGTTTCCCACAAAAGCAAAGATCACTGCGTTGGTGTGCAGGGGCCTTAACCGTCCAAAAGTCGTGTACTCAATACCAAAATTCAGCGCTGGGAAAGCCAGCTGAAAGGCAATGGTGACTCCTACCAGCATGCCAATTGCACCCCAGGTAATGGTGGCGATTGCAAATAGTTTCGGTAATTTGTTGTCAATCGTGTACCTCTGTAATTCCATACATTGTATTTATTTATTATCTGTTTTGGTGTCGTTATCAAATAAAATCCGGTGTGCAGGCGAATAATCATCGTCATACTGGCCATCCTTCATGCTCCAGATCAGGGCCACAAGAAAACAAGCGGCGATTAACAGACTGACCAGTGCGGTGATTATTATAACGCTCATAATAATGTTACTACAATTAACTCCAGTAGATATTGAAATTAACGGAAAGGAATAAATACAAAGATATGATTTTTGTCAGGTTTTCAAACCCATTCTTTTCCCCAATAATTCGCTCAGGCCATAGGTTAGGATGATGATCGAAATGGAGCTGGCGGGCATCAGGATGGCTGCAATAACTGGCGCCAGCAAACCCTGCACAGCAAAGTATAATCCAACAATATTGTATATGACAGAAATGATAAAACTTGCATAGATAATTTTCTTCCCTGCCCTGGCGAAATTCAGGATCCTATCAAGCCTGCTGAAAACCGTCGCATCGATGATCCCGTCTGCCGCAGGTGTAAAATTGTTGTGGCCTTCCGTGATGGCCAGGCCCACATCACTTTGTTTCAGTGCACCGGCATCGTTCAGTCCATCGCCAACCATCACTACGCGCTGTTGCCGGTCTTCCTGCAGAAAGCGAATGTATTCCAATTTTTCGTCGGGAGACTGATTAAACAGGATCCCGGAACCGTCAGGTAGTACAGATCTGAGCGTCTCTGCTTCCCGGTCATTGTCGCCGCTCAAAACAGAAACGCTGTAGCGGTGTTTGATGCTGCCGATCAGGTCGCTGAAACCTAAACGGTATGAATTAAGTACCGAAAACTTCCCGATAATTTCATGATCGGCCCTGACAAAAACCACCGACCCGTTTCCACGCGGATTCTGATGCTTCAGATTTTTGACAAAAGATTCGCTGCCGATCCGAATATGCCTCTCCTGCACCCACCCTTCAATTCCACTGCCCGGAACATTTTTAAAATGTCTGATCGTAGCAGGTTCGCCAATATCCAGGTAATCCAGAACAGCCCGGCTGAGTGGATGAGTGGACTGATTCACCAGCGATGCGATCACCAGCTTCAGGTCATCATCAAGCGGCTTTCCAGTATAACTAACTTTTTGTTTTTTGCTATAAGTGATGGTTCCGGTCTTGTCAAAGACAATATGATTTGCTGATCCAAGCGCTTCGATCACGGACGGATGGCGGAGATAGCATTTGTTACGGCTCAGGATCCGTAAAATATTACCGTTGGTAAACGTGGATGAAAGCAACAGTGCGCATGGGCAGGCTATGATCAGGATGGTGGTCAGTGCATTCCACATGGTCTGGTATTCCCCTGCCCCGATCCACCAGGCAGCGCTGGCGGCGCTAATCAGAAAAACGATCAGTGTAAAATAATTGCTAAGCCGGTGTATGAAATAAGATTCCTTTTTCTCCTGGTGAAAAACTTCCCTGTTCCATAAATTGGTCAGGTAGCTTTGCGAAACTTTACGAATAGCTATCAATTCAATTTTCTCTCCCAACTGCCTGCCACCGGCATAGAGCAACTCACCCGGTTCGCGGAATACCGGCAGGCTTTCTCCGCTTACAAAACTATAGTCAATTTCTGCGCGGCCTTTGGATAGCATCGCATCAACCGGGATCAGTTCATTATTGTACACTTCCAGGATATCGTTCTCCTTAATTGTTTCGATCGGCGCGGCTCTGAAACCGTCCGGTCCTTTCACATTTACGGCAATCGGGAAAAACGATTTAAAGTCGCGGTCAAAAGCAATAGCCTGCTGTGTCTTATCCTGCGCCCATCTGCCAACCAGCATGAAAAACACGATCCCGCTCATGCTGTCGAAATAGGGATTATTATTCAGCACGAACATTTCATACAGGCTGCGGCCAAACGTCAGCAAAATAGCAAGGGCTATGGGCGCATCAATGTTTAGCACCCTGTGACGTAACCCTTTCCAGGCACTCTCAAAGAATTCTGTAGAGCAATAGAAAAAAACGGGTAAAGCCAGCAACAGGTTTATATATCGGAAAGCAGCACCGATCTTATCCTGGATGCCGCCCCAAAAACTAAAATATTCCGGCAGGCTCATCATCATGATGTTCGCGAAGCAAAATCCCGCAATTCCGATCTTGTACAGCCTGGAGCGGTTGACGACCGGCTTCGCTTCACCCAGGTTATGCAGGCTCAGATGAGGTTCATAACCCACGGAGGCCAGGGTTTCGACCACCCCGCGCAAACTAGTCTCCGAATGATCGAAAATTATAAAAACTTCTTTTCGCGGAAAATTGACCCTCGAGGAAATAATCCCGGGGTTAATACGATGAAGGTTCTCCAGCAGCCAGAGGCAACTGCTGCAATGTATTTGCGGCAGGTACAGACTGACATGTGTCTGATGTTCGCTGGTGAATCCCACTAACTTTCTGACGATGGATGGATCATCCAAAAAACTGAACTTATCTGCCCTGACTTTAATTTTTTGTGAAGCGCCGGGGTTGGCATTCAGATCGTAATAATTACAGAGATCTTTCTGGTTAAGAAGTTCGTAAACCATTTTGCAGCCATCACAGCAAAACACTTTTTCTTCCAGCCTGATCCTGTCACCGGTGCAGGGATCTCCACAGTGAAAACAAACTATTTTGGTTTCAGAAGAAGACTTATTCAATGAAATATCTTTGCTTTAAAAAGCCTCCTGATGGCTTTGTTAGTTGATTTGAGATTTATCGCTCTGCATTTGCAACAAGCTTTTATGCAGCAGCTCTTTCGACTTGATAAAATTATGCCTGAAAAGAATGATCAGGTCAACAATTCTATTCTCTTTATCGGGAATCAGATTTTCCGATTCTACCTCAAGCTCCAGTACCAGGTCACGGATATGATCTTCCTTTTTACGCAAAAGAGTCTGCAACTCCGCAATATGACAGCAATTCTCATCCGTAATAGTTCCTGAGTCGGCTGCATTCAGTAAGGTCGGAAAAAGTAATTTTATTTCATAGTTGCTCAGGGAAATAAATTCACTCTTGAGTTCATTCAGAATATCGAAGGTATTTTCAAAACCAGGATCTTCGGCGTGTAACTCTTTAAGCGCCGAAGCTGCTTTCAGTTGTGCCGCAATCTCTGGGTAAAGCTGCCCGGTTATTTCCAGGATAAGTTCTTTATTTATCAAGGTATGGGACATACTTTTAATTTTATACAAATCTCTATTCATCCTTTTCTATAAAAAATGATTAATAGGTATCTTTTATATGATTTTCATCACTTTCCGGGCCTCCTGCTCAAACCAGCGGTTTTGCTGAATTTTCATTAAAATAATTCAGCTTGCTAAGGAACATAGCCGCCATCTTTTCCGCGCGCCATTTCGCTTCATCAGCCTTTTCACCTTCGAAATGATCATCTACCGTTTCATTAAAAAGCTTTAACCACGATTCAAAATGGGCCTCCCCTATAGCTAACGTAGCGTGGGGTGGAAACGGACTGCCAAAATAGGTTTTGGAATCTAAGAGGATCGTCTGCCAAAAGCGGTACATTTTATCCAGGTGAACAGACCAGTCTTCTCCAATCCTCTCCTCAAAAACCGGTCCCAGTATCATATCGTTCCTCACCTTCCCGTAAAAAGAATCTACCAGGTGAATGATATCCTGGAGTGACGTTATATCGGATTTTATTGTATTCAATATTTTAAAAATTCAGGTATTCATAAAGGGCGACGATCAACTTTTTGGGTCGGGACTTCGGGAGGCTTTCACAGACACAGCGCGGCTTTCGGAAAAAAACTTTTTTGTTTATGAAGCCGTTAAATACCAACTACTGATAACCTGCAGTGCCGGGAGCAAAACGTTGACAACTCCCCCGGGTAGCCTCAGAAGTGATGGGGCTTGCATCCATTCGGGGCTTTGAGATTTAGTACAGGAGATTAGCTGTTCTGACCAACTTATCCAGATTGATGATCCGGATCTTTTTTCCTTTGAGTTCGATGATCCGGTCGTGGTTGAACTCCGATAACAACCTGATTGCGCTTTCTGTGGAAGTACCTACAAAATCAGCGATTTCTTCGCGGCTAAACTGTACATTCAACGTAAGCCCGTCGGATTCAAAGCCGTAAGTAGCTTTAAAAAACAATAACGCTTCCGCCATTCGCTCCCGTACGTTCTTTTGGGAAAGAGAAACAATATGCTCCTCTGCACTTTTCAGATCATCACTGATCCGTTTAAAAATAGCCGTGCACAATTTTGGATTGGTGATAACCAGGCCCAGGAAGAACTCCCGTTCAATAAAACAAAAGTCACAGTCTTCAATGGCTGTGGCTGTACAATGATAGCGGTCGTTCGACAAGAGTGCCCTGTAACCCAGGATGTCCCCGTCTCTCGACAACCTGAGGATCTGTTCTTTTCCGTCCGGACCTGTCGTACTGAGCTTAATTTTTCCCTTGCTGATGCAGAATAATCCCATAGGCAGACCATTCTCGGAAAAAATTATCTGGCCTTTTTTTGCCGAACTGCAGGATTTGTGTTTGTTGAGTTCCTCCAGTTCGGTTTCCGACAGATCGGAAAACAGGTGATAATTGTCTAAAATACAGGCTTTACAAATGTGCACGCCAAATTGAGTAGATAGATTCACCGTTTGTTGATAGTTTACAATACTTAAATAACAAATTATCTGCAAAGATAACGCGATTTGCCCACATAACCTTACCCCGAACTTTTTGTTAAAAAACCGAAATTATCAAAACCACAACACTTGAATACGAAATAAATCGTAACTTGTGGCAAAATTTGGTTATGCAGGAATCAAAATGGTTGAAACCGACAGAAAGTGAACTGGAGATTTTGAAAGTCCTTTGGGAAAACGGCAAAGCCACGGTCAGACAGGTGCATGAATCCCTGATGGCTCAGAAAGAAGTAGGATATACGACCACGCTCAAGCTGATGCAGATCATGCACGAAAAAGGGCTGGTAAAAAGAAACGATTCCCAGCGCACGCATGTCTATAGGGCGGCGGTCGACAAGGAGATGACGCAGAACCATCTCCTGAACAAAATGATCAGCGGTCTCTTCGGTGGTTCCTCCACTCAGTTGGTGATTCGCGCCCTCGGCGAGCATAAAGTCACGCAAAACGAACTGGAGCAGATCCAGTCGCTGATCAATGATTTGAAAAACAGCGAATAATAATGAGTTTAACCCTGCCATGGATTGCTAATTCCCTCGGATATGCCATGTTGTGCAGCATCTGGCAAAGTGGTCTGCTTTGGCTGATCGTAACCGGTTACACGTTTTTTCATCCAAAGGCCAGACCATCCTCGGTTTCGACCCTGCATTTTCTGGCGATCCTTTTGGGATTCCTGGAATTCCTGATCACTTTTATTTATGCGCTTTATTCTCCGCAGAGCCTGGGAAGCTGGACTCAATGGCTTCGGATTCAACCGGGCCAGCCCTTGTATGCCTGGCTGGCGGCTTTTTACCTGCTGATACTGATTTTTAAAGTTCCCCAGCTCGTTATTTCCTATTTTTCAGTGCAGTCGCTCCGGTCAGACGGGGTAAGCAGGGCTCCGGGACACCTGAAAATATTCTTGCTGGATGCATGTGCTGCTCTCGGGATCCGTCGCAAGGTCGAAATCTGGATTTCGAACCGGGCAGATTCGCCGCTCACTTTCGGTTTTTTGAAACCCGTGATCCTCCTCCCCGTTGCTGCCCTGAATAACCTGAGCACTCAACAGGTTGAAGCCATCCTTCTGCATGAAATTTCCCATATTCGCCGGAACGATTACCTGGTTCACCTGATCAGCAGGGTCTTGTCGACCCTGATGTTTTTCAATCCGTTTATTCAGGCGCTTGACCGCTCTCAGGGAATGGAAAGGGAAAAATCTGCCGACGACTGGGTCATCCGGTTTGATTATAATCGCGCCATGTACGCATCGGCACTGTACGCCCTTGCAAAATCCTCGGGAAAGGTTTCGGCATCCCTGGCTATTCCTGCTTCCGGAAACAAAATGGAATTGCTGAACCGCATTGAGTGGATGATGGGCAAGAAAGAACGTATCAGGCCGGGGAGAGTCAAGGTACTGGCCTACGCGCTCACTATTCTGAGCTTTTCGCTGATCACTTTTTCTGTATCGCGCAATCCTTCGCCCGTTCAGAAGCTGACGGCTTCGGTTTCCGTTATGAACGATATCCCGTTATGGTGGGTGGCAGCAGGGCCGCCATCGCATTCATCGGACTTAAGTCCTGCCCGAGTTCGTGAAGATAATCTTAGTCCTCAATCGAGTCCGCCGCGGGCTGCTCCCGGGAGCCCTTCTAACAATCATCTCACTGAACAAAGCAAAGAAACGATCCTGCCGGATCCGTCAACCCTGCAATTAAGTGAACCATTGCCTGTGCGATTTGTAAAATTGACGGCAGTGAGTTCGATGGCACTTTCTGCTGAACAGGAAGCGAAGATCGAAAAAGCGATTCAGGCCGCCCGCCAAATCATTGCGGAGTCCAATTGGAAAAGAATCGACCATGAGCTCGGGGAGGCTTTGACAAATGATGAAAAAAAGGCATTGAAGGATGAGTATATGAGGAGATTCGCGGAGGCTGACAGCCGTGGAGTAAAACAAGACCTGAGCCGTGTTTATTCCCGGGTCAATTGGGACTCTACGCTGTTGTATCTGAATGCTATAGTCAACGAATACAAAATGGACAGTGTTTCCCTGCAGTACAAGAATGAGCTGGCAGAACTCAAACTGATCAAAAATCAACTCGCATCACAGGCACCCACAGACAGTCTGCAACTTACTACGATTGCGACAATCAATGCCCGGATTCAGGAATTAAGCAACAGGATGAAAGCGCTTGACCGCATCCGGGCGAAAAAGATCACCGATCTGTAAATTAAGGCCAAGCCCATCGCCGTAGGTAGGGAAAATGCAGGGACTGGGGAAATTACGAATGGTCAATTACGAATTACGAATGGACCTGTAAAAAAGATAACTTCTCTAATTAAACCGTTCCGCGTAATTTGTAATTCATAATTAATTGTATATATATTACGTATAATATATATCGTCTATCGTCTGGCGTCTAACATCTAGCTTCTAAAGTCTAGCATCTATTGTCTATCGTCTATTGTCTATCGTCTATTGTCTATCGTCTATCGTCTGGCGTCTAAAGTCTAGCGTCTATTGTCTATCGTCTATCGTCTATTGTCTATCGTCTATTGTCTATCGTCTAATTTATTGTTTATTTTTGTGCCTTAAAATGATACTATGCGTGTAACATCTGAAAACAGGTTTAAAAAACTCATCGTTATTGGCGACAGGATACTGATTAGACCGGCAAAACCGGAAGACAGAACATCCAGTGGCCTGTATTTACCACCGGGCGTGCAGGAAAAGGAAAAAGTTCAGCAGGGTTACGTGATCAAGACCGGCCCGGGTTATGCCATTCCGATGCCTGTTGACGATGAACCCTGGAAGGCAGAAGACGAACAGGTTAAATACATTCCCCTGCAGGCCCGCGAAGGTGATCTGGCTATATTCCTGCTCAGTGGCGCCACCGAAGTGATGTACGAAAGTGAAAAGTTTTTTATCGTTCCTCAAAGCGCCATCCTGATGCTGGAGCGCGAGGAAGAATTCTGATAGCTAAACCGCCGCGGTAAGTCAGGCTTCCTGAATCACGGAGTAGCTACCTGCGTTCTAGTTGCTGCATTTCTTGCGATGTTCTCCATCCCGATCATATCATCCACGGCTTTGACGGCCTGATTGAGGTAGATATCTTCACTCAATTGTTTTAACCACAGATTGAGCCGCTCCTGTTTATTTTTATCGGTCGCATATTTATCTTTTTCAACATTCAGGAGAGAAACGTTCATTTTACGCTTCAGCTTTTGTACTTTCTCAATCTGGGCCATCTTCTCCCGCATTTCCTTTCTTTCTTTCCGGTATGCATCAATATTCAACGGGAAACTGCTATTATTCTCTTTTGCAAGCCAATCGCTGTTTCTTTTGATAATAACGAATGAACTGTCATGCTGCAACCTTTCTTCCCCGCGACTCTTAACTGCACGGAGATCAACAGGCATCTGCCAGGGCTTGTAATCGGCCCGGGCTATTTCGTCGTAAGGCAGCGCATCCTCGTAGTCTTTTTCCCGCATTTTCAGTATTTCAAGCTGACTGGGCATAACGATGTCTGAGACCACCCCTTTTAACTGCGTAGAGCCACCACTGACCCGATAGAACTTCTGAAGCGTCAGCTTTATTGTCCCCAGGTCCGATTCATCAAAGGTGAATCCCTTTTTTGCATCCAGACCAATATTTCTCTGCACCGTACCCTTTCCAAAAGTGGAGGTGCCGCCAATGATGATCCCTCGGCCATAATCCTGAATGGCCGCCGCGAATATTTCAGAAGCTGATGCGCTGAATTCATTCACTAATACAGCCAGTGGTCCCGTGTATAAAATAGATTCATCTTTATCCCTCAAAATGGTAGGGCGGTTATTCCTGTCTTTCACCTGCACTACAGGACCATCACCTATGAAAAGACCCGCCATTTGAACTACATCATATAGGGATCCCCCGCCATTATTGCGTAGATCCATGATAATTCCATCGACTTTTTCATTCTTTAGTTTCTTCACTTCATTCTCCACATCCAGGTAACTCCGTCTGCCATTTGCATCTTCAAAGTCGGCATAAAATTCAGGCAGGTAAATGATACCAATGCGGGTGTGGTTGACGCTGTCTTTGATAATAGCGCTACGGGCATAGGTGTCAATGTCGCTCTCAATCTTTGCCCTTTGCATCTTCACGTTCTTGATGGTGCCGTCTGCTTTCTTCACTGTAATACTCACTGTGCTGCCTTCTTTTCCCCGGATCAGCTTAACAGCATCCTGCACCGTATAGCCCATCAGATCCACTTCCGGTGCATCACCCTGTCCCACTTTCGAAATAATATCACCTACCTGAAGTACTCCGGATCTGGCCGCAGGACTTCCGGGATTTATAGCGGTGATTTTGATCCCGGTTTCAGTTTGTAAGAGCATAGCTCCAATGCCAAAAAATCGTCCACTCATTTCTTCATCGAAATACCGCTTATCCGCCGGCGGAAAAAATTCAGTGTGAGGATCCATCGTGTTGGCGATGGCATCCACAAACATATTGAACAGATCATCTTCCGTGTACTTCACGCGGTAGCGATCAAAAAACCTGCGTACAATCGTATCTGCTCTGGTCCGCGCTTCCTTTTCGTACTGAATGTCAGTCTTTGCTTTATAACCCGGTTTGTTTTTATTCAAATCTCGCTGATCCAAAGAGTCCACATATCGTTCCAATGACAGATATTTTAATTTTTTCCTCCATCGCTCCTTTCGCTCCGTTTCCGAATTAGGATACTGCAACTTCTTGCCGTCCATCACATAGTTCTCGTGCAGGTTATAATCAAAAGGTTTAGAAAGTATTTCACTGCTCCACTGGGCTGAGATCTTCACCCTGTCATTGAAAACTTTTGATACTGCGATAAAACTTTCCACCGGTGCTCCCTTGAGTTCATCATCGATCCGGCTGCCGTATTTCTGAGATAGCGTGGTCACATCTGATTTCAGAAAAATATTCTTTTCCGGATCCAGGGTCTCCAGGTATTTGTTAAATACTTTATTGGAAAAATTATCATCTATTTCGCGGGGACTGAAATGCGCTTGTGATAACATTTGTCCAACCAGCCTCATGATCTTTTCGTATTTGCCAGCTTCAGGTATGCCGGTGGACCGTGTGCTCCTGAAAGCAAAAAAAGAACCGGTTAGCACAATCAGCAAAAGCACATAGGGTAATCTCTTCATATCCAGAATATATTTAAAAAACGAAGTCATCTTCAAAAATAGTTTAAAAATACCATGTTGCCCGCAGTTCGAGCCGTAATTTAGCATTAGTTTTAAACCATCCGGCGGGGTTTTGTTCAATATCCTCTAATTAGACGATAAATTCCGGGCCGTAAATTTCCTGAATGTTGATTTTTTTGTTAATTTTGCCGCTCAAATGGTGGCTGTAGCTCAGTTGGTTAGAGCATCAGATTGTGGTTCTGAGGGTCGCCGGTTCGAACCCGGTTAGCCACCCAGATTAACCCCGGATTAAAATTCGGGGTTTTTTTAATGAATAATATATATATGAACCTAATAATATATTTAATCCCAGTCTTTTCCGCCACACTGGGGTGGCTCCTGAGCCTGTTGCTGTGCCGGTACCTCCAAAGATCCTATTTTCCGAAGCTTAGCGCAAAGCTTTCAAAGCAGGCGGCCTCGGGAATTACAACACTCCTCAGAGACGGCGAATCCCTGAAGAACCTGGTTGAAAGTTCCGGTCTCACCGAACGCAGCCTACCCTATCTTGAACAGCAAATTGACCATTTCCTGACCACCAAATTACCGGAAGAAATTCCAATGCTGAGCATGTTCATCACTTCGAAGACCACGGATAAAGTAAAAGCAGTCTTTTTGAATGAATTGAGATCACTGATACCCGGCTTCCTCGCAAGACTTCTTTCGGCAGAAACAGGAGAAAAGACTGATTTTGACAATTTCTTAAGCAGGAAAATTGAAGAAACGACGTCCAAGCAGTTTTTAAGCCCCGCATTTTCAGGTGCGCTTAAAAAATTAAAGATCTGGGGTTTTGTATACGGACTTTGCATCGGGCTTCTGAACTTATTAGTTGTATTGTGGTTATAATCGCAGACCTGTTAAATAAACAAACCTGCTGAGTAATTTCAGGTTTACAGACAAAAATCAATTCCGCAAAGAGCCTGTTTCGGGATAAATCCCCTTGTCTAACTCTTTTACTATGGGCAAATTTCCGATCAGGCAACTATCGGCTCCCTTCGTAAAAGATATTTTGCGCTCATCCCTATTTAGTCAAATATTTCACCATTTATTGATTTTATTTGTCTGATTCAAATTTATGAACAACATTATACGTACTTCCGCTTCCCTTTACAAAATACTTTTTACCGGCCTTTTATTAGGCTTATCACTCGGTGCATTCAGCCAGGGTATGCCTGGTGGCGGCCAAATGCCCACCGGGTCAGTCTTTGGTAAACTCATCGATTCTGCCACTGGCAAAGGTATTGATGCCGCAACCGTTGAGCTTTCGCAAATGAAAATGGACTCAGCAACGCGAAAACCCAAACAGGTCAGGATCGATATGGTCTTGTCAGACGCGGACCATGCCTTCAGATTGGAAAAAATCCCCATTTTCGGACAATACATCCTGAAAATTTCTGCCATGGGTTACAAGTCCTATACCACACATTTCAGTTTTGTTGACAAAAATGCTATGCAACCGGGCCGGGCAGATATGAGCAAAATACTTGCTGCAACAGACAAAGACCTGGGGAACCTGAAACTCACCGTTGATCACGAATTGTTATCCAATGTAACCGTAACCGCCTCTGCAACGGGGACACAGCTTGGTATCGACCGGAAAATTTATAATGTAGAAGGTAACCTGAACGCAGCGGGGGGAACGGCCACTGATGTTCTCAAAAACGTTCCTTCTGTAAGTGTAGATATCGACGGAAATGTAAGTGTCCGCAATAGTACCCCGCAAATCTTTGTGGATGGCAGACCCACTACGCTGACCCTCGACCAGATTCCCGCTGATCAGATCCAAACCGTGGAAGTGATCACGAATCCTTCAGCAAAATATGATGCGTCCGGAGGTATGGCAGGTATTCTGAATATTGTGTTGAAAAAGAACCGGCGACCGGGTTACAGCGGAAACCTGCGCGCAGGCATTGATCAGCGTGGCAAAATAAATGCAGGTGGTAACCTGAATATCCGGCAGGGTAAATTCAATTTCTTTGGTAACGCTATGTACATCCAGCGTGAACGCCATACCTGGGGAACAACCGAAAGAACGACCACCCTGAAAAATCTTACTACCCGGCTGGATCAAAGCGACCGGGGCATCAACAACGGAACCTTCATGTTTGGACGTGCGGGGTTTGATTATTTCTTAGACAACCGAAATACCATCACTCTGGCCGGTATGGGCGTACGCGGCAGGTTCAACAGTAGCACCAACAGTGAGATCCTGGTGGATACGGTGTCAAGTCTGAATAATATACAAGCGAAGATCCTTCGCAACTCAGCAGGTGGCTTTAATTTCCGTAGCCTGGGAGGAAGCGCGGCTTATGTGCATAATTTCCCAAAAAATGGGCACCAGCTTAGCGCAGATCTCAATTATAATAAGAGCAGGAACTGGAATCAGACTTCAACCACTAACCGGAATTTTGCCCATGCCTCCGGCTCACAAACCGGCACTTTCAGACAGCAACAGGATGGTAAGGGAAATAATGAGCGCCTCACAGCACAGATCGACTATGCCAATCCAATAACAACCCGGAGCAAGATCGAAACCGGGGCGAGACTGAATCAATCCAGTCTTGCTTCTGAAAATAACTTTTCATGGGTGGAACCATCGGGAACACTTGTTCCGCAACCGCTTCTGTCGTCAAAATTCGATTATACCGACAGGGTCCTGGCAGCGTATGGAAACTTTTCCAGCAAGATCGGGGATAATTTTGGATACCAGGCGGGACTTAGACTGGAGAGTTCGGAGTATAACGGGACGGTAACCGGCGGCACAAATAACCAGTTTAAGATACAATATCCCGTAAGTCTTTTTCCCAGTATTTTTTTGTCACAGCAACTTAAGCACGATCAGCAACTGCAGTTAAATTATAGCCGGCGGATCAACAGGCCCGGATTCTTCCAGCTGTTTCCGTTTACCGATTATACCGATTCGTTGAACCTGAGCCGCGGGAACCCAGATCTGAAACCTGAGTTTACCAATTCCATCGAACTCTCCTATGCCAAGAATTTCGACAGGAGCAATAACCTGATCCTGTCTACTTATTTCAAACATACCAACGGCCTTATCACGCGTTACCAGGCTACCGAACCAAATCCTGTACGCGGCGATACGATGCTGGTCAATACGTATATCAACGCAAATTCAGGATATGCCGGCGGTTTCGAAGCAATTGCTAAAAATAAGATCACTCCCTGGTGGAATATTACCAGTAATCTGAATGTGTACACTTCGAAGATCAATATTGAAGATCGCGATATTACTCCTCCGGCCCAACTGTGGAGCTGGTTTGGCAAGATCAACAACGATTTCAAACTGCCCAAAAATTTCACCGTTCAATTATCTGGCGATTATAATTCCAAACGAGTACTGGCACCCGGCGGGTCTGCAGGAAGCAGTGGCGGCGGGCGGGGCTTTATGGGAGGGAATGTTTCCGGTAATGCCCAGGGTTATAGCATGCCCAAGTTGAGTGTGGATGCTTCTGTGCGTTATGAGTTTCTTAAGAATAAAGCGGCTTCCCTCACCCTCAGTGTCAACGATATTTTCCGCACGGACCTCACTGAAACCTACACCGAGTCTCCCATATTCAGCCAGCATTCGGTCAGGCGTGCCGACCAGCAGTTTTTCCGGTTGAATTTCGCTTTCCGTTTTGGTAAGTTTGATACTTCGTTGTTCAAGCGCAAGAGCAACAGGAACGAGATGGAAGGCATGGATTCAGATATGGGAGGAATGGGACCGCGGTAGGCCGGATCAGGCTATTTCCCTGAATTATGAGCTCAGTCTGCCGGACAAAATATTTGATTATGTCCAGGCGGGTGTACCGGTGGCCGCCACTCCGATCCCGGAAGTAAAAAAGATCATTGAACAATATCAGTGTGGATTTTGTTTCTCTAATATTCAACCCGAATTCATGGCCGAAGAAGTTATGACATTGATGAAGCAAGAATCCACGTACCAGTTTTACCGGCAAAATGCCATAAAAGCGGCAGCAGAGCTCTGCTGGGAAAAAGAAAAATTCAGGCTCGTCGACAATTACAGGCCATATCTGTAATGGAAAGACATTTACATATAGTGTGCGCCGAGATGCCCTGGCCTGCAGATTGTGGTGACAATATTGACATCCAGAACCGTCTCGATGCGTTTTATCAAAACGGCATTCTGATTCACTTACACTACTTTGGTCGGGAACCTGACAATGTCCCCAGGAAACTCAAAAATAAATGCACCTCCGTTTCGGTTTATCCCGGAAAGAATAAAGGAATATACTTCCCAGGTAAAACGCCCGCTGCCATACATACCAGAATTGATGAACAACTGATAGAAACCCTGAATGCAGACAATTACCCCATTCTCATGGAAGGCATCGCTGTTACAGGAAATTTGAAAGGGATCCATTCAGAAAACAGAAAGATCTGCATCCGGGTTCATCGCGAAGGTTCCGCATACTACAATAGACTGATGAAGATTTGCAGAAACCCTGCAAAAAAACTATACTACGCAGTGGAAAGCTACCTGATGAAAAAGTACATGAAATCCCTGCCGGACCATTGCATGTATGCCTGTGTTTCTAAAGTAGATGCACAGCGCCTGTCTGACCTTGGATTACCTGACGTGCGTTTTATCCCCGCGTTTCCCTCCTGGCAGACCGTCACGGCTCCGGCTGGAATGGGCAACTTGTGCCTGTTCCATGGAAATTTATCCGTACCTGAAAATGAAAGAACGGCGCTCTGGCTACTATGGAATATTTTTAACAAAGTAAGGATACCTTTTGTCATAGCAGGTAAGAACCCATCGAGGAGACTTCAAAAGGCTGCTTCATTTCTTCAGCACACCTGCCTGATCAGTAATCCGTGTGATCAGGAAATGAACGATCTGATCAGGAAAGCCCACATAAATATTTTACCTTGTCTTCATCCAAAAAACCCGACGGGTATTCGTCAGAAGCTGCTCCACGCGCTGTTTGAGGGGAGGCACTGTGTAGCCACGGCTTCAATGGTTGCGGGAACGGATCTGGAAGACGCCTGTCATATTGGAAATTCTGCTAATGGCATGGCCAGCATCATCTCCCAATTATATTATTTGCCATTCGCAGAAGAAGAAATCACGCTCAGGAAGAGGCTCTTGTGTGACCGTTATAATAATGAAAAAAACCTGACTGGTTTTACAGCGTATCTATGGTAGCGTTATCGATGACTTTACTATCTTCCGTCTTTATCAGGCGTGCAGGATATTTTTCAACAACCAGGTAATCATGGGTGGCCATTACAATGGCCATATCAAATTCGCGGGCGATCCGCAATAACAAACGCATAATTTCGTTAGTGGTTTCAGGATCCAGGTTTCCGGTGGGTTCGTCAGCCAGGAGAAGCTGCGGACTATTCAACAAAGCCCTGGCAATATCCACTCTTTGCTGTTCGCCGCCGCTCATCTCAAAAGGCATTTTATATCCCTGTGCCTTAAGTCCAACCTGTTCCAGCACTTCTTCAATTTTTTCATCCATCAGCTTTTCATCGGTCCATCCGGTTGCTTTAAGTACAAATTTCAGGTTGGCAGCTACGTTCCGGTCGGTAAGCAGTCTGAAATCCTGAAAAACCACCCCAAGCTTCCGTCTTAGAAATGGTACCTGTTTCCAATGCAATTGCCGGAGTTGAAAACCCGCTACAGTCGCTTCTCCCGATTTCAATGGAAGTTCACCGTAAAGTGTCTTTAACAGACTGGACTTTCCCGTACCGGTACGACCTACCAGGTAGGCAAACTCGCCGCTGTTTACCAACAGGTTCACATTATCAAGGATAAGGTTATCACCCTGGTACACACTCGCATTGCTCATTTCGATGATGGGTTTTGGCATATATGGACGTTCAGTCCTGCAAAATAAGGTAAAAATGTGTATTCAAAAAGATCCTATGGTCATTCTGCAGAGCATTCAAAAAAAAACGACGTCCCGTGAATTTGTCGTGTCAACAAAAACGGCCGTGAAAACACGGCCGCTCCAAAAACCAACTATTGCATCTGTCAAAATCTTCTGCCTCTGATATTGTCACCACGGTCCCCACTACTTCTGGAGTCCGGAGGTGGGGCCTGCATCTCACGGCTGCGCGATTCCCGCTGAGGTGCGGCCTGGGACCTTTCCATGGCCCGCTGCTGCTGTGCCTGCTCCTGACGCTGACGTTCCATTTCATTATTTCGCTGGCGATCTGCCTGCTCCTGCTGGCGTTGACGCATTTCAGCCGAACGCTGCTCATTCATTTGTTGCTCACGCTGGCGCATTCCTTGCTCGTTACGCTGGCGATCTATCTGCTCCTGCTGGCGCTGGCGCATCTCGGAAGAACGCTGTTCATTCATTTGTTGTTCACGCTGACGCATTCCTTGGTCGTTGCGCTGGCGATCTATCTGTTCCTGTTGACGCTGACGAATTTCGCCGGAACGTTGTTCATTCATTTGTTGCTCACGCTGACGCATTCCTTGGTCGTTGCGCTGACGATCTATCTGCTCTTGTTGACGCTGACGCATCTCGGAAGAACGCCGTTCATTCATCTGTTGTTCACGCTGACGCATTCCTTGGTCGTTGCGCTGACGATCTACCTGTTCCTGTTGACGCTGACGAATTTCGCCGGAACGTTGTTCATTCATCTGCCGCTCACGCTGACGCATATTATCTTCATTTCGCTGCTGCCTTGCGTTGCCGGCAGATTGATCAACCGGCACGCCAACCCTGCTTCTGTCTCCCCGCACGCGCTCGTTACCTGCAGCGCCCCGTTCATTTCCCTGTTGGCCAATAGCTCCTGATCTCTCCCGTCCACGCAATACATTGCCACGATCAGCCAGGCTCCTGTCATAAGCTTCAACATTCCTGGGTGCATAGGTTGTTCTGTCACCTCCACGTTCTCTTTGCACAGTCGGCCTATAAACATTCACTGCATCACGGCTAAGAGAGGCTCTGCCAGGTCTGCTTGCGTCCTGATAACGGACAGATTGTATCCTTCCCGTGTACCTTTCAACATCAGAGCGAAGCGGACCATTTGAATAATACCTGTTCTGTGCGGCTCTGTCGTACCTTCCACCATAACCTCTGTTTCCATAATTGTTGATGATGGTGGTATTGTTGATGATCGTTACATTATTCTGGTAGGGGTAGTAATATCGGTCTATGTACCTGGAACTCATATACCGGGAGGGCGCAAAGGTCCAGTAGTCATAGGGCGGATTGTATCGGCCGATGCCAATGTTGATACTGAAGCCCGGACGAAGGGGCGCCCATCCATAATAGTCGTCACCACCGCGCCATGCAACCCAGGCTGGCGACCAGTCGTAACCCGGAACCCATAACCACCCGTAGAACGGGTCATAGAACCAGCGACCGTAGTGAAAGGGGCCCCATCCCCAGTCGTAATTGGAATTCCACATCCAGTCGCCGACATCCGTGTAGAGCCAATAACCATTGCTTGAATAGGGCCGGAAATCCCCGCCCAATCTCGGCCTCCAGGAATACCCATAGTCAGGGTAATCGATCCAGTCTCCATAAGGGCTCAGCTCGTCATAAAAGGTTTGAAAATTAATACTGACGCCTACCCTCGGTTGTGACGCGGCCGGCTTTGCAAATGCCAGACCCAGCACGAACATCAACACCAGGCTAAAGGGGGTAAACATTCGTTTCATTTTTGTGGTTTTAAAATTTAAGTGGTTCAGGACCCCGGCTGGCGGACCAGTTTTCGCGAATCCATCTCCTGATTATATGACGCCGCAATTTGTGTAAAGTTGCTTCCGCGTTCTTTCGTTCACCGAATTAAGGAAATTTTTTACAAAAAATTTTAACAATTTTCTAAACAATCGGACAGCTTACACGTAGATACTAAAATCCATTAAAAATATTGTTCTGATAGACTACTACAGCATATTACAGATTGAACCCACCGCATCACAGGCTGAGATAAAGACGGCCTTCAGGAAGCAGGCGCATCTGTTTCACCCGGATAAAAATCCCGGCAACAGGGAGTCGGAAGCATATTACGCCCTGCTCAAAGAAGCCTATGAGACGCTGAGCAATCCTGAACTGAAAATAAAATACCAGGAAAAAAGATGGCTGCTACGGGCCAACGGTGCGAACTATTCTCTCCCGGTCACGACGCCCGAAGAGGTGTTGAAAAGTTTCTTACACGCCTACGGGAAAACCGCGTTTATAGACACCTGGAGGATGAACAGGAAACAGTATTTTAACAGCCTGCAGGTTTTGTTAAACGATGACGTAATCCGGATCCTGAACAGTGAAAATGATGCAGAAATAAGCCGGGAGGTTGTCAGTCTGGGAATCGGGCTGTTGCGAATACTAACACCTTCCGGCCAGGGAGCTTTTCTGGCAAGACTAAAAATAATCAACTCCGGGGAAGCCGCACACAGACTGATTTTGGAGGAGGAAAAACAAATCCGGAGCCGGATTTGGTGGGAACGCCTGAAGTGGTTCGCGATCCCTGCACTCGCGATACTTCTTTGCCTGTTGATCTGGCTGGCAGGCGTTGGGCGCTGAATTCAGATATGGCAGTCGCATCACAGAAAAAAAACCGGTGTTTAAAGGATTTTGCCTATCTTTCCTTATGCTCTTCTAAAGAAACATTTATTAAAAGGAAAATGAACTTATGATCCCCATTGGCGATGACAATTCCGGAAGGACCATCTCACCTATCATCAACTACCTGCTAATTGCTGTTAATGTACTCGTTTTTATTTTCGTCCAGCAAATGGGTACCGACCAGGCGCTGATCATGAGTTTCTCTACCGTTCCCCAGGAAATCCTGACAAATACAGATATCACTTCGCACGGCCTGGGTGTTACGCCGATACCGGTTTATGGCACCATACTTACTTCGATGTTTATGCATGCCAGCTTTGGCCATCTTGCGGGCAATATGCTTTTCCTCTGGATTTTCGGCGATAATCTGGAAAATGTAATGGGGCATTTCAGATACCTGGTCTTCTACCTGCTCTGCGGCGTAATCGCATCGCTGAGCCACGTCTTCATGTCGGCCCACAATGGCACCACGCTGTATGTTCCCAGTCTGGGCGCATCCGGTGCTATCTCGGGTGTACTGGGCGGCTATCTGATGTTATTTCCGATGAACAGGATCAGGATCTTTGTTATCCGGTCAGTGGTCCATGTTCCTGCGATTATAACCCTGGGTGTATGGATCGCTTTACAGGTCGTCAGCCAACTGGGTGCCCTTGGGGACCGGGCAAATGGAGAGGCCGGCGGTGTAGCTTATGCCGCACATATTGGCGGATTCGTAGGAGGGATCCTCATGGTGAGATTATTTACCAGGACTAAGCCTGCAGGTTATTAAATCTTCTTTATATTTGGCTGTTTGGAGACAGGGCAAAGACGCCTGCCTCATTGATTAATAAAATAATTTATGAACAGATTCGTACTCTTCATTGGTCTATTATTTTTTTCCCTTCAGATTTTTGCGCAGGACACCTACTGGCAGCAGCACCTCAGATTTAATATCGATGTATCGCTTGACGACAAAGCAAAAGCCCTTAGTGGTTTTGAAACTATAGTATATAAAAACAATGCGCCCGACACACTAAGTTTTATTTGGTTTCATATATGGCCGAATGCTTATAAGAATGATTCGACAGCGCTTATTAAACAAATCAGGGCTGATGCGAGCCGGCGCGAACCATTTACTACGTATACAAAAGGATTCATTACGGGGCTGGATTTTAAAGTAAACGGCAAATCCGCCAAAACACAGCCGCACAGCAATCCGAACTACATTGATATCATCCGGCTGTTATTACCCAAACCACTTTACCCCGGAGATTCCGTAACAATTACTACACCTTTTAAGGTTCAGCTTCCCTCCTATTTTTCAAGATCGGGATTCGCAGACGGACAGTTTATGGTTTGTCAGTGGTATCCAAAACCTGCAGTGTATGACAAAAAAGGATGGCACGAATTTCCATACCTGGACATGGGGGAGTTTTACGGTGAGTATGCAAATTATAAAGTGAGTATCAGCCTTCCCGGTGAATACGTAGTGGGCGCTACAGGTGTGATGCACAACCCGGGCGAACTGGCACAGTACAAAGCTGTTGGTGCGAAAAATACACTCAACCGGAGCGGTAAACCAACGATGTATAAACCGGTACCGGGCAGAAAAAAACTAACCTATACGGCTGATAATGTACCGGACTTTGCTTGGTTCGCCGAAAAAAATATCATCATCCAGTACGATACCCTTCAACTTGGATCGGGAAAAACAGTGGATGCCTTTACCTTTTATAAAGACAAACCAGGCTCGGTTTGGTCTAATAGTATCGATTACGTAAAAGATGCAGCCAGCAAATACAGCCAATGGATCGGAGAATATGAATATCCAACGGTTCAGGCTTTTGAGGGTCCGAAGAATAATGCCAGCGGCGGTATGGAATACCCGATGATTACACTCATCACTGATCCTGATGCTACACCGGAAAGCCTGGATGCGGTGATCACGCATGAAGTAGGGCACAACTGGTTCATGAGTATGCTTGGTAGCAACGAACGCGCTCACGCGTGGCAGGACGAAGGCCTGAATACATATTTTGAATTTCGTTATGAAGCGGAAAAATACCGGTACAACGCCATCTTCAAAGATCAGATCCCTGCGAATATTAAAAAGCTGCCGGTCTGGGAATTTCAAAGAGCAGTATACGGTGCGTTGAGTGGCATCCCTATGCAAACGCCTATTGAAACACCATCTGCTGATTTTAAAAATTCTGAAGACTATGGGCTCATTGAATATCTCAAAACCGCGATCTGGGTCTATAAGATGGAATCCAGTCTGGGCAGGGACAACGTGGATAAAGCCTTCCAGCAATATTTTAAGGATTGGAAGAACAAGCATCCGCAGCCTGAGGACCTGAAGGCCTCCTTCGAAAAGGCTTTGGGGCGCAATCTGGATTCCTATTTCGACCTCCTGAAAAAAGACGGCAGTTTGCGTAACTGATCACGACTCCGATCCGGTAATATTTTTTTATCCCGATGTGTTGGCGTAACTTTAAAGGTGAGACAGTCCCTAATTCAGGAACCGCGTTTCAAACCTCACAGGGTTTATTCTCCGTCCTGCCGACTAAATTCTTTTCAGCATGATCATATCCCTTAATAACAGGAAAGCGCTTGTGGGTGGCGCCAGCCAGGGACTGGGGCGCGCCATTGCCTTTCAGTTGGCCGAAAGTGGTGCTTCCGTTACCCTAATGGCCAGAAATGAAGAGAAGTTGAAAAGACTGGCCGAGGAGCTTCCAAAACCAACCGATCAAAAACACGAATATTTGGTGGTTGACTTTTCCGATTTTGTACAATACTGCAATATCCTAAGAAATTATTTCAGCACACACACGGTGGATATTCTGGTGAACAATACCAACGGCCCCAAAGCCGGAACTGTAATGGAAAAAAATGAAGATGATTATCAGGCTGCCTTTAACCTTCTTTTCCAAACTGTACAGTTCGCTACCGCGCTGGCCTTGCCGGCAATGCAGAAAAATCATTTTGGCAGGATCATTAACCTGACTTCAAGAACTGTTAAGGAGCCCGTCGATAACCTGGTGCTCTCAAACAGTATGCGGGCCGCAGTGGTAGCCTGGGGCAAGACGCTCGCCACAGCGATGGCGCCATTCAACATCACAGTTAATAATATTCTGACCGGTAATTTTGATACTGAACGACTAAGGGGACTATTTTCCCTGCAGGCTACTGCAAAAAATGTCAGCCTGGAGACCGTCACCGAGCTCGCTCAGGAAGGTATCCCGGCTAAAAGACTTGGCAGACCCGAAGAGATGGCCTGGCTGGTGACTTTTCTGGCATCGGAACAGGCCTCCTATATCACCGGAATCAGCATTCCGATTGACGGCGGGTTAATGAAAAGTATCTAACGCAGTTTTATTTAAAAACGTAAGCGGGGGTACTGCTAAAAAATCACCAACTGGTGTTATTTATACAAATAGCCGTCCTTCAGAGTTCTTTCAGCATCCAGATATTGCAGCCCGGGTGACCGGACTGTCCCATGGGACGGTCAATCGTTTTGAATCCAAACTTTTCATAGATCCGCACAGCCTTCCCAAATTCAGGTAGGCTTTCAATGTACAATTTCGTGTAACCCATTTGTCGCGCGGAATCGATACATTTTTCCATCAGCGCTTTTCCTATACCTTTCCCTCTTTCGGTTTTCAACAAATAGAATTTCACCAGCTCGGCACAACCGGGGGGCAATTCCGGTGTTGGGAACACACCACAGCATCCGGCGACACCAACTTCTGTTTCTGCTACCCAGCAAACCGATCCAGCGTGATCGAACAATTCAAAAAGCTGATCAGTCGTTGGGTCCACATAAACAGTTCCGGCCTGGGGCGCATTAAAATCGTGAAACGCCGAGCGGATAATTTTTGCCAGAACAGGGTTGTCCTGTTGTTGAATATTTCGGATCGAAAAAGACATTTTATTGATAACTGATAAGTTCAACTTCAAAAGATGATCGATTGGTCAACGCCCCGAACTTCTGACATATCCTTTCACTTCTTCATTAAAATCCTTCTGCTCCAGCAATTGTTCAAGAGTGATATGCATCCGGTAACGCCAGTAATGGTTGGGATCTGCGGGGACATTGATTCGCTCTTCTTCGGGTTTCTCCCGTCTCAGTGCCGCATTCATGCCAAGGAGATCCTGAATTTGAAAAATACTCCACATGGCAGGAGCATATAAATGCTGTAATACAATAGCCCGGTTGATCCAGGGCTCACAATAAAATGGTGCTTTTCCGGATTGTCCGAGAATCGTATTGTAGAATTTCTGCGTGACTCCCCGGTCTTCCTGCCACCACCCGCGGATGGTACTCATGTCGTGTGTAGACGGCGTCACCACCGAGAGGTAAGGGACTTCAGCAAGATTTACAAACGCTCTGTCTGAATTTTTGGGCATCCGCTGAATCTCGAGGCTCAGGATACCCAGACTTGCCATGACCTCTGGCACAGCCTCCGGCACCATACCGAGGTCTTCTCCGCAAATGAGCATATTGGTCGCTGCCATTAGACAAGGCAGTTTTTCCATAGATGCCTTACGCCAGAATTCATTTTGGCGCTTGTAAAAATAATCGATGTACAGTTCCCGCAATCGCTCCCGGATATGCGCCGGCAACAATTGAAAGGACAGCGTCTGATCTATCCCGATGCGGAAATGAAACAATTTTCTGTCTGACCCTTCCTCCTCAAATAGGATCACATTCGAAACCAAATCAAAGAGTCCTTTTCTTATATGCAGCTCCTGTTCATTGTTTTCTTTATTTGCAAACCATTTCGCGATCTTTCGCTGGTTATCAAATGCCGGCAGCAAATCATAATATCCCGGCGTATTCTTCTGCAGGAAGTTGTCCCGCACGTAGGATGCTGCATCTCCAAAAAGCCTGTTCACTACTTCATCGCTGATAAATGGCTTGCAGAACCGTTCGTAGTTGAACCAGATCCCCTTTTCTCCAAATTCATGCTGGTGCACTGGCAGGCATGGATCAAAGCGTCCCATGATGCCTTGCACCGCATTCAGCGGAATGCTCCAAATCCTGAAAAATCCAAGGATATGATCGATCCGGAAAGCATCAAAATAATTGCTCATTTGGGCGAAACGGTGTTTCCACCAACTGAACCCATTCGCCTTCATATGCTCCCAGTTGTAGGTGGGGAAACTCCAATTCTGACCGTAAGTCGCAAAATCATCGGGGGGCGCACCGGCCTGCCAGTTCATTTTAAACAAACCGGGTGAAACCCAGGTGTCGCACCCATAGCGGTAAACACCGATGGGTATATCACCCTTTAAAATGATCCCTTTTTTATGAGCATAGGAGACAGCTTCACTCAATTGAATATGCAGGTAATATTGAATAAGGCTGTAAAAATCAATTTCCCGTATACCTTCTGATTGTTGCTCAAAAAAGCGGTCAACTAAACTTTCATCATACACACCGTGACTGTTCCAGGCACTGAAATCAGCGGTGCCGAACTTGTCTCGCAAATGGCAGAATACCGCATATGGCCGCAGCCATTCGCGGTTGGCTTCAAAGAAATTTTTATAGGAGGATGTTTCCAGGATTGCCTGGCCACAATGCTCAAAAATTTCGCGAAGCACGGCCAGTTTAGCGCGCAAAACCTCCTCGTAAGCCACCACAGACCTGGCGTTCAGTTGTTCTTGTTTTTTCCGGAGCCCTTCTACCAGCTTGTGGCATTTCTTCCCTGCCACCTCCTCCAGGTTCACGTACACCGGGTGCAGGGCGAAAGCCGAGATGGCTGCATATGGATAGGAATCGTGCCAGGTTCCTGTCGCCGTGGTATCATTGACGGGCAGAATCTGGATCATTTTCAGACCGGTCTTTTTAGCCCAATCCACCAGGAGTCTGAGATCGGTGAATTCTCCGATACCGAAACTTCGTTCAGTCCGCAGGCAAAAAACGGGTACCGACACGCCGGCTCCCTTCCAGTTATCATACGCCAGCCGGATAAATCCGTCCTGTAAAATGATCTGTTGTTTTTCTGCCGCCGGCTCATAACAAATTCTGTTCCCCCCTTCTTCATAGCGGATAAAAACGTGTGTCTTTTGATTGTAGACCCCGTATTTGTAAGCTATTGGAAAAGTCAGTTCCTCAAGACGTAGGGACAGTTCCCACCATTGTCCTGAAAACTCCATCAGCAAAGGATTCGCAGTATCCCAGTTTCCAAATAGGGGTCTGTCGCCCAACAGACATACTACCTCATCTTTCTTTAGCAGCGGTGCTCTTACCCGGAAGATATGCGTTGCCGTATTATTTTCTGCCAACTTAGTTGCCGGGGGCACAGGCAACAACACTTTCTGGAACGGAGCTGTATAAAAAACGTTTCCAATTTCGCCCGGATCATTCCAGTAATCATAAATTTTCAGAATGCGGGTGTTTTCCGGAAGCAGCAGATTCCTCTCCTGCGTGCACTCTCCAATAAAATCCCCATCCTTTTTCCGAAACAAAAATGAATAAGAAATTTCACCCCTCGCCGCATCGTTTTCAGGTATCTCCAGTTCCCATTTCCATAAATCCTGGTTGACATATTCCATGGGAAACCTTTCCGGGCCAGCTTGATTTTCAGGCTGACGTAAATCACCTGAAATCCACAGGCTTTCGCCATAATTAGTATGAAATCGCAAATAAAAGGTCAACCTCATCGTAACAAAATTTTTCGCACCGGTAAGCAACTCCAACCAGGTTACACGCCATCCGGACGCCCGGAATATGCTACCGGAAATGTCAGTGATCCATCGTTTAATGTGTCTTTGATACACATTCCTCTGCGAATGTATAAATTTTCACTTTTATTCTGTCTAAATCGAAAAAAAAAAATTTGACCCCCTTCTTAAACCCCGTTCGCCTATATTTGCAAAAAAAGTATCATGGCAAATGGTTCCAATAATTCCGGGTTGATGTGGGTTTTATTTTTTGTTGCGGTAATCGCTTTTGGTTTTGCGGTTTATTCGCACTGGCCATGGCTGACACTGCTCCTGCCTTTTGTAACCACATTTTTCGTCAAGGCGATGGATATTATTTAGTAAACGGACTCTTTTTTCAGGAATGACCCGCGATTGCCGCGGGTTTTGTCATTTTCAGGCAGCCAATGATAGCATCAGCCGCCTGGCTGTTTGAACAATTACGGTCTTAAAATAATCACGTACCCCGGCTAAAGATTGTCGGCATATACTTTTTCATAATACTCATGGGCCATCCGGTTGCTTTCAAACCGGAATCTGACATCCGACATTCCATTCTTCATAATCTGCCGCCACGTATCATAATTTTCATAATACAGAGGCAGTATTTCTCCCTCCAGGATTTCGAATAGTTTCCGAAGATCATATTCATCCTGCTCCTGTACGGACATATTCGCATAATCAGCTTTGGGAATAACGAAGCCGTTATGACGGTGGTTTATAAACTCAGGGATCCAACCATCATCCGTAGAAAAGTTCACGCTTCCATTCATCGCGGCAGTCATACCACTCGTACCCGAGGCCTCGCGGGGCACACGTGGGTTATTCAGCCACAGGTCCGAGGCTTGTTTGAGTCGTTTTGAAAGAGTCAGCTCATATCCAATCAGCACAGCCGCATTCTTGTATTCTTTACTAAGATAAACCAGGCTGTTGAATTCCGCAATTGCCGGATGATCCATGGGATAAGGCTTCCCCGCCCAGATGATCTGCACCGGATATTTTGTATTCTTCATCAGGGCATCAAACTTGTCTCTGTTCTCCGTGATGAGACTCGCTCTCTTGTAACCGGCAAACCTTCTGGCCCACACGATCGTGAAAACATCGGGATTAAAAAGTTTTCCTGTTTGATCAGCCACCAGTTCAAAAGTTCGTTTCTTCATCCATTTCTTCCTGTCATCAAATCCATAATCATCACCAATATCTTTATACTTGTACATTTGTTTATCTGCCCAGTAAGTCCAGTTTTGAGCATTGGTAATAGAAATGATCGGACAGATATTGTCGTACTTGCCCCACATCGCTCTTGATACTTCACCATGCAATTGGGAGACTCCGTTTGCAATTCTGGCAAACCGAAGGGCCGCCAGTGAGTGATTAAACATACCATCGTCCTGCTGGGTCAGTGCTTTAACCTCGTCCATACTCAGGCCATAGAAATAACTCATTTTGTAGCAGAGGTCCATGTCATGTTTTTCGTTGCCGGCTTCTTCGGGGGTATGGGTGGTAAACACAAGGCGTTTCTTCACTTCGTTTAAGTCCCGGTTGTACTTCTGGTACAGATAAAACGCAGCCGAGATACCATGAGCCTCATTTAAGTGATACACTTCCGGGTTGAAGCCAAGCAGGTCAATCAGTTTGGCGCCTCCTATTCCCAGCAGGATGAACGCGGCTACTTTCGCGGGTACATTAGCGTCATAAAGCCGGTGAGTAATCGCTTGGGAAACATAATCATTTTCCGGCAAATCGGTTGTGAGCAGGAACAACGGTGCAGTCTTAAATGTCTCGGGATTCAGGTACATCGCTTTAACCCATACCGGGTGATCATGGACCGGAATCTGAAATTTAATACCCGTATCTTCCAGGAAACTATAATTTTTCTCGTTCCACGCCACATCCAGGGTCTGGTCCTGATTTCTTTCCTGATCGTAGTAACCGTATTTCCACAGGATGCCTATACCGATCAAATTCTGACCCAGCTCATATGCACTTCGTAAATGTGATCCTGACAGGAAACCAAGGCCGCCGCTATAAATTTTAAGGGGTTGATGGATACCGTATTCCATCGAAAAATATGCTACCTTCTTTTTATAATTTTGATCTATCTCAAACGGAACTTCAAAGTTTTCAAAACTCATAAACTAATAATTGCGTTTTTTAAAGGCTGCAAATTAAAAGAAATAATGAATAAAAGTGGAAATAGAATGCTATCGTGTAAAGATTACACAAAAATGTGGATTTCTGCCTTCCTCTGCTTAGGGGGTCTTCGAAAGGTAGAACTTGCGGACGATTAGGGTTTGGCTTCCCCCTCACAGTCGACACTAACACAAGTGTGGTAGCCCTTTGTAATATCGTGTTTCGGCGCCAGCGCGCACTGTTCGTGCCATAGATTAATGTACTGTTTCAATTCGCAAACCGTTACCATAAAATGGAACGTAAGTGCTGTAAAATCAGGTAAAATTTCCCCAACAAAAAATATTTGAATTATTTTTGGCGACAGAATTCAGCAATTGATGAAAATCGAAAGATATGGGGTCCCCGAAGCGAAGCTATTAGCAGGCAAGCACACGGAACTGCTGCTCGATATCGGATCCACCCTATTGGCTTCGGGCGCACATAGCGAACGAATAAACCGGAACGTAAAAAGGATTGCAGAACACTGGAACTATGATGTCGACATTTTTTTCTCCTTTACCGGGCTCATCGTTACGCTTCAGAGAAAAGACGATCCCTATGTTTACGCAACCCGGCATAAAAGAGTGGCCCATCACGGTGTTAACTTCAGTATCTTGAATGAAATCAGCCTGTTGTCCTGGAGAGTAAAGGAAGAAAATCTTGAACCCGATGAAGTGGAGCAAGACTTTACAGAGATTAAGAAAACGCCTCATTATCCAAGATGGGCTGTCCTGCTTTTTGTGGGCCTCGCCTGTGCAGCCCTTTGCCTTGTTTCGAAAGGCGACTGGAAGGATGCATCGATCACGTTTTTTGCTTCGGTCGCGGGACTGTTAGTCAGGCAGGAACTCACGCGTCTTCGCTTTAACCCAATGATTGGTATATTGATGGCAGCCTTTGTAACTACGTTACTGGCCGGTGCAGATGTGTTGTTCAGAATTGGAGCCTCACCTGAAAAAGCACTGGCGACTTCCGTTCTCTACCTCGTGCCTGGCGTACCGCTTATCAATAGTGTCATTGACCTGATTGAAGGTTATGTTCCTACAGCAATCGCCCGGGGATTATTCGGGGGATTTATCCTGTTATGCATTGCGCTGGGTATGTCACTGAGTATCTTATTAATTGGAATCAGGAATTTTTAATAATGGGACTCTATTTTTTATTTTTCTTGCAGGATGTCTTTCTCGCCGCTGTTGTGGCAATCGGTTTTGCGATCCTGTTCAATACGCCTTCCAGAGCTTTATGGGCAGCCGCATTATTGGGCGGCCTGGGTCATGCCCTGAGATTTTTACTGCATGACTATGCCGGTGCAGGGATCATCATAGCGACGCTTGCAGGTGCGGTATTCATTGGATTGGCCGGATTACTGATGGCACATAAGGTTCATACGCCACCGGATGTTTTTACTATCCCGGCTTGTATCACGATGATACCAGGTTTATTTGCTTACCGCACGATGCTGGGGTTCATCAAGATCACCGATGAAGCAACGGCAAAACAAAATCCGGCCCTGCTTTCCGAGGCTGTTCATAATTTCGTAATCACCTCCTCCCTGTTATTTGCCCTGGCTATTGGTATTACTATCGGAGCCCTGCTGTTCCGGCAAAAAAGCGCCAAAAATATTGCATTGAAGAAAAGACGGAAGGGACAGGATTGACACAATCTAACAGTGAGTCAGCAAGTTGGCCCCAAGGCCAGGCCGGTTCCGAATCAGATAGCGTCCTTACCGTATTTTTTGTACCAGGCGATCAGCCAGGTGACCACCTCATCATAGGACGCCCTTCCTCTCGGCTGGTTGTTAGCTTTTAGAAAATATCCATAGAGCAAGTTGATGATTGGTTCGACGGGATTACGGTACCGTCTGTAAAATGCCTGATAATATTTTACATCAGCTTTGATCTTTGGGTTCAAAGTACTTTCGTAGGCTTTGGCCCTGACCGAATCCACGGCAAACAGTTGCCTGTAACCGTAATGATACATATCGAAATATACTGAATACCTGAAATTAACGGATGGGTGGCGACTCGAAACCAGATAACCCACGAAATTAGCTTCGCTCTCTTTTGCATAACCAAGCTGATGGGCTATTTCATGGCTCGCAACAAATGGTTCCACGCTCGGTGGTATGGTAGTATTTACTTGCGCCTCTCCGGAAAAAGGATTGTAATAGCCCTGGAATCCCAGATAGTTTCCCAGGTAACTGTAAATAGACGGCTTGACGGACTGCACCTGATAGTCCAGATACGGATACTTCAAAGCGCTGTGTTTATAGGCATTTGCGGCTCCCCTGAACAGGCCTTTCTTTCTTTGAAATGAGTCTCTCATCTCCACCGAAAGTACCGCTGCATATGCATTCAAGCGGTTATGTAACAAAGCGACCAGGGTATCCAGATCTTTAGCCGTGTATTGCTTTTCTTCCAGCTTTAACTGTCCCGAAATGCCCACCCTGCTATAATTGAGACCCCAGAAAATATAAAATGCGATATACAATATCAGGAGAAAAAACAATGCGCCCTTGCCGGCGGATATCAGGATCTGCCTTGACAAACCGCTTCTCCGAATATTATTCACCAGCGAACGCATTTTTATAATAATCAATATAATCAGGACTGCATAAAAGATATCTCCGATACTAAAGGGCAGCCAACCCGTGAGCGTTCGCTGAATCTTACTGATCGCCGGATAAATACCCAGGCTATAATATTTTTCAATAAAATGCGGAAAGAAAGAAACGACCTGAATAGCCACTGCCAGTATCAGGAGAGAAATCCAACAGACTCTTTTACATCTTTTATTAATCTTCTCTTTGCCGGGCATAGACTTCAAAATTAAGATATTAGACAATAGACGTTAGACGATAGACTTTTAAAGCCAGATTTTGGATTAAATTTAAAATTCGGATTTTTGAAATGATTGCCATACTATTATTTGATGGAAAGACTTATATTTAAGCATCGTTTATGAAATTCTCCCCCATTCCGGAAATATTAAAAAACGGTGAATCCGTACTTATCCGGGAAGCTACCCGTAAAGATGCCGGCGCCCTGATAAGAGCAGTGGGCACCTATCTTGGCACAAGCCCCCATCTCATCACGACAGTTGAAGAATTTAACCCCACAAACAGGAGTGAGGCCAGGTGGATTGAAGGAATGGCCCGGGAATCCAACAGCCTGTTATTGGTAGCCCTTCACGGGAAAACGATCATCGGTAACCTGACGTTAAAAGGAGAAGTAAGGAAAAAGATCAGGCACAATGCCACATTGGGCGTGGGAATCATTCCCGAATGGCGGGGTCAGGGATTAGGCCGCCTCCTGATCGAATCTGCAGTTCAATGGGCACGCGACAGGTCCGTGCTGGAGAACCTTTGGTTGCAGGTGTTTTCGGGACATGCGCAGGGGATTGAGCTATATGAGAAACTGGGTTTTGAAAGAACCGGTGTCCAGCAAAACTATGTTCTGTACAAAGGCGAATATACAGACAGCATCACGATGCGACTCGCTTTACACTGCTGAGGTTTACTTTCTTTTTTGACATCAAATAGTTTGAATGCTTAAGTCTGAACCCTGCATTGATAAAATATCCCCGGCAAACATAAAAAAAGCCCCTGCGTTTACAGGGGCGTTCTATTAGTGTTCATTTTCGTTTCTGTGATGCCTGAAGCCTCCTCCCTGCCCCTGGTCGCCTTCGTTCGGCTTCCTTTCTGGTCTGGGGATCAGGGCTTTCCTGGACAATTTGAATTTGCCCGATTTAGGATCAGTGCCAATCAATTTAACTTTCATTGCGTCACCTTCGTTAACCACTCCATCCAGCGTTTCAAGTCGTTTCCAACTGATCTCACTGATGTGAACCAGTCCCTGCTTTCCGGGAAGGAACTCCACGAACGCACCAAATGGCATGATAGATTTTACAATTGCATCGTAAACATCTCCCACCACTGGTACAGCCACGATTCCTTTAATCCAGTTCTCAGCTTTCAGCACGGCTTCTTTCTCCACACCAAAAATGCTGATCTCGCCCATACCATTGATCTCTTCAATGTTGATGGTAGCTCCGGTCTCGCGCTGGATCTCCTGAATCACTTTACCGCCCGGCCCGATTACGGCGCCGATGAATTCTTTGTCGATAAACATTTTCACTACACGCGGTGCGTGAGGCTTCACTTCTGACCTGGCCTCAGGTATCGTTTTGTACATAGCCTCCAGGATGTGAAGTCTGCCTCCTTTGGCTTGCATCAACGCTTTATGCATCACTTCCATGGGAAGACCGTCAACTTTAATGTCCATCTGCACGCCACAAATCCCATCGCGGGTACCCGTAACTTTAAAGTCCATATCGCCCAAATGGTCTTCATCACCTAAAATATCACTTAATACAGCATACTTATCATCTTTGGTAATCAACCCCATAGCGATTCCAGCAACGTGTTTGGGAAAAGGCACGCCGGCATCCATCAGCGCCAGTGAACCGGCACAAACCGTTGCCATGGAAGAGGAACCGTTCGACTCCAGAATATCGCTCACAACACGCACCGTATAACCAAAGTCACCATTCATCGGCATCATTTGTTTCAGGGACCTCATAGCCAGGTTTCCGTGACCAACTTCTCTCCGGCCCGGACCGCGCATCATCTTCACTTCTCCAGTGCTGAAAGGCGGGAAATTATAATGGAGGATAAACTTGGAATAGTTAGATGTAGCAGCGGTTTCTACCAGCAACTCATCTAAACCTGTACCTAATGTAACCGTGGTAAGAGATTGAGTCTCACCTCTCGTGAAAAGGGCGGCGCCATGTGGTGATGGGAGTACATCCACTTCCATATCCAGCGGGCGGATCTGCTCGAGACTACGGCCATCGAGCCTTACTTTTTCATCGAGGATCATATCCCTGACTACATCGTATTGCAGGTCGTGGTAATAGGTACCTGCCAGTTTAAGTTGCAGGTCGGTTAGCGGGTTCTCTTCGGTCGCTGAGCTTTCAAGGAAGGCTTTAAGCTCTTCGAGAATTTCTTCAAATTTATTTGTGCGTTCGTGTTTGCTCAATGCACTCTTAGCGACCCCATAAACTTTTTCTTTAGCGAATGCGTAAACCTTCTCTTTCAGGGCTTCATCCTGTTCGGGTTTTACGTATTCTCTCTTGCCAGCTATGCCTTTCAAATCGCGCAGTTCTTCCTGTGCTTTGATCTGCAACCGGATAGCGTCATGGGCTACACCCAGGGCAGCCACCATATCATCTTCGCTGCATTCGCCGGCTTCACCTTCTACCATTACCAGGTTTTTCTGGCTTGCTGCGACGAGGAAGTCCATATCCGCGGTAGCCAGTTGCGAGCGGGTGGGATTAACCACAAATTCATTCTCAACCCTGGCAATTCTCACTTCACTGATAATTTCTTTGATGGGTACATCTGAAACCGCAAGCGCGGCTGATGCGGCCAGACAGGCCATTGCATCGGGCATAATCTCCGGATCACTGCTGATCAAGGTAACCAGTACCTGTACTTCGCAAAAATAATCATCGGGGAAGAGTGGTCTCAGCGCCCGGTCGATCAGCCTTGAAACCAAAACTTCATAATCGTTTAGTTTTCCTTCTCTTTTGAAAAATGATCCGGGGATTCTCCCTGCGGACGCGAATTTCTCCTGGTAGTCGACGGTCAGCGGAAAAAAACTTTGGCCTTCTTTAGCCACTTTGTTGGCCACTACGGTGGCAAGCAGCATGCACTTACCCATGCTTACGGTAACGGAGCCATCGGCCTGACGAGCCAGTCGCCCTGTTTCGATGGTGATTTCTCTTCCATCGCCTATATCAAAGGTTTTTCTGATGGGTTGTTGTAACATATGTTTTTATTTGAAGTTAATGCCGGCGCGAATTGGCCGGTTGTTCAGAATACAAGGATCCGGTCCGAAGATTCAGATCTTGTTTTTCAGTAAAAATTTCTAATATTTAAAGGAGAAGCCTCTCATGGGTCTGATATCGTTTATGATTACTACCGGCGTTCTACGGATTCAAATCCGGTCAGGTGAAGCACCAACCTTTTGAAAACAGGAATCCCAATACCCTTTGGCATTGGGAAAAATTCGACAAACCAGGATGGCAAAACCGGGTCAGCCAGGCATCAAAAATATCCCAAGGCCGGCTCGGCATGGTTATTTTCTCAACCCTAATTTCTCAATCAGGGCACGGTAACCCTGGAGGTTATGCTTTTGCAGGTATGCCAGCAGGCTCTTGCGCTTTCCTACCAGTTGCATCAGCCCTCTGTGGGTGGAAAAATCTTTCTTGTTATGCTGAAGGTGAGCGCTGATCTGCGCTATACGCTCCGTTAACTGAGCAATTTGGCCCTCAATAGAGCCGGTGTTAGCGGCAGAACCGCCAAATTTTTCAAAAATTTCTGCGTTTTTTTCTTTTGTAAGTGGCATCTTTTTCTTTTTAAAATGTCATCCTGTTTTTTATCCTGTCAATTAAGTTTGCAAAAGTAGGATTTTTCACCAGAATTACCAATTATCCGCATTTGATTGCCCGCCATCCAAATTGTCCCCAGAGCTCCCCCGGACTACTCGCCGCATCACTTGGCGAACCGCCACGACCAGGCCCTGAATTTAGGCTTGGTCTATGAAGGGGGCCTGGCACCTGGATTTCAGTCGACTTAAATAAGACCTGTGCTCCAGGCCGAGTGAGAATCAGGGAAAGGAAATGGAAATTTCAGAGAGCCGGAGGAATTTAGTATTTGAAAAATATCTCGGTTGCGCCATAACCGTAAGATGGATGATACTGGTTTACAAAATAGCTCACTTCTTTCTTCAGCCTGAGGGCATCATGGATCTCATCCCGCAGCCTTCCGGTTCCCACTCCGTGAATGACGATGAACCAGGGGATCTTATGCCAAACCGCCAGCTCATAAAATTTTTCAAAGGTTTTTAGCTGCAGGTCCAGCATCTCTGAACTGCTCATCCTGCTGGAATCATCCGTCAGTTTTTCGATATGCAGATCTACCACCGACCTGGCTGGTTCCATATGCTTCCGGGCTTCCCGGGCATTGTACACTTTCGGCCTGTCACCCGAATAGGCCGGTACTGCGGGTTCAAAAGTTTCTTTTGCCCGGTCGGGATAGCGGTCAAACAATTTGTAACGGAACAAAGCCTGGTTTTTCTGCCGTGTCTCTTCAATTTTTGCAAAGAGTTGTTTAGGTTTTATTTTAACAACCGCTTCAAAATGTTCAGCTTTCTTTTTATCGGGTTCAGGCAGACTGAAATCGAACTCAAAGCCCGGACTGTCGCTCATTTCCTCAAAATCTACATCGTGGATATAGAATTGCTCGAAGGGTCTGACGGTATTTTTCAGTTCAAATTCAGATCTCCCAAAAAAGGCCAGTTTATAGGTGAATTGATAGGTTGATCCGGTATTGTTGATGAGGTAAATCTTCAGTTCTTCAACCACGTCATCGCCGAATTCATCGGTGTCGGACACGGGCAACAGTCCGACCCAGACCCCATCTTCTTTTCGTTCCTGTTTTCGCTGGGTTTCTTTTTCTTTGGGCAGGTCATCCACATATTTTTTTGGAGCTGGTCCTGTCTTTTTCTTTTTCTCCGTAAAATTTTTGAAATACGGAAAATCAATCTGGTCAAGGTAAACGGGGAATTTTACGCCGCGCACTTCCACCATGACCATCTGATCGTTAATAAAATCGATGATCTGACCTTCTTCTCCCGTCAGCAGGATCAATATCTTATCGCCTATTTGATATTTCAAGGTATCTGCTTTCTAAAATTAGACCTGCCGTACGTACTCAGGTTTTATAATGATGTTCGGCGGGTAGAGCCCGCGGTTTGATTTCTTAACTTACTGTTGAACCGGCTATAAGTAAAATAGATAACCAGCCCGATAACGAGCCAAACCAGAAAACGCAACCAATTGGTATGGCTCTCCTGAGCCATCAGGTAAAAACAACTAACCATACCCAGTACAGGCAGCAAAGATAAACGATAATAAAATGAAGCCACGGCGATGGCGGTGATCACCAGCCAGAAGATCGCCATTGGAAAACCTTCCAGGGTAAAGATCTCCCGGAAATGGCCCGGGACCTTGGTCGCGACCAGGATAATGGAGATGATAAACAGGATGGGGATAATGTATTTTCCATTGATATAGGGCACCTTAAATGTGGAGTTGATTTTCACCTTCCGGATATCCAGTACCAGGATCCCGCCACAAACCAGGACAAACGCGAAAAGTGTACCGATGCTTGTAAGTGCCAATACAGTTTCCAGGTTCAGGAAAAGGGCGGGAATCGCCACCACCAGGCCGGTTACGATCGTAGAAAAAGACGGGGTTTTGTAAATGGGGTGAATCCGGGAAAATGCTTTAGGTAATAATCCATCGCGGCTCATGCTCATCCAGATCCGGGGTTGGCCCAACTGAAACACCAGCAGGACGCTGGCAGTGGCTACGATGGCGCTGACAGCGACGATCGCAGAAATCATCTTCAGGCCCCTGGCGTCAAACACACGGGCCAGCGGATCGCCCACGTTCAGCGTGCTATAGGGTACCATGCCCGTAAGAACCAGGGCGACTGCAACATAAATCACGGTGCAGATGATCAGGGAATAGATCATGCCCCGCGGCAGATCGCGCTGGGGATTTTTACATTCTTCTGCTGTAGTGGAAATGGCATCAAAACCGATATACGCGAAAAATACAGCAGACACACCTTTAAGAACACCGCTGATGCCGGCGGGCATGAAAGGAGTCCAGTTGTCGGTATTTATATAAAATGATCCCGCCACGATGACCAGGAAGATCACGCCCAGTTTCAGCAGTACCATCAGGTTACTCGCATTTCTGGATTCCCGGACACCCACGTAAACGATATAAGTGATAACCACCACAATGAAGAGAGCGGGAAGGTCAGCGATGATTCTGAATCCGGCAATTTGTGGTGCTGCGCTCCAGGCCTGGTATGCCTCCCGGATATTTTCATCCAGGTTGCCCAATAGATTTCCTTGTGTCAGCAGGTTGGTCGCTTCCTTAAATCCTCTGTGAGCGGTTACATAGTCCATCGTCAGCCAATCGGGAATATGCATGCCGGCCTTTGTCATCAGGTGGGTAAAATAATCACTCCAGGAAATGGCTACGGCTATATTTCCGATGGCATATTCCATCAGCAGATCCCATCCGATGATCCAGGCAAAAATCTCCCCAAAAGCAACATAGGAATAAGTGTAGGCGCTCCCCGATACGGGAACCATGGAGGCAAACTGCGCGTAGCAAAGTGCGGCGAATCCGCAGGCTACCGCTGTGAAGATGTACAGATAAACAACCGCGGGCCCGCCATCGGCGGAAGCTTTCCCGATACTGCTGAAAATACCCGCGCCGATCACGGCGGCTACACCCAATGCGGTGAGATCACGAACACCCAATACCCTTTTTAGCCCTGATCCTAACCCTTCCTGCGCCTCTGCTTCAGATTCCCTTAAAATGAGATTGATATCTTTTTTGCGTAATATGGAATTTGACATCCTTTCCGAGAAATTTTATTGGCCGGACTCTTATCGTAGATATTTCAGCAGGCTGGAAGGTGAAGACCTTCATCCCCGTTGGTTACAGGTTTAATGATCTCTTTTCACCAATAAACCGGCCAGTTCTTTTAAGGGTTTTTTCCGTTTAGAAACCACGGCCATGTCATCGAAATGCTGAAGTGCATCGTTCAGAAACTGATTTTTTAATTCGATGGCCCATTCGTCCACACCACATTCCCGGTATAATTGAAGCATTTTCTCCACCTTGTCCTCCGAATTTGTATCCAAGTGGTGAACAATTTGCTCCTTTTGTGCCGCATTGGCAACTTCGAGCGCCCGGATTAGTAAAAAGGTCTTTTTATTCGTGCGGATATCGCCGCCAATCTGTTTCCCGAATTTTTCGGCATTCCCGAAAGCATCCAGGAAATCATCCTGCACCTGGAAAGCCAGTCCGATCTTCTTACCTGCTTCATATAACAGGTTCAGGTTACCCAGACTCCCACCGCCCAGTATACCACCCATTTTCAAACTCGCAGCGATCAGTACCGACGTTTTCAATGTGATCATATGCAGGTATTCATCGAAAGACACTTCCTCTTTCTTTTCGAAATCCATATCCAGTTGCTGTCCCTCACAAACCTCAACGGCAGTCTGGTTGAACAACGCGAGTATCCGGTGCAACAGCCCCGGTTCTATCCGGTTGAGCGCCTGGTAAGCCTTTACAATCAATACATCGCCGGCCAGGATTGCCGTGCTTTCATTGTATTTCATGTGAATGGTCTGCTTACCGCGGCGGATCGGAGCCTTATCCATGATATCATCATGTATCAGGGTAAAGTTGTGGAACAGTTCAATGGCAGAAGCCACCTCCCAGGCATCCGGAGCTATTTCTCCAAACAACTCATTTCCCATCAGGCATAGCACAGGCCTTAATCTTTTTCCGCCGAGACTCAGGAAATAATTGATGGGATCATATAATGTTGGGGGCGAACCGTAGAACCTGTGATGGTCAAAAAAATCCGAAAACTTGTGCGATAGTTCGTAAAAATTCTCCATTGTCTGATAAAATGATGCCCAAAGTTAATGCAAATGTCCCGATTAATTCTCCTGCACCCAGTGAAAATCCAACTGATGTTTTTCCAGGTTGGCGGCCACCACCTTGATTTTCACTTTATCGCCCATCGTGAATTTCTTTCCTGTTCGTTGTCCGATGATGGCATATTCGGCTTCCACATGATTAAAGTTATCGATAGCTGCCAGGTCAGTCATCGAGACCATCCCCTCGCAATGATGTTCAATCGTCTCGGCCCAGAACCCGTGTCGCGACACACCGCTGATTATCGCATCGAAATCATCCCCAATAAATTTTTGCATATACTGGACCTGTTTATACTTGTTTGCGCTGCGTTCTGCATCCATCGCAGCGCGCTCCCTTTCACTGCAATGCTTACATTTCTCCTCCATTTTTTTATCGATGGATATCCGGTCCTCAAGCACGTCCAGTAAGACACGGTGCACCATGATGTCGGGGTAACGTCTTATTGGCGACGTGAAATGACAGTAATACTCAAACCCCAGTCCGTAGTGTCCCACATTGCTCGATGTATATTTGGCCTTAGCCATCGTGCGGATGCCCAGCTCAGACAGCACGGCTTCTTCCGGCCTGCCCTGCGTGTCTTTTAAAAGCTTATTAAAAGATTCAGCAATGGATTCCGCGCTTGAGATATCAAACTTGTATCCGAATTTATTGGCGAACGCAATAAAGGGCAGCAGTTTCTCTTCGTCAGGTGTATCGTGTATCCGGTACGGGAAGGGAATGGATTTATTCTTTATTTTAATTTTTGAAACGTGACGGGCCACATATCGGTTCGCCAGCAACATCAGTTCTTCAATGAGTTGATGGGACTCCTTACTTTCTTTCAGCATAATACCTATCGGATTTCCTTTTTCATCCAGTTGAAAGCGGACTTCTGTGCTGTGGAAGTTAATAGCACCTTCATCGAACCGGTATTTGCGGAGAGTTTGTGAGATATGGTTCACAGCCAGGATCGCATCTGCGTGATCACCCTGACCGGTTTCAATGATTTGCTGGGCCTCTTCATAGGTGAATCTGCGCCTGGAATGGATCACGGTCTTTCCCAGCCAATACTGTTTTACCTCCGCCTTTTCGTTGATCTGAAATATAGCAGAAAAAGTCAGTTTATCTTCATTGGGTTTCAGCGAGCAGAGATCATTCGAAATGAGTTCGGGCAACATGGGAACTACACGATCCGGCAGGTAGACGGATGTCGCTTTCGCGTAAGCTTCATCGTCGAGCGCATTTCCGGGCCGCACGTAATGGCTTACATCAGCGATATGTACACCTATCTCATAGTTGCCGTTTTTTAACACACGGAATGAAATCGCATCATCAAAATCTTTCGCGTCTTCAGGATCTATGGTAAATGTCAACACGCCCCGAACATCTTTTCGCAACGCAATCTCTTCTTTTGAAATGGTGTCCGAAAGGCGGGCTGCTGCTTCAAGCGCATCATCAGAAAAATCCAGCGGGAATCCGTTTTCCAGCAGGATGTTCTTCATTTCGGCATCCGCGGCATCATCATCGCTGAGCGTAGTAACAACCATCCCCACCGGGCGTTTATCCTGTTTTTCCCAACGGGTCATCCTCACGACGACCAGGTTGCCGTCTTCTGCGTGGTTGAAATGTTCCCGCGGAATATAGATGTCCGGAATATTTCTGTCACTATTACAAACTACAAAGCCAAAGCCGTCATTTTTCTGAAACCTGCCAATGAATTCATTGCGCTTCCTGTGTACTACCTCGGTTACTTTTCCTTTTGTCCGTCCGTTTGAGCCGGGACAAAGTTTAACCCGGACAATATCGCCGTCCAGTGCGTTCCGGATATTTTCCGGCTCAATCAGAATATCGTCTTCCTGACCTTCAACGATCAGGAATCCCCTGCCCGACCGCGTCAGATCGAGCGTTCCTTGTACGATCTTGCCGCTCCCGTCCTTACAGGGTTTGGTATCTTTCTTACGTTTTTTCTTATCTTTTTGCTTCATCAATGATGTTTTACTACTTTCTATTTTAATTGCCGACAACGCGTCTTCCGGTGATTTTAGAAACTGTTGCTTATGTGATTTTATTACCTGTGCGGCATGATGCCTGTTGAAGATACATTTCAGTTCAAATCAATGAATGGTTGATTGCTATTTCCCTGACTTTATTTTTAGTACCCTGCTGTAAGTTTTTCCAGTTGATCAGCGGTATTAATTTGCCGACGAGATCATGTATCGGATATAAATGCTTGTCCCGGCGCCCAACTTGTTTTAGGGTTTACCGGATTTTTATTTTATCGTGTAAATCAAATCAATACGCATGCCATATTAAATTGATTACACGCAAGCAAAGGTAAAACTATTTAAATTCAACCGCCAAATCAGGCTGTTTTCCAAAATTTGTCACAAAATCCAGCACCATCTGTTCAAATCTCTCTTCGCCATCGAACAGGAATCGGTGGGCGACGGGCAACACAAAAACGGGGTGGTCTTTTAGTAGTTCGCGGTGAACTTTTAGCCGCGCGGCGTCTTTCTCAGTCGTTAATATGATCTTATTAGGCGTTAGCTGCTGATCAAAACGCTCCAAAAGCAATTCCAGTTCCCTGCGGGTAAACTGGTGGTGGTCATCAAAAATAAAAGTGGTGACGCGGTAGTTTTTGGCTTTGAGATGCCCAATCAATTGTTCCGGAAATGCGATGCCGGTCAGCAGGAAAATCTCTTCCACATGATCCATATCCGGAGTACTTTGATCCGGGAGATGATAAGGGTTCAAATAATGGAGGTCTGTAAAGAAGATTTCCTGTCCCGCCGACGGTGATATTGAATGGATTATTGCATCCCGCTCTTCTTCTGTGAGACCTGACTTACATTTGGTAACCACGATGATTTCAGCTTTTTTGTAATGCTGCTTCAGGTCGCGCAAATGTCCTGCCGGGAGGTAATGGTCTGTTGTGAACAAATTATCATACGCGGTCAGCAGGATATTCAGCCCCGCTTTTACCTTCCTGTGCTGAAACGCATCATCCAGAATGATCACTTCTGTTTCGGGCCTGAGCCTGGTCAATGTTTGGATGGCGTCAACCCGGTCTTCGCCAACTGAAACAGTTACCTGAGGAAATTTGACATGAAATTGCATCGGCTCATCACCAATCTCGTTCGCAGTTGTGTTAGCGTCGGCCAAAACAAATCCCTTCGTCTTCCTCCGGTAGCCCCGGCTGACCGTTGCTACCCGGAACCTGTGCTGCAATAAGCGGATCAGGTATTCGACCATCGGCGATTTTCCCGTTCCGCCGGCAGAGAGGTTTCCAACGCAAATGACAGGAAGTCCGGGAACCCAGGTCCTAAGTATTTTCAGATCATAAAGGAGGTGGTAGCCTTTCACGCCGGTCATGTACAACCACGAAAGAGGCAACAGGAATTTATATTTTTTTTTGACTACTGAGCTAAATGGCATATACCTGATCTGGGGTGACGTAATAGTTCAAAGGTATATCGAATTCATTTCTGTCTTCTATGGAGTCCACCGGCTCAAAATAACTTAGTCCTATTTTTATGCAATCCTTTCTGACTGATTTGAGGAATTTGTCATAGTAGCCCTTGCCATAACCTACCCTGTAGCCATCTTTATCGAAGCATAATAAGGGTACCAGGACGATATCAAAGTCAGCCGGATGTATGATATCCCCTTCGGGAGGTTCAGGAATGCCCCAGTCCGATAGTACAAGATTCTCCGGGCCCTGAGTTATCACCGCTTTCATGGTACCATCGGCGAAATTGCAGATGGGATAGGCGATTGTTATTCCCGGGAACTTCATTGCCAGCAGATCTGCAATTAAATAAGTGTTGACTTCCATCTTCGCGGGCATGGGCGCGTAAGTCAGCAGGCTCCTGAGTTCAGGAAGTTCCAACCCATCAAAACGATCCAGGATTAGCTGATCCAATTCTTCTTTCCTGTTCGGGGAAATGCTTCGTCTTTTAGCCAGGTAAATTCTTCTTGCTTCGGCTTTCAGCATAACGAATTAATATTTTTTAAATATAAATCCGGTCGGATTATTCGTTACCGGGTTCATTTATAAAAATTGAGAACAGGGTGGTACCGTATTTTTTCTCGAACCGGAACTTCTTAAACTCTTTGTAATTGTTTCTGGGCGTGTGTTCCAGTACAAACCAACCTTCGTCGTTCAATAGCTCCCGCGAAATAATTAACTGTGGTAATTGGTCGATATTTGTCAGTGCATAGGGAGGTCCGGCAAAAATAAAATCGAATTTGTCACGGCACTGTTCGAGATATTTGAACACATCCATTCGAACCCCGTGAAGGTTTCCGATCTTCCATTGCTCCGCCGTTTTCAGAATAAACGCAAACATCACGGGATCTTTTTCTACGATCGTGAGATCCCCGGCTCCCCTGCTGGCTAGCTCGTAGCTGATACTGCCGGTGCCTCCAAACAAATCGAGGGTTTTAATGCCATCAAAATCAATCCGGTGTTGAAGTACATTGAACAGGCCTTCCTTGGCTACATCAGTCGTGGGTCTGGTGAAGGGCATTTTCGCCGGCGGACTGATCTTTCTGCCTCCTAGCATCCCACTGATTATTCGCATTGGACAATCAGATTTAGCGTGCAAAAAAGATGAGCCGGATATTCCTGAGCGGACTCTGGAACGGCCCACTTGCAGGTACTAAAGTCCAGGTGAAGAAAATACTGATAGATCTCTCGGTATAAGCTGGACTCTTTTTCCAGCAAACCGGATAAACGCAGTTCCAGTTTTTCCTGGTCCAGGTTAAACAGTTCGCAGACTTTCAGCACATAAAACAGAACGTCGGCTGGGCTGGAATAGGGATAGGTTTGTGCCAGCAGTAATTTCCCCGACTGTGCTGCGACCAGATTAAAAGTGTTGTTACAAAAATTGAGGGACAGCAGTCCTTCAGCCCCGGTTCCGCCAATTTGATCCACCAACAGGGTTTTGAGATGCATGATACGGGCCGCGGGGAAATGCACGCGGATCCAATCATGCACCTGGTAAGGTATCGTGTAGACATTGCTCAAGGCGCCATCCCGCGTCACCTCCTGAAGCGTAGTATCGAAGGCATGGGCGCCTGCTGCATAAAGTGCCGCTGAATGATCCTCCTCCGCACCGGCAGCGGGCAAAAGGATATTTGAATTGTTATCAAAACAAATATGTATTTTATTAAATGGCTGATCGGGCCAGGCATTTTCTTTGAGCCATTCATCCAACAACTCCGGGTTCAAAGTCTTGATACCGTACCATTTCAGCGCCAGCAGCGCTTCTTCATCCTGCGAGCTGATCGCAAACCCCAGGTAGTCGTTCGCCATTTGCACGCTCAATATCATCCCCTCTCCTTCCTGCACCGGCATTGATCCTATAGTAAATTGTTCCTGCAAATTTGTCAATTTAAATTTCAGAAATTAATCTGGCGGGAGATACCCCAGGCCGACACGAATATATAAACATCCCGGTGGCCGATTGTCAGAACAAACCGTAGAGCAGGGCATCTATTTTTGAAATGATCTCGCCAAAATCTTCTTCCCGTTCTGCAAATTTATTTTTATCTACATCAATGATCAGCAATTTACCTTCATGGTAACTGGTGATCCATTTATTGTAATATTCATTTAATTTCTTCAGGTAATCCAGCCGGATATTTTCTTCGTATTCCCTTCCCCGCTTTTGTATTTGCCCTACCAGGGTGGGTACTGAAGCATTCAGATAAATGAGCAGATCCGGCGGCTTGACCATTGTTTTCAGGGTTTGGAAAAACTGAAAGTAGTTGTCAAAATCTCTGCGGCTCATCAACCCCATTTCATGGAGGTTGGGTGCAAAAATATTGGCATCTTCATAAATGGTTCTGTCCTGGATAACCGTTTCCGTTCCCTGCTGGATCTCCAGTAATTGTTTGAGCCTACCGTGTAAAAAATAGATCTGCAGATTAAAACTCCAGCGTGGCATATCATCATAAAAATCCATCAGGTATGGATTATGATCTACGTCTTCGAAATTCGGAATCCACTTGTAATGTTTGCTCAGCATTTCTGTGAGCGTGGTTTTCCCTGCCCCAATATTACCGGCTACCGCGATATGTCTTGGTTTGGATTTCGATTTGGCCATATTTACACGTTGAATCTAAAGTTTATCTGTTCCTGTAGATATCCTTCTCTGTCTGAAGTTCAAAATAATCAATCTTTTTGGAATCCCGGAGAATTTACCCGAAATATTTTACGCCTACGGCTTGCCGCACAAGCTCCATCGTACTGTTTGCGCTTACGCTGGCTTTTTCTGCGCCTTCTTTCAGCACTTGTTTCAAATAGGATTCGTCAGCCCTTATCTCAGTTGTTTTCCTGCGGATCGGTGCGATATAAGCGACCATGTCTGCAGCCAGTTGTTTTTTCATATCGCCGTATCGTATCGTGCAGTTGTCGAAGTCGTTCTCAAATTTTCTGACCGTATCTTCGGTACTAACCAACTTCATCAGGTCGAACAGATTGGTGATATAGTCGGGTTTTTGGGAGTGGGGTTCTGTCGGGCCCGCGTCTGTTTTGGCCTTCATCACTTTCTTGCGGATCATTTCATCGTCATCTGCGAGGTAAATAGTCGCATACTGATTTTCGCTTTTGCTCATTTTGCCGGCGCCATCCAGACTGGGCACTTTCAGCAATTCTTCACCAAAGTTGAAAGCTTTAGCTTCCGGGAAAACCTCGCCATACCTGTGATTGAAGCGGTTCGCGAAGTTACGGGTCATTTCCAGGTGTTGCTCCTGGTCCTTACCCACCGGTACGTATTTTGCGCGATGGATGAGGATGTCGGCAGCCATCAGTACCGGGTAGGTCAGCAGACCTGCATTTACATTATCGGGCTGCAATCTCACTTTATCTTTAAAGGTGGTTGTTTTTTCAAGCTCGCCTTTGTAGGCCAGCATATTCAGGTATAAATAAAGTTCGGAAGTTTGTGGCAGATCACTCTGGCAATACAACGCAATTTTTTTCGGATCGAGTCCGCAGGCCAGGTATTCGGAAGCAACATGCAGTACGTTTTCCCTTAATTCCTTTGTATCCGGATGTGTGGTGAGTGAATGCAGGTCAGCAATAAAAAAATAACATTGATACTGATCTTGCATCCTGACATAATTCCTCAGGGCGCCAAAATAGTTTCCAAGATGCAAAAAACCTGTGGGACGGACGCCACTCAAAACAATTTCCTTTCCGTTGTCCATAAGGGCGCAAAGATAACGAAGGATTCAGGAAATTTGTGTTGAAATTTGTCTGGTCCACCCCAGCCTGCAGGCAAGACTACCCTTTCTCGGCAGGCTCGCCTGCCGAGAAAGGGTAGTCTCACACGTCGAGCGTCTAATATCTAACATCTCGTGTCTAACGTCTAGCATCCCCTCTGCTCAGATAAAAATTATCTGCGTGCCCTCACCGCTGGCCTTATTATAAAATTCACCAACGGTGATAATTGCCTCCACCCCATCGTACAGATCCTCTTTCTTGTATTTGAACATATCTGCAGCCAGCTTGCAACCCCAAAGGGTAACACCGGATTCATAAAGAATATCCAGGAACTCGGGGACAGGAGGAATATCCAGTTTATCCATCTGCTTTTGCATCATATTTGTCGCCATCGTTTCGATACCGGGTAATGCACCGATAAGGGTGGGCATATGCATGGCCGGATTTCCGACCGTTGGAACCCTGAGACTATTGTTCTTTTTCTTATGAATGGCTTCGAGACCGAAAAATGTAAAAAACATTTCAGCTTCGAGTCCTTCCATCCTCGCGCCATTGGCCAGGATAAAGGCAGCATAAACGTTCTCGATAGTAGCCTTCGACAAAATGATCATCACCTTTTTGAGGCTGTTATTATTTTCACTCATAACAATGATTTTAAATGATGTTAAGTATGGCGGTTATTGAGCCAAAACTGCCAGCATGTTTTTTCGGACAACGCCGAACTCTCTTCAATTCAGTTAGACTACGGGTTTTAAATACAACTGGCTGGTTTGGGTACACCTGCGATCTTTGTGGAAGTTTTTAATGGCGCTTTGGGGAACAGTTCGTAAAATTCTTTGATGCCCAGTACGCCGCTTTTTCCAATACCGCGGATACTCAGGGCCACTTCCTTTTTTACCTGATCCTGCAGATAGTGAATCACTTCCCAATGCCTTGGCGTGAGCGTAATACTGCTTTCTTTCGCGAGCTCATCCCCGATCTCGGGTGTCCACTGAGAGAAGTCGGTCATAAACCCTTCTTCGTTTACCTGAATTGTTTTTCCTGCAACTGTCTTTTCCATGATTGTTTTTTTATACCGGATGAATAATTAAAGAAATACCTAAGAATGAATCGTGCTTGTTTCTTTCGTATCTTTATAAGTTACTTCAATCAAACTTCTTCCCTGCTTTCCGCATATGCGCCGGCACAAAAGGAATCGGGATCCCTTTCAGCAGCATATTCCAGTACACCCACCTGAAGGCCAGTTTACCCCAATGGTTGACCCTTTTTTCTTTTAACATCTTCAAGGGTCCGATACCTGGTATGGGGAAAGTTCCCGGAACGGGCTCGTGATCGTAATTGAAATCGATCAGCAGCGCTTTGCCGTGACCGGTCTCAATAAAACAATTTGAATGCCCGTCGAACGAAGCCTGCAGCGCCTCGCCTTTGATGTAGTGCATGATGTTCTCGGTGAGGATCTCGGCCTGAAAATGCGCCACCGAGCCTGCTTTGGAGGCCGGTACATTCGTGGCATCACCGATTACAAATATGTTTTCATAATCTCTAGACCGGAGTGTATGCTTATCGGTAGGAATGAAATTCAGATCATCACCCATCCCTGATCTGGCCCATAGTTCATCCCCTTTATTGGTAGGTACGGTAACCAACAGATCAAACTGCACTTCATCACCTCCCCAATCCACTATTTTCTTGTGTTCATTATCCACTTCTGCGATGGCGAAATCGCTGATGATGGAAATGTTCTTTTCCTGCATGAGGTAATTCAGTGCAGTATTTGATTTAGGTTTGGTAAATGGCCCGCTCAAAGGGGTCACATAAGTGATTTCCACCTTATCTCTGATACCACGTTTCCTGAAGTACGCATCTGCCAGGAACGTGAATTCAAGCGGCGCTACCGGACACTTAATGGGCATTTCAACCAGATGCACGACCAGCTTACCACCTTCCCAGTTTTTCAGTTTTTCCGACAAGGCCACAGCTCCCTCGTAGGTGTAAAAATCAAAAACAGATTTATACCACTCCGGACCGTTCATTCCTGTCACTTCATCCGGAGACGAAACCGCACCGGTAGCTACGATCAGGATGTCATAACTCAGCTTACTGCCGTTTCCCAGTTCGATAAGGTTTTCACCGGGAATGACTTTTTCAATCCGGGTAGTTATCAAGTTTACGCCTGACGGGATATACCTGGAAATATCCCTGAATGTATCTGATGGTTTGTAAAGACCAAACGGCACAAATAGGAATCCCGGCTGGTAATAGTGTTCCTTTCGCTGATCAATGATCGTAATCTCCCATTCTGATGGTTTCAGTTTCTTTTTTAGGTGACTGGCCATCGTTGTTCCGGCAGTCCCGGCGCCCAGGATAATCAATTTCTTCATATGTTAATTTTCATGTTTTCAATTCACTTTAGAAAATTTTGTGATTTGTCGGCGGGTAGGCGCTGCACTGACTCCTATCGTTCTACCCTATTGTCCAACACAAAATTACCCTGGGCATTTTGCGCCCTGCGTGATAATTATCACCTAAAACAGGCATGGAAATATGATATTAATCAGGAAATGAAGAAGAAAGGCGACGAATAAATGAATATCCAAACCCGTGAAAGCAATGCTGAATCTTAAAACTCCGGTCTGCAACAAACGACAGGGATCGGGGCTCATTTTTCACAAGGGATTATTGTGTAGGCATGAAGACATATCCGTGGATGCGGCTAACGCAGTGTTATCAAGAAAGATCAATCGATAAATTGAAGGCTTTGACGCTGCAAGGAGATCAGGAGACAGTGACTTTAATTTTCTCTGCCAGCATTTCCCTGACAGTGTAAACTATACCTTCTGTATCATATCCGCACTCCCGCTGCAGTTCTTTTTGCGTTCCCTGATCCACAATCCGGTCGGGAATACCCAGGATCCTGATTTCATTGGTGTAACCGTGGGCAGCCATGAACTCAAGCACAGCGGTACCAAAGCCTCCCTTCACAGCACCATCTTCTACAGTCAGAATCTTTTCATAATTCCGGCAGGCATCGTGCAACAATGCTTCATCAAGGGGTTTGACGAACCGCATATCATAGTGTCCCGGCATCACACCATCCTGTTCCAATGTACGGATAGCCGCGGCGGCGAAATTTCCGGGATGACCCAGGCTCAGAATGATGAGGTCTTTACCTTCTTTCAACCGGCGTCCCTTACCTATGGCTACTTCGCTCATGGGTGTCTGCCATTCGGGCATCACCCCTTCTCCACGCGGGTAGCGTATAACCATCGGGAAGTTTGTCGTTTCTAACTGGGCCGTAAACATCAGGTTTCTCAGTTCCGACTCGTTCATAGGTGCGCTGATCACCATGTTGGGAATACAGCGGAAGTATGGAATATCATAGCAACCGTGGTGCGTTGGGCCGTCATCACCTACTAACCCCGCACGGTCCAGGCAAAAAACAACCGGCAGTTTTTGGATCGCCACGTCGTGCACGACCTGATCATAGGCTCTTTGCATAAACGTGGAATAGATATTACAGAACACTTTCAGGCCCTGTGTAGCCATACCTGCACTCAGGGTTACCGCATGTTGTTCACTGATACCCACATCAATTGCCCGCTGAGGCATTTCATCCATCATAAATTTCAGCGAGCAACCCGAAGGCATTGCCGGGGTGACACCAAATATTTTATCGTTCTGTCTTGCAAGTTCCAGAATAGTCCTGCCAAAAACGTCCTGATATTTTGGTGGTTGCGGCGTAGCGAAAGTCTTCTTGTAAATTTCGCCAGTAACTTTATCGAACATGCCGGGCGCATGCCAGCGGGTCTGATCTTTTTCAGCCAGGGCATAACCTTTTCCTTTAGTTGTGACCACATGAAGGATCTTCGGGCCCGGTATATTTTTGAGATCTGTCAGCGTATCCACCAGTTTGCTGATATTATGACCGTCAATCGGGCCAAAGTATCGCAACTTCAAGGATTCAAACAGGTTGGAGCTGCTGTTGACCATCCCCTTCAGCGTCTCGACCAGTTTGTGACTCATTGTCTGCGTGAATTTCCCGCCGACGGGCATTTTGCCCATTAGGTTCCAGACGTCTTCCTTGAATTTGTTGTAGGTAGGAGAAATAGTGATATCGGTCAGGTATTCTTTGAGCGCTCCCACATTGGGGTCGATACTAATACCATTATCATTCAGTATGATCAGCAGATCGGTATCCGCCACACCGGCGTGATTCATACCTTCGAAGGCAATACCTGCGGTCATAGAACCATCGCCGATGACAGCCACCACTTTTCTGTCAGCCTCTCCTTTGTATTTAGAAGCCATCGCCATACCAAGTGCTGCAGAAATGGAGGTTGATGAATGTCCTACGCCAAAAGTGTCATATTCACTTTCTGCGATTTTTGGAAATCCACTGATCCCTTTATACTTCCTGTTTGTCTCAAACCTGTCTCTCCTGCCGGTGATGATCTTATGTCCGTAAGCCTGGTGTCCGACATCCCATACCAGCAGGTCATAAGGTGTATTGTATACATAGTGCAGCGCGGTGGTTAGTTCAACCACCCCCAGGCTGGCAGCAAAATGCCCGCCGTGTACGCTCACCACGTCAATGATGTACTGCCTGAGTTCCTCGCAAAACTCATGTAACTTCTCTATAGGGATCGTTTTCAGATCCGCGGGAGAGTTAACCGCTTTTAATAATTGGCCCGGCTGAATGGTCATGGCGCAAAAATAGGATATTTTAAAAAAGGAATATAGGTATAATCATTGGAAGAAAGTGTCCAATAGTAAATTTTCCAAAAAAAAGTCCTGCGGTCTTGCTGAAGCAGGTTTTGACCCCGGAGGATGGTTAAGTGGATGTAATCGGCAGCCCCGGCTCCTGACTGGTTTGCCTGTTTCTGGAAAATCTGTTCTACAGATTACACTATTTTTGCGGTTCCAAAAGACATTATGAATAAAATCCTGTTGATCCCGGCAGTTATCATTGCCTTATCCATTTTGAACAGTTGCAAAGACAACGAGAAAGCCAACAATTCTGAAACAGTCAAACCAACTACCGGCGTGAATAATATCAGCTATTCGGTGGTTCGCACTTATCCACATGACACCTCATCGTTTACCCAGGGACTGGTTATTTATAAAGGTCAGTTATATGAAGGCACGGGAGGTTCCGACGCCTTTCCGGAAAGCCACCGGAATTCCCAGCTTCTGAAGGTCGACCTGATCAGCGGGAAGGCCCAAAAATCTCTTTCTCTGCCGGGAACTTATTTCGGAGAGGGAATCACAGTTTTAAATGACACCATTTATCAGTTAACCTGGCAACAAAAAGTGGTTTTCGTTTATAATATGGATTTTAAAAAAATCAAGGAATTCCCCATCAATACCGAAGGTTGGGGCATCACCCATAATGGAAAAGAGCTGATCGTCAGTGATGGAAGCAGTAACCTTTATTTTTACGATCCATCTACCTTTAAATTGTTGCATACGCAGTCTGTAACGATTGGTGCGGAACTATCTTTTAATTTGAATGAACTCGAATATATAGACGGCTTTGTTTACGCCAATCAATGGCAGCAACCCTATATCTTTAAGATCGACCCTTCGAGCGGGCAGGTGGTTGGGCGTATCGACCTGACCCAGATCTGGAACCGCATCCGGCAAATTGATCCCGGCGCCGATGTGCCCAATGGCATTGCCTTTGATGCGGATACAAAGAAAATCTACATTACGGGAAAAAAATGGCCGGAATTATATGAGATCCGACTCGGCCAATAAAAAATTAAATTGATTCAAACACGATCCTGGTGCACTTTTCAGGCATTCCCCGATCGCAACATCACTTTTGCCCGGCTATATAAATAACTGAACTGCAAGCGCCGGTATTACCTAAAGCTCTCAGGTTGGAAGAGAGGCCATGGAGTGTACCCGACACGAAGCGGGTACTCCCCGACTTATATTTACTGCTCAGGAGTGATACATAAAAACTATCGAACCACATCGGCAGTTGTTTCTCCAGTTGGAAACCATGCTGAGTTAATAATATTTCCATCGAAAGCGGCGAAAAATGATAAAGATGCCTGGGTACATCGTAAGCAGCCCAGTACTTTCCATAGACCATCGCATCGCGGCTGGTGTAATTAGGAACTGCCAGAAATAGTTTTCCAGCAGGTTTAAGCAGATTTTTCAATTGGTTCAGATAGCCATGCAGATCATGAACGTGCTCCAGCACATGCCAAAGGGTGATCGCATCAAAATGATCTGGTGGCAAAGAAAACAACGCGTGGGACGGCTCTGTGGTCAGCCCGTACAGACTGGCAGCTAACTGACGGGCATCCGCATCCGGTTCCAGCCCGGTGGTCAGCCAGCCTTTTGATTTCATATAGTGCAGAAACGTGCCTACACCGCAGCCGACATCGAGGAGACTGCCTTTTTCCAGACCGGTATACTTCCGGACGATGCCTGCTTTTTGCGTGATGGTGTAAGTACGCACCTTTTTGTACAAGTGGTTGACAAGGCCTTTCGAACTATTGGTATGGGAGATATAATCTTCGGATTTATAAAAAGCGCCTATTTCTTCCAGCGGGGGTGCATCCTGCGTAAATCTTACCTGGCAATACCCGCATTCCATAATCTCAAAATAACGGCCGCTGACGGTATAGTCTTTTGCGGAGAAAACAGTCGTCAGGTGGTCGGAACCGCAGACAGGGCAATGAGTGTAATGAACATTCGCCATTCAAAGGGTTTATACTGCGAAACTGGTACCGCAGCCGCAGGTACTGGAAGCATTGGGATTGGTGAAGGTAAATCCGCGGTTGTTCAGATCTTCCGCCCAGTCGATTTCCATACCGGCGAGGTAAAGCTCGTGCGCCCTGTTAATGATGCAAGGGACTCCATCCACCTCAAATTCCTGGTCTTTTTCATCCCTGTCATCAAATCCTAATATATAGGTCATTCCCGAGCAGCCGCCACCTTTTACGCCCACCCTCAGGTAACGGGTTGTATCGAAGCCCGGATCGGACATCAGTCTCTTCAGCTCCTGGATTGCCCCGGCAGTAAAAGTCACCGGAACAGCATTTTGAATGTCTGTCATCCTGCAAATTTAACTATTAAAATTGAACCGTAGATGAACTGGCGTCCTCCACATAATAACCGGCGCAGAAAGTGTGGTTACAACTTTTCAGACCAAGTAACTCAGGCTTTTAAAAATGTCGTTCCTTCCTGACAATCAATCAAGATGTACCTATTTTAACACCCGGTGACACAAAAATGATTTATCTCAGGTTAGCCTGTAAATTGACCTCAATCATCTGAATCCGCGTACCTTTAACGCCGATTCGAGAACAAACATATATGGAAACCAGGAAGATTGTTACAGACAGCCACATTGAAGTCAAATCGCTTTACACGGCCGCAGACCTGCCTCCGGCAGAGACCCTGAATGAAAAGTCAGGAGAATTTCCGTTCACGCGGGGGGTGCAAAAAGATATGTACCGGGGTCGATTATGGACGATGCGACAATATGCCGGCTTTAGCACAGCAGAAGAGAGCAACAAGCGCTACCATTACCTGCTTTCTCAGGGGGTGATGGGATTAAGCGTGGCCTTTGATCTCCCCACGCAGATCGGCTATGACAGCGATCATCCGCTCGCTGAGGGTGAGGTTGGAAAAGTGGGCGTTGCCATTGACAGCATTGAAGATCTGGCGATCCTGTTCAGAGGTATTAAGCTGGAAGAGGTCTCTACCAGCATGACGATCAATGCCACAGCATTCATCTTATTAGCGATGTATGTGGAACTGGCCCGGCAGCAGGGGGCCGACCTTGGAAAGATCGCAGGAACTATTCAGAATGACATATTAAAGGAATACGCAGCAAGGGGCACCTACCGGTTTCCGCCAAAAAGTTCGATGCGGATCATTACCGATATTTTCGAATGGTGCAGCCAGAAGCTGCCCAAATGGAATACTATTTCCATTAGCGGTTATCATATCCGGGAAGCCGGTAGCACGGCTGTACAGGAAATTGCTTTTACGCTCTCCAATGGTAAAGCATATGTTAAGGCAGCCCTGGAAAAAGGACTGGACATCAATGTATTCGGCAAGAGGCTTTCTTTCTTCTTTAATTCGCACAATAACCTTTTTGAAGAGGTGGGCAAGTTCCGCGCAGCAAGACGGATGTGGGCAAATATTATGAAAACACTTGGCGCTACGGATCTAAAAGCGATGATGTTGCGTTTCCACACGCAGACTGGCGGGAGCACCCTCACGGCACAGCAACCGCAGAATAATATTTCCAGGGTGACCATTCAGACGCTGGCCGCAGTATTGGGTGGAACCCAATCTTTGCACACCAATGGTTTTGATGAGGCGTTGAGCCTGCCAACCGAAGATGCGGCCCGGATCGCACTTCGCATCCAGCAGATCGTCGCGTTTGAAAGCGGTGTCACGGAGACGGTCGATCCGCTCGCGGGATCCTATTTTGTAGAATCGCTGACCCGCGAGATTGAGGAAAGGGCTAATGAACTTATCGAACAAATTGACGCGATGGGTGGGGGCGTCCGTGCCATTGAAGAAGGATTTGTCCAGGAGGAAATTGCACGGAGCGCGTATGAGTATCAACGCAAGATTGAGACCAATGAAAAAATTATCGTCGGCGTGAATAAATTTCAGACTGTGGAATCGGAAACACCTCCGATTTTGAAAGTCGATGATAAGATCCGGGAAGTGCAAATTGAAAAACTCAGGAAACTTCGTCAAAACCGTGACCAGGCAGCCTGTGACAAGCTGCTTGCGGAGCTGAAAACAAAAGCTGCGGGAACTGATAACCTGATGCCGGTGGTGCTGAAAGCCGTTGCCGCCAAATGCACGCTGGGAGAGATTTCTGCAGCACTGGTAGAAGTTTTCGGAGAATATGCCTGATCATCCGGCATGTATTTTTAGCTGAATTTCTACTTGATTGCAAAATAAAAATGGTCAGCGGGCGGAACCAGTCAATTATTTCCAATTATATGATATCCTGCTGCAGATGAAAAGTTCTGCTGCCAATCTCCTGCGTAGCCTTTAGTCACGGCCCCGTTTTTGACAATATGGGACGGCTTAAGTACATATAAATATTTAGAATAATTAATATATTGTATTCATAACTCTTTGCGCCCCAGTTGAATGCCGCCCAAATTTTTCCTTAACAAATCATTGTTACAATTAATTTGCTTTTTAACGGAAAACATCCTATCTTTAAAGCAGATGCACGTACTGCCTCGTAAGGCATTTCTCACCCGATAGACAGGCAATATTTCAGACCGTTCTTCACCTCCCAGACTAGCCTGTTGTTTTAGAGTACTTTGACTAGTTCGAACTGAAAATTCACTTTAACATTTTAAAACTGGTAAAGATGAGAATTGTCAACAAAATACCCGAGCGCAGAGAGTTTGAGAACGATGACGAAGTTGTGGTAATGACCAATATCAGCTTCACGGCCAACGCCATTGAGTATATTGATGATTATCTGTTTTCAAGCCGAACGCGGATCAATCTAAAGGAATGGATTTGGCATGAAGAAATGGTGGACGGAACAAAGACATTGATTATCACAGACAAGGTCATTCTGGACCGGTAATCGATTCAAAGCTAATCAAACCTCTACTTAATGGTTACCTGATGCTAAAGGGTAACCATTATTTTTTTGTCTTATGCTTTCGTGTTTTGTGCTTTTCGGCGGATTGCCCCGCCTCTTTTATCCTGGGGTAATTGCCGTTAAAGGAACATTGCAGCCCGCCCATCCTGGAACCGCAGCCTTCTACCTCACTGAGTGTAACGGCCGACTTGCTAAATATAAACTTCAGTACACAGGGGTCTCCACCCTGGCGATATTCCGCCACATTTGGGCCTGTGAAAATAGCTTCCCCTTTCAGCTCACCTGAGCATTCACTTTCTTTCTTTTCCAGATGAATGAAAAAACGAATCCTGCCCTCACGCTGACCATCCCTGACAGATATCAGGTTCTTCTTCCCACTGCCATAGTCGGCAGAAAACTTTCCGGTCCTGGGCAGGGTATCAATGGGGTTGATCAGTTCTGTAGCCGCCTGACCCAACGAATCGGTCATGATCAGCATGAATTTTTGCGTGGCGCGGTTCAGGACAAATACATCCCGGCCTGAAGTGGGGGTCTCGCCCGGACTGTTCCTGACCAGATCGCGGGTAATATTAAACCTGGTATCAATGGTCACGGATTGATGTAACTGTTTATCTGCGCCTGCCTCAAGTGCTGCCATACCGGCAATGAATTTATGGGCTTTATCGTAAGTGCTGATAAATAATACTTTTTTCGCGGTAGATATAGCGCCTGACAGTAAATAAACTTCATCCGGACCATTGTCAAACCGACCGATGGCAAAAAAACGGGGATGTTCCTTTTTTGAAAACGCCGGAGCATAAACAGAATCCGGATTAAAAAGTGCATAGACTTCGGGACTGATTAACACGGAATCATTTAGACTGGCGGGAAAAGAACTATCGGAATAAACCAGCGGCAAATCGAGTTTTGGAAAGAAACCAATATAATCCGTAATGATGACCGATTCACCGCCAGACATTTTCTTCTTCATTTTACCTCCGCAGGCAACCAACACGAATCCCATTAGCAGCCAGCCAAATAACAACCTCGTACTCATACATTAACAATTAATTACGAAAATAAATATTTTGTAGGTTCAAACTCCCGGAACTTCATCATTTTTTGACTTTTCAGCAATTACCGACCGCTTTGCGCAAAAACCCCGCCATTTCGGTTTTTTCATCCCGATGAATTTCCATCCCCCATTATTTCAAATATTTTTTTAGATTTGCCTAAAAATTTTTTTAGGGGTATTTAAAACTTTTTACAGAATGGGTTCCCTAAGAGATCAATATCCGCGAAACATGAAGCGTCATCATTCCGAAACCTCACTAAGCGATGTACATCAGTCGGTTGACACCACCCGCCCCTACAAATCAAAGTGGAGACGCATCCTGGCTTTTTTCGGACCGGCCTACCTGGTAAGTGTCGGCTATATGGATCCGGGAAACTGGGCCACCGACCTCGCCGGGGGAAGTCAGTTTGGTTATTCGTTGATATGGGTCCTGCTGATGAGTAACCTGATGGCCCTCCTTTTGCAGAGCCTTTCTGCCCGCCTGGGAATTGTCAGGAGCCGGGATCTGGCACAAGCAAACCGGGAAACCTATCCCAAGGCATTGAACTTGATTCTATATATTCTTGCCGAGATCGCCATCGCGGCAACGGACCTGGCTGAAATCCTGGGGATGGCCATCGGTATCCAGTTACTCACCGGGCTTCCGCTTATTTATGGCGTACTTCTCACGGCCCTGGACACTTTCCTCCTGATGGCATTACAGCGCCTGGGTATTCGCAAACTGGAAGCCTTTATTGTTGGATTGATCTTTATTATTGGCATTTCTTTCCTGATTCAGATCATTGTAGCTGAGCCCAACGGCAGGGAAATCATGTCGGGATTCGTGCCCCGGCTCGAAAACGACGCCGCCCTGTACATTGCAATAGGGATCATTGGAGCCACGGTTATGCCGCACAATCTCTACCTGCATTCTGCGCTCGTGCAGACCCGTAAATTTAAGCGGGACGATTCCGGAATAAAGAAAGCGCTGAAGGCGAATTTTATGGATAGCGCCATCGCCCTGAATTTGGCTTTCCTGGTCAACGCAGGGATCCTGATCCTGGCAGCTACCGTCTTCTTTAAAACCGGCAGGACCGATGTGGCGCAGATTAAACAAGCCTATGAGCTCCTGCCCCAGCACCTGGGGAGCAAGTTTGCAGCTACTCTCTTTGCCGTGGCGCTCATTGCAGCAGGGCAAAGCAGCACTGTTACGGGTACGCTTGCCGGCCAGATCGTCATGGAAGGATACCTTCGGATCAGGATTAATCCCATCGTAAGGCGCTTGCTGACCAGGCTGGTAGCCATTATCCCGGCGGTGGCAATCATTGTCATTCACGGAGAAAGTGATGTTGACTGGCTGCTGGTGTTCAGCCAGGTTATATTGAGCATGCAGTTGAGTTTTGCTATTGTGCCGCTCATTCATTTTGTGAGTGATAAACAAACGATGGGAAAATTTGCCATCAAAACACAGACAAAATTACTGGCATGGGGTATCACGGTGATCCTGGTTTACCTGAACCTTCGGATGGTCGGCGATCAGGCCGTATCCTATTTTAAACAACCGGGGAACCTGATTTGGAAAATATTGATCGTCCTGGGCGGCGTATCATTTGTCTTCCTGCTTGTCTATACGGTTTTGTACCCAATGGGAAAACGATTCAGGCGCAGAGCCATTTCCCCCCTTCACAAGCTGCCTGTCCAGTTGCAGATCCGACCGGTACCTGCCTATAAAAAAATTGCGGTGGCGCTTGATTTCAGTGATATGGACCAGCCGTTGATCAACTACGCGATTGCCCAGGGCAAGAAGGACACCCGCTACCTGCTGATCCATGTTGTGGAAAGTGTGGCGGCAACGGTAAATTTCGCCGAAAGCGAGGATGATGAAACGCAAACAGATAAGACATTCCTGGACCACTATTCAGATCAGCTCAATGAATTAGCGATCGGAACTGATACTGCCCTGGGATATGGTAAACCGGCCAGGGAAATCGCACGGATCGTCAACGAATCGGGGGCAGACATGCTGGTGATCGGAGCGCACGGCCACAAAGGTCTGCGTGACTTTATTTACGGGGAAACCATCAATAATGTCCGGCACAGGATCCGGGTGCCCGTTCTGGTAGTCAATGGGTAGTCGTATTACTTGTAAGGGTTACGATATTCGCTCATCATCAGGTGCTTGAAACGGCTGAATGTTTCGGGCTGGATGTTCAGGTAGGACGCGATATATTTTTGTGGAACCCGCTGCAGAATCTCCGGATAATTTTCCACAAAGTAGAAAAATCGCTCCCTGGGTGTATGACTGATCAGGCTTATCTGCCAGTTATCTTTAAGCACCATCATTTGAATGGTCACCAATCGCCCGAGCCTTTCGAACTGGTGACTGATTTTAAACAAATTTTCAAGGTCTTCGCGCTTAACTGAAATCAGTGTAGTCGGCTCTATCGCTTCGAGATAATAAATGGATTCCGTGCCGGAAAAAAAGGACTCCTGGCAGGAAATCAAATGTCCCTCCCTGGCCAGTTGAACAACCTTCTCCTCTTCATGTGCAACATGAAACTTCCGGACTATCCCTTTTACGATAAAATTTATATAATTTTCAACTTCGCCCGCTTTGGTAATATAGGATTTCCTGGAGAAATTTCTGATTTGCAAAACGGGCTTCATCAGTTTCCTCACCTCATCTTCCGTAAGCGGAACGAACTGACGGAGAAATTGTACAAATGGCTCAATTGATTTTCGGTCAGGCATGGCACTCAAAGTTAAGACAAACTTTGACAGAGGCAATTATTCAGGCGTTAAACATTAAATTAACTGTTAAATATGTAGATTTGCCGCTTTCTCAGAATGGATAAATAAATACAACTTTATGCTTCAGAAAATTAAAGTATCACAACCGGTTGTGGAACTGGATGGTGATGAAATGACCAGGATCATCTGGAAATTCATTAAAGACAAACTCATTCTACCCTATGTGGATGTTGAATTAAAATATTTTGATCTGGGTATTGAACACAGGGATGCGACCAACGACCAAATTACGATTGACGCCGCAAACGCAATTAAAGAATACGGGGTAGGTATTAAATGCGCTACCATCACGCCGGATGAAGCCCGCGTAAAAGAGTTTCATCTGAAACAGATGTGGAAAAGCCCGAACGGTACCATCCGGAACATTCTCGATGGCACTGTTTTCCGCGAACCGATCGTTATCAGCAATATCCCCAGGCTGGTTACAAACTGGACAGCGCCTATTATTGTTGGCCGTCACGCGTTTGGAGACCAGTACCGTGCCACGGATACGGTCATTAAAGGCAAGGGAAAACTTACGATGACTTTCACTCCTGAAGACGGCAGTGAACCGCAGGTTTTTGAGGTGTATGACTTTAAAGGAGATGGCGTCGCATTGTCGATGTACAATACCGATGAAAGCATCATAGGATTTGCAAGGAGCTGTTTCAATATGGCGCTGGATAAGAAATGGCCCCTTTATATGTCAACCAAAAACACGATCCTGAAAAAATATGATGGCAGGTTCAAAGACATCTTTGAGGAAATTTTCACCAGGGAGTTCAAGACAGAGTTTGATAAAGCAGGTATCACCTATGAGCACAGGCTGATCGATGATATGGTTGCCAGCGCGCTGAAATGGCATGGCAATTTTGTCTGGGCCTGTAAGAATTACGATGGCGATGTACAGAGTGATACCATTGCTCAGGGATTTGGTTCGCTTGGACTGATGACCTCTGTGCTGATCACACCAGATGACAAGACGATGGAAGCCGAGGCTGCGCATGGGACTGTGACCCGCCACTACCGGGAATATCAGAAAGGCAATCCCACCAGCACCAATCCAATAGCGAGTATTTTCGCCTGGACCCGCGGGTTGGCGTTCCGGGGAAAGCTGGATGATAACCAGGAACTGATCCGTTTTGCCCACGCGCTGGAAGCGGTGTGCATTGAAACTGTTGAAGAGGGTAAGATGACCAAGGACCTGGCCATCAGCGTATATGGAAAAAATGTCAATCACGGGGAACACTACCTCTATACCGAGGAGTTCCTGGCAGCGATTGATGAAAACCTCAAAAAGAAATTGAGTTAATCGGAATTATTCGCTTAAGTATATTTTGGCAGAACTCCGAATTACCGGGCAGCAATAAAATTTATGGGTTAGGAAGTGTCCTGACCCGTTTTTTTATTTTCCGAATCGACGGCCTTTTAACTGTGTATTATTCTTTATCCGCTTTTGTTTTAAAACCAATAGGGTCGCGGGGTCTGGGGCGCATCTTTTCTTTATTGGATATCACATTTTGTGATTTCCAATCTTCCAGTTCCTCCACTGTTGCAATCGCTACCCCACCTATTCATTCCTCTACCCCAAAATGCATTACGGATATATCATATATTTCTCGCGCATTGTCTTATAGGCGGACAACCCGGGCTCCCAGGTTTTGCGGATATCAGCTTCGGAAGTTCCGGCGATAATCTGTTTTTTGAATTCATATACGCCGGCAAGCTTGTCAATGTCCCCTATCTGCGCGCTTTGAGACCTGTCGAAGAATTTTTGCTTGTCGGGATAGGCTTTATACAATTCCATCATCCATTGTATATTAATTTTTCTTTCTTTGATCAATCCCGAAAGATCAATATGCCTGAGGTCAAGTCCGTAACAGGCCTTGTTCATATGCAGCGGCGTTTCAGCCATACCTTTGATACTTACCGGCGTAAAACTAAAACTGTATTTCCCTTTGAGCGCCGGCGCTCCCAGCACGGTGAAGGGGAACTGCGTGCCCCTGCCCTGACTAACGATGGTCCCTTCAAACAAACACAAAGAGGGATACAGCAGGATGCTCTGTTGCGTATTTAAATTGGGCGAAGGTTTCACCGGCAACGTGTACATAGCATCATGATTGTAATTGGCCACCGGAATGACCCGGATTTTGCACTTCACTTTGTTGGCCAGCCAGCCCTCTCCATTGATCATACCGGCCAGCTCTCCTACTGTGAGCCCATGTGCAATAGGAATAGGATAGGCGCCAATGCCTGATTTTAAACGCATATCCAGGATGGGTCCATCCACGAGGTAACCGTTAGGGTTTGGCCGGTCGAGGATCAGCAATTCCTTATTATTCTCCGCGCAGGCCTCCATAATTTTTCCCAGCACATTGATATAGGTGTAGAACCTGCAGCCCACGTCCTGGATATCATAGATCATGATATCCACATCGGCCAGATCTTCCGGCGTGGGCTTGCTTTTATTGCCATACAATGAAATCACCGGAATGCCCGTTTTCGGATCTGTGGCATCGCCTACTTTAGCCCCTGCAGAAGCATCGCCCCGGAAACCATGTTCCGGGCCAAAAGCCTTCACCACTTTTATACCCCGGCCAATCAGGCTATCCACCAGGTGCGTGTTGCCAATCCGGGAAGTAGGGTTTGCAACGATGCCAACGCGTTTGTTTTTGAGGTAGTCGATGTAAAGTCCCGTCTGATCTGCCCCCGGCAGCAGGCTATAGACAAAATTTGAGTCTTTCGCTTTTACAAACGGATCGTGGGCGCTGGGTTTAACAGGACTGCAAGCTACCAACACAACAAATGAAAAAAGGAACAGGCTGATCATTTTCATATTAAAGCTTTTGACAAATATAGACACAATATCTTATCGATCTAATGTCTAGCGTCTCGAGTCTAACGTCTATTAATTACATTTGTCAATAAAACATTGCGCGATGCCCAAACCTGAAGTATATATCCTTTCCGCCATTCGTACGCCCATCGGCAGTTTTGGCGGTGTATTGAAAACCCTGAGCGCCGCGGAGTTGGGATCCATAGCCATTAAGGCTGCGGTAGAAAAAGCAGGCGTCGGACCTGAAAAGGTTCAGGATGTGCTGATGGGATGCGTGCTACAGGCCAACCTGGGGCAGGCCCCGGCCAGGCAGGCTGCAAAATTCGCGGGACTCCCCGATTCAGTCAACTGTACCACGATCAATAAGGTCTGCGCCAGCGGCATGAAAGCGGTCATGCTTGGCGCACAAAGTATTTTGCTGGGCGATGCGGATATCGTTGTTGCCGGTGGTATGGAAAGCATGTCCAATGTGCCTTACTACGCCGAGAGCCAGCGGTGGGGAAATAAATATGGGAATGTAATGCTGGTCGATGGACTGTCAAGAGACGGTCTCACAGATGTGTATGACGGTCAGGCCATGGGTATGGCCGCCGAACTCTGTGCGAGGGAATGTCAGGTTACCCGAAACGACCAGGATGCCTACGCGGTGGAGAGTTACCGGCGAAGCCAGGATGCCTGGAAAAAAGGTCTGTTTGAGGCCGAGGTGATTCCGGTTCCCGTACCGCAACGTAAAGGAGATCCTATCTACATTACTGAGGATGAGGAACCCTATAATGTGAAGTTTGACAAGATTCCATTGTTGAACCCCGCTTTCGTGAAAGATGGTTCTGTGACGGCGGCAAATGCGAGCACCATGAATGATGGTGCGGCAGCACTCGTGCTGGCAAGCGGAGAAAAAGTCATGGAACTCGGATTAAATCCCATCGCCAGGATATTGTCGTATGCAGATGCTGAACAGGAACCCAAATGGTTCACCACCACCCCATCTCTTGCTCTGCCCAAAGCTGTATCAAAAGCCGGACTGGAAATGGGTCAGATCGACTATTGGGAGATCAATGAAGCTTTCAGTGTGGTAGCTATTGAAAATATCAAAAGGATGGGACTCGACATTAGCAAAGTCAATGTAAACGGGGGCGCTGTTTCCCTCGGTCACCCACTCGGCGCGAGTGGTGCCAGAATCACGACGACGCTGATACATATTTTAAAACAAAATAATGCAAAGTTTGGCGCGGCGGGCATCTGCAATGGCGGAGGCGGTGCCAGCGCTATTGTTATCGAAAATCTGGGATGAGGGTTGGGTATTGGACACCCCTGCCTACCGGTTTACCTGCCGAAGGCTGGCACGCCCGCTCCGAATGAGTCTGGAGTCTTTCGGACCAGAAGGGGGATATTCATTTCAATCCCCGTCCGGTTTTAGATGGTGCTATGCAAATAACCAAACGAAAATTCAATGGCTTTACTGGTTTTGCCCCGCTATCGCGTTGATGATTTTTTCGGCGTGTTCCCTGGAATTTTCAATAAACAACCGGTGGGTATTCATACCACCGCAGATCACCCCAGCCAGGTAAATTCCTTTCACACTGGTCTCATGGGTTTCGGGATCCAAAATGGGACATTGCACTTCGTCATCACTTAAGGCAATATCCATGCTCCGCAGAAAATGCAGGTTTGGCTGATACCCCGTCGCGGCGACCACCCAATCGTTTTTCAGGGTTATTTGCCCATCGGGCGTATCAATATCCACTTCACCCGGTCGGATCTCCCGGACCGTTGAGTGGTAAAGAGCTTTTATAGATCCTTCCCTGATCCGGTTCTCAATATCGGGTTTGACCCAGTACTTCACCCTTTCGCCAATGCCCTCGCCCCGGATCACCATGGTCACCCTGGCACCTTTTCGCCAGGTCTCAAGCGCTGCATCCACCGCCGAATTCATCGCTCCCACCACGATGACATCCTGGAACGCGTAAAAATGCGGATCATTGTAATAGTGGGTCACTTTAGGCAGGTCCTCGCCAGGAACCTGCAGCCTGTAAGGGATATCGTAAAACCCTGTAGCCATAATAATCTGATCGCAGGTATAGTCCGCAAGGCTGGTGCTGACCCGGAAAAACACTTCCGTTTTTTTCACCGATCGCACTTCTTCAAATAAATGGATGTTCAGGTCATACACCAAAACTACCCGCCGATAATACTCCAGCGCTTCATTCCGGGTGGGCTTTGGGTGGATGGAAACAAAGGGAACCCCGCCAATTTCCAGCCGCTCCGATGTGGAAAAAAAAGTCATGTTTACGGGATAATGATAAAGCGAGTTTACCAGGCAGCCTTTTTCCAGCACCAGGTAATCGATTCCGGCTTTTTTAGCTTCAATGGCGCAGGCCAGCCCGATGGGACCTCCGCCGATTATGATAACGGGAATATGCTTCTCCATGGGGCAAAGATAAATATCCGCGCTGATGGAATGGGACCTCGGTTTAATGAGGACTTGCAAAATCGGGCAGACCAGGCTGCTGAGAAGGATGCCCCGTCATCTCCAATTTTACCCCGATTTTTTTTTGTGCGCCATCTCACTTAAATTTGCTGCTCTTAAAATAGACTAAAAAATATGGCAAGATCAATTGCATTCAGGGAAGCCCTCAGGGAGGCAATGAACGAGGAAATGAGAAGGGATAGCCGGGTTTTTCTGATGGGCGAGGAAGTTGCAGAATATAATGGAGCCTATAAAGTCAGCCAGGGTATGCTGGCGGAATTCGGCCCCAAACGTGTATTGGATACACCTATAACTGAACTGGGATTTACAGCGGTTGGCGTGGGCGCTGCACAAAACGGACTGAGACCAATCGTAGAGTTCATGACCTGGAACTTCGCGGTATTGGCGCTGGACCAGATCCTAAACACAGCCTCCAAGATGTTAGCCATGAGCGGCGGTCAGCTTTCCTGTCCTATCGTTTTCCGCGGTGGAAACGGATCAGCCGGACAATTGGGCGCCCAGCACTCAACGGCTTTTGAAGCACTGTATGCTAATATCCCGGGTATTAAAGTGGTATCTCCCAGCAACCCTTATGACGCGAAAGGTCTGTTGAAACAGGCCATCCGCTACGAAGAAGACCCCGTGATGTTTATGGAAAGTGAACAGATGTACGGTGACAAAATGGAGGTTCCTGAAGAAGAATATTATATTGAACTGGGCAAGGCAGATATTAAAAAAGCGGGGACGGATGTTACCCTGGTTTCGTATAATAAGATGATGAAAGTCGCGCTGGGAGCGGCCCAGGAGCTGGAAAAAGAAGGTATCAGCGCCGAGGTGATCGACCTGCGAACTATCAGACCGCTGGACCTGCCAACCATCGTGAACAGCGTTAAGAAGACCAACCGTTTAGTGATCGTTGAAGAGCAATGGCCTTTCGCATCGATATCGTCTGAAATTTCCTACAACATACAGAAAGATGCGTTCGATTACCTGGATGCGCCCATCAGGCGAATTACTGCAGCGGATGCACCCCTGCACTACGCGCATAACCTGGTAGCCGCCGCCTTACCCGATGTTCCTAGAACGGTGAAACTGGTTAAGGAAGTGATGTACCTGAAGAAATGAACCGGTTTCTTCAAAGCCTGGCCGGTAGCAGCATACCAGCAAGAACGGATACCGGATCAGCAATGCCGGAATGATAAAGTTTTTGAAAATCAGTACCTGTGCCACAAAGAAACAAGAATAGCTCAAACTCTGCAACGGTTCTTATCATTGATGATGAGAGGGCCATCCGGAAAACCCTTACCGAAATTCTCTCTTTTGAGGGATATAAGGTTGAAGAGGCTACTGATGGCGAAGAAGGACTGGACATATTCCATTCAAAAAAATTTGATGCCGTGCTCTGCGACATCAAGATGCCAAAACTTGACGGGCTTGAATTTTTGAAAAAAGTTTCAGAATCCGGATCAGACACTCCCATCATTATGATCTCCGGCCACGGCAATATTGAAACCGCCGTGGAAGCTGTAAAAAACGGCGCTTACGATTTCATTTCAAAACCACCGGATCTAAACCGACTGCTGATTACGCTGAGAAACGCCCTTGAGAAAGGTTCGCTGGTCACCGAAACTAAAGTGCTCAAACGGAAATTTTCCAAAGTACAGGAGATCGTTGGTAACTCGAAGCCCATTGCATTAATCAAAGAAACCATTGATAAGGTGGCGCCTACTGAAGCCCGTATCCTGATCACGGGAGAAAATGGCGTGGGTAAAGAACTTGTGGCCAGATGGCTTCACGAGAAGAGCAGTCGCGCAAACGGACCATTGGTAGAAGTGAATTGTGCCGCGATCCCGACCGAACTGATCGAATCTGAATTATTCGGCCATGAAAAAGGATCATTTACTTCAGCCGTCAAGCAAAGGATCGGAAAGTTTGAACAAGCCAATGGTGGCACGTTGTTCCTGGATGAAATTGGTGATATGAGCCTCAACGCACAGGCAAAAGTGCTGAGGGCCCTGCAGGAAGGAAAGATCACCAGGGTTGGCGCAGACCGGGATATCAGCGTGGATGTCCGCGTGGTGGCCGCCACCAACAAAGACCTGTTGGCCGAAGTAGAAGAAAAAAAATTCAGGCTTGACCTTTACCACCGCCTTAGCGTGATTTTAATTCATGTGCCTTCACTGAACGAAAGAAAAGACGATATTCCTTTGCTGGTAGATCAGTTCCTGACCGATGTCTGCACCGATTACGGCATTGCCAAAAAAGAAGTGAACCCTGCTGCGATTCTGGCTCTTCAGGATTACGACTGGACCGGCAACATTCGCGAATTGCGAAACGTGGTGGAGCGCTTGATCATACTAAGTGGAAAAATCATCACTGAAGACGACGTGAAGAATTACGTGATTCCCCGGTAGATGAATTTTTGCTGAACAGAATAACTGACTGCCAACCTATTTGCTACAAATTTGTTAGAAAGGGGAATTCATCTATATGCACAAACCCCTATTTTCCATTTTAGAACTCGCACTGATCACTGAAGGAGGCTCTGCTTCCCAGTCATTTCATCATGCGCTTGACCTGGCGCAGTTTGCAGAACAATTAGGCTATCAAAGATTCTGGTTTGCTGAACACCATAATATGAAGGGCGTAGCCAGTAGCGCACCTCAGATCCTGATTGGATATGTTGCCGGTGGTACAAAAAAAATCAGCGTCGGTTCCGGTGGCATCATGCTGCCGAACCACGCGCCCTTGGTTATTGCTGAGCAATTTGGTACCCTGGACACACTTTACCCGGGTAGAATAGACCTCGGTCTTGGAAGGGCGCCGGGCACGGATCCGCTAACGGCAAATGCACTTCGGAGAAACCGCTTTGCTGCGGAGCATTTCCCTGAGATGGTGTTGGAACTGATGGCTTACGTGGACGGAGCGAACGATCGCTCTCCCATCAAAGCCAATCCCGGCGAGGGTTTGCGAACGCCGGTCTGGATTCTGGGTTCCAGCACCGAAAGCGCTGCACTAGCCGCGCATCTTGGCCTCCCCTATGCTTTTGCCACACATTTTGCACCCACACAATTTGAAGCGGCCCTGCATATCTATCGGAAAAATTTCAAGCCATCTGAGAGCCTGTCCAAACCATACGTGATGCCCTGTATAAACATAGTTGCGGCTGAAGAGCAGGCCGAGGCGGAATGGCTGGCCAGTTCGATGTATCAGATGTTTATGGGCGTTATTACCGGCGAATCCAGGCTACTGGCGCCTCCCGTGAAGAACATGAACCAGGTTTGGGATGAATATCACCAAGCGGTGATCAAGGAGATGCTTCGTTACTCTTTTATTGGCGATGAAGAGAAAGTCGCCAAATCACTGGAAGCGTTTATCCGTCAATTTGAACCCGACGAGATCATGATCTCGGGGAATATCTACGACCACGCCGCCAGGCGCAAATCTTTTGAAATAGTCAGCCGGATCTTTGCCGGAATGGAAGAGAGAAAAACGGTCAGGTTATAAGCGGCAACAGCCAGGTTATTCTAACAGAAGCAAGCGCGTTAATTAACGTGCTCTTTGTCTTAATTGTTTTCGAAATTCCAGGCAGAATCAACGCTACCTCAAACGCCCCGGGTTTTCTCACCTACGAACCAGTGTTCTTTGTCGCGGAAGAGGACATTGAAGGTGGTTAGTGTGCCATAACACCTCGTAATATATTGCTGTATATTGACCTTGTCTTCATCAGTTAGGTTTTTATGGCTGTTGATATTCTGCTCCAGCACCCGGAGGCGATCGCGCAGCATGACCACCTTATGAAAAAAATCGTCGATGGGGATTTCCTTCGGCTTCAGACTTTTATCAGCCGGTTGCAGCAACATCATGCCCCCTTTCCACCGGTCACTCAACGGGACCGTTTCAGTGATGCCGCCCCATAACCTCAGGATCTTTAGCAGTGACTTCTCTACTTCGGAAGTTGTCTCAATTTCAACCGTTACGTTTTCGGCAATGATTTCATCCAGCGCAGGATCATTCTTGTCGATCTCCTTCAATCCCGAATGAATAAAAGAAATAATATACGTCGCATACTTCACGCCCACGATCACACCCGGCCCATGCTGGGTGTGCTGTAACCTTGTTCCGATACCTAGCTTTTCCTGCTCCATTTTAATCTTCGAAATATTATATTAGTAAATATATCCAGCTAACCCGGAGAAAAACTTTACCTATCCTGGTTTGATCTAAAAATCAAACTAGTAACATATCAAAAACATCACTATTTCGTTACTATTTTACTCTCTTCTTCAGGTCTTCGACCCGGATCGTCATCATCCGCCCCATAGGATGCTTACCCCGGTAGGAGATCACCTTGAACAACCGGGCATCCGTCGGTATAACCAGCGGCTCCTTATATTTGGGGTAAAACCTGTCGGGCTCTGAATTATCAAAACTGTAATACAGATCCAATCCATCGATTTCTGTCGATAAGGAAATCTCATACTTGTCGGCACTCGCTTTTTTCACCCCAATGATCGGATCGTAGATGGCTGGTGAGTACTTGATCTGAGACTGATCCAGCCTTTTGAAATGAGTTTCGGTTTTTGTCACGAAATGATTCCAGTTCTTGTTCTTCGCGGGCGACCAAACGCTTTCGGCGATGGCGAAGCCCCTGGGCCAGGTCATATATTCAGCCTGCCGGAAGGTATAAACCTGCTCGGTCCAAAGATTTGCCTGTCCGCCTAAAATATAAGCCGCATTGGCCCCAGAAGGTACCGGTTCAAAGCTGTAGGTCTTATTCAATCGTAAAGAAGCATAGACGGGTGGTTCGGTTGACCGGTCGCCCTGCATATAATCGATATAGGTGAACTCTGTTGGGCTCATCACCACAAAATGACCGCTCTTGGAAGCTTCGATACCAGACTTCATCCCGCGCCAGCTCATCACCGCTGCGGTAGGTGAGATACCGCCTTCCATAATCTCGTCCCAGCCCATCATCTTTTTTCCCTTGGCGTTGACAATTTTCTCCAGCCTCTTTTCAAAATAAGCCTGCACCTGCGGGATGGTTTTCAGTCCCTCCCGTTCCATCAGCGCCTTTACCTGGCTGCTTTTTTCCCAGAAATTATGAGGCGCTTCGTCGCCGCCAACATGAATATATTCAAAAGGAAAAAGCTGCGCTATTTCGGTCATGACCTTATCCATGAACGTATAAACTTTTTCATTGGCCGGACAAAGCGTGTTATCAACCAGTGCAATGGGTGGTGCGCCATGCGACCAGTCCATGAAAGGCTCACCAGCGCGTACGGTGTATTTATCTGCCCCTTCCGTACAGGAAAGGTCGGGGTAGGAAGCGATGGCCGCCATGCTATGCCCGGGTACGTCAATTTCGGGTAGAATATTCACAAACCGCGCAGCCGCATAAGCCACCAGTTCCCTGATCTGATCCTGGGTATAAAAACCTCCATAGGTCTTTGGCTCCGATGGCAGCGGTGGTGTGAAAGTTCCAAAATCCCCTACCTTGTTTACCCGCCAGGCGCCCACTTCTGTCAGTTTAGGCAGACTCTTGATCTCCACGCGCCATCCCTCATCATCGGTCAGGTGCATGTGCAGCATGTTGTATTTGTATTTTACCATGGCGTCGATATACTGTTTCACTTCAGCCAGGGTAAAGAAATGCCTCGACACATCGAGCATCAACCCCCTCCAACCCAGCCTGGGATAATCAAGTATGTCCACCGCAGGAACCTGCCAGCTAATATTTTTCACCACCTGGTTACCTTCAATTTCTGGTGGCAGCAACTGCAGAAAGCTTTGCACTCCGTAAAACAAGCCAGCGGGTTTATTGGACCGGATGGTCACACCCTGACCGTTGACGGAAAGCGTATAACCTTCGTTACCCAGACGTTTATCCGCAACGGTATTCAGCATTAATTTGATGGAAGCTGCACCGGATAAACCTTTTGAGACCTGCACCGGATAGCCGGTGGCAACTGACAGTCTGGATTTTAATAATTCAATCGTCGTGTTTAACGAGCGATCCGCGGGGGCGCTGATCGTCAGTTTTTTTGGCAGGACAAAACTCCCGCTTTTCTTCTGAATAGAGACGGGTTCGGGGATAATAGAAATTTGGCCTGGGGTTGATTGTGCGGTGGTTGCAATACTAGCTGCAAGCATCAGCATGACAAGGATTACCGGTTTCATATTCGCAAATTAGGGTTTATTTTAGATGGGTAAATATAGGAAGGATCAGGCTAACAGCCATAAAACCCGGCTGATGAAATACAGATTCTCTGTTCAGATGCCGACCGCCCGCCTTAGTTCTTTCACAGCAGATGCCTCCACGGAGTAATGATCATTCTCCTTATCGCCAGCAAATGCCGGTGGAAAAAATTCCATCCTGCTTGCGACCAGCGACCTCAGGGAGCTGTGGAACTCATGGCATCCCGTAGCGTCGGCCAGTTGGCGGATATTGGACGCACGCACGCCGCTGCCGGGCATGATCACGATCCTGCCGTCTGCCTGGCTGTTCAACTTACTGATCAGGTCCACCGCCCCGGGCGCCGTTTTCTGCTGGCCGCTGGTCAGGATCCGTTCGCACCCGACGTCAACAAGCTGTTCAAGGGCTTCAAAGGGATCGCGACATCGATCAAAAGCGCGGTGAAAGGTAACGCCCATCGGTTGGGCAGCCTCAACCACCCTGCGGGTCTTTTCAAGATCTATATTTCCATGCCGATCCAGAAACCCCACCACTACGCCATCACAGCCCAGTTGTCGGCAGATATTAACATTTTCCAGCATGCATTCAAACTCATCGTCCGTGTATAAAAAATCGCCGCCGCGCACCCGGATGATCGGGTAGATTTTTACTTGAAAATGTTCCCTGCATTTTTTGATCACGCCATAAGACTGGGTGGTTCCCCCTTCGCCCAGGTTAGCACAAAGCTCAATCCGGTCGGCGCCCCCCTCCACCGCCTGCCGGGTGGATTCGAAATCCGTCGTTGCAATTTCAATGCGTTTCTGTTGCTCCATATTCACTGGATATATTATATTTTTATTAATCCAAAAATCTCCTTCATGTGTACCGATTCATCAAAAAAATTGATCAGCAAATTTACACCTGCAGCCCATCGACCTAATCATTACATCGCATCACGATATTCCTATCTCTTTCTATCTACTTAAACCAACTTTTTGCAGGTATCAGTTTCTCCGCTGTTGCAGTCTTCAACGCATAGCTGAAGCCCGGGTGAATGGCAAAAGAACCCACGGTCCCATTCCGGCTTACCGCCAAAAATGCCACCTGGATTTTTTTTGCATCCGCCCCTTTGATCCGTACGATCCTTTCAATGATCCTCCGGCAGGCCGCTTCAGGTCCGTACCCCTGCCGCATCGCCTCGACTACGCTGTGCGAACCGGCCACCCGGATCACATCCTCACCCTGGCCGGTCGAGGTACAGGCGCCCACCTCATTATCTACATATAATCCCGCACCAATGATAGGCGAGTCTCCCACCCTACCACGCATCTTAAAGCCCATGCCGCTGGTTGTGCAACTGCCGCTAAGGTTTCCCTGTGCATCCATCGCCAGCATACCGATCGTATCGTGATTCCATTCGCCTCCGGGAAGCTGATCCGGCGCAAAGGGGCCATGGCCGCGGGTTTCCCGGTTGATAGCCGGTTCATACCGGGAATTCTTCAGCCATTCTTTATAAGCCTTCTCCGCATCAGCCGATAATTTTTGCGGTTCCAGGGGAAACCCTTCCGCCACGGCAAATTGCTGAGCGCCGCTTCCCACCAGCATTACATGCGGTGTCTTTTCCATCACCCTTCTGGCGACAGATATCGGGTGTTTGATCCTTTCCAGGAATGCCACACTCCCACATTGGAACCGGTGGTCCATGATGGAAGCATCCAGCGTTACAAACCCGTCCCGGTCGGGGTTAGCGCCAAGTCCCACGCAGCAGTTGATCGAGGCTTCGGTCACCATAACCCCTTTCTCAACCGCATCGAGGGCGCTGCCCTTTGCCGACAATACCGCCCAGGCGCCTTTGTTTGCCGCCAGGCCCGCATCCCAGGTGGATACAACCAAGGGGCCGCGAGGGGCCGTCAGCAGCGGGTTCCCGGCGCTGCCCGTCTTGGAGATCAATGCGCCTAAAGCGCCCAGCCCTGTTAATCCCAGAAATCCTTTTCGGCTGATCATAGTATTGATTTTAAAACGAAAGTAGTATATATCACCAAAATCCTGAGTGGCACCTTCATTAAAAAAGCGGGTGAGATTTCGCGGTTCGCCTGATTTGTATATATTTATAAACCAAATCCCCTGTCAGGTGTTAAGGGAAAAGGCAATTATGAACATAGAAATTATCTCCGGGAGCGGAAGAGAAAACAGCATTACCATCAGGGTGGCCTATGCCCTTCAAAACTGGCTGCGGGAACAAACCAAACACCAGATTGGTCTGATTGACTGTTCCACGATCAATCTGCCCGTTCTGCAATCGGTCATCAAATCGGTGGATACGGCGCCACCTGAATTCAGGGAACTGACCCATCGAATATTTTCTGCGGATGCATTTATCTGGGTGACCCCCGAATATAACGGCAGCTATTCGCCAGCTCTGAAAAACCTGGTGGATCATTTCCCAAAACAATTGCATAAACCGATCGGCATCGTAACCGCATCCAACGGCTCCCTGGGAGGCATGCGGGCTGCTCAGCAGATGATCTTACTGGCAACGGCCATTTTTGCAATCCCCTCACCACAACTGCTGATAGTTCCGCATGTAGATAAGAAGTTTGATGCTTCTGGTAAATTACTGGATGATAATTTCTACAGGAACATCCACAATTTCGTGTCTGAATTTGTATGGCTGGCGGAAAAGCTCTCTTAGCAGACCAGTAACGGCTTTCGTTTTCAGTGCATTTCTATAAACTCCCGGAGTAGGCGCCGGTAGTGATATTTGATTTTTCTCTTCATAAATCCCGACCACCCAAAAACATATCCTGTTATCCCGTAGTTTTTAGCCAGCCAGGTACTTAACCGGTAGCCGTCACTATGTTCTGTAATCAGACCATCGCTAATTTTCATGTATGCCATAGCCTCGTATCGGACCACGCGCTGAAAGGGTTCAAAGTAGTAGGTTGCCGACCAGGGGCAGGAGATATATTCATGGTCCAGTTCCTTTACCGGACCGAAATTAAGTTGCATATCCCGCGATCCGGTGCAGATCAATTCCCGGTAATGTAGCACCACGTCACCCTCCAGTATTCCCGCGATGGGATCATTATAAATAATACCTGGTGCGCAGCAGTCATTCATTGCACGATAGTCGAGGTTTTTGAACGCCTCAAAGAAGCGGGCCGTTAATTCACTATTTACCATGTCGGGTCTGTTAGTAACGTCCAAAAGAAATCAAAAATTCCCGTATTTTAAAAAATCGCACAAAAAACAATCGTTTGCACTGGCTGATCCAAAATCTCAAGCCGAATTTATTGTATCTTGGCGGGGTAAAACAAACCAATTATGTCGAAACCAGGCCTTTTAATTGCTTTAAGTATTATTTTTTCGCTCCAACTGACCGCCCAGGATATTCAGATAGTTCCCAGGCCGGCTTCAGTGACACCAAAGATGGGCAGTTTTGAGCTAAATAGCCAGACCCCCATCATCGTAAAGGGTGAGAAAGACCAGTTGTCTGCCGATTTTCTCAACCAGTACCTATCCACCTATTACGGATTTAAATTACCTGTAAGGCACCAGGGCAATGTAGGCATCCTGATTAATACGGAATCAAATGAGCGCGACCGGGACGGATACACGCTGGATGTGCTGAGCAATGTGATCCGGATCAAAGGATACACCGATGCCGGTACGTTTTACGGTATCCAGTCCCTGATCCAGTTATTGCCCGTTGAGAAATCCACGGCTTTATCTATTCCGGCTGTCAGCATTGCAGATGAACCTGCCTACAACTACCGCGGTATGCACCTGGACGTTTGCAGGCATTTTATGCCACTTGATTTTATTAAAAAATATATCGACTACATCGCCTTACATAAAATGAACTATTTTCACTGGCATCTCACCGATGACCAGGGCTGGCGGATCCAGATCAAAAAATATCCGAAACTCACGACAGTAGGCGCATGGCGGAACGGTACCATCATTGGTAACTTCCCCGGCACCGGCAACGATGGGATCCGCACCGGTGGATTCTATACGCAAAAAGAAGTGAAGGAGATCGTGGATTATGCTGCTAAAAGATTTGTAACGGTGGTGCCTGAGATTGAACTTCCGGGTCATTCATCCGCAGCAATCGCTGCTTATCCCTACCTGAGCTGCTTTCCCAAAAAATCGACCGAAATACCCAAGGGTGTAACCTGGAGCGGTTCAAAAAACGGGAAACAGGTTCAGCAAGCCTGGGGCGTATTTGATGATGTGTATTGCGCTGGAAAAGAATCCACTTTTAAATTCCTGGAAAACGTGCTGGATGAGGTCATCCCGCTCTTCCCTTCCAAATATATCCATATCGGTGGCGATGAATGTCCCAAGGAATATTGGAAACAGTGTCCTAGCTGCCAGGCGAGAATAAAGAAACTCGGATTAAAAAACGAGCATGAACTGCAGAGTTATTTTGTGCAGCGGATCGAAAAATACCTGAATAAAAAGGGCAAGACCATTATCGGTTGGGATGAGATCCTGGAAGGCGGACTGGCACCCAACGCGATCGTGATGAGCTGGCGGGGTGAACAGGGTGGCATAACTGCAGCCCGCCAGAAACACCAGGTGATCATGACGCCTAACAATTATGTTTACTTCGACTACCAACAGGCTAAAATGGATGATTCCATAACGATCACTAATAACAAGAGCTTCGTGCCCATCGAGAAAGTGTATGGCTGGGACGTTACCCCGGGAGATCTGAAGCCGGATGAAAGAGGGTATATCCTGGGTGGACAGGCAAATCTGTGGACTGAGTATATAAAGAATCCATCGAAGGTTGAATACATGATCTTCCCCAGGATGGCGGCGCTCAGTGAAGCTCTATGGACGCCGAAAGCCGATCGCACATGGGATGATTTCCAAAAGCGACTCCAAACTCAGAAAAAAAGATATGATCTTTGGGGCGCTAACTATTATGGCAAGCAACATTAATTATTATTTATAATATATAAACTTTATCCATGTTAAAGAAACAAACGGAAAGCAGTAACTCATTAACCAGCCTGGAAAAAATCGATGTGGATATTTATCCCGACATGAAGGCCGGTTCAATGGCTATTGCAAAAGTTATCGCTAACCTGATTAGGCAAAAGCAAAAGAACAAACAAAAATGTGTGCTGGGCCTGGCTACCGGGTCAAGCCCGAAGATGGTCTATGCCGAGTTGGCAAGAATGCACCGCGAGGAGAAGCTCAGTTTTAAGAATGTGATCACCTTCAACCTGGATGAGTACTATCCCCTTCCTAAGACGGCGCCCCAGAGTTATTATAGTTTCATGTACAACAACCTGTTCTCGCACGTCGACATCGATCCAAAGAATGTTCACATTCCCAATGGCGAGATCGAGAAAGATCAGATCAAAGCGTTCGCGGCTGATTATGAGAAAGAAATTGAAAAGGCTGGTGGTATAGATCTGCAGGTGCTTGGCATCGGCAACAACGGTCATATCGGGTTCAATGAACCGGGGTCTGGTATTTATACAAAGACCCGGCTCATCAGCCTTACACCTTCCACGAGGTATGCCAACTCCTATGAGTTCTCTAATGTTTCGCAGGTGCCCCGCATGGCCATTACCATGGGGATCAGCACGATCCTGAAATCAAAACAGATCCTGCTTATGGCCTGGGGCGGATCCAAAGCAGCAGCGGTGAAGAAAGCCGTTGAAGATGATGATTCCGATGCAGTGCCTGCTTCATTTTTGCAGAATCATGACAACGTAAAATTTTATGTAGATGAAACGGCTGCTACTGAACTCACCCGGATCAAATCGCCCTGGCTGACCGGCGAAGTGGACTGGACGCCAAAGCTCCTGAAGAAAGCGGTGATCCAGTTGGCGCTGAAACTAAAGAAGACGATACTCAGCCTGACCAATGAAGACTATTACGAAAACGGGTTAAGTGAACTGCTGGTTGAAAAAGGCGATGCCTCCGATATCAACCTGCAGGTGTATTATATGCTGCGTGATATTATTACCGGCTGGCCGGGAGGTAAGCCCAACGTGAATATGCCGCAGCTTCCGGAGCGGTCGGAACCCTATCCCAAAAGAGTGCTCGTCTTCTCACCCCATCCCGATGACGATATCATCAGCATGGGCGGGACGTTCCAAAGGCTTCACGACCAGGGACATGATGTGCATGTTGGTTATCAGACATCGGGCAACATCGCGGTGACGGATGAATTTGTGACCAGGTTCCTGGACTTCGCGGTAGGTTTTATGGACATTGCAAAGATCGATTCTGATAAACCGGAGAAAATTCTGGCACAGGCCAATAAATTCATTGCCAATAAACAGCCCAACCAGGTTGACAGCACCACGATCCGGGCGATTAAAGGTCTGATCCGCCGCGGCGAGGCCAGGGCCACCTGCCGGTACATCGGCATTAAGGAAGAGAATATACATTTTCAGAATCTTCCTTTTTACGAGACCGGGAAAATAGAAAAGAATCCACTTGGTGAAAAAGATATCAAGCTGACCATGGAGTTGCTGCGCGAGGTAAAACCCCACCAGGTGTTCTGCGCTGGTGATTTTGCAGATCCGCATGGCACGCACCTGGTTTGCTTTAATGCCGTGTTCTTCGCGCTGCAAAGGATCAAGGCTGAAGGTGATGAATGGATCAAGGATTGCTGGTTGTGGCTTTACAAAGGCGCCTGGCAGGAGTGGAATATTGAAGACATTGAAATGGCAATTCCCATGAGTCCGGCACAGGTGCTCAAAAAACGTTTTGGTATTTTCATTCACCAGTCGCAGAAGGATGCCGTTCCATTTCAGGGTACGGATACCAGGGAGTTCTGGCAAAGGGCTGAGGAACGCAATGCTAACACAGCCAAAATATTCGCCGATCTGGGCCTCACCCATTACGCGGGTATGGAAGCGTTTGTGAAATGGGATTTTTAGGGAAAGACAATAGATACTAGATATTAGACGTTAGATATATGTGTCTTGTCCGAACGTACCATTAGGTACACGCGTCGGGGCGAAGTGCGACCTGAATCCGCCTATGGACATTGTTTCATAAAACATTGAAATTCTGAAAAACGTCAATTGACACGGGCGCGGTTTTAGGGGAAGCTTACAATGGGGAGTATCCCGTTAAGTGTGTAAGTTAAAAAACGAGTCTTACTGATTTGATTTTTTAACTTTAAACACAATATGAACAAATGAAAGCAGAAGATTTTTTGTCCGACGACTTTTTGAAGCAGTTCAAGACCGGTGATCAACTCAATGATTTTCTGGCCAGTATCCAGAAGCGAGCGATTGAAAAGATGCTTGAGGGCGAACTGGATGACCACCTGGGCTATGAAAAGCCTTGAACCTCTGCTCCTTCAGAACTCATATCATCTAAATCGTAAGTTATAGTGGTGTCACATTTACTAACGATGGAAGAATTGTGCTTTATCCCGCAATAATTTACCGTATCGTTTTTTATCTTTTTCAACTCGGCCATTCGGTTTGGCTTCCCCGCGTCATTATTACCACATCCTGCACTCGCAATCAGTAACAGCAGTACAATGAACTTACTTTGGTGCAAAAGTGTTAATTTCATAAACATCTGGCGACGTAAAACTTTTTATTTTCAATTCCATATTAACTAAGTTTACCAGAGCTTCCAAATTGATTTTGCTGGCGTAATGCTTAAATGTGCATTGTTTTGCCACAGCCCTTGAGGCACTGATCGTGATTGAAAGTTAGATTGTGCATTATTTTTTAAAGAGCAAAAGAGCAAACTCGTTGTCTGATAATAAAGCATAATTATTATTATTCAAATAAAAGAGAATATATCGATTGTTTGTATATTCAAAATCATTTGGTCGACCAACTGAATAATAAAAATAGGTATCTTTTTTACTTATTAGAGATTGCAAGGTCTTACTAATTTCACAGCCTCCTCCTTTTTCTTTAAAACAATCCTCAATATTGTCAGTTGGATACTTTCTTAAGATTTCGTTATCAACAATATTTTTTATTCTTCTTTTTGAAGATAAAAATATGGTATCATTTTTTTCCTCACTACAGATCAATAACTGATTTTTTGAAGGGCGCAATAAAAATCTCGCATTTTTATATTTTCTTTCTATTGATTTAATATCATATTGAGGACTTAAAACTCCAGTTTCCAACAAAGTAGTTTTAATGGCAGTTAATTGTAAAGCAATTTTTTTTTGTCCATTACAAGTTATATTGACAGACAACAAAAAAATTATTATAATATAAGAATATTTCATTTTTTCTCTTTTTCTTTCTTTTCACGATCTTCTCTCTCTTTCTGAAGTGGAGTTAAAAAGTCTAAAACTCTCTGCAAATCCTTTCCGTTTAGAACGTCAAAATGAATATATTTTCCATTTGTATAGAGGATATTCTCTGCATACCTCCTTTTTTTAATCCCTTCACCCCCTCCCATAAATTGAAAGAAAATATTCCCACGGCTAAATTTAGAACCATCTTCAGTATACTGCTTCAACTTCCCTGGCCCCATATTAAATGCAGCATCATAAAGTGCACCCCTTTCATTCTCTGATAAATCATAATCTTTTAAATACGCATCTGATTGTTTAATAATACTCTCACTTTCTGTTTCAAATAATGATTGAGCTTCTCTATCAGTAATTGTACTGCCAACCTTATATTTTTCGCCTTTTTTAATCAGGTGTCCATATCCAATTGTAGGATTACCTAGATGGTCTAGATAGCCAACATGGTCACCATTCTTATCTAATTTAACACCCTCATATGCCTTTTTAAAAGCAGTAAGAGAAGGAGCTATTTCCCTTCCATAGTAGTATGCTGCTTTACCTCCATGATTGGACGATAATAAATATCCGGATCCCAAAGGTCCGTTTCTTTCAAGATTAGTACTTGATACAGTTATTTGTTTTAAATCAAAAACATATTGAAAATGTATTTTTTCTAATCCTTCTAATTCTACGTGAGTCGTTACCTTGTTTTCGCTAAATGAATAGGTAGAATTAAACTCATACTTATCACTAAGAGGGTCTATCTCAATAAACCTTCCAATCTGCGGATCATGATTGCGGTACTTAAAGCTGTAATAGCTCAGTCCCAGGTCATCATCAAATTTTTGCCCCTGGAATGTTTTATCCTTATTCCGTAAAGATGGGATTGGATTGCTTGTAGATATTCCCTTTTGTATCAATCCGAACGGATAGTAATGCGTTTCTTCCAGCACGTTACCATTCTCATCCAGCATCATGCGAACATTACCCAAATGATCTTTCAGAAAGTAATCGTATTTCCATGCCCCGGATTCCAGCCTTGCCCTACCTTCTTCAGTATTTACGAACTGCAAAGCATTATTTTCAAAGATCAAATTGCCGAGGTATACGGTGACTTTCTGGGG
>NZ_JBYTEI010000007.1:0-120234 GCF_058792415.1 Niabella sp. CPT15-335-S11
GCTTCTTCATAATTGAGGTTTAAATTAATACAAATTTATTAACTAACCCTCTGGTCTGAATTTCGGGGAGTATTATAGTCGGTAAAGGATAAAATAAAGTCAAGTTGTTCAGTTTCCTTTGATTTAAGTACTCTAGGATCGTTAATTACGATTTCTGATAATATGTCTTTGAAGTAATTTTCAAAATTATCAATAGTTTTGATATACATCATTGTTGATAGAGTAGTCTCATAATAGTTTATTTCTAAGAATTCCTTCTCCTGTTCGGGATCAAGCACATAGGGGATCTCCAATTTTTCATTGAAAACGTTTAATTTGGCTATTGATCTTATCCTGTTCTCGTTAACTAAATTGTTACTTACCCTGAAATAAAGCAGTATTCTTTCTATACTTTCAAACTCCGTCACTGCTTTAATAAATGACTGTGAGGCTTTATCCTTCTTTTGTACGTTATCCATAAAAAATAGTTGCCTATGTTAAAACATCGTTTACCAAGTCAAAACAATGAAACGGTGAATAAATTGTGCCGCCTTTTCGCATAAGCCTTAAATTTAATAATTTGATAGAATTGATAATTTTGGGTTCGTTTAGTAACATGTCCTCAATTTCATTCAAGTCTGAAAAAAGGAAACGCATTTGGTCTGTACCAGCGGCCCTATAGTCAGACTTCTCCACGCCCAAAGTTTTGTATTTGTCAAATAGTCGGTCAAGTTCATCATCATTGTCAAAGAAATGACTTGTTAGAATGACAAAACTGAACGGTTTATTCGTTTTGCGTTCATAGCCCAAAACTAAAACTTCCATTGCATTTACATTTAGGCAAAAATATCTTGGATACGTGGCAATATTTGTCGATGGCATACAACTCAACGCCCAAAACGATAGTTCTGTTTTCTTAAATGCAGGTAAGCACTTTTTAATATATACGGTTAGAATCTGTTTGAACTGCGGATAATGTTCTACCTGTTTTAATTTATCAAAGTTTTGACGGTATTTGATCTTATGTTTTGCCTCAACCATATGATACAAATCGTACCCATCATTTGAAATTTCACTATCGTTTCTGAGCCAATTCTCTTGTTCAGTTGGTAAAACAATTAGATCGAGATCGGTATCACCAATAATGTTTGATACGAAAGTTTTATTAGTTAGTAAAAGTCCTTGAAGTTCTGCCTCGCGAATAAGTCTTTGTTCAACCTCATTCAGATTTTCCTTTTTTATTGATTGAAACCAAAACCTCATAATATTGTCATAGTTCTTCCTATGTTGGGAGAACCGCTTTACGGCATCAATCGCTTGGCCGATGTAAAAAGTGTCATCGGAGAAGTTGAGCAAATAAATTCCACAACGGTTTTTGGATTTGGGAAAAAGATCGGCAATCGATAGCCTCCCTTGCACATGGAGGGCCGCGTCAAACTGAAATCCCAATTGGTTGATTATTTCTTCTGGCATCTCATTACAACTGGCAACTTTCAAATAAGCGAAAATGTATCTTACCCCGGAGCATGTAAACTGGTTTATACCGAAATGGTTATTTCTCCTCAATCAACTGTCTCTTTTTGCCCCGCTCATCACCCGGCTCACAAGCCAAAGTATCATATGTTATATCCAGAATTTCCCGAGAACATTTGAAGTTTTGGTATTCATACAATTTCAATTTCACTGCGGCTATGCAATTATCAAAAATCAAATTACACGTTAATAATAGTTAGTACACTACTTACGAAGATATGTAAATATTTGGGTAAAACAAGTGGAAGATAAATTCATTTACTACTCGGGGGTAGTGAGAGTGCAAGTACTTGGTTCCGATGCTCTCCATAAAGATTCTAGCCCGCAGGGAAGAGTCATCAGGCGAAAAAATCTAGGATTTCGCATGGCCTGAATTTTGGTAGGATTCAACCCAAAGATCCTTTTTGCAGTTTCGAGGAGTTAAGAACATTATGTTAGGTAGCAGTTAGATGCAAATATAGGGATATAGTTATGCGATGAAAAGGGTGTTGTATCTGGTTTAAAAGAAAAATTGACACTGTCTCATAAAGTGTGTAAGTTTAATTAGCGTCGATTGGTGGGGAGTGGGGGACTCGAACCCCCAGCTCTCTGCACTAAATTCAGATTACAATTATAGTTGTTTCCAATGTCTTATAGTATGGAGTATGGAAACCGTTCCCCCCACGAGAGCTACCCCAACTACTATACTTTTTATTTTATTTAACATAGTCGTAAAGTTTTGAATTATTGCCATTGTTGCCAATGAGAAGAACGTCATTACTCCAACTAAGGACATCGCAAATTCAACTGTCAAAGTAACCTTTAAATTCAGCTTCTTTTGTTTCGGATACGAAACTATATTTTAAAAGAATGTAGTCTTCTATACTCGTCGCTAACTCTAAAGTACAGGTAACAAATCTACACAAATTTTCCATTTTTTGCCTTGATTTTTTAGTTCGTATGTTTTACCCGTAGGACAAGCGTAGTGTAGTATAACGGAGCGCGCACATAATATACATTATAGCTGACAAATGGCTTACCAAGCTTCCGCAGCGATTGTTCGTTTTGTCCTATAATTTATATTATGTTAAATAGAAAATTTAAATCCTTACACCTTATCGACACGATGATTCTGCGTTAACAACCTCTAATCCCCTTTTCCAAGTCGCCCCTATTGCAATCAAGGCCGCAAATGACTCCTGCGCGCTGCTCATCATTAATCCCAGGCAACTGCCACATTTCTCATAAAATCAGTAATATACCCCAGGACAATTACCCCCACAAAAAAACCACGCCGATTCAGCGTGGTTCTCAAAAAACTCAAAGGATAGACTATTTCCTCAACTGATCATACAGATCATTATATTTCTTTTCGGTTGCGATCACCTTGTTCAATTCAGCGCCTTTGGCACCCTCTCTTTTGTACGAATAATATTGAGCCAGGTTCCCGACAATAATCCGGTACTGACGTTTTTGATTGGCATCCAGCGTGCCCTTTTTCCCAAACATATCTGCAGCTTTTTCAAAATTATCCCTCGATAAGTCATAAGCCGCATCATAGGTCTTCTTAATCTCAGCCAACTTCTGTTTGTCAGCCGGCGTTGCTTTCGCTCCCTTCTTGATCACTTCAGTTTCAACAGGCCGCATCTTGTCACCAATATACTCCGCCTTATTCATATAGTGTTCGCCCAGCAACAAAATGGGTTGCATCTCATCCGGCTTGATAGACGATGCTTTGTTCAACGCAGCCAGCATCTTTACTTCGAGTGCATCATAGTTCGACGGCCTTACCGCTCCTTCTTTATGGCTATTCAGCGTATCAAACACCGCCTCCCCAAGCGCAAGCTGAGAAGTATAGTCATTGGGATTTGATGCTATGATCTTTTCGAGATTGGCAATCTTTTCATCAAAACTACCACTGGCTCCAATCGCGAAATCCAATTTGTTATAAGTGAAAAATTCACTCTTTGGATACAAAGACTTACCTAAGGCCCTGTATTTCTCAAAGTTTGCATCATCATTCTTCATCGCGTAATAACGTACCAAACTCTGGTAAACAGATTCATAGTTCGGCCCCACTACCTTAAGGTCTGCCAGCCTGGTATTGTATTTCAACGCTTCTTCCGGATGTTTGGTGGTCTCCGCAAGAATTCCCGCATAAAACAACGCGTTCGTATCAGTTGGGAACTGCAGAATCTTCTTTTCGATTAATACATCGGAAAGATTTACCACTTTCTTAAATTTCTCGTAAGCCGGTTCATAAGATTTGGCGTTGATATCTGCCACTCCGGCGTTGAAATAGGATGCGTAGAGATTAAACGGCCCGTTCTTTAGAATGGGGTCCTCCATCGCCTTTAATCCCGGATCCATTTCCCTGGTTTTCTGAAACGCTTCAAACGCAGTCTCCCTGTTGGCATCCGCCTGCGCCGCTTTTGAGCTATCCAGCGATAAACTACTGAAGATAGCAGATTTTACCATGTACCCTTCCGGCTTGGAATAGAATTTTTCGTTTCCGTTCTTATCCAGCAGTTCTTTTGCCTTGGCGGTTTGTCCCAGCGCAATTGCTCCTTTTATATCATCGTATTTCTGGGCAAAAGAGAACGCCGCAAATAGAACCAGGCATCCGGATAAATAAATTTTTTTCATGCTTGATTGATTTATTTTTTTTTCTTAATGGCATCATAAACAAACATTAAACAATTCTCCGGTTCCTGTTCCAATGCCCGGTAAAATCCTTTAAGATTCATTGATGATTTTTTTCAGTCTTTCTGTTTAATCCGCCCCGTTTTGATTCTCGGAAGCGGACAGATCACCTCCATGGTCAGAAGACGGATCATTATTATTCAAAGTTGCGTCATTTTTTTCAGACTGGACATGATTTGCATCATTTTCCTGATTTTCATCTCCATTGTCTTCCTGCTCAGCCACTTTCGTAATGGCTGCAATTTCATCCCCCTCATCCACACGGATAAGTTTTACGCCCTGGGTGGCCCTGCCCTGCTCACTGATACCATTTACCGGCATCCGGATGATGATCCCGCTCTTACAAGTGATCAGCAAATCCTCGGTCTCCTCAACGGCCAGCAGCCCGACCAGCCTGCCCGTTTTATCCGTAATGTTAATGGTTTTAACCCCCTTCCCGCCACGGTTTGTAAACCGGTATTCATCAACCTTCGTCCGCTTGCCATAACCTTTTTCGCTTACTACCAGGACGGAGTTCGTCTGGGAGGGATCAGCGCTCACGCAGATCATTCCCACCACTTCATCTTCCTTATCATCGACCTCAATACCAATCACACCGATCGCTCCCCGGCCCGTCGCCCTGACTTTATCCTCCGAGAACCGGATAGCCCGACCGCTTTTCACCGCCATCATAACCTCACAATGGCCATCCGTCAACCTCGCTTCCAGTAACTCATCCCCCTCCTGAATGGTGATCGCGTTTACACCCGTCTGTCTGGGCCTGCTGAAATCAGTCAATGCCGTCTTTTTAATAATCCCCCTCTTTGTGCACAACAGAATATTATGGCTGTTTACGAATTCCGCATCCTTCAGGTCTTTTACGTCGATGACGGTCCGGATCTTATCATCAGTCGGCAATTGCATCAGGTTCTGAATTGCACGTCCACGCCCATTCTTTTCCCCATCGGGAATTTCATATACGTTCAACCAGTAACACCTGCCCTTTTCCGTAAAGAACAACAAGGTGTGATGTGTGGAAGCAACAAACAGATGTTCAATGTAATCTTCATCTCTTGTAGCACCACCCCGTACGCCCCTGCCGCCGCGACGCTGCGCCCGGTACTCATCCGCCGGCGTTCTTTTGATATATCCCAAATGCGAAATAGTGATCACGACATCCTCATCTTTAATCAGATCTTTGATAGACACTTCGTCATCGCGGTACGTAATCTCTGTCTTGCGGGCATCTCCGAATTTCTGCTTTATTTCAAGTAACTCGGTCTTGATGATGCTATACCGCAGAGAAATATCCGACAGGATCTCTTTGAGGGAAGCGATCAGTTTCACCAGCTCGTCAAATTCCTGCCTGATCTTATCCCGCTCCATACCGGTAAGCCGCTGCAACCTCAGTTCGAGGATGGCTTTTGCCTGCACTTCATCCAGACCCCATCCCGCATTGATCAGATTCTCCCGGGCAATTTCCGGCGTTGTCGAATTACGAATAAGCCGGATCACTTCATCCAGGTGATCCAATGCAATCAGGTAGCCCTGCAGGATATGCGCCCTTTTCTCAGCTTCTTTCAGTTCAAATTGCGTCCGGCGCGTTACGACTTCATGCCTGAACTCCACAAACTCGCTGATCAGGTCCTTCAAGTTTAGGGTCCTCGGCCGGCCTTTCACAATGGCCACGTTGTTGATGCCAAAAGAAGTTTGCAGATCCGTGTGTTTATAGATCTGGTTAATGACCACATTGGCAATGGCATCCCTGCGCAGGTCGATCACGATCCGGGTACCTTCCTTATTATTGGATTCATTGTTAACGTGGGCAATCCCTTCAATGATCTTATTGTTGACCAGTTCCCCGATGCGGTTTGTCAGCGCATCCCGGTTTACCTGGTAAGGCACTTCAGAAATAACAATCTGTTCCCGGCCGCTTGGCTTGGTATCCACCCTAACCTTTCCCCTCACCACTACCCTACCGCGACCGGTATGCATTCCGGCTTTCACGCCTTCCATCCCGTAAATAATTCCGCCGGTTGGAAAATCGGGCGCCTTTACATATTGCATTAATTCATCAATCGTAATGGCATTGTTTTCGATATAGGCCACACAACCATCAATCACCTCCGATAAATTATGAGGCATCATATTGGTGGCCATTCCCACCGCGATACCACTCGAACCATTCACCAGCAACTGCGGTATACGCGTAGGCAGGATCGAAGGTTCTTTTTCAGAATCATCAAAGTTGGGCTGGAAATCGACCGTCTCCTTTTCAATATCATGCAGCATATGCTCGGCCAGCTTCTCAAGGCGGGCCTCCGTGTAACGCATGGCCGCCGGACCATCACCATCCTGGTTCCCAAAGTTACCCTGACCATCTACCAGGGTATATCGCATGCTCCATTCCTGGGCCATACGAACCATGGCATCATATACCGAACTGTCTCCATGCGGATGATACTTACCCAAAACCTCCCCGACCACGCGGGCAGATTTTTTATACGGGCGGTTTGAATTCAACCCCAGTTCATTCATCGCATAAAGAATGCGACGGTGAACGGGTTTAAGGCCATCCCTCACATCAGGTAATGCCCTGCCCACAATGACACTCATTGAATAGTCAATGTAAGCAGTTTTCATTTGCTCTTCTATATTCACCGGAATCACGCGGTTGTCATCCTGCGTTTCCAGTGGTTCCTGGTTCTCTTCCATTAATATTACTGATCAAAAACTATAAAGAATAACCCCGCGGGGGGAGTATGCAAATTTACCTTTTTTTAACCGTAAAACCATACCCGGAGGTTGGTTTTACAAGTTTTTTATTCGCCCGGGATGCCCGATAAAAAAACCGCCTGTAACAGGCGGTTGATATCTTGAAGAGGCGACAATTATTTTAACCCGAATGCTTTCTGGATCTTGCCTACATGATCCAGTTTCTCCCAGGTAAAGAGTTCCACTTTTTTCGTAATCGTCTTACCATCGGGTGATGTGAACGATTTTTCAACCACTTCATTGTCGCGCCCCATATGCCCGTATGTGGCGGTCTCCCTATAGATTGGACTGCGCAATTTTAATCTTTGTTCAATAAAATAAGGACGCATATCAAACAGTTCCGCTACGATAGCGCTGATCTCACCATCGGCCATATCCACCCTTGCCGTACCGTAGGTGTTCACGTTGATACTTGTGGGCTGCGCTACGCCAATTGCATAGGAAACCTGCACCAGCACTTCATCACATACACCTGCCGCTACAAGGTTCTTGGCAATATGCCGGGTTGCATAAGCACCGCTTCTGTCTACCTTGCTGGGGTCTTTGCCACTAAAAGCTCCACCACCATGAGCGCCTTTGCCACCATAGGTGTCCACTATAATTTTTCTTCCTGTAAGGCCCGTATCGCCATGAGGCCCGCCAATAACGAATTTACCGGTAGGATTGATATGATATTTGACTTTATCTTTAAAAAATTTCTTATACCGGGGATATTTTCTAAGAAGGCGGGGGATCAGTATTTCCAACACATCACTCTTGATCTTTGCCAGCATTTTCGCCTCTGAGTCAAAGTCATCATGCTGGGTCGAGATCACGATGGCGTCAACCCGAACCGGTTTATTATTGTCATTGTATTCCAGCGTAACCTGGCTCTTGGAGTCGGGACGCAAATAAGTCATCTTCTTGCCTTCCCTGCGAATGGCAGCCAACTCAACCAGTAATTTATTAGCCAGATCAAGCGCCAACGGCATATAATTAGGCGTTTCATTGGTAGCGTAACCAAACATCATACCCTGGTCACCCGCTCCCTGATCTTCTTTATTCGTTCTTTCAACACCCTGGTTGATATCAGATGACTGCTCATGAATGGCAGAAAGTACGCCACAGGAATGCGCTTCGAACATATATTCACTCCGGGTATAACCGATATCCCGGATCACTTGGCGCGCAATATCCTGCACGTCCAGGTAAGCTTTCGATTTCACCTCTCCGGCCAATACAACCTGACCCGTGGTCACCAGCGTTTCGCAGGCTACTTTTGATTGCGGGTCAAATGCGATAAAATTATCAATCAAAGCGTCTGAGATCTGATCGGCAACTTTATCAGGATGCCCTTCAGAAACACTTTCGGAAGTAAATAAATAAGACATAGGTAATAAAACAAATTTGGGTTAATAATAACGGGTGCAAATATACAGTATTGCCGAAAAAGAGCGCTATAGATTCCGCCCAACCGCAATCTTGCCCTTAAACCCAGGTTGAAAAGCCCCCCAGGAAGTTCTATAGCTTCGAGTACACAATACGCAGTTTCATTTTTTGCGAACTGTGCTGTCCTCCGCCGAGGCGTACGCGACCCTTACCCGGACTGACTATGGAAAGAGGCTGCACGGTTACAGGGCTCAGGCTCGATTGGTTTGAATTGCCGTTAGCCAACAGGATATGCGCAGGCGCGTAAAGTCGAAGATCGTAATCGGTAGGCAGAATTTTGGTAACAACTTCCTGGACATACCTCGTCAGGTTAAACCGCCATTGCCGGATACTTTTACCTGCCAGATCTGAAGCCCGGGCGGGATAAGAACCGAATGATCCATAATTATTAATGACAAAAGGAGCACCTCCGAATGTCCCCTGCCCAGACACTTGTACTGCCCCTGGAATGGTCATATATTTGGAGCTTGTGGGATTGTAAGCATCCAGGAACAAAGCCTTGGGTTCACTGAACAAAGTATCCTGCTGATCATAAACCGACTGCATCTGCAATTCAGCCAGGTGAATAATGCTGTTTTTTAGATTCTTAATTCCAGGTATTTTCAAAGTTGCGTAGGTTCCCGGGGTACCCTGTATATATACCAGGTTATCGGGCACAGCATCATCAGAAGTCGCCGCCACCTGCGTTCCCGTGTAGTCCCGCGAAATGTAATTCGCTACCGGTCGTGGTGCAACCCGGAAATACTGAACTGTCGCATCCAATTTACCGGCGGTGGTTTTGTCTTCGTATCGGTAATAGACTGCCAGCTTACTCCCACCCGCCTCGGCAGAACCAACCGGAGGCAGATTAAAGCCCAAAATCGCGTTTCCGCCACTTACAGAACGTAATTCAAATCCTTTGAAAAAATGATTGAAGACAGAGTCATTGACAAATGCATTGAGGGACCCCGTAGTGTCATAGCTTAATAGGCGGTTGCCGAATGCGTCGCTCAACCGGATTCTGAGCTGATGAGATGTAGCGCTGTCTTCTTCCGCTTTTCTGCCGGCCGCACTGATCCTGACAGAGTCCCGCAGCGTAAACGGTACGATCGTCTTACTTCCGAGTTCACCCGAAGTAACCCAGTCACTCTTCCTGATCGTATAATTCGTATCGAGACGGAAATTGTTCGATTGTGCCAGTTCAGACACCCTGATCGTTTGGGGCATGCTGGTATCACCGTATGTTTCCAGGTAATTCATGATCAGAACAACCGAATCGAGCACCACTTTTCCCGGAACATTCTGGAAAGCAAATTTCTCGTGCGGAAGGCTGACATTGAAATACATCCTGGCGTCCGTTTTTCCAAACAACGGATCATTGGTGATCACCCCCAAAAACTGTTCGTAAGCACCATACACATGGAAACTGTCATTGGCGGCAGTAAATATATGATTAAAGGCAGATACTTCAAGTGTCGTATCAAAGGTGTGAATATTGTCGACTTCCGGTATTACCCCCAGACCTACATCTGATGCGAGATTCACTTTTTTACAGGAAAAAAAACTGGTCAGCGCAATGAGAATTACCAGACCGGGAACAAAGTATCTTTTCACAAATAGGTAGTTGATTGATGCTTTTTGAACAATTAGTCTGCAAGATCGTGATAGAGTTGTAAATACTCTGTTAAATCAGAATCTTCTTTAAAAGGCAGGGTCTTCTTACCTTTCACTTTTGTAAACTCTGCAACCAGTTTTTTATCTACATGAGCAGAACCAAAACTAATGGCATCTGCGAATGTAGCACCGCCCCGCATCATAGCCACATTCGTTCCCTCCTTAAATACGTCAAGGTCCTTCTCTTTGAGTGAAGGATGAATGAGCGCCTTGGCTATGAAATCTTTGCCCAGCTTCTCTTTAAAAGAATTTTCTCCAATGGTGTAAATAACCTTGCTATGCGCAAACACGGGTTCCTTTCGGTAGACTGTCTTCAGATAAAACGGGATCAAACCAGTCATCCATCCGCTGCAATGAATGACATCAGGCGACCATCCGAATTTCTTAACCGTTTCCAACGCGCCTTTGGAATAAAATACGGTGCGGAGATCATTGTCGGCAAACCATTTATCATTCTCATCATGAAAAAGGAATTTCCGCTTAAAAAGCTCATCATTTTCCAGAAAATAAACCTGGAGTCTGGCATTTGGTAACGAAGCTACCTTGATCTGCAGGGGCATATCATCGTTATCAACGGTGACGTTAATTCCCGAAAGCCTTACCACTTCATGCAAGCGGTGCCTCCGTTCGTTGATTGTCCCAAAGCGCGGCATGATGCAACGAACTTCAAAGCCGTTCTCATTGGCTTTGATTGCCAGTTTATTTACCGTTTCTGAAAATTCTGTCAACTCAAGGTAAGGGGACATTTCGTTGGCAATAAATAAAATTCTTTTCTTGGTGGACATGCTGTTCCTGCTATTTAAAGGTTGCAAAGTTACGATTTTTTATGCATATTAGCCTAAAACTGATCATATTATTCTATTTTGCACCCGTGAGACTCTTCAAAAAACGTGATGATATTCAAAGATTTGTAGATACCCAGCGTTCCGCCGGTATCCCTATTTCCTTTGTTCCAACGATGGGTGCGCTGCATCAGGGGCACCTGGATCTTGTCCGGGAAGCGGCCCAGCTAAACGGCGTCGTGATCGTCAGCATTTTCGTGAACCCAACGCAGTTTAACGACAAGAATGACCTTGAAAAGTATCCCAGAACCCTGGAGAAGGACATTGCATTGCTGGCCGGCGAACGTTGTGATGCTATTTTTTACCCCGATGCCGGTGAAGTGTATCCCGAAGGTTTTAAGTCGCGGAAGATTTATCCGTTGGGCAGGCTCGAACAGGTTTTTGAGGGAGCCTACAGGCCTGGCCATTTTCAGGGTGTGTGCCAGGTTTTGGACAGACTCTTCGGTATTATCCGGCCGGACCACGTGTTTTTCGGCCAAAAGGATTACCAGCAGTGCCTGGTCGTAAAGCGACTCATACATACCACGCCTGCTTTTCAGCAGATCCGAATGCATATTGTTCCAACCCGACGCGAGCCTGATGGGCTGGCGATGAGCAGCAGGAATTTAAGACTGTCGCACAAAGATCGTGAAAAAGCCCCGGTGCTTTTTGTTGCACTGGGTACACTCAAACAGGCCTTTGACCGGGGTGAGCATCTTCAGCAGCGTCTCAATGTACTTAGGTTCATGCTGAGTAATAAGCATATTGAGACCGATTATTTGGACGTAGTCAGGGCTGAAAATCTGGAAGTGCCTGACAATTGGGATGGGAGCACACCCCTGATAGCGATCGTGGCTGCCTGGATTGGCGGCGTGCGGTTAATTGACAATTTAATCCTCACTGATTAGGAAAAATCAGGCAATTCAGATATTTTTGAGTCTTCAAAAAAACAGGAAACAGCCACAAGCAAGAAATTGCTTACAAAGCACGGATGATCATCTGGCGTATTCCATGCCTGCCTGCCTACCTTCGGCAGGTAAACCGGTAGGCAGGTGACCATTGAAAACGTATAAATTAACACATAAAATGGCGGTTACGGTTACATTAAAAAGAGTTCAGGGCGATTACGGGTTCGACACAATCAATGAGAATGGAACAGTTGTGAAAATGGATACTAACCCGGAAATGGGGGGACAGGAATACGGCGCCAGACCCGGCCAATTATTATTAAATGCCCTTGCAGGATGCTCCAGCATCGATGTGATCAGCATACTTAAGAAACAACGACAGGAAATCACGGATTTTAAGGTGACCGTTTACGGAGAAAAAGAGCAGGGCGTTGAACCTTCCCTGTGGAAACACATTGAAATAATCTATGAGATCTCCGGCAATGTGGATGAAGATAAAGCCAAACGCGCTGTTGAAATCTCGATGAACAAATATTGCTCGGTGGCCATCACCCTGGTTCGCGCCGGAGCGGTTATCGATACAAAAGTCATTATTCAAAATCCCGTCGTATCCTGATGAAATCGTTCTACAACCCGGTATATTTTTCACACCTGCCTTTTCGATGTTGTCCAGGCCTGTTTCAAACCCCGGACTAAAATCACCTTAAAATTTGACGGGGCTAACCCGATTGTCTGTTTCTGGTCAGGATTTTTACCTGCACCACATGTTCTTCAATTCTCAAATATTTAAAATCAACAAAATGGCAGATAGAAAATTACATCCTTCAACTATAGCAATCAGAACCCAGACGGAACGCTCTCAGTATATGGAGCATTCCACACCGATATACCTGACGAGCAGTTTCGCATTCAAAACAGCAGAGGAAATGCGAGCTGCTTTTGCCGATGAAACCGATGACTTTATTTACAGCCGCTACAGCAATCCGACCGTTGATGAATTTGCAGCAAAGATGGCCGCACTCGAAAAATGTGAGGCGGGATTTGCTGTTGCAAGCGGGATGGCCGCGGTCTTCAGTTCGTTTATGGCGCTTCTTAAAGCCGGTGATCACCTGATCTGCTGCCGGTCTATGTTTGGCGGGACCAATACCGTTGTAACCAAATTCCTGAGCAGGTATGGCATAGAGTATAGCCTGGTTGACGCCGGAAACATCGCAGAATGGGACGCTGCCGTCAAGCCGAACACCAGGATGTTATACCTGGAAACGCCTACCAATCCACAGCTTGAGATCATAGATCTCGAAGCGGCAGGAAATTTCTGCCGGAAACACCAGATCATTTATAACGTGGATAATTGTTTTGCGACACCCATCCTGCAGACGCCGGCAGATTTTGGCGCCGACCTGGTCATTCATTCCGCCACTAAATGGCTGGATGGCCAGGGTCGTATATTGGGAGGTGTGGTAACAGGCAGAAAAGAACTGATCCATGAAATTTACCTGTTCTGCCGGAATGCCGGCCCCGCACTTTCTGCATTCAATGCCTGGATCCTGACCAAAAGCCTGGAGACCCTGGATGTACGAATTCAGCGGCATAGCGAAAATGCTTTGAAACTGGCGAAGGTACTTGAACAAAACCCGATGATCGAGTGGGTAAAGTATCCTTTTCTCCCCTCCCATCCGCAATATGAAATTGCCCGTAAACAGATGAAAGCCGGCGGCGGCATTGTCTGCTTTGAAATCATCGGTGGCGCTGAAGCTGGCAGAAAATTTATGGATGCCTTGGAAATTATTTCTTTAACACCAAATCTGGGTGATACGAGAAGCATTGCCTCCCATCCGGCCAGCACCACGCATTCGAAACTCTCCGGGGAAGAACAGCGACTGGTTGGAATAACTCCCGGACTTATCAGAATTTCAGTGGGACTCGAATATGTGGATGATATCATATATGATATCGAACAAGCGCTGATTAAAACCAGGTAAATGATAAAAACGTTGCTGATCAGCCCATTAATATAACGCTGCGGTTATCGGATCAAATTAAAGCTTGACGCGCTTTTCACTAGCGAAAACGTTTTCGAAAATGTGTATAAGTATCGGCTACGCGTAAGTGAAATTAATATAGCTTTAATCTTATAAATCAATTTGTATGAGATTGCTTCAGCGATTGTTTGTTGCCGAATTTCTATTTGTTTTTTGTTTGCTGTTTGCGGGAATTTCCGCTCATGCACAAACCAGGTCGGTAACCGGAACGGTTCTCGATCAGAACGGCAAGGCCATACCGGGGGCGACGGTTTCGGTGGACGGATCGGGCCTGGCAACCCAAACGGACGAAAATGGTCATTTTACGATCCGGGCGGCAACCGGTTCCAGGATCACAGTAAGTTCCGTGAATTATGAAACGAATGTGTTTACGGTAGGTACGAACAGTGATTACCCTTTAGTATTGCAGGACAAAATTACTGCACTCACCGACGTCGTGGTAGTGGGTTATGGGACCCAAAAGAAAGTAAACCTCGTCGGAGCCGTATCAGCCGTAAAAGTGGACGACAAGGTTACGACCCGCGCGCTGCCCAGTCTTTCCACTGCTTTGTCGGGAATGGTACCCGGCCTGGCCGTCAACCAGAACAGCGGTATGGCGGGCCGGAATGGTGCAACATTGCTTATCAGAGGCCTGGGATCAGTGAACAACAGTTCGCCGTTGGTTGTGGTTGATGGTATGCCGGATGTGGATATCAACCGGCTTAATATAAATGATATTGAGAGCGTCTCAGTGCTGAAAGACGCTACAGCAGCATCCGTTTACGGTTCACGTGCCGCCAACGGTGTTATCCTGGTTACCACAAAGTCGGGTTCAGGTCAGAAAAAGACCGCCCTGACTTTCTCCAGTAATCTTGCAGTCACCAAGCCCACCAAACCGTTTGGTTTTATGGCCGATTACCCGCGGGCCCTGACCCTGCATCAACGGAGGGCGGCGGCAAATACGCTTCCGGCAAACTTTTATTTCAAAAATGGTACGATTGACGAATGGATGGCCAAAGGGATGATCGATCCCCTGCGCTATCCCAACACCGATTGGTGGAATGTTATCCTTAGAGATGGTACATTTCAGAATTACAACATGTCTGCAAACGGAGGAAATGACGTCTCTAATTTCTATATGTCTGTAGGTTACAAAAATGAAAAAGGGCTTCAGATCAACAACGATTACGATCAGTACAATGCCCGGATCAATTTCGATTACAAGATCCGGAAAAATATAAAGACCGGTATCAAATTATTTGGAAACGCTTCGAGGTACACGTTTGCATTGCTGGACGGGTTTACGGATCCGAACTCCTCTAATACCGCCGGGTTCGACATGCGTTATGCTATTGCCGGTATCACACCCTACGATCCTGTTACGGGTTATTACGGCGGGGTAATGGCCTACAATGAAGATCCGCAGGCCTACAATCCGTATACCGTATACACGACTATGCTTACACGGCAGAAAAGGCAGGAAGGACAGGGAAGCATGTATTTACAATGGGAGCCTGTCAAGGAGCTGGTTGGTTCTGTAGAATATTATCTCAATTATTACAATCAGTTTCAAGTAAATGCGAATATTCCCAACAGGGCTTATAATTTCCAGACCAATTCCTTTGGCAGCCGCGTTTATGTTGGTGATAACGCCGGCGTCTCCAATGGCGACTGGAACGGGTTTAAAACAATGTTCAACGCGAGGTTAAATTATCACCATGCCTTTGGAGAGAACCACGATGTAAGCGCTCTGGTTGTTTACAGCGAAGAATATTGGTTTAACAGGTATCTGGGTGCATCCCGGAATGATCGCATCCACCCTTCTCTAACCGAAATTGATGCGGCGCTGACAACCATTCAGTCCGCGCGTGGAAATTCAAACTCGGAAGGACTGCGTTCATATATCAGCCGGTTAAATTACACCGCGTTTAACAAATATCTCCTGGAGGGGAATTTTCGTGTAGATGGCTCGTCGAAGTTTCTGAAAGGAAGCCAATACGGCTTCTTTCCCTCTGCTGCTTTCGGGTGGCGGTTCACCGAGGAAAAATTTCTGAACTTTTTGAAGCAGGTGATTAGTGACGGAAAACTGAGAGTCTCCTATGGAGCCCTCGGAAACAATAGCGGTGTGGGTCGGTTTGAGCAGCAGGAAACCCTTGACGCGGCTCACTATATGATCAATAACAATATTGCGATGGGTATGACCTATTCGCAACTTATTAACCGGGAGCTGACCTGGGAATCGACCAAGGTCTTTAACACAGGGTTGGATCTCGGATTTTTGAAAAATCGGCTCAGGGTGGAACTGGATTATTACGACCGCTTCACACATGGTATGCTGAGGCCTTCCGATATTTCAATCTTCCTGGAGGGCGCCTATAAAGCACCCAGGAGAAATATCGGAAATCTCAGAAACCGCGGTGTTGAACTGAACCTGAAATGGGCGGAGCGCCTGAACCAGTTTAATTACGGAGCGACGCTCAACGCATCCTATAATGTAAACAGGCTTGAAAAGTGGAATGAGTACCTGGGTCGGGGAACCACCTTCCTGAACATGCCCTATGGTTTTGTATATACCTACGTCGACCGGGGTATAGCCCAGACCTGGAACGATGTGTACAAGGCAACGCCGCAGGGTGCCGGTCCGGGTGACTTGTTATATGAAGACCTGAACGGTGATGGCCGGATTGATGGCAATGATAGAAAAGCATTGAAAGTATTATCCGGAAGGCCCACAACCTATGGTTCTCTGAACTTGTTTGCAGCCTGGAAAGGGGTTGATTTCTCCATATTTTTCACAGGAGCCACGGGCCGAAAATCCTTCTATCTCAGCATTTACAAAGACTTGAATTTCGGTAATTCCAGAAACGCCATGACCTGGGACCATTGGAATAATCCCTGGACGGTAGAAAAGCGGGATGCACCCTGGCCCGAACTGGGAGGACCAGGCAGAAATCAGGATCAGACGACCTTTTGGCTGGATGACATGAGTTATGTCCGACTGAAAAACATTCAGGTAGGTTATAGTCTGCCCGCATCACTGTTAAACAAAATAACGGCTAAGAGTCTGAGAATCGCCTTTTCCGGGGAAAACCTGACCACGTTCACGCGCTACAGGGGACTTGATCCTGAAAAGCAGGGTAACGCCAACGATTTGTACCCGATTAATAGATCATATAACCTCTCCATTTTATTAGGTTTCTAAATCGATTTATATGAATAACTTTCGAAATATATTTCTGTTTCTTTTTTTGCTGCTGTCCGGGTTGACCATTTCAGCTATCCTGGGATCGTGCCGGAAAAACTTGTTGAATCAGCTACCCACAACAGAGCTGGCGGCATCAGAATTCTGGAAGACGGAGAATGACGCAACCACAGCGCTGATGGGTGCTTATAATGCCGCAAGGATTGTCTTCGACCGTGATTATTATTTTGATGGTCAGGGAGACTTTGTCCGTACCCGCGGAACCAGTCTGGGTGGCGACCGGAGCTGGTACCCCTACCAGGGCGGAAACTACAATCCATCTGGCTTTGGAGCCGGGTTTGACCGATATTTCAGGGGATTGTACGGCGCCGTTGACCGTGCAAATTATGTCATTGAAAATGTTCAAAAAATGCTTTCAAAGGCAAATGCCTCTTCTGTCAGTAACCTGGAAACGATTATCGGTGAGGCTCGCCTTCTCAGGGGTATGTCTTATTTCAGACTGATCACGATGTGGGGTGATGTGCCTTATATCAGCAAGGTGCCGCAGGCGCTCTCCGACTTTGATTCTGTCAGCCGGATGCCGATAAAGCAGGTAAAGGATTCTATACTGGCAGATTTTAATTATGCGATTGAGAAACTCCCTGCCAGCACACGTGACTTCGGGAGAGCCGCAAAACCCGCTGCCCTTGCATTTCGTGGTAAGCTGAACCTGTTCTGGGCAAGCTGGAACAAATACGGTTGGCCCGAGTTAGAAGGTTTTACCCCAAACGCCGCGGAAGCTTCTAACGCTTTCCTGGCAGCCGCGGATGATTTCAAAGCTGTCATCAATAATTACGGACTTACGCTTTATATGAATGGCGCTCCGGGTAGCATTGACGCCATCGGAAAAGCTGATATTTTGCCTAATTATTACTATCTGTTTACCCCCAAAGCCAACGGAGATAAAGAAAACATCATGGTGTTTACCCATGGGGGAACAGGTACCGGACAAGGAGAAGAACTAATGCGCGATGTAGCGGGGCGTTCTCATGAAGGATCGCAATGCTGGGTCAGCCCGCGCTATGAAATTGCGGATCGATATCAGTTGACCGGCACCGGGGATTTTGCGCCGCCACTGATCCCAACGAATCCATCCACGTCAGGCGCCAGAACGAAATTAAACTCAGCGGTAAATCCGCAAAGCTACGCCAACCGGGACTACAGGATGAAATCTTCCATCATGTGGGATTACGAAATGAGCGTTGGTATGGTTAGCCTTAAATCCACGGGTTGGGTACCTTTTATATATAAAACCTGGAGCACAAATGTTACTATTGACGGAATAAAATATATAAGTTATAATACAGATGGGACCAACTCGGGCTATGTATTTAGAAAATTTCTGCGGAATTATGCCGGTCAGGGCCGTTCCGACGGGGATTATGCCTGGCCGGTGATGCGCCTGGCAGATGTTTACCTGATGTACGCGGAAGCAGACAATGAAATTACAAACGGAGCTCCCTCACAGCTTGCCATTGATGGCGTAAATAAAGTCAGGCATCGTGGGAACCTCCCTCCTCTTGCCTCTTCCAAAACTTCGGGATACCAGAATTTCTTCGATGCCATTGAACAGGAAAGAATTATAGAACTGCTTGGCGAAGGACAACGAGCTTTTGATCTGCGGAGATGGCGAAAACTGGAGACGATCTGGGGAGGCGTTGGCGGACCGGGAGTTTGGCGCATTGACACCTGGGGGGCCAATCAGCAAAGATATTTCCAGAACGCGTCGGACCTGGCATTTCAACAGTGCTATATTTTCCGGATACCGCCGGGCGAGCGTGACAGAAATCCAAAACTGACTCAAAATATACCCTGGAGATAATTTGAACACAAAAATGAAAACAATGAAATCTAATAGATTATTACTTATTTTAATATTCCTTATACCTGTAGTCTCCGGGTGTTTCAAGGACTACCCTATCGATGAGGACGGCCTCCTCATAACCACGCGGCGGGAATGTTACGTGAGCAACTTCGAATTGCTGGGAACAGATTTTGTAACCGTAAGGACAAAGGCGGCTTTGATTGATACGGTTGCACAAACCGTAGCTGTTGAAGTGAAATTTGGTACCGATCTGAAGAACCTTTATCCACAGTTTTCTCTGGCCCAGGATTGTAAGCTGACTCCCAAGATAACCGGACTGACAGATTTCTCAGACCTGGCAAATCCCAAAAAATACACAGTTATTTCGGGTGACCGTACCGTTAAAAAAGAATATACTGTAAATATTACTGTAAAACCTCTTTAAGTCTTTCACATGAGATCTTTATTGTTTTTTATTTGTATAGCCATGCTGATCAGCAGTTGCGAGAAAAAGGAATATAAATTACCTGTTCCTAAAGATGCGCTTCAAAACGATGTGATCAAAAGGAAATCAGGTCCGAACATTATGGGCGATACCATAGACTTTGCCTATGCTATCGCCATACCCGCAACCAGGGGTAAAATTATTTCGGCGCAGGTGGAAGCAACGATTGCCGGCAGCAGCGCTACGTATATTGATCCTAAATCCTATTATACCAACTCCAGCGGATTGGACGTGGGAATAACGGTAGCCGCTCCTGCAGTCAACAGCGGAAATATTACCAGCGTGAACCTGACCAGGGACACGAATGCCGTCACTTTCAGGTATTATTACGTGATCCCGCCCGAAGCAAAAGGCAAATCCGTTTCTTTTACCTTTTCAGCAAAAAGCAGTAACGGTGAAAGCGTCAGTTACAAGATGGGGCCTTATACCATTTCCAACATGGATATAGTGAGACGACTGACTGTAACTGATGGAGCTGCCATGTATGTTTCCATCGCTGATATGAAAGTCTATTCAGCAACGGAAGCAGCCGGGAATCCAGCTAAAATCGACCTGGTGTACTTATACCGGAGTTACACTACGGGAGCGTTTAATCATGCATTGGTGGCGCCTTCGGCAGACCCGAAGTACCTGCCGGGCGTAACGCTGCCAGCAGGCGTCAACAATAATTCCCGGGTTGTTAAAGTGTTTGGTCTCCAGGATTATAACCTCGCTTATCTGCAATTTGGCACCACCTTCGTGGATGACCCCGATCTTCAAAAAGCTGATTTCTCGACTGCCCCAAATTGTGCAATCGACCTGAAAGCTGAGTCGGGCGTATGGGTTGAGACTGCTGATAAAAAATTCAAGGCTTATGTATTCCTAAACGCGGTCAATAACTCCGCCAAGAGCGCTGTGATCAGCTTCAAGCGTTTGGCGATGTAGCTGATTCGCTGAAACGCCTGATTAATAAATATCACTAATTGGTGTTAATAAGTGGAATCGCGGCAGATCAACGTAGATTTGATGATAACATCCTCATTATGGTAACTCTTCGATTTCTCCAACGACATTATGAGGTGCAGCGCCGCTTCCCGTCCAATTTCAAAAGCGGGCTGGGTGATGGTGGATAAGGATGGAGCCAGCAAATGGGCTGTTGCCAGGTTACTAAAGGTGATCACCCTGATATCACCCGGAATGCGAAGGTCCATCTCTTTACATATTTCATAGACCCAAAGGGCGTGGGATTCCACGGCAGCGAAAATACCATCAGGCTTGTATTCAGTGATCATCGTCTGTATCAGCGGAAGGTCGGTCTCCCGGTCAATATTACAATGTACCACCAGCGATGGATCAAAGCTGATGCCATGTTTTTCTAGTGCTTCCTTGTATCCTTCCAGTCGTTTGTTGCCAATGGACAGCGTTTGTGATATCATGCAATGCCCGATCCGGGTGCAGCCCCTCGATATCAGATGTTCGGTCGCCCGAAATGAACTTTCAAAATCATCGGTTGTGACTGTTGAAAAACCCGCTTCTTCTGCTACTCGATCAAACATCACCACCGGCCTACCATTCTCCTGTAGTTTGTTCAGATGATCTACATCCTTAGTGCCCTTGCTAAGTGAAATGAGGACTCCGTCGACACGGCCATTGACCAGATAGTTTACGAGGTCTTTTTCATATTCACTGTTTTCATGGCTGATATAAATCAGTACATGATAGCCCTTTGACTGGGCTGTCCGCTGTATTCCGTTGATGGCCGAAACGAAAAAATTATTCGCGATCTCAGGTACAATAACTGCAAGCGTTTTACTACGGGCTTTACGGAGACTGCTGGCATATGGATTGGGTTGATAATTGAGCTCCCTGGCAAGCTTCAGAACTTTCCGCTTGGTTTCATCACTTATCTCATAGCTGTCGCGCAGAGCCTTGGACGCTGTACTAACCGACAGGTTTAACAAGGAAGCAATTTTTTTTAAATTAACCTGTTCCATAACTACACGGCTAAAATAAGCATTCTTTATGAGAAAAGTTCTTTCAGCCTGTCGCCCCGGACCATCCCAAAAGTTTGACCCGGAAAGGACAGAAAAAAATCACCGGTAACTGAACTTTATCCCAGCTACCGGTGCTCTTAAGTTCCGGCCAAACTGCTCAATCAGATGAATTTAATTATTAAATAGTAATTATATGTATCTGATTATCAAATTGTTAAACGACCTGATGTACTCCCTCCGCGATGATGGAAGAGAAAACACCCGGCTTATATCCAATCTTTTCATTATAATAATCCGTGATCTTAGTTGCGAAATCATCAAAACTGTCCTTCCTGACCAGAGCGATGGCACAGCCGCCAAATCCTGCGCCCGTCATCCTGGCACCTTCACATGCAGCATAATCTTTGCAAAAATCAACAATCGTATCCAACTCAATGCCTGAAACCTCGTAAAGGTGTTGCAACGAATCGTGCGAGGCGTACATCAGCTCTCCGAATGTCTTTATATCGCCCGAAAGCAAAGCCACTTTTGCTTGTTTTACCCGCTCATTTTCCGTGATAACGTGCAATGCCCTGTTCTCTATAACAGGATCTCCAATTAATGACCTGTTGGCATTAAATTCTTCCAGGCTTACATCGCAAAGATGCTGGATAGGCAGTTTCTGTTGCAGTCTTTCTTTGGCAGTCATACACTCCGCAAACCTTTCATTGTACTTGGACTCTACCAGCTTCCTGGGTTTGTTGGTGTTTACTACGGCCAGCACATAATCTCCTATCTCAAAAGGAAGATATTCATATTCCAGTGAATCTGTATTTAATAAAACTGCATGATCTTTCTTTCCGTGAGCAACAGCAAACTGGTCCATGATACCACTATTGAGGCCCATGAATCCGTTCTCAACCCTTTTACCCAACAGGGCCAGTTCCGTGCGATCCATACCGCCGTTAAAGATTTCGTTCAGTGCAAACGCAGTCAATACTTCAATAGAGGCGGAAGAAGACAGACCCGCGCCAATGGGCAGGTTGCCGGAAAATAACATATTAACGCCAGAGAGTTTTACGTTTTTGAGCAAAAATTCATGGATCACTCCCAGGGGATAATTATACCACTCGGAACCGGTTTTTGAATAGGAATCCTGAAGCGGAATATCTGCCGTTTCAGGGAAATCAGCCGCGTGGAACCTGAATACCTTATCGTCATTTTTTGAAATTAATAACGTTGTACCCATCGAGATGGCGCAGGGCATTACCTGGCCGCCGTTATAGTCAATGTGTTCACCGATCAGGTTGACACGCCCCGGGCAAAAAAATATTTTCTCCGCAGCACTTCCGTAAAGTTTCTCAAATTGTTTCTGTAATTCTGTAATAATCATGGCATTTTTATTAATTTTATGAACTAAATTATTTCAAGCCCGTGAAAAAGTTTCTAAGATGTTCCAACCAAAATTTTCCAAAGGAATATTTTCGATACAAACGGTTTCCATCGGAAAATCAAAAATAATTAAATTATAATCACATGAAGGAAATTTCAGAAGAGCTCAGCGGCCAGCACCCCGGCGGCAAAAAAGTTTATACCTACACGCTTACAAATAATAATGGCACCGTGGTGAAAGTCACTAATTACGGCGCCATAATTATGGCGATAAAGATAAAGAAATCTGACGGAACAATGAATGATATTGTCTTGGGGTTTGATAAGCCGTCCGACTATTGGTCAGCCGAGTATCTGGAGAATTACCCCTACTTCGGCGCAGCCGTGGGCCGGTACGGGAATCGTATTAATAAGGCATCCTTCTCCATCGACGGCCAAGAATACAAGTTGAATAGTACCGACCCGAATTATCAGCTTCATGGTGGGTTGGAGGGTTTTGACAAAAAAGTATGGGACCTGGTCTCTAAAGATAACGGCAAGCTGGTACTTCAGTACATCAGTCCCGATGGTGAGGAAGGATTTCCGGGTAATCTGAAGGTGACGATCACCTTCAGTCTGACCGAAGACAATGAAGTGAGCTACGAGTACCATGCGGTTACAGATAAACCAACCGCTGTGAATCTCACGCATCACGGGTATTTCAACCTCAATAACGGTGAAGGCAATATCCTGAACCATCACCTGCGTATTCATGGATCGGGTTACCTGGAACAGGATGCCAACCTGAGTTGCACCGGAAAGATCATTCCCGTGGAGGGAACGCGAAACGATTTCCGAAATTATCAGGAAACCGGAAAGATTAGCCAGGTAGATGAGGGTATTGATGTGAGCTTCCCGCTGGATCAGCCTGGTATTGAGCGCGTGGCCGCGGAAGCCTGGTGCGATGAGCAGGATGTGAAACTGGAAGTTTACACTACCTCCCCACTGGTTCATTTGTATAATGCAAAGTGGGTGCCTGAAATTCAGGGTAAGGATGGAAAATCCTATGGACCATTCAGCGGTTTTTGCTTCGAGACCCAAATTCACCCCAACGCCATCAATGTACCGTCCTTTCCCAATACGGTGCTGAGGCCCGGCGAGGAATTCTATACAAAAACAGTCTATAAACTGACTAAAAAATAGTTTAACCGGTCATCATACATCTCTGGTAAAACCCCCTTCTACAGTGCAAACGCAAAGTGGAAAGGGGTTTTCGATAATATCCCTGTTCTGCGAAAGCAGGTGACTTTCCTCGCTAACAGGGGTATGCCCAGAAGCCAGAACCTTCAACTATAAATAATATATTGAATGTGAAGAGTAAGACATTGGTTGCAATATGGACTGCCTGATATTTCGGAAGATTGTAACTAAACAGGGCCAGGCTCTTAAAAACCACCGGCGCGGGAAAAATAAATCATCTCTTCACTAAAGTCCAGAAAAGAGTATTTTTCAGAAAGAGCCTTTGCCTTTTCATAATGCACCCGCAGGAATTGCCGGTGCGCCTGGGTTTCTGGCTGAAAGGCCCGATGATTGCGGGCAAGTACAATCTGCTTAACTTCTTTCATGAGCTGAACTGAAGCTTCATCTATACAGGAAGACGTAAATTGTTCCAATACAAATTCAGTAGCGAGATAGTTAGGATGCGCCAGGTCGATATCATAGAAACGGTAATCGCGCAGCACATCAATGACCAGTTCATAAGCCGGAAAATAATACAGCCCGGTGAATTTATTCACCATGTGGTGAACCGCTTCGATCAACCTTGCCTTGCTCCGATTGTTATCTACGACGCCGTCACGCAGGTGCCGGACGGGACTGACGGTAAAAATGATCTTCAATGCCGGATTGAAAACTTTCAGCCGGTGATAAACCTGATCGAGTTGTGAAATGATCTGCTCAATGGTCAGCAGGCTCCTGTCGAACCACTTCCCCGGTGCCCGGTGACAATTGGCTACATTCAATTGCTGGTGAACAGTATCCTGGCTGTTTTCATTCAGTTGGTAAGAAAATGCAGACCCCAGCGTGATAATGATCCAGTTTGCCGTTTTCAGGTAGTCATGGGCTTCTTGCTGACTGGCATTGATCCGGCTCAACACCTCACTCCTGTCCATCCCAGAAAACCGCGAATGGTGGCGCCAGGATTGCCAAAGCTCATTCAGTAATATCAGATCGTCTTCCTGATATTTCCTATTTTCAGTATATGAAATCAGGCTGTCGCAGACGCTGTAGGGATCAAACAGGATCCCGTTTGGGTTTTGCAGGGTATCGAACTTATGCAGGGCCAGTGCATTGCCGATATGTTCGGTGAAACAGGAACCGGTCAGCAGGATCTTGTCCCCATACCGGATGGGGGGCGATAATTTATCAATATGTATGGGCGACATCAGTTCCATAAAAGTAAATGTAGAGTTGCGCGATCTTTTTAAATCGATAGACGCGGCTAACCCATCTTGAATTCCCGCTGTTTCATAACCTCATATAAGATCATACCGGTGGCTACCGACACATTCAGGCTTTCAAACTGGTTATACATGGGGATGCTGATATTCTCATCACAGATTTTCATCAGTGGCGGGAAAATCCCTTTTTCTTCACTGCCCAGCACGATAGCCGAAGGGATGGAGAAATCGCACTGGTCGATTCGTGTAGCTGCCTTCATCTCGCTGGCGAAGACCCGGATCCCGTTGGCATGAAGCTCATCCACCGCCTTCATCAGGCTGTCGACCCGGCAGACTGCAATTTTTTCCAGCGCTCCTGCTGAAGTCAGGATCGCATCTTCATTCAGCGCGCCAACGCCCTTACCGGGAATGATCAGCGCCTGCACGCCGCAACACCAGGCTGTCCGGGCGATGCCGCCTATATTACGGATATCCGTAATGCCATCGAGGATGAGAAAAAGTGGTGCCTCTCCCCTTTCCACGACCTGCGTGATTACATCCTGTAAATCGGAATAAACCACGCGGGCGATCTGACCGATACAGCCTTCATGGCCAGGGATGTTGAACTGTTCCAGTTTTACGCCCGGGACATAATTCACCGGCACGCCGAGTTTTCCAGCCAGGCTCCTGATCCTGGAAAACTCCGGGTTATTGATCTTCTGGTCGAGGTAGATCCGGTCGAGCGCCTTGCCGGATTCCAAAGCTTCCAGCACGGCCTGTACTCCCGCGACCAGCAGATTCTTTTTAGGTCTTTGTTTTGATCTGAACTGCTTCACCCGGCAAAGAAAAGAAATAGTTGGGGCATTTTAAAGCGCTGTATCTGGAACGGGGTGGTTTTCTCAAATTGTTGCGGTCGATTGTTCATTTGTGAAATTCCTCCACGAAAATCCAGCCAGTGAATATATCGCAATCGTTCGTTTGTCTCCTTGGTTTCTTTTAATATAACCATCCAGATCCATGACTTGTTCGTTTCACCAAGAAATCATTTCTTTCAATGCAATAATAAATACATTTCTAAAAATAAAGGGCAGCGAGTGCGGCCAGAGTTCCTAATCTGAGGTGCTTGCCCCAATTGGGACTACTAAATGTTTTGATGGAGTCGCTGTATCATTTTTCTATCTCGGTCCGATAAATCGATCACCGTTAAAATGTATCATATGGTCGGGTGTGTCGGCCAACCAAACTTCCGTTTCCCAGGCGATATGAATAGAATGTTTTTTAAATTCAGTAAAATCAGGGAAGGCAGTTACATAAATCTTCCCAGCTTTACAGTCTTTTAGGAACTCTTCAAGTTCAATAATTCGTTTAGGAGAAATCGGGCCATGCGAAGTAACTGCTTCAATCAGAAATAACCAGTCTTTTTTCGCATCGTATATTACAACATCAGGCAATTTACTGTGCTGATCAAGTGGAATTCCTAATTCTTTTAGCTTTACTTGGTCAACGAATAGATCTTTTTTGGCAGTATCGCCTAAATAGAGCACCGAGCCCCCGTTGGTGAACCTTGAGGCAAAATGGTGGACAATTGCTGCCTGAACTTCATTGTGCTTTCCGGGTGACAATTTAAGGGTTTTACCATTACTCAGTTTTACCGGAATCAGATTCTGTTTTCTTTCCTTTTTATATCGCTTCGCCAGCTCTCCTGCTTCCAATTTAAATTCAACGACCGCGTTCTTCCAACGACTGGTGCCAAAATTCTGAATAGCGGTCAATGCCTCATTAGTGATAGCATAATGAGCATTCGGACTGTTTACTGCCAGTTTTGGATTATCAGGGTTATAATCTGCAATTCGAGCCTGTATGAACTGATGTAGGACTTGTCTTCGGAATGTCTCCCGCGTATTTGGTGCGTATTCTTTTTTGTAATTGTCCAGAACAAAAGCCATTATACCTTTAGTAACCTTCAAACTTTTACGGGTTGCTTTTCGCCAACTGTCTCGGGGTTTAATTCCGCATAGCGCTAATAAAGTATATGCCGATATTTCATTCTGCTGTGCTGGCGGCAATCCTAATTCTTTGAGTATTTTTTTTGCTTCGTCAATCTTGCTCATGGGGTTGTTGGTATAAATTCAATTTGTGTACTTACAATTCTATTGGTGCTTTCAATGGAAAAGTCATTAGAAAGAATAATATCGTTACCAATTTCCTTTATCACATCAAGTGAAGGAAGGGGCATTTCCCTGAGCTCGGTTGCGCTTACGTTTACATTGCCATTGAATATACGGAAGTAGGAATCGAATAAACTGCTATTCAATAAAGCACACAACCCAATTACTTCACTTCTCTCCAAATTTCCCTTAGGGCGATAGATGTAGTTTACTTTATTTTCTACCCCGATATACTCTGCCTCAATGAGGCTGCAGAAATAAGGAGCTGCAACCAGCCTACTCTTATCATCCTTGGCGCTGAACCGCCGCAACAAAACATAGTTTTTATTCGGGATAAGGATAGATTTTGATTCGTTTTGTATCTTTAAGTATTGCCCCTTGTCCGGTTTTGATATAGGCCACTCTAAATTCATTTGCTTTACATTATGGAGCCAGAAAAGCGGAGCCAAGGGTACTGCCCCATTTTGGTAATTCTCATGAATATACTCCCACGCTCGAAATGCAACCACAGGGCCTGTAGAAATCTGAATATTGTACATATTCAAATTGCCGCTCCAGTTCCTAAAAACGTTCAAAACTTCCTCCTCGAAATCACTTGTGGGTAAATACAGTATTTTTTCATTGGAATTCAAATCAATTAACTCCTTCTGCAAAAAACATTTAACCATGGGTGAATGAATATCTTTTATCCCATGGGAAGAATTTACTTGTACTTTGTTCATTGGATTTATCTTACTCGTTCGCCTGCCTTTCAGTATAACTGTTTCTTGTAATACCTTATCTCTGTTGAAAGTATCCCTACGGGAAACAAACAGGTGAACCTTCTCTATTTCAATTATTTTGAAAAAATACTCACGAAATACTTTAAAATAACTGCCGGATGCATAACTCCTGGGAGTTATGAATATTAGTTGGCCATTATCTTTCAGTAGCCTGGCAGAAATGGCCATGAAAATAGCATAAATATTAGGGTGACCATTGATCACTTGTTTTGCAGCAATTGCACGTTTGTCGTCAATCGGGAGTTTAAAGTAAGGGGGATTTGAAATAACAATGTCAAACTGTTCATTAGCTTGAGAAAATAAATTGCCGTTGTAAGTCAGACAGTTTGAGTTTTCTAGAATAAAGTCAGTCGTGTACACCATGTAATTTAAACCGATATTCTTTGTTTTTAACCAGTCGCTCAAATAGCCTATTGACTCTTTTGTATAGGGAATTATTGCCCTGTCGGTTTCGTACACGACCAATAAAATATCCTTCAATTTGTTATTGTTTTCAACCAAAGATTCTACTAGTGCACAAGCAAGAATTGCAGTACCGCATCCCGGATCTAATATTTTGATCGAACTTTTTGCCGATTCGGCATATCTTCCCATCAAGGCTGCAATTTCCACCGGAGTAAAAAACTGCCCCATCGTTTTCTTGTGTTCCTGACTCACAGATTTGGTGTAGTTCACTCCCAACCTATCAGCATAATGACTAGGTAACTCATCTGGTATTCTCTCTATAAGCTTATTACTTGCCATTCTTTTTTTTCGTAAAATAGTTGATCTTTTCTTCCGCCACCTGCATTGCCTTTAATGCCACTTCCTCATCAAGTAGTTCATAAACGAGCTTATCACTAATAAGTTCAATCAAGAATTCATTGGGATCTACTTCGTAAAACTTAGCTAATCGAATAACCTGATCTCTTGTTGGTAGTCGCTCCCCGCGTTCTATTTTACTTAACAGCGCCTGATCTATTTCAATTTCAGCAGCAACCTGCCTAAGCAGTAGTCCATTCTGCTCTCTCAATCCCCTGATTATTTCTGCAATATTCTTCAATTTGAAACTATTTGACTTGACATAACATGTCCAAATATAATAGAATAAACACTACTGGCAAAATATAGTTTTCTTATCATGAACATCGTCCCCAACCTTCAGGCGAAAGACAGCCCCGCAACCTTCTATTTAGATTGGGGTAATGGAGACCGGGATACTATCATCTGTGCCATAACTAAGAGGGACGGCGCTTACCAGTTTACTACGGAAGTGTGGTACAATGGTACTAAGGTGTTTGATAGGAGTTCCGGATCCGGGGATGTGATCACGATCATCAAGTAAGGAACCAGTAAGGATTAGAAATTACTTTCAGGCGTTTACGGCAAGACCTTGCTGCTCCTCGTATTGTGAGGTACACTAAAAAGTAACCCCAATCAATTTGTCTCCATAACGAACCAGCCATTGCAAGGCTTTGAACGAAAGGAATATAATAACAATGCCTATGACCAGCCCGGTAATCAAAATCGAATAGACAACTGGACGGGCACTACCCTCGTGCTTGCCTGCCGTGTAGTGCTCAACAAGCAATTTTACATTCCGGGTATTAGCTTTAAAGATGAAATCGGCTATCCAACCCAAAAAGGGTACCAGGCCGATAAGCGCATCGAGACTGGCATTGGCCATCATTTTTGCAACCAGTTTACCAGATGCACCGTGACGTAGCATCGTCAGAATAAGGGCAACGGACACGGTATAACCCGCGACATCGCCCACAACCGGGAAAAGGTTGAGAATAGGATCCCAGCCAAACCTGAATCCTCCTATGGAAAATTCTTCATCCATCAGCCTGGCAATTCTATTCACCAACTTCAATCGGGCATCATTAGGGATCGCAGGTAAAACAGGTAACGGTTTCTTTTTTTCCAATTCGAACGGTTTAAATGCTAAAGTAACCCTTCAAGTTTCATCAACTGAATCCGCTGCAACGCAGCCACCGAAATAGCATCGGTTATTGTTCCTTCCCTCACCCAGTCCATCGTTTCGATAAAACTAAGTTTCCGGACAGTTAAGTCCTCTGTTTCCTCCGGATGTGCACCTTTCATTTCCAAATCACGTGCCAGATAGACGATAGCCAATTCATCAGTAATCGAATTGGAGAGTTGCAGGCGCAATAACTCATCCCATTGTTTTGCGACCAGGCCGGTCTCTTCACCCAGTTCTCTTCGCGCGCAATCCAGCGGATCTTCATCTTCCGGACAACCGCCTTCGGGAATCTCCCAACTGTATTGGCCCAGGACGAACCTGAATTGTCCCACCAGCCAGATATGATCATCCGAATCAAGCGCTACGATACCGACCGCAATATTCTTAAAATGAACCTTACCATATATTCCAGTCCCTCCCGATGGATTAATGACATCGTACTGCGTAACATTGATCCACGGATTATTATAATATTCCCGTGCACCAGTAATCTTCCATGGATTATCCTTTTCAACCATTTTCCATTAAATTTGTCTTGCTAAAATAAGTAATAATCAAAGAGCAGGCCCAATAAGCCAACAATCTTCCCGATTCATTCACTCCTTAAATAGTATCATCATGATCAAAAACAAACTAATGGCCCTTACGGGGTTTATTTGCATCGCTTTTTTAACGTCCTGTGGAAACGCGGGACAGTCTAAACAGGCTGGATCAGACTCTGCAGGAGGTGCAGCAGCGTCTCAGACTGAAGGTAAAGCTGTGGCACAAGCCGATTTATTTTCAACAGCCGACAGCACCAAAAATATCGGAAATGTCAAATTCTTCCAGGAGTCTAATGGCCAGATAAAAATGGAAATGCACTTGAATATTCCTGAGAGAGCAGACAGCAACGTGGCAGTTCACTTCCATGAGCATGGCGATTGCGGCGACAAAGGCAACAATACCCACGGACACTGGAATCCAACCAATGAAATTCATGGCAAATGGGGATCAGCGCATTTTCACTCAGGCGACATCGGTAATATCATGCTGGATAATACCGGGCATGGTATGACGACAGTCACAACCAACCTTTGGAGTGTTGCAGATACTGCCAAGAATGATATCGTTGGCCGCGGAATAATCGTGCATGGTGGAACCGATGATTACACCACCCAGCCTACCGGCAATTCCGGTCCCAGGATCGGGTGCGGCGTGATCAACAAACTCTGATTTCGGGGGAAAGGTAAATGCGGCTTTTGAAAAGAACGGTTGACCGCCCTTTGTCCGGTACGAGCTGCTAGACGAACAACAATTTATTCTAATTAACAGGCTGCAGTGCTCTTTGCAGCCTTTTTTGTATCTTGGAAGCGAAAGTTTCTGATCTGGTCTGTTGCTACTACTATTATAAAATATCTAAGAAACGGAGCATGAATAATATTCTTTTGTTTGGTGCCGGAAAGTCAACCACCTGCCTAATCGATTACCTGCTGAAACATGCAGACGCAGAAAACTGGAACCTGGGTGTGGTGGACGCAGATTTGCAACTGGCTAAAAGCAAGATTGCCAACCATCCAAAAGCAAGGGTAATTTCCTTTGATATCTATGACGATGAGGAACGGAATAAGCTGATCTGCGAGGCTGATATCGTCATTTCCATGCTTCCGCCGGCCATGCACCGATTTGTTGCCCTGGATTGCGTCCGTTGCAAAAAACACCTGCTGACGGCATCATATGTAGATGAAGACATGCGCGCCTTAGCGCCGGAGATCAAAAGACATGACCTGCTTTTTCTGTGTGAAATGGGACTTGACCCGGGGATTGACCACATGAGCGCAATGAAACTTATCCACGGGATCCGGGCGCAGGGCGGAACGATCACAAGTTATAAATCACATTGTGGCGGGTTGGTCCCTGAAAAATATGATAACAATCCCTGGCACTATAAAATAAGCTGGAACCCGCTCAATATTGTTAACGCAGGAAAGCGGGGCGCAGTCTATAAAGAAAACAATGAGGTTGTAGAACTGGATTACTACGAAGTCTTTGAGGATTTCATGAATGTGACGGTGCCGGAAGTAGGCAAATACTCAGCTTATGCAAACCGGAACGCGCTATCCTATTTAACCTATTACAACTTAGAAGAAGCTGAAACCTTCATGCGTACCACTTTACGGCATCCCGATTACTGCGTTGGCTGGCATGCGATAATTCTTGCCGGACTAACCGATGACGCAGATGAAACGACCATCCGCAACTATCAGGGTAAAACGATGCAGAGCTGGTTTAACGGCTGTCTGAATTACTATACCAAGTCGGAAAACCTGGATGATTTCTTACAACGTTATATCGAAAAAAAAGATCACCGATTAGTGAAGAAACAATTTGAATACCTGGGGCTGCTGACGGAAGAAAGGATTCCGGAGCATGCAAGGACATCGGCAGATATTTTGCGGCACCTGATGGTCACAAAGCTTTCAATGAATAAAGATGACCGGGACATGGTTATCATGCTACACGAAATCACGTACCTCAACCATCAGAAATCCCATATTATAAAGTCAACGTTGGTCGCTGAAGGGGAAGATAACCAGCGTACCGCCATGGCAAAAACAGTTGGACTGCCGCTGGGTATTGCAGCCCGGCTGATTTTAAACGGAAAGATCAGGGTCCGTGGCCTTCATATCCCTACGCTGCCGGAAATCTACGAACCGGTTTTGGCCGAACTCAAGGAAAATGGTATTGTATTCAGAGAACGTTAATGCCTGTCACAGTTAGTCCTGATTTAATAAGGCTACCAATTCCCGCACGCCCTCTGTTGCCGGTTTTTCAATGACGACAAGGTTGGACATAGACCTGATGGACGGAATCCTTTTGTCGATTACATAAATCTGACTGTGTGGTGGAATTACGTCAACCAACCCCGCAGCGGGATAGACGACTAAAGAAGTTCCTACGACCACAAAAATATCTGCATTAGCCGTGATGCGGGAGGCTTCAATGATCATCGGAACTTCCTCATCAAACCAGACAATATCGGGCCTGAGCTGCCCGCCATCCGGAGCCAGGTCGCCAGGAAGAATATCGCCGGTTATATCAAAATTTGGATGGGGCTGATTTTCACTGCGCATTTTGAAAATCTCGCCGTGCAGGTGTACAACCCGGGTAGAACCTGCTCTTTCGTGGAGATCATCAATGTTTTGGGTAATAATCGCCACTTCATATTTTTCTTCTAACGAGGCCAGTCCGTAATGCGCTTCATTGGGCAGCGCATTTTTTACATCCTGACCGCGCTGGTTGTAAAAATCAAGGACTAGTGCCGGGTTCTTTCTCCATCCTTTGGGCGAAGCCACTTCGGTAACGTCGTAACCTTCCCAGAGTCCATCGCTATCTCGGAAAGCCTTGAGCCCGCTCTCTGCGCTGACGCCGGCGCCCGTCAAAACAACCAGTTTTTTTTTCATTCGAATAGTTTTTTGTTCACCGCCTTCAGCGGTTAATTTTTTTGCCGAATGCCTGCCTGTCGGGCAGACAGGGGGCTCCACACTTACATTCCCCTCTTTCAGAGAAATCTCGCAAGCTTCGGTTCATTCGTTTACTTTTTAGCTCACCGCCTTCAGCGGTTAATCTTGTGGTAAACTTACAGATTCTATTGAAACAGGCATCACGCAGCAAGGTATTTTTTGTAGCCCAATAAATTGAATGCCGATACGCTAATTTTTATTTCAACGATCTAAAGGTAAGAAGTTGATGGAGGGCCTGATTCATAAAATACTGCAACGGTTAAGACCAGGGTAAACCTTCACCGCCGAGGCGCTAACTTTGGTAAACTAAAAAATGTCATTATCTTCGCGCGGTGAAAAAACTTACCCTTTTTCTGATTTTTATAATTTACGGCGTGGCCAGTTTTGGTCTAAGCCTGAATTATTTTTATTGTTGTGGTAAGTTGAAGGATGTCCGTGTTGTGCTCGCTCCACCGCAGGACAATCCATGCCCGCACAAGAACACCAAGGATTGCGGTGAAAATGTCACCGTTAGTTATAAAATTAATCTAGACCAAAAGAACAACTTTAATCAGGTTTCCCTGAAACCTGTGCAATTATTACTGGCTTCAGCCATACATCCCGACTTTGCGGATGCGCCGGTTGTGGTTGAGCAAGATCCGGTGTCTTCTTATTTCAGTGAAGACTCGCCCCTACCACCAGACGATTTGAATATTTTACTGGGTAATTTCAGGATTTGATTTAGCAGGGTATTTTTCCGGTCACTGAACCGGATTACTGTGTATTGCCGGGTTGCAACTCGGTTTATGAACCTGTGTGTAAATTCAAATCAATATTTATGTCTAATAAATACATATTATCCATCTTAATATTTACTTTTCTTTTATTCAGCCTCTCTTCCTTTGCGCAGAAAAAAAATCAAAAGACAGAGAATTTCGAAGTGTCCGGCAATTGCGAGATGTGCAAAGCAAGAATTGAAAGTACGGCGCTCGCTAATCATGCCAGTCATGCAGTCTGGATCGCTGCAACCCATATGCTGACCGTTAGTTTTGACAGTACCAAAACCACAACTGAAGATATACAGAAAAAACTGGCGGAAGCGGGCCACGATGCAGGCTCCTTCAAAGCTCCGGATGAAGTTTATAACAAGCTCCCTGCCTGCTGTCATTACGCACGCGGTGAGGGCAGCGCCGCGATAGACAAGAGTATACATCTGTTGAAAGGAATTGTACTGGAAGAAACCGTGAAAGGAAAGCTAAATCCCATCGCGAATGCCACTATCAAAAGCCTCCATTCCAACGAATACTTTGTTACAGATCAGACAGGTTACTTTCAGTTGAAGTCCGACCTGCCGACCCATCTATCGATCAGCTACGTAGGTTTTGATGCCGATACCATAAGCGTGGCCTCGCCGGATATGCTGACGATCATCCTGAAAAACTCAACCACAGGTACATTGAAGGAAGTGGTTGTCAGTTCACGTCCGCCATCGACCTATATTTCCAGGCTGAGCGTTTCAAACACCCTGAATATGGGCATCAAGGAGCTTCAAAAGGCTGCCTGTTGTAACCTTTCTGAAAGCTTTGAGACCAGCCCATCCGTCGACGTAAGTTACAGCGACGCCGTAACCGGAATCAAACAAATTCAATTGCTCGGGCTCTCGGGGAATTATACGCAATTGCTGACAGAAAACGTTCCTGAGATCAAGGGCCTTCCCGGTAGTTATGGTCTGACCTTTGTTCCCGGCCCCTGGATCGAGGGCATTCAGCTCACCAAGGGTACCGGATCGGTAGTGAACGGTTATGAAAGCATTGCTGGTCAGATCAACATCGAGGAAAAGAAACCCGATGCCAGTGAACGCGTGTACGTGAACACCTATGCCAATAACCTCGGCAGACTGGAAGCCAACGTGCTGCTGAATCAAAAAATAAATTCAAAATGGAGCACAGGCCTGCTGACCCACACGAGCGGCGTTGTGAGAAGAAACGATATTGATGGTGACGGCTTCCTGGATATGCCAATGGGCAGACAGTTTAATGTCATCAACCGATGGAAATACATGGACAATAATGGATGGATCGGTCAGTTTGCCATTAAGTTCCTGAATGACCACAGGCTGGCGGGTCAGACCGACTTCAAACCATCTTCCGATAAGTTTACCACGCAGCGTTACGGAGCCGGCATCAACAATGAGCAGTATGCATTCACTGGCAAGCTCGGTTATATTTTTCCGCAGCACAAATATAAAAGCCTTGGATTTATTGTTTCCGCGAATCAATACAATAATGATTCATACTATGGTTTAACTAAATATGATGGCAGGCAAAAATCTGTCTATGGTAATTTTATCTACCAATCAATCATCGGCACAACAGCGCATAAGTTCAGAACGGGACTTAGTTTTGTGAATGATAATTTCAATGAGACGTTTAACGCTGCGCGATTCAGCCGCAATGAAATCGTTCCGGGTGCTTTCTTCGAATACACTTATACAGCGCCGGAAAAGTTTTCGGCCGTAGCAGGGTACAGAATGGATTACAATAACCTGCAGGGCTGGATTGCAACGCCGAGGATGAATCTTAAATATGATTTCACGCCCAAAACAAACCTTCGCCTTTCGGCAGGTTCGGGCATGCGGATGGCAAACATTTTCGCAGAAAATGCTGGCGTTTTTGTAAGTAACCGTCAATATGAAGTAGTTGGGTCACCTACAAATTATGGATACGGCTTAAGACCTGAAAAAGCCTGGAATACCGGACTGAACTTTGTACATCAGTTCAAATTGAATAATCGCCCGGGTTCGTTTGGGGTCGATCTCTACCATACCCGTTTCACGAACCAGACTGTTGTTGATTTGGATGATAGTCCACATAAAATTTTATTCTACAACCTGAATGGCAAATCCTATTCCAACAGTGTAGAAACGGAATTTAACTATGAATTATTCAAACGGTTCGACATCCGGGCGGCGTATCGCTGGCTCGACGTGCAGACACAGTATCTGAGTGGCATCCGGGAGAAACCGTTTGTTGCAAAACACCGGGCTTTCATCAACCTGGCCTATGAAACCGCCAATAAATGGAAATTTGATTATACCATACAATGGTTGAGCAGCAAAAGAATTCCGGAGACGGCGTCCAATCCGCCTGCTTATCAGTTAACAGCTTATTCGCCTTCTTATTTTCAGATGGCGGGTCAGATCACCAAACAGTTTAATCCTACCTGGGATATTTACCTGGGCGGAGAAAACCTGACTGGTTATCGCCAGCAGAACCCGATCCTGAATGCACAAAACCCATTCTCGCAGTATTTTGACGGCGCAATGGTCTGGGGGCCTGTCTCGGGACGGATCATTTACATCGGTATGCGGTATAAATTGAAATAGAAAAAAGTTGAGCCAGGAATAAGGTCCCGGTCAATTTAGAACCCACTCGCGGCTACAAGTATCTGCGAGTGGGTTTATTGGGGATGATAAAAGTCAAAATTCTTGTGTAACTTGCTGTTAAATAACGAAAGATATTTAGTTCCTCCGCTAAAAGACTCAAATGAAAGACCAAACGACGCGATATTGCTTTTCTCTGTTGTCAATCGTGCTGGTCATTTCATGTCAATCGTCAAAAACACTTCTTGATCCCAACTATTCCTTTCACTACCATTCTCAAAAACGAATATTAGTCAGGCAGGGTGCCGTTGTTTCTGCTCACCCGCTGGCCAGTCAGGCTGGTCTCGCGATGTTAAAAAGGGGCGGAAACGCCATCGATGCTGCTATTGCCACGCAATGGGCACTTGCTGTGGTTTACCCAGGGGCTGGTAATATAGGCGGAGGCGGGTTCATGGTTGCCAGGTTAAAAAATGACGAAACAGTCGCGCTTGATTACAGGGAAACGGCGCCGGGCGGGGCATCGCGGGATATGTATAGCGATGACAGCGGAAATATTATCAAGGGTAAAAGTCTATTCGGGCATCTCGCATGTGGCGTACCAGGAACAGTAGCAGGTTTGTTTGACGCCCATCGCTATGCGCGGCTGCCGATGAAAACACTGATCCAGCCGGCGATCGATCTGGCAGAAGGCGGTTTTACGATCACACTGGCGGAAGCAGAAAGTCTGAATGCAGCGCACGATGACTTTATAAAATACAATAGTGTCCCTCCTGTTTTTGTAAAAGCGGTGCCTTGGCAAAAAGGTGATACGCTTGTGCAAAAAGATCTTTCCAAAACTTTGAAACGGATCCGGGATCTGGGTCCGGCCGGATTTTATTCGGGAAAAACGGCAGACCTGATTGTCGATGAAATGAACCGGGGAAATGGTCTGATCTCCAAAGACGACCTCAAAAACTACCGGGCCAAATGGCGTCAACCCCTGAAATTCACGTACCGGGAATACGAGATTGTCAGCATGCCCCTACCCAGCAGCGGTGGCTTATTGCTAAACCAGATGATGAAGATGATAGAGCCCTATCCGCTTAACCTAATGGGCTTTCAGTCACCCGCTGCCGTGCAGCTCATGACCGAGGTAGAGAGAAGATCCTATGCAGACCGGGCTAAATACATGGGTGACGCGGATTTTTACCAGGTGCCCGTCAAGGAGCTAACTGATGAGACTTATCTGAAAAACCGGATGAAGGATTATGCGGTAAGAAAGGCGGGTAGCAGCCGGCAGACCGGAGCCGGTCTTATCCCCGGTTATGAGTCTGAAGAAACAACGCATATCAGTGTTGCTGATGATGAAGGCAATGTAGTGGCTGTAACCACTACGCTGAATGGCGGGTACGGGTGCAGGACCGTTGTTGGGGGGGCAGGGTTTTTATTAAATAATGAAATGGATGATTTCAGCGCCAAACCTGGTGCACCAAATATGTATGGGGCTACTGGCGGCCGGGCAAACGCCATTGCACCGGGCAAGAGGATGCTCAGTTCTATGACGCCGACCCTGGTTTTATGCGATAAGAAACCCTACCTGGTTTTGGGTACGCCGGGCGGTACAACCATTCCGACATCTGTATTTCAAACGATCCTGAATATTATCGATTTCGGGCTGACTGCCAGCCAGGCTGTCAATAAACCTAAATTTCATCACCAATGGCTGCCCGACCGGATCGATATCGAAAATGGATTCGATCCCGAAACCGCAAAATCGCTCAGGGAAATGGGGTATAACGTTCAGGCGCGAAGGCCGTACAGCCGGACTGAACTGATCCGTATATTGGCCGATGGTACGTTTGAAGCTATTGCGGATCATCGCGGTGATGACAGCGCTTCAGGATATTGAAATATACTATATATTAATATTATTTAATATCTAGCATCTGTCGTCTAACGTCTAATATCTATCCTCTAACGTCTAACATCTAATGTCTATCGTCTCTTCCTCATTTTTCTAAAAATGCGTCCAGTGCATGAGTCGGGCGGCCATCATCACCCCAGGCACTGAGCGGGTACCTGCTCCAGCTACGGGCTCCTTCAGGCTCCCAATACAGGACCCCGGTTCCTTTTTTGCCGGGCACAGCTCTGACTTTTTTAATCACTGCAACCAGCATATCGTAGGTATTCTGCACTTTTGTATCCTCGCCACCTACTTCCACTACCATCACTTCCTTATTGTACCTCGCTGCCATATCCTTCAGATTGAAACCCAGGTCTTCAATCGACAGTGTATAATCAGGTTTGCCTTCAAGCCAGTAAGGATAGTAAGATACACCGATCACATCATACCGGACCTTCTGATTGGTGGCATTGTCAAACCACCACCTGAACCGCTGGTTATTGTTGCCCTGATCCACATGCAATATCACTTTTGAACCCGGACTTACCTTTTTCACAGCATCATAACCTGTATTCAATAGCTGCGCAAGCTGGGGCCAATTATCTGTACTACCGTCTGGTAATAAGAGGCCACCCGGAATTTCATTGCCTACCTGTACCCATTCGGGTTGCACACCAGCGTCCTTCAGAGCCTGCATGACACCTACAGTATAATCATACATCGCTGCTTTTAACCTATCGAAATTCAGTCCTTTCCACGCTGCAGGTTTGATCTGCTTTCCAGGATCTGCCCAGGAATCACTGTAGTGAAAGTCGATCATCACTTTCATTCCCCAGCTACTGGCTCTTTTTGCCATAGCAACTGTCTCGGATGTGCTGCAGTGACCACTATAGATATTATCCGATGGATTCACCCAGGTCCTCAACCTGACTGTGTTGAATCCAAGATCTTTCAGGATCTTAAAACAGTCGCCCTGCGTTCCATTCTTATCGTAGAATTTATAGCCCGTAGCCTCCATTTGAGGCAACCAGCTTATGTCTCCGCCTTTAGCGAAAACATCTTTCATGGGGACTGTGGACTTGTGGCAGGCTGTAATAGATAGTAACAACAGAAGCACCCACCACCCATTTACACGGAAACTATTCATTGGTAAACTGTTTGGTGACCAAACTTAAACATTAATACGGATAAATATCCGAGCGAATTATTAACCTGTCTCCTCTCAAGTCAGACCATTTGGGTCTTACCGCGAACCGTTAAGGATGTTTAAATTTTTAGTAATGAATATTATATAAATTGCAGCATTATTTCTGGTTGATATAAATGGAATTGATATGACTCCACTCCAAAAAGAAGTAATCCTCGGTTTGCTGGAAGGTGGTTCCATCAGCGGCAACAGCAAGTATGGTTACCGGTTAAAAGACCGTTCCGGTAATCCTGTCAGCAAATTTACCTACAGGACCTTCCACAGCTTACGACCTCATCTTCGCATGGAAAAAGGGCGCTTTGTCATCAATAGAAAATTTATCCGCAGCCTGAGCAAACGCTATTGGATCAAAAAGATGTACCTTGATTACCTAAACAGAAAAAATGAACCCACAACTTATACTTGACAGTGCAATAGAGCAATTCAGAGAATACAAACTGAAAGCTGAGAGAACCTTCGAGCAGCTTCAGGAAAAAGAATTTTATTTCAGCCCCGATAAATTCAATAATAGTATCGCCGTTAATATAACACACCTGCACGGAAATATGGTAAGCCGGTGGACCAATTTCCTGACTGAGGATGGTGAAAAGCCCTGGCGCCAAAGGGATGCGGAGTTCGTATCACCTGACCTTTCCAAAGATGCCTTGCTGCAATTATGGGAGGAAGGCTGGAAGGTATTGTTTGATAGTTTGGGACAGTTGAACGGCGGGGATCTTGATAAAACGGTCTTCATCAGATCAAAGCCCCTGTCCGTAATCCAGGCCATCCACCGACAACTGTGCCACGCTGTTTACCATGTTGGTCAGATCGTCTTCCTGGGTAAAAATATCCGGGGTGAAAACTGGAAGACCCTCACCCAACTCAACTAGACCCTGATATGGCTAACTAACTTAAAAAAAAATTCACTTGAAAGTGATTAAATTAGGATAATATGTCCGAGGACCTGACTATTTCGGAGGGCACTAAAGATGACCAGTACCGGTCGTTGCTACCCCAGATTAGGGCGCTCACTGAAGGAGAAAATGACCTTACAGCAAACCTGGCAAATATTGCTGCCGCGCTGAAGGAACAATTCAATTGGTGGTGGGTAGGCTTTTACCTGGTCAAAAATGACGAACTGGTGGTAGGGCCCTTTCAGGGACCTGTAGCCTGCACGCGGATTCAAAAAGGCCGGGGTGTTTGCGGTACCTCGTGGAAGGAAGCCCGCACCCTGATAGTCACCGATGTGGATACCTTTCCAGGTCATATCGCCTGCAGCAGCCTGTCAAAGTCCGAAATAGTAGTCCCGGTTATCCGGGCAGGTGAAGTTGTTGCGGTCCTGGATGCCGACAGTGAACTGCCGGCGCATTTTGATGAAACGGACAAAAAATATTTGGAGGAGCTGGTCGGCGAAATGCCGTTTTGACCAATCACTTAACCTCAAAACTTATCCCTCCCCGGGAACAGGTCCTGCAAAAAAAATCACAGACTCATTGGTCTTTATACTTGATGGCCGGGTATAGTTCCGCGGACGAATTGATCTTTCTTCATAACCCCCGAAATTTTTTACGGTTTAAAATATTATTTTTAAGTCGGTTTCAGCCGCCGAAGATGCGCGAAACGAACAGAACAACTATGCAGGAAACGAAAAGAATAAACATCTATGGCCTAGTGCAGGGTGTCGCATACAGACTTTCAGCACAGCGGGCAGCCATTCAGAACCATATCACCGGGACCGTCCAGAATTTGCGGGATGGATCAGTGGAGATCATCGCAACGGGTGATATATTTCATCTTGAACAATTCATAGATTGGTGCAAAAAGGGACCCTCCAGAGCTGAAGTGGAAACGGTGAACGTCGGGAACTTGCCTTTGCAACGTTTCAGGAGTTTTTCCATCATTTAATTTTCCCCTGCCAGTATATATTTATTATTTGGTTTTCGACAAATCACTAATTTTGTGCGCCCAAAATTTCTGAATATATCCATTTAATAAAAATTGACACATGAAAAAGGCGATTATTTTCTTAGCATTGGTTCAATGCTCACAACTCTATGCCCAGCAGGGCGAACCCCGGATCACCGAAGTATGGCAGCCCGAACCCAGGATAGTTACGCCCGGTAAATCCAGTTCTGACGCGCCTTCGGACGCCATCCGTCTATTTGACGGGAAAGACTTATCTGCCTGGGTCAGTGACAAAGACGGCAGCCCTGCAAAATGGAATGTGGAAAACAACGCTATGACCGTTGTCAGGGGGACAGGTGCGATACGTACCAAGCAGAAATTCGGTGATTGCCAGTTACACATTGAATGGCGTACTCCTTCTGAGGTGAAAGGCGAAGGTCAGGGCCGTGGCAACAGCGGTATTTTTTTGATGAGCCATTACGAACTTCAGGTGCTCGACAGTTATAAGAACCGCACTTACAGTAATGGACAGGCTGGTTCCATTTACAAACAATTAGCGCCGCTCGTTAATGCTTCCAGGCAACCGGGTGAATGGCAGGTTTATGATATTGTTTTCACAGCGCCAAGATTCAGTGCCGACAGCACGGTGAAGTCGCAGGGTCGCATAACCGTTTTCCATAATGGCGTCCTCATCCAGAACAATGCAACCATCTGGGGCGCTACCCAATACATCGGTATTGCCACGAATATGCCACATGGCGACAAAGAACCCATTTTGTTGCAAGATCACGGTAATCCTGTGAGCTTCCGCAATATTTGGATCCGGGAATTATAAGTAGAACAGGCGGGGGAATCGTAGTTTTTTTGTACGTCTCCCCTGACTTAATTCAGTAAATCCGGAGATATTTGGGTGGTGATACCGTTCATCATTGATTTTGCTTACTCAGGATTGCCGGCAGGTATTTGAGCATTTCTATGGTCATTTGGGAAAGATCATATTCCGGCTTCCATCCCCAGTCTTTCCGGGCAACTGAATCATCAATACTCTGCGGCCAACTGTCCGCTATCCCCTGGCGATAGTCGGGGTTATAAACAATTTCAAACCCCGGCAAATGTTTTCTGATCTCGGCTGTAATTTCTCGGGGTGAGAAACTCAGTGATGATAAATTGTACGAAGTCCGGACGGTAATCAGATCTTCGGGCGCCTCCATTAGTTCGATCGTGGCACGTATTGCATCAGGCATATACATCATGGGCAGGAAGGTGTCTTCACGCAGGTAACAATTGAACGCTCGCCCTTCCACTGCATCATGAAATATTTCAACAGCGTAGTCCGTCGTTCCTCCTCCGGGTTCAGATTTATAGGAGATCAGTCCCGGATACCTTAGGCTCCTCACATCAACACCGTATTTCAGGTTATAATAGTTGCACCAGAATTCGCCGGCGAACTTGCTGATCCCGTAAACCGTTGTAGGTTCAATGATCGTTTTTTGAGGACAATTCTCCCGTGGGGATGTTGGACCGAATACAGCAATTGAAGAAGGCCAGTACACTTTATCCAGTTGTTCTTCCCTGGCGATATCTAATACGTTGAGTAATCCCTGCATATTCAGGTGCCAGGCCAGACTGGGATTTTTCTCGCCTTTCGCAGAAAGCATGGCTGCCAGCAAATAAATTTGGGTGATGTTCTGCCGGATTACCTGCACATGCAGCATTTCTCTATTCATCACATCGAGGCTGACATAAGGCCCCGTTCCTTTCAATAATTCATTTTCCTCCCTGAGATCGGAAGCCACGACGTTGTGGTTACCGTGGATTTTTCTCAATGCAAGCGTTAGTTCCACGCCAATCTGCCCGGATGCCCCAATGACAAGAATTTTTTCCTTTACCATAATCAGTTCCTATATAGTGGTTTTTGTTTACAACCTCAAATTTCAGGAGACAACATGATAAATGTCAGTATTTATCCCTCCCCGATTCTTCGAATCTTGCAAGCAATTATTTAATTTTGCGCCAGCAAATATAATCCTATAAATGCCTTGTAATCGCCCGGATCGAGTCAAAATACTGATTTTATTTCTTTTCGGGGGTTACAATCACCAAAATCAAAAAAAATTTACAGATGAACCGATCAGTGTTTGTTATTACACCTTCCTCTCAAAGTGGGAAACTGGTAATTAGTCTGGGGCTTATGCAAATGCTGCAGCGTACGACTACCAGCGTTGCCTATTTCAAACCCCTGATTGAGAACAAAGAAGAAAAAGACAACCATATAGATACGATCCTGAGTCATTTCAAATTAAATATGACTTACGACGAAGCTTTTGCGTTTTCCAGAAATGAACTCACTGCCTACCAGAATCAGGGAAAGATCAACGAGATTTATGAAGGAATTATTGAAAAGTATAATGATTTAAAAGAAAGATTTGATTTCGTATTGGTTGAAGGAAGCGACTTTAATGAGGAAGGATCCATTTTTGAAGTCGATTTTAACGGATCACTCGCCCGCAGCCTGGGAATTCCCGTGCTGCTCGTGGTCAAAGATACGTTTGAAACGCTCGCCGAACTGGTAAACCACACGGTGGTGGAGGTCAATTCCTTTATCGAAAAAGATGTAAATGTAATAGGCGCTTTCGTCAGCCGTTGCCATAAGAACCTCGCGGACGTTAAACAAAAGGTTTCCGAACGCCTGCATTCAAGCATTGAAGTCTACGCCATCCCCGACAACGAAGAATTGGGGAAACCGACCGTAAAAGAGATCGCACAGCACCTGAACGCCCACGTGTTGTTTGGCGCTGATAAAATGGAAGTGATCGCCAAACAGTCTATAATTGGTGCAATGTTACTGAGCAATTACCTGACACGGGTCAGCGATAATTGCGTTTGCGTAATTCCCGGCGACCGGGCCGACCTGATCGTAGGTTCTATGCTAGCGAACCTGTCGGGCAACTATCCTAATGTAGCCGGACTGGTTCTGACAGGTGGGTTTCTGCCAGACAGGTCGGTCATCGATCTGATCGACGGGCCTCAGAAAACTATTCCGATCCTCGCCGTCCATACGGGTACATTTGAAACCGCGACCAGGATCGCAGCCATCAAAGCCAAGATTTACGCAGGTAACAAGTATAAGATAAAACTCAGTATTGACATGTTTGAGTCTGCTGTAGACGTGGAAGCCCTGAATAGCAAGATCAATTCTGTGAAGACTGAAAATCTGACACCGAGGATGTTTCAGTATAATATGCTGATGATGGCTAAACGAGCCCAAAAGCATATTGTGCTGCCCGAAGGTGGGGATGACCGTATCCTGACAGCCGCTTCTCAACTGGCAAACGATAAGCTGGGATACCTGACCATACTTGGGGATAAGGAAACGATCATGGAAAGGGTCACCATGCTCAGGCTTAGCTGGGATGAAGACCGGATCAGGATCGTAAATCCACTGAACAGCGAAAAATATGAAGATTATTACCAGACACTTTACGAACTGCGTAAAGCCAAAGGCATGGAACTGGCAACAGCCATGGACCTGATGTTGGACGCCTCCTATTTTGGAACGATGATGGTCTACAAGGGAGATGCAGACGGGATGGTATCTGGAGCTATGCATACAACGGCCCATACCATCAAACCCGCTTTGCAGTTTGTAAAAACAAAGCCGGGCTTTAATACCGTGTCTTCTGTTTTCTTTATGTTGCTCGATGACCGTGTGCTGGTTTATGGCGACTGCGCGATTGTTCCTAATCCTACTTCTGAGCAACTGGCAGAAATTGCCATATCATCGGCAGATTCAGCAAGGACCTTTGGTATCACCAACCCTAAAGTGGCCATGTTGTCCTACTCTTCCGGTTCATCCGGTACCGGAGAAGATGTGGAAAAAGTACGGGCAGCAACCGCGCTGGTAAAACAAAACCGTCCCGATATTTTAGTAGAGGGACCGATCCAGTATGACGCTGCCGTTGATCCGGTAGTTGGCAGAAGCAAAATGCCCGATTCGCCGGTAGCGGGCCAGGCAAACGTATTGATCTTTCCCGATCTGAACACAGGGAATAACACCTATAAAGCGGTGCAGCGTGAAACGGGTGCATTAGCGGTAGGGCCAATGTTGCAGGGGCTTAACAAACCGATCAATGACCTCAGCCGGGGAGCAACCATCGATGATATTTATAATACCGTAGTTATCACCGCGATTCAGTCTACGGGAGAATGATTACAAAAAGTAACTGCCTGATATCTGGCAAATCATGATATTTTTGGCGGAATTACTGAGGGAAGTATCCCGAAGATGATCAAACGAATTCGATAATATTTATTAGTTTATTTATGTATATATTAGTTATTAATGCGGGGAGCTCATCGCTGAAATATCAGTTGTTTGACATAGAAACAAGGGCCGTACTGGCAAAGGGGTTGGCCGAGAGAATTGGCATAGCCGATGGAAGGATCAAACACGAGTGCACCCGTGGTGAAAAAGAATTTAAGGAGGTTATTGATAAGGATTTGCCGGACCATAGCGTAGCGTTTGAAACGATCTCCGGCCTGCTGACTGATCCCGAGATCGGGGTAATTTCAGGTCCGGGCGATATTACCGCTGTTGGACACCGCGTAGTACATGGTGGAGAAAAATTTTCTGAAACGCAGGTGATCACAGACGAGGTGAAAAAAACAATCCGGGCGCTGATCCCACTTGCCCCATTGCACAATCCGCCAAATATCACAGGTATTGAAGCCGCCGAGAAATACTTTCCACAAGCACTTCAGGTGGCTGTGTTCGATACGGCCTTTCATCAGTCGATCCCCGAACATGCCTACCGGTATGCTATTCCGGAAAAATTTTATAAAGAAGACGGCATTCGCGTTTACGGCTTTCATGGCACCAGCCACAAGTACGTTTATGAGGAAGCCAGGAAGTATCTGGACAATCCCAGATTAAAAGCGCTGACCATCCATTTAGGCAATGGCTCCAGTATGACCGCCGTAGATGAGAACGGTCACAGTATGGACACTTCCCTGGGATTCGGTCCACTTTGCGGCCTGATCATGGGGACGCGAAGCGGAGACGTAGATCCTTCCATCATATTTCATATGAACGAGGAGATGAATATGAGTCTGGCTGAAATCAAGAACATGCTTTACAAACAGAGCGGTATGCTCGGACTGGCGGGCAGCAGTGATGCGCGTGATGTGAGGGCCAAACTGGAAAAGGGCGATGCGAACGCGGCCCTCTGCTATGAAATGTATGGTTATCGCATCCGGAAATATATCGGTTCCTATATGGCTGTGCTGAATGGCGTGGATGCGCTGATATTCACTGCGGGGCTGGGAGAAAACGATGCACTTACCCGTTCACATGCCTGTAAGAATCTGGATGCGCTTGGTATTGAACTGGATGAAGAAGCCAACCTCGCTAAGAACCATCCTCAAGGGCCCGTGGAAATTCAGGCGGCCGGAAGTAAAGTTAAAATACTGATAGTCCCCACCAATGAGGAATTGCAGATTGCGAAGGAGACTTACGCACTGATGCAATCCTTAAAAAATAGTTAAGCTCCGGGAAACGGCAGATGTATATTGGAATCGTTGTGGCCGCAGGCAATCCCTGTAAAACGATCCGGGCGGTCAGTGATGGAAAATAGAACGCCGAAGGCAAAACCGAACAAGTTCACTGCAGGAACATTCAGTCTTCTTTATTTATTGTGCTCCTCTGAATAATCAAAACCATAATTGTAATACTTTTTGTTACAATTGGAAATTTATCGTACCTTTGTGGATTATGAACAATACAAGGTTTGCAACGATTATTCATATCCTCACAATTTTGGACAAAAGCCCTGGCAAATGGCTGAGCTCCGACTCGATCGCGGAGAGCATCAGTATCAATCCGGCAATGGTCCGAAAGGAGCTTTCCGTCTTACACAAATTGGGTTGGGTTGAAAGTAAAAAAGGGAAAGAGGGCGGCTCAGCACTACATGTGTCGAGCTGTGAAATTTCGATGGCGGATATTTTTAATGCCGTGAAAAGTTCCAATGTTCTTGGAAAGAAAAACAGATGCACAGACACCAAGTGCCCTATCGCCCGGGAAATCAATAAAGAATTGGAACAACTATTTAACGAAACCGACCAAATTGTTGTTAATGCCCTGAAAGAAAAATCGCTGAAAGCTTTTGTAGAACAATTCGACTAAAAAATTTTGAACTTAAATGTAATAGTACTTGTTACAAAAATCAAACAGCAGAGATACGAAATCAGTCATAATCAGAACCAAAGATTTACAGTTTCTGTTAGGTAAAACAAGCAGGGTCAACAACAGGTAACCGAGATCAATCAATAAAAAGTAATTAATAATTCTATAAACGTAAAAATGAAGAAAATAAGAGTAGGACAAACAGATTTAGAAGTAGCACCATTTAATTTAGGAGGTAACGTTTTCGGATGGACCTTAGACGAGAAAAAATCTTTTGAAATATTGGATGCTTTCGTCGAAGCAGGATTCAATTTTGTCGATTCGGCGGATATGTATTCACATTGGGCGAATGGAGGTGTTGGGGGTCAGTCAGAAACCATTATCGGAAACTGGATGAAAGCACGAAGCAACCGGAACGACGTGGTTGTTGCTACAAAAGTAGGCGGACCAATCGGAGCAAGCGAAATCGATTCCAGCCGTAAGCACATTATGGAAGGTGTTGAGAAGTCGTTGAAAAGACTGCAAACGGATTACATTGACCTGTATTATTTGCATTATGACGATGGCAAAACCCCGGTAGAGGAAACCCTGACTGCCTTTGCTGAGCTGATAAAATCGGGTAAAATAAAATATATCGCGGCTTCCAATATTTCACCTGAGCGTTTGAAGGAATCGCTGGAATTTTCGGAAAGGAACAATCTACCCAAATATCAGGCGCTGCAACCGTTATATAATTTAGTTGAACGGCAAGATTACGAAACCAATTATGCCCCGATCGCTGAGGCGCACCACTTATCCGTGTTTCCGTATTATGCCTTGGCCGCAGGGTTCCTGAGTGGGAAGTATCGATCACAAGCTGATTTCAACAAGAGTCCGCGAGGACAGGGGGCTACGAAATACCTGAATGAAAAGGGATTGAATGTTTTAAAAGCATTAGACCAAATAGCTGAAAAACACAAAACCGTTCCGGCAACCGTAGCTTTGGCTTGGCTTTCTGCGCAGCCTAATATTGGAGGACCAATAGCCAGTGCAACTTCCGTAAAACAATTACATCAACTGCTGTCGTGTACGTCGCTGAAATTGGACTCGGCAGATCTGGCATTGTTGGATCAAGTGAGCAAATCAACCGAAAAATATCCTGTAGTTATATAATATTTGGGAGCCCGTGATGCAACAGGCTATATTGAACAACTGGTATTTGGTGCCTGCAATTGTGGCAAAATAAACAAAAAACATAGTAATATTTACACAAATATAAAAGAAGGTAAACATGATGAAAATTGAAATTTGGAGTGATGTAATGTGTCCGTTCTGTTACATCGGAAAGCGAAATTTTGAAACGGCGTTTGCGCAATTTCCTGACAAAGAAAACATCGAAGTTGAATGGAAAAGCTTTCAGTTAGACCCATCGCTTCCCGAAGTAGCTACCGAAAGTCAGGAAGACTATTTGGTAAAACACAAAGGAATGAGTCGGGAACAGATTCAGGGGATGTTGACACACGTTACCGAAATGGCCAAACAAGCCGGATTAGAATATCATTTGGAACAATCGGTGATGGTCAATTCGCGAAAAGCACATTATTTGATACAATTTGCTAAAACCAAAAATTTGGGCAACGAAATTGAAGAGCGTCTGTTCAAGGCTCATTTTACCGAAGGAAAAAATCTGGCCGATACCGGCGTCCTGACTCAATTGGGAAAAGAGGTTGGTTTGGACGAAGGCGAATTGCAGGCTGCTTTTACCGACGACCAGTACAAATACCAAATGGCACAGGATATTCAGGAAGCGCAGTATATTGGAGTGAGGGGCGTACCGTTTTTTGTTTTTGACAGAAAATATGGCGTTTCCGGTGCACAACCGCCACAGGCATTTTCGGAGACTTTATCCAAGTCTTTTTCTGAATGGAGGGAGAAAAATCCTGAAATAAAATTAGAAATGACAGAGGGCCCGAGCTGTGATGTAAACGGAAATTGTAATTAAAGATTATTGTTTTAGTTCGGAAGTAAAGCGTGCGAAAACCACTTATACCTGTAAGCAAAAATAAAAGGCTATAGTATTCGCGCTAACGCTGACAATAAAGGAATTTGCAATTAACGGAGTTGAAGACGGGTCAACTTGAATATCTAATGTCCAAAATTCTTCTTTAGTTCTATCTTTGGCTGATGGAAACGTATTTATCGGAACTATTTAAAAATCAATCATACAACGCGGATAATTTCTTTCTGCTTGCGGGGCCTTGCGTAGTGGAAAGCGAAACAGTGATCATGGAAACAGCCCAAAGAATCAGATCGATTTGTGACCGTTTGGAGATTCCCGTTGTATTTAAATCTTCCTACCGGAAGGCGAACCGGACAAGCGCCGCGTCCTTTACAGGTATCGGCGACCAGGCAGCGCTCAGTCTGCTGCGCCAAGTACGCGAGCAGTTTGATATTCCGGTTGTCACCGATATTCATGCCCATGAAGAAGCAGCAATGGCTGCTGAATTTGTGGATATGCTGCAGATCCCCGCTTTTCTATGCCGGCAGTCGGACCTGCTGGAAGCAGCCGCAAAAACGGGAAAAGTGGTCAACATTAAAAAAGGGCAATTCCTGAGCGGGCCGGCTATGAAATTTGCCGTGGAGAAAATCAGGAACGCGGGAAATGATAAGATACTTCTTACGGATCGCGGTAATAGTTTTGGCTATACCGACCTGGTTGTTGACTATCGCAACATTCCCTGGATGAAAGCGCATGGCGTACCGGTGGTCATGGATTGCACGCACAGTCTTCAGCAACCCAATCAGCCGGGCGGAGTGACAGGCGGAAATCCCGAACTGATCGGCACTATTGCCAAAGCCGCTATTGCAGCAGGGGCTGACGGATTGTTTATTGAGACCCACCCCAACCCTTCCATCGCGAAAAGCGACGGCGCTAATATGCTGCGACTTGATTTGCTGGAACCGCTGCTGGAAACATTGGTTAGGATCAGAAAATCTTTGGTTGACTGAACGGAACCCATTTAAGATATGCACAGGAAGGTATTAGTGATTAAACTGGGTTCAGCCGTCATAACTGGCAATGACGGCAATATTAACCGAAACGTGATCAGGAAGGTTGTGGGTGACCTGAGTGAGCTTTCCGAAACTTACCGGATTATCCTCGTGAGCAGCGGGGCGGTGAGCAGCGGAAAAAAATATTTGAAGGAATACCGTGGCACGCTGCAACAACGAAAGGCGGCAGCCGCAATCGGCAACCCCATTCTCATTCAACTCTACAGGAATTATTTTCAAAAAAAAGGCCAGACTGTTGCCCAGGCCCTTTGTGAGCGCGGCCATTTTTCGAACAGGACACAGTTCCTGCAATTAAAGGAGACTTTCACTACATTTTGGGCAAATGATGTGATTCCTGTCGTCAATGAAAATGACGTCATCAGTAACCAGGAATTGAAGTTTTCCGATAACGATGAACTGGCCACCCTCCTGGCAATCGCTTTTGACGCGGTTACTCTTGTATTTTGTACTTCCGTTGGCGGACTCCTGGATTCCTCCGGAAACATTATTCCCGAAGTCCAGTCAATCAATACGGAAACGCTTTCACTCGTTACTCGGGAAAAATCGATTTCGGGACTTGGCGGAATGATATCAAAGCTTACATTTACAAAACTGGCGACGAGCCTGGGGATCAAAGTGGTTATGTGCGGCCTCGAAAGCAAGAGACCACTGTCGGACGCGCTTCAGCGGAAATACGGGACCCATTTCAGTGCCCGGAAATCGAACCTAAAAAACAGGCAGAAATGGCTGGCCGGCGGATCGATTACACTCGGGAATATTTACGTTGATAAAGGAGCAGGGAAAGCGCTTAAAGAAAGAAAGAGTCTTTTATCCGTAGGAGTTGTGCAGGTTTCCGGAAGTTTTGCTGCCGGGGAGGTGGTGCAACTGATGACCCAGGAAAATATAATAATTGGCGTAGCCAAATCCAGGTTGAGTGCAACTGATCTCAAAAAGGGACTTAAAACAAAAAACCTGATGGCAGCCCACGCCAATGATATTGTTCTTCTTTAAAAAATTGAATATGTCTATTTTGTCGGCGCTTAAAAAAGCACATAAATCGAGAACGGCCCTGCAGCAATTACCTGAAGGCGATGTAAAAAAAATGCTTCGTGAGATAGCCGTAGCCATCATCGAAAATCAGGCAGCCATCTTAAAAGCAAACCAGAAAGATCTGGCCAGGCAGGATCCGGACAATCCGAAGAACGACCGGTTAATGCTGAATCCGCAGCGACTGAAAAGTATTGCAGGAAGTATCAGAAAAATAGCCTCTCTACCAAACCCGGCCGGGCAGGTGCTCATAAAAAGAACACTTCCAAACGGGATCCGGCTGAAAAAAATTTCGGTACCGCTCGGACTGGTTGGCGCTATCTATGAAAGCCGGCCAAATGTAACTTTCGATATAGCGGCACTTTGTCTCCGGAGCCGGAATGCCTGTGTATTGAAAGGAAGCGTGGACGCCTGGCAGACCAATAAAGTGTCTACCGAAATCATCCAGAGCATACTGAAAAAATACGGACTTGCCAAAGAAACCGTGACCCTGTTACCGCCTGAGCGTGAAGTGGTGCAGGAAATGTTTACGGCGACTCAATACCTCGATGTGCTGATTCCCAGAGGTTCTGAAGGGCTGATTAATTTTGTGCGCCAGAATAGCCTGGTTCCCGTCATAGAAACGGGGGCTGGTGTTTGTCATGTTTATATAGAAGAACATGCAGATCTGAAAAAGGCTGTAGACATTACTGTAAATGCGAAAGTGAGCCGTCCGTCTGTTTGTAATGCGATTGATGCGATTATCGTGGACGAAGCCATAGCGCCGAAGTTTCTGAAACTTTTATCACCGGCTTTTGAAAAATACGAAGTTGAAATTTTTGCTGACAACAAGGCGTTACACAACCTGGAAGGATATCCTTATCTGAAAAAAGCAAAAGCTTCTGATTTCGGAAAAGAGTTTTTGTCATTGAAGTGTGCGGTGAAAACGGTAAAAGGTCTCGATGAAGCTCTTGAACACATTGCCAAATATTCTACCAGGCACTCTGAGGCAATTGTGTCTGAAGACCGGAAAGCCTGCGAAAGGTTTGTCAGCGAAGTGGATGCGGCGGCTGTCTATGCCAATGCCTCCACGAGGTTTACTGATGGCGAGGAATTCGGGCTGGGTGCTGAAATCGGTATTTCCACACAGAAATTGCACGCGCGGGGGCCGTTCGCTTTAGAAAAATTAGTTACGGAAAAATGGATCCTGGAAGGCAACGGGCAGACGCGATGAGTGGGTCAGCATACAATCCATCCAATATGCCGTCAGCCCATGATTATATAACCATAAATAAAAAGGCATGGAACGATCGCGTAGCCACCCATGTTAATTCCGCGTTCTACGACAAAATGGGATCCAGGATCCCGATGTTGTATTCAATACTGGCGGTAAAAAAGAACCCGGACGAGCGAGCCGATATTTAGATGAAACACCAACTCCCACTTCCGGGTTTTGTACCAAGAGTACTAGTGATCCGCGCGATCTGAAATCTCGGCCATTATTTCTGAAATAAATGCATCAATGGGTTTGGAACCAAGGTCTCCCCTGCCCTGCCGGCGAACCGATATCACTCCCTCATTCATTTCTTTTTCGCCGACTACCAGCATATAAGGCACACGGTGCAACTCGTTATCCCGTATCTTCTTGCCGATCTTTTCATTCCTGTCATCCACTTCTACCCTTACTCTCATTTTGCGCAGCTTTGAAGCCACTTCTTTGGCGTAAGGCTGGAACTTGTCGCTGATGGGTAACACTTTTGCCTGTACAGGCGCCAGCCATACCGGGAACTTGCCGGCGTAATGCTCAAGCAGGAAGCCGATAAACCTTTCGTGAGTTCCCAAGGGTGCCCGGTGAATGATCAGCGGGGTGTCCGTTTGATTATCATGGGTCGTAAACGAGAGCTTAAACCGGCGGCCCTGAGCAAAATCGACCTGGTTGGTTGCCAGCGTAAACTCGCGGCCGATCGCGCTCCAGATCTGTACATCGATCTTGGGCCCGTAAAAGGCGCCCTCCCCTTTTACCTCCACATAAGGAATCTTTGCGTCAATCAATACATTGCGCACTAGTTCTTCCGTCTCCAGCCAGAGCTGGGGCTCATCTACATATTTCTGCCCAAGTTTTTCAGGGTCATGCAGTGAAAGGCGCATGACATATTTTTCAATACCAAAAATCTTAAAATATTTCAGGTACATATCATTTACGGCCATAAATTCCTGCGCAAACTGTTCGCGGGTGCAATAAATATGCGCATCGTTCATGTGCAAGCACCTTACCCGCATCAGCCCAAAAAGTTCGCCACTTTGCTCATAGCGGTAGCAGGTTCCGTATTCGGCCAGACGCAAAGGCAAATCCTTATAACTCCTGGGCTCAGCCGAAAATATTTTGTGGTGATGGGGGCAGTTCATGGCCTTAAGATAATATTTCTGACCTTCTAGTTCCATCGGCGGATACATGCTATCCGCATAATACGGCAGGTGCCCGCTGGTCAGGTACAAACTCTCTTTGGCAATGTGCGGTGTTACCACCCTTTTATATCCTGCATCTTCTTCGGTTTCTTTAGCCAGTTTTTCGAGTTCATCGATAACGACGGTACCGTTCGGCAACCACAAGGGCAGCCCGGGTCCGACGTCGTCATCCATGGTAAAAATACCCAGTTCTTTCCCTAATTTCCGATGATCACGCTTCTTAGCTTCTTCCATCATGAGCAGGTAATCGTCCAGTTCCTTCTGAGCCGGAAACGTAATACCGTAAAGGCGCGTCAGCATTTTGTTTTTCTCATCACCTTTCCAATATGCGCCTGCGATATTGGTAAGTTTAATCGCTTTAATAAGCCCGGTGTTAGGAATATGAGGTCCGCGGCACAGGTCGGTAAAATTCCCCTGTGTATAAAAAGTGATTTCCCCGTCGTTCAGGTTGCTGAGCAAATCCAGCTTATATTCATCGCCTTTTTTGGTAAAATAATCTACAGCTTCCTGCTTGGGTATTTCCTTCCGTACGTACACGCTGTTGGTCCTCGCGAGCTCGTTCATCTTTTTTTCCAGTGAAGCCAGGTCTTCTTCCGAAAGTTTCCTGTCGCCCAGGTCCATATCGTAATAGAATCCACCTGAATCAATGGGAGGTCCTACCCAGAACTTTACCCCAGGGAAAGCTGACTCAACAGCTTCTGCCATCAGGTGGGCAGACGAATGCCAGAACGTTTTCTTACCATCTGTATCGTTCCAGGTCAGTAGAGTCAGTGAAGCATCCTGGTAAATCGGGCGGGTTGCATCCCAAACTTCACCATTGACATTTGCGGCCAGTACTTTCCGAGCAAGGCCTTCGGATATCGATTTCGCTATTTCCAGCGCGGTAATTCCCGTTTCAAATTCTTTTTTTGCCCCATCGGGGAATGTTATTTGAATCATGCGTAGAGAAACTTTTTCATTTTAGTAACAGTCTGCAAAATTAAAGGATTAGGTAGGAATAGCCCAAAGCTTTGCCGGTCCTGATAATTTAGCGCCTTAAAATCCATTGAAAATGAACTCTTGGCATGATTTTCCCTGCTATTTCTGTGTTCAGCTAATCAGGAAGATTTATCCTAAAATTCTCGATATGAAATGTCCATAAAAATTTTCGAGCAGATTTACATAAAAAGCGATGAAAATTTTTCATGGTAAATTCCATGTGACCATTGAAAACATAAAAATCAACACATGAAAAAATTCATTTTGGCAATTTTTTGCCTTTCAGGAACATTCGCTTATTCACAATCCGGGCTTACTTTCGGCGACAAGGTAGTATTTGGGCACAGTTGGACGGTAGGTAATAAGCCGTCAAATGCTAAATACAGGTTTCATCCTTATTTTCAAATCGGAAGAAGTGGCATTTATCACTTCAGTGATCATGCCGGCTTGGGGCTGGGCACTTTTTTTAGTACTGAGGGTGGAAGTTATTACAACAACAACTCAAACATTCGCACAGATATGCGAATGAATTATATTCGTATCCCGCTCTTTGGAAATTTTGTTTTTGGGGATCCGGCAAACAGGGTACGGCCGATGCTGAATATTGGTCCTTCCGTGGGGTTTCTGGTGGGGGGAAAAGTTCTTGGCAAAACGGATAACGATGTACTTGCAGGGCTAAAAACCACGAAATATATGGGCACTAAAGTTGACGCGGGAGTAAATGCGTCACTCGGCTGGGATTTCAGGGTGATGGACGGGCTTCACCTCAACCATGAGATCGCTTATTATCACGGATTGACGGAAAACGAACCTGCCGTACCAGGGGCTGCTTCATTCACTCACCGGGGAATCGGATTAAGCATGGGGATGCAAATCAGTCCGGATGCCATGAGAAAATGGAAACAAAAAATGCATTCAGAAAGGGGCGGATGGGAACACCACCGGCGTAAAGCGATGATGCGTTGATTTCAACCCAAAAGCTAGCTGGTCTTTTTTGTTCGGTATATTCAAAGTGGTAAAGGAATATGCCTGCAGGATAGGGGCTGCGAATTTCATCTAAATGTCGTTATCGGATGCCGGGATGGCGGCAGGTTGGAAATTAAATTGATTGGCTTCCAACCTGCAACAACGATGCCCGGGTTTGGTCAAAAGGTGTTCTCCATAGGATGGCCATAAATATGTCTTTCAAAGGCGGTATGTTACTTTCATAAAATCCAATGCAAATATGCGGGATCTTTCTTTGCGTAACTCGGTGAAAATTCCCGGATTGATACGGGAAAATTCCCGTATTTTCATTTTCGAAAAAATGCCAAAATTGCCAATATTATTCACCTAATTATACGCGTTAAATGAAACCTACATGTGAATTCGAGTACTATTTCCGGAGAAGCGATCTGGAAAAACTCCTGAAAAGCAACCCCGGTGCCAAGGCAATCATTATCAGGAATGAGATTAAGACCTCAAAGGCTGGCCGGAAAAGCCATGTAAACACGCTTGAAGTCTCGGCTTATGCGCTGTACGACGAGAAAGCACCTCCAGCAAAAAAAGCAGGCACCACTACGAAGGCCTCCGCTTTGGCAGCTTCAACGGCAACTACAGACGTTATTTATGGATGCCCCAACCCTCCGGGCTGTGGCGACATAACCTGAATGGCAGAGAATTCAGTTTAAACTTTTGACATGTTGTTCGCCAGCCCTTATATCATCCTGAACTATGCCGACATTTTCGGGCCACTAATTGCTCTCAGCGCCTTTTTTTACAGAAATCAAAAGTTGTCGGACGAAATCAGGGTCATCTTTGCTTTTTGCATGGTACAATTTATCTGCAACTCCCTGGCAACTTATATAGAAATGGTGTTCAACGGCAGAAATTATTGGGTTTACAAAGTTAATACTGTACTTTCCTTTGGTCTTATTCTTTTATTATTTGCAAGATATCTTTTGCCCGTCTCCCGGGTCTGGGCGGGCGTAATCATGCTAGGATTTATACTGTTGAATGTACTGCCGGTTATCCGGGGGGATGGAATTACCTCCTTCAATAGTATGAGTGCAGCCATGAGCAGTTTGGTCATTGTGGGATATTGCATGTACTATTTTTATGCCAAACTGCTACATTCCTCTCCCGAAAACAGTGTGCCCTCAACGATTATCTTCTGGTGTATCGTCGGTATATTTACGTATTATGCGGGGGGCTTTTTCATTTTTATTTCCTATAAGTTTCTGATAGAAAATGAGGTGAGTAAAGCAATGACCATATTGTGGAAATTCCACAACCTGCTTTTGCTTATTTGCTGCATTTATATCGCTTACGGAGTTCTATGCAAAAATTATCAGACGATACAGTCGTAATCCTGCTTGGCTCAGTTTTTATACTGATCATTACTTTATTTATTGTGTTGTTGTTGATGGCTTACAAGAGACGAGATTACAGACATGTGATAGAAAAGAGAAAATTGAAAGAGGACTTCACAAAACAATTACTGCAATCACAGATTGAAGTGCAGGAACAGACTTTCCAAATTATTGCGAAAGAACTGCATGACAATGTAGGGCAACTCTTAAGTACTTCGCGAATGCTGATCGGGCTCGCAGAACGAAGCCTGGAGTCGGTGCCCGATACCCTGGTCTCGGCCAACAAGACCATTGGACAGGCTATCGGTGAGTTGCGTTCTTTGTCAAAATCCCTTGACAAAGACTGGCTGGAGCAATTTGATTTTATTGGCAATCTTAAAACAGAGATCGAGCGGATCAACGCGTCGGGAGCGATCCGGGCTGATCTGATAACCGGCGGCCGCATTACACTTACCAGGGACAAACAAATTATTCTTTTCAGGATTGTGCAGGAAGCCATGCAAAATGCGGTCAGACACAGTAATGCCTCTCAGCTTACCATTCACATGGACGAGGAAAATGAAGGCCTCACGATCAATATAGCCGACAATGGTAAAGGGTTTGACGCTAACAAAGTGATAACAGGCATGGGATTGATCAACATGCGTCACCGCGCTGCACTGCTAAACGGGCGTATTCAATTCTTTTCCCATCCCGGAAAAGGCAGCACGGTATCTATTTATATTTCAGAAAAACGTGATAAATGAAAACAACTATAGGGCTGGTAGATGATCACCAGCTTTTCTTAAAATCGCTGAGCCTGATGGTCGAGAGCTTTAAAACCTATGACGTAGTTGTGGAAGCGTTGAATGGAAAAGACCTCCAGATCAAACTAGATGGGAAGAAAACAATTCCGGAAATCATGCTGATCGATGTGAATATGCCCGTGATGAACGGCATAGAGACCGCCAAATGGCTGTCGCAGCAATACCCCGGAATGAAACTGGTAGCGCTATCGATGAACGCTGACGACCGGAATATCATAGCCATGTTAAAGGCTGGCTGCTGCGCTTATTTACTCAAAGATACTCATCCGTCTGAACTGGAGAAGGCTTTGGACGAAATCAACCGGAAAGGTTATTATAATGCCGACGCGGGGAATATCAATTTTCGGAGATTGCTGATTAAAGCCGACGAAAAGCCCGAGTTTAACCTGACCTCGAAGGAGCTTATTTTCCTGAAACACGCGTGCAGCGAGCTTACGTACAAGCAAATCGCCGCTGAAATGAACCTGAGTGAAAGGACCGTAGATGGCTACAGGGAAGCACTCTTCAAAAAATTTAATGTTCAAAGCCGTGTCGGACTTTGCCTGGAAGCGATCCGGAAAGAAATTGTGAGTCTCTGAGACTGCCTTTCCCGAATTTTTTATTTGATCCGCTGTATACCCGGTCCGGGGACTTTTGTTCTGAGTGTCGTTTTGTGCAGGGGCAAAAAAAAACTGCCGGAATTTTTAACCGACAGTTTCTATACTTTCAAAAAAACAACTTAAGCGTTTCCTTCTGCCTCGTCAGCTTTTTTATTTTCAGCTTCGGATCCGGCTGCTTTTGCCGCAGGTGTTTCCTGAGCACTTGGAGCTTTTTCTTCTGCCTCTTTCGCCGGCGCGACAGGTTCTTCAGGTTTTTCCGATACAGCTTCAGATTTCGGTGCTTCTGACTTTGCAGCCGTGTCAGCCTTAGCCTGTGCAGCAGCTCTGGCTTCCCTGTTTTCCTGGTCTATCTTCTTCTTCAGATCGGCCAGTATACCAAGATCACCAAGTGTTGCCTTTTCAACCTTGTTCTGAATATTCTTCACGGCTTTCTTAGTCCTTTCAGTATCGCTGCGTTCAGTTCTTCTGGTAGATTCCCTTTCAGCGTATTGCTCGTGTTCCCATACGCGGGTATGTGAAACAACGATTCTCTTTTCGTTGCGGTCGAACTCAATCACCATGAATTTTGCAGTCTCATCAAGGTTTACAGACTTGCCATCTTTTGTACCAAGGTGACGGTTAGGTGCAAACCCTTCCAGGCCGTAAGGCAACTGGACAGTAGCGCCTTTGTCGTCGCGGCGAACAATGGTTCCGTCGTGAATACTACCAACTGCAAAAGTATCCTGTAAAGTATTCCAGGGATCTTCTTCCAGTTGTTTGTGTCCTAACTGCAGTTTGCGGTTTTCCTTATCGATACCCAGGATGACTACATCAATTTTAGAGCCTACCTTGGTGTACTCTGCCGGATGATTGAAGCGTTTCAGCCAGCTCAGGTCGCTGATGTGGATCATACCACCAATTCCCTGTGCCAGTTCCACAAACACACCATAATTTGTGATGTTCTTCACTTCGCCGGTGTGCCTGGTTCCTTCAGCAAAACGAATTTCAATATCACTCCAGGGATCTTCAGTCAGTTGTTTGATGGACAGGCTCATCTTGCGTGTTTCCTTGTCCAGGGTAACAATCTTAGCCTCGTATTCATCGCCCAACTTAAAGAATTCCTTGGCATTTATCGGCGTATTGGCCCAGGTAATTTCACTAACGTGTACCAGACCTTCAACACCAGGTGTGATTTCAAGGAATGCACCGTAGTCTTCAATGTTCACTACGCGGCCCTTAACCACATTGCCTTCCACAATACCTTCGGGTAATACATCCCAGGGATGGGGAGTAAGTTGTTTCAGACCCAGGCTGATCCGTTTTTTCTCGTCGTCGAAATCCAGTACAACCACATTCAGTTTCTGATCCAGCTTCAGTACCTCGTTCGGATGTGAGATCCGTCCCCATGAAATATCGGTGATATATAGCAGACCATCCAGACCGCCAAGATCCATAAAGGCACCGAAATCGGTGATGTTTTTAACCGTGCCCTCGAGTACCTGGCCTTTTTCAAGTTTGCCAATAATTTCTGCCCTTTGTGCTTCAATGTCGCTTTCGATCAGCGCTTTGTGTGACACGACGGCGTTCTTGATGGTTTCATTAATTTTTACCACTTTGAACTCCATGGTCTTACCTACGAACTGATCGTAATCAGTAACCGGCTTAACATCGATCTGTGATCCCGGCAGGAAGGTCTCCATACCAAATACATCCACAATGAGACCGCCTTTTGTTTTAGAAGTAACTACCCCGGTAACTACATCGCCGGTCTTGTTCACTTCCACGATCTTTTCCCATGCACGGGTTGTGCGGGCTTGTTTGCGACTGAGGTTCAGGTGTCCTTCCCTATCCTCTTTTTCAACGATCATTACTTCCACTTCATCACCCACTTTCAGTCCGGGTATGTCGCGGAATTCATTCAGGGAGATGAGCCCATCACTTTTGAAACCGATGTTCAGTACCACATCAGTGTTTGTCAGACCAACCACGGTACCATTCACCAGCTCCCCGTCGTTCAGGGTAATAAAAGTGCTCTCGTAAACACGGTCGTACTTTTCTTTTTCCTCTTTGCTGTAGGCGGAAATATTCCTTTTGTCCACACTCCAGTCGAAATCGTCGTGTGCGCTTACAGGCTCCTGAACTTCGACCTTCGGAGCAGCAACGGCCGTTTCTGTCACCACTTCGGGAGTTGCAGGTGCCTCTTCAGGTTTTGCTTCCACTGTTGAAGTGGGTTCAGGTGTGTTCGTTTCAGACTTTTCAGGGTTAGCATCTCCGCTTTCGGCGGAAACGTCGCTTCCGTTTTGGGCGGAAGCTTCAACAGGTGCAGTGGTTTTCGCTGTAGAAGCATCTTCAGCCGGATTTCCAGCCGCGCCCGCATTCTCCTGTGCATCAGCGTTTAAGTGTTTAATAATAAGATTCATAAAAAAATCCGAATGGTTTAAATTTCGGGCTGCAAAGATAAGAAAAAATCTCCCGTTTTGCCTAAAAAACCGATGGGTTTAAGTATTTTATAACTTACTGATTTACAAACAATAACATAACAAATCTTTTTTAAAAGGATGAAACCGTACACCTGTAACCCTACAAATAAATTATTTTATTTATCTGAAAATTTTCGCTATATTTATAGATTATACTTTATCAGCAAAAACACCCCCCTTTTAAAACCAGGGTGTTGGGAGGATGCCAAAGGATCATAACGCAGCACATCTAAACCATAAACTGACAAATATCATATTTGTTACTACGCCTTTGGAAAATAAAATTCCCGATTTATACGGTAAATTTGAAAAAGCAAAAGTTCCCATTCAATCAGTCAAACTTTTGTTCATGAAAAGCTGCGCTGCCATCTGCTTATTAATGCCAGGCCGCCATATGCCGGTACCGCCTGCCAGGGAGAGAAACATATGTCCATTTAATATAAATCTTTGTTATGTACCAACCGGGCTCAGACCAGTTGTTTGAGGTGGAACCCGCGCGTTCCGGCCTGCTAAACGATCTCAGAGAAATTCAGATGAAGGAAGGTGTTATCACCGACATGGATGTCTCGCTAATGGCGATAAAATACGACATTTCAAAAGTAGAGGTTGAAGGTGTAGTTACCTTCTATCATTTCCTTCATCGTGAACCAACGGGCGAGCATGTTATCTATCTGAATAACAGCCTTACTTCCGTCATCAAGGGTTATGAAAGGGTCAGAGAGGCATTTGAAAGGGAGACCGGCGCGCAAACAGGATCGGTAGACCGTACGGGAAAGTTTGGATTATTTAAAACACCCTGTATTGGCCTGAGCGATCAGGAACCTGCAGCCCTGATTGATTTCTATCCCTTTATTCACCTCAACGCCGTTAAAGTAAAGGACATCGTCAATAATCTGAAACAAGGTGCTAGTCCGGCAGAAATATGCGACTATCCTTCCGATAATATTCGCTACACACCTATCAGCGGATCGGTGTTCTTTAATGATTTCGAAGCAGAAAAATCTCTTTCAAATGCCTTTGGCTTTGAACCCGCAGGAATCATTGAAGAACTGAAAAAATCGCAGCTCGCCGGCCGGGGAGGCGCCTTCTTTCCTACCTGGATGAAATGGGACGCAACACGCAAACAGGAAGCGTTAACAAAATTCATCATTTGTAACGCCGACGAAGGAGAACCCGGCACGTTCAAAGACCGGGTACTGATGAATCAGCAGGCGGCATCTTTGATCGCAGGTATGATTATCGCAGGATACACTGCCGGCGCCACTTACGGCATTATCTACCTCCGCGGTGAATACCAATGGCTGAAAAACAAACTCGATACCACTATCGCGGAATTCTATAACAAAGGCTTGCTCGGAGGCAATGCTGGCGGCAAAAAAGGGTTCAATTTTGATCTTCGTATTCAGGTGGGTGCAGGCGCTTATGTCTGTGGTGAAGAAACCGCATTGCTGGAATCCATGGAAGGAAAACGGGGCGAGCCCCGCACCAAATGGTTTTTCCCGGTTGAGCGGGGCTATTTACAAAAGCCCACGATCATTAATAATGTTGAGACCTTCTGTGCCGTTGCCAGGATCTTTGAATTTGGCGTCGATTATTATTGTGAAAAAGGTATCCCCGGATCACCGGGCACCAAGATCATCAGCGTGAGTGGCGACTGTGACAAACCGGGAATCTACGAAATTGAATGGGGCATGACTGCCGCTGAACTCCTGGAACTCTGCGAAGCTAAAGACCCTTATTTTATCCAGGTGAGTGGGCCTTCGGGCGAATGTATTTCCATGAAGGAAAAATATCGCCGTATCTCTATGCTTGACCTGCTCGCAAGAAAAGACATCCGTTGCGGGGGTGCGCTGACCATCTATAATTCACAGCGAGACCTGGTGATGATCCTGCTTAAATATGCAGAGTTTTTTAAACATGAATCCTGCGGGATCTGCACGCCCTGCCGGGCCGGGAACTTTCTCATCGAACGCAAGCTGCAAAAAATTAATAGCGGACTCGCAACCGGCGAGGACCTTGAGGATCTTAAGAGCTGGGCGACGATCATGAAAGCCAGCAGCCGCTGCGGTCTCGGAAAGACAGCGCCCAACGGCGTCATTATGGCTATGGAAAAGTTCGGCGATTATTTCAAAGGCAAGTTACATCACACTGCAAATAAACACGACGGAATTGCTGCTTTCGATCTGGATAGCGCGATCGCAGATTATGAAAAATATAAACCCTGAATAAATGGCAAAAATGGTAACCATAGAAATTGACGGACTGCCCATACAAGCCGAAGAAGGCAAAAACCTGGTACAGGTGGCCAGGGAAAATGGCATCTTTATTCCGTCACTTTGCTATTATGAAAACATGGATCCGCCATTGGGCACCTGCCGGACCTGTACCTGCCGCGTAAACGGAAAACTGGGACCGGCCTGCACAGAAAAGGTAAAGGAAGGTTTGCAGGTGGAAGTCAACAAAGCCGATCTAGTAGACATGCGAAAGGCCATCGTTGAGATGATGTTTTCAGAAGGTAACCACTTCTGCCCTGCTTGTGAAAAAAGCGGGCACTGCGACCTGCAGCACATGGGCTACGAACTGGAAATTGCACATTCGCGTTTTCCACATTTGTTCAAAGACCGTCTGATCGACTATAATGCCAGGGGCATGGTGATGGAACACAACCGTTGTATCAAGTGCCGCCGTTGCGTGGAAGAAGTACTTACCGATGAGGGGAAGCGTGTCTTTATGTATATCAACAGAGGCAATGAAACCTTCGTGGGAATCGACTATGACGAAGAAGAGAAACTTTCCGAAGAACAGGCGGAGAATGCCATGAAGATCTGTCCCACGGGCGCCATTATGGTCAGGGGCAAGAGTCTCGCAAAACCATTCGGGCAGCGGGAATTTGACATGGTCTCATCGCAGAAGAGCTATGGCAAGAAGCCGGTTAAATTATCGAGGGGTGCAGTGATGGATAAAAAAATTGTGGCCACTACCTCACTTGCCGGATGTTTCGGCTGTCATATGTCTATGCTGGATGTGGATACGGACCTTCTCGATTTAATTGAGGTCGTCGAATTCAATAAGTCCCCACTGACCGACATTAAAAAATTTGAGCATCGTTGTCATATCGGTATTGTAGAGGGCGGATGTTGTAACGCGGAAAACGTGGAGGTGCTTCGCGAATTCAGGGAAAAATGCGACATGCTGGTTGCTGTTGGTGAATGCGCGGTTTGGGGCGGACTTCCAGCCATGCGCAATACAATTCCGTTGAGTGAATGCCTGGAAGAAGCCTATCTCAATAGTTTTACCAATGACCCTGCACAGAGTACCATCCCTTATCACGAGGACCTTCCTAAACTGCTTAACCGGATATATGCCTGCAGTGAAATTGTGAAGATTGATTTCTTCGTGCCGGGCTGCCCGCCTTCCGCAAGCTATATCTGGAAGGCCATCAAGAACCTGTTATGGCATGAAGAGTATTCTATGCTTTATTCCGAATTTAAATACGATTAAAATGTCAACTAAAATATCCATTGATCCGGTTACCAGGGTGGAGGGCCACGGTCGGGTGACCATCCACCTGGATGAATACGGAAAGGTGAAGGATTCATTTTTTCATATCGTTGAATTCAGGGGTTTTGAAAGATTTATCCAGGGTCGTCCTTATTGGGAAGCGCCGGCCCTGGTTCAAAGGCTTTGTGGTATCTGTCCGGTTAGCCATCACCTTGCCGCCGCTAAGGCCGTCGACCAGATCGTTGGCGTTGATCCGCAGGACCTTTCCCCTGCTGCCAGTAAACTGCGCCGGCTGATGCATTACGGTCAGGTTTTTCAATCTCACGCGTTGCATTTCTTTTACCTGGCATCACCTGATTTATTATTTGGAATGGATGCACCCGTTGAAAAAAGAAATGTTGTGGGCGTTGCAGTAGAAAACAGAGAACTTGCGACCAGGGGTATTCTGATGCGTAAATTCGGGCAGGAAATCATCAAAGCTATCGCTGGAAAACGCATCCATGGTATAGCCTGTGTGCCGGGTGGCGTTTATAAAACTTTCACTGAAAAGGAACGGGATTATTTTTTGAATGGCCAGGCGATTCCGAATATTGATACGATGATCGAATGGATGCAGGACATGATTGATTTCATCAAATCCTATCACGAGAAACATCTGGATTTCATGAATGATTTTGCTGAATTTCCTTCCGGCCACCTCGGTATGGTGGATGATCAGGGAAACCTGGAATTGTACCACGGGAAACTGCGGGCGATTGATGCCAACGGAGATCTCACGCTGAACGATGTTTCAACAGATAGCTACCTGGACTACTTCGCTGAGGCTGTTGAGCTCTGGTCCTATATGAAGTTTCCGTACCTGAAACAATTAGGCAGAGAAAAGGGATGGAACCGGGTGGGCCCCATGGCGAGGATCAACCTTTGCAACCAGATTAGCACCCCGCTGGCAGAAAAAGCCAGGCGGGATTATTTCGATTTTGCAGGCAAAGAGGTAGTCAACAGTACCATGTATTCGCACTGGGCGAGGCTGATAGAAATGCTTTACTGCGCAGAGGAAATAAAAGAACTTTTGTTTGATGCAGAAATATTCGGTGATGATCTTGTGAGAACCGGGAAAGCAAGGCTGCAGGGCATCGGAATTCTCGAAGCGCCCCGGGGTACACTGACTCACCACTATGTGGTGGATGAAAAGGGTATGATCACCCGGTGTAATCTTATTGTTTCAACGACACAAAACAATGACGCGATGAATGCTGCAGTGAAGTGGGTGGCCAATCACGTGATCAGCAGTAAAGGGACTATTACCGATGGCATGCTAAACCAGGTGGAGACTGCCATCAGGGCCTACGATCCATGTCTCAGTTGCGCGTCACAGGCGATAGGTAAGATGCCGCTTCAGGTTCAATTGTTTAACTTTGATGGAATACTGATCGATGAGCGAAAAAAGAAATAAAAAGCTGATGATCGGCATTGGCAACGAAGGGCGTGGCGATGACGGGCTGGGCTGGCGTTTCGCAGAAAAAGTTGAAGCCACTCTTGGCGGGAAATGGGACGTGGAATATCGTTACCAGCTTCAGGTGGAAGATGCCGATCTGGTGTCGAATTACGATACCGTAATTTTTGCTGATGCCACGGTTGAAAATCTCGAAAAAGGATTTGATTTTCAGCCATGCAAACTTTCCGGCGAATATTTTTTTTCTTCGCACATGCAGAGTCCTGAGGCTGTTTTGTATTTATCAAGTACCCTGTATAAAAAGAAACCTGAAGCCTTCGTGATGAAGATCTGCGGGCAAGAATGGGAAATGGGCGTAGGATTATCGCCACAGGCAGAAGCGCACCTGGCTACGGCCGTTGCATATTTTCGGAAGTTGCAAAACGTACCGGACATTGAATTAAAGGAATCTAAATAGCACTCAAAGAGTATCGTAATCGTTCCTGGTACCTGATTTCCAAACTTTTTTTATTTTTATCGGAGTACAAAAGATGCGCCGTGTCTTACATATTGTGAGGCAAGTCCCGGAATGAATTTGTATGAGATAATTTAATCAGGCCTAAGTCTCTATCACCCCGGAGAAATTGCCCAACTTCGACAAAATAACCAACAGAGGTATAATGAAATTTAACTTCAAAGCAGAGATCCGGATTTTAGGTATTAACCCGTTTGTATTCGTACCTGAAGATATGCTGAAGGAAATTTTCAAACAGGCCGGTAAAGACAGAGGGCATATTCCCATTGAAGGAACCGTTAATGGCCGGCCATTCAAACAAACCCTGGTAAAATACAGTGGTCACTGGAGACTTTATATCAATACAACGATGCTCAGGAAATCCCCTGAGAGGATTGGTGAAACTATTGAACTGACCATAAAGTTTGACGCAGTGAGCCGGGAAATAGATCCACCTGAAAAATTTGTCTTTGCGCTAAACAAGAACCGGGCTGCCAAATCAGTTTTCGATAAGCTGCCTCCTTCCCGCAAGAAAGAGATCGCACGCTATCTCGCTTGTTTAAAAAGCGAGCAATCCCTTGATAAAAATATTGACAGGGCCATCAATTTTCTACTTGGTAAAGAGCGGTTTGTAGGGAGGGAGAAACCGTAAAGAACCTTGGAATTGATGAAAAGCCAGGTAACGACTACGCTGCTTCTACATCTTTATTCTGGGTTGATACATATCGGTGGATGTCAAACCGCATTCTTTTTTCATTCGAATACAATACTCCAGTTTACTAACCTGGGACTCCGCATTGTTAGTACCGAAGGTAAACTTAACGCCTGCCTGTTTGGCTTTCATGATCAGCGCTTTGTTGGGTATCTGGTATCTTGCATTAATCTCCAGGGCCTTGCCGCTTTTCGCGAGGGCGGCAATCGCTTTGTCCATGCGGCTTTCCGTCCAGAACTGATCATACCGGTCGCGCATCTGTTCCGGGAGGAAGAACGGGTTGACGTATACATCTACCGGTTCCTGCAAAACTGTGCAAATCCTGTCAACGATCATATCCATGTACTCCTGTTCATCGCCGATGGCTACTTCATCGCTGATCCACAACCTGGTTCGCTTTCCTTTGTTGTCGGTGAAGGTCATGGCATCGGTAAATACATAGTCAAACTGGTCGCGGGCTGTTTTTGAAAATGTGGTCAGCCATTCCCGTCCCTCAGCCTGCATAGCCAGGATGAATGGCTGAGAACGCATGGTATCCAGGAACCTGTAGATACCCGCATCATCATTGATAGGGAATCCGATGCCGCAATTCGGTGCAAGCGCGTAGTTGATACCAACGTGTCTCGACTGGACGGCAGCGCCCTGGCGTGTTAAACCGCCTTTGAGGTGCACATGATAATCCAATACCGGGAAATCTTCCTGATGAAGACGGATAATTTCATCCCGTTGTTCATCGATTGCGCTAGCAAGCTGCCGGTCGACATCGATAGTTTTAGGTTCAATTGCCTGCAGTGAAATATTTTTTGTCTGAATCATGGCATCGTTCAGGCCAACGATCGAAAAACTTCCGGCCGACAATATTTCTTTTTCATGTTCTTTGCTTCGATACGGAATCCGGGGTTCGATATATTCAACCACAGGTTGTCCGTTTATTTTTACGGCTACTAAATGTCCCCGGACTTCAATATGCATGTTGAACCATTCGTTATTTTTTGCAGGGCTTTTAGTGATGTTGCGTACTGACAGCAAGCTTCCCGTCAGTCTCCACCAGTTGGATCGGGTCGGCGTATTATTGATGGCGACCCTATACCCTTTTCCAGATTCATCAGTATGAATGCCAATATATCCTTCAGCTCCTGGCTGTGTTAGGACATCGAGACTTAGTATATAATCTTTGTAGTTTCCTGTTTTCAGTCTGGCTGAAGCGGTTTTGCCCTCCAGCGAAAGAACGCTTCCCTGCATAACGGCATTCCCGGTTTGTGTCCAGTTGCTCTGGTTTTTTTGGCTGAGCAATGTCACTTTTTTTGTTGAGGTACAGGATAGTAAAAATGCCATGCAACAAAGTATGGCGGGGGCAATAAATTTAGACATATGATCGTAATTAAAGTTGCTGACAAACGGGGATCGGAGGATTTCAATCCCGCCGAAACTGGCCAAAGAATCGTTCTGTGCTACTCCAAATAATCTGACAATCTCATATTCAGTTTTGATTCAGGACCAGACACGAAGTTAGTTAAAATAGTCGTTTTACCCCGGATCGTCCCAATTTATGTGGTAATTGAGACCTTCCGCGGTTTATTTGAACTTGGGGTTTTCTTCAAAAAATAAACATTTCATTTTTAACCTACAGCTCTTTTCCTCTCCAAAATCAACCCAAAAGATAATAGTAAGCCAGGAAAGCGGATTAAGATAACTATAACATCCGGAGTTTTGCTTATGAAGTGCGAACAGATTTTTCTATCTGGATGGTAGCTTATTTTTGCTCATAAAAGGCGCTGGATGACTTTCTAGTGGGAGACTTTTATCAAAGCCAAAAAGACAATGAAGCTGACTTTTTCAAAAATAGACTTTATCTATCCGGGTCAACTCATACCGGTACTGAAAGACTTTTCTTTCACCGCCGAAACGGGCGATATCATTGCATTGGAGGGTCCGTCGGGCTCCGGGAAAACGACTTTATTCCGGTTGCTTTTGGGTTTTGAGAGACCAACGAGCGGGACCATCAGCATGGATGGAAAGGCATTGGTAAGTCAAGAGTTGTTCCAGTTCAGAAACCGGACAGCCTGGTTGCCACAGGATTTGGACTTGGGAGAGGGCATTTTGGAAGAGGTGTTTTTTTATCCTTTTGATTTTAGAAACAACAAAAAGAAAAAACCTTCTAAAAAGAAGGCTTTTGAAATCTTTGAATTCCTGGGCCTGAAGGATACGCAATGGGATACCGAGTTTAGAAGCCTCTCCACCGGGCAGCGGCAGCGCATCGGCATCGCGCTCTGCTATTTTTTAGATAAAGAAGTGTTGCTGTTGGATGAACCGACCTCTGCCTTAGATGAAGCATCCAGAGAAAAAGTTGCTGAGCTTTTATTTCGCAAAAATAAAATTATCCTTTCAGCCTCGCATGATCCGTGGTGGACATCACGCTGTAACAAAATTGTAAAAATAAATTCTGCACAATTATGAATACCATCGTAGATATCAGTTGGGCGCAATTGATGCTAGGATTACTCATCCTGGTGATTCCGGTGTACATTCTCTGGCGTTTTAAAACCAAACTCATAGGCACGACTGTGATTGCAGTCGTTCGCATGATTGTGCAATTAATTTTTGTAGGTTACTATTTGGAATACCTGTTTAAATACGACAATCCCTGGGTCAATTTAGGCTGGATACTCATCATGGTTTTGGTAGCTTCTTTTTCTACCATTGAGCGGAGCGGACTCCAACGAGATAAGGGAATGGTGATGAGTATTTTTATAGCTACCTTTTTGGGCACTTTTATTATTGACCTTTTCTTTTTGCAGTTCGTCATACAGTTGCCCAACATCATGGAAGCGCAGTACCTCATCCCCATCACTGGTATGATTCTGGGTAATTGCCTGCGGGGAAATGTAATTGGCATGAACGATTTCTATTACAACCTCGACCGGCACCAGGAACGCTACCGCTTCTATCTGGCATGCGGCTCCGCAAGAAAAGAAGCTTTGTTTCCCTTCTTCCGATCCGCGCTGATAAAATCCATCAACCCAACCCTGGCATCGATGGCCACTATTGGGTTGGTCTCTCTCCCTGGTATGATGACCGGACAAATGCTCAGTGGCAGTTCACCCCTCATCGCCATTAAATATCAAATCATGATTATGATAGCCATTTTTGCAGGCTCATTGTTGTCGGTTTATCTGGCAATCAAATTTTCATTGAAGGTTGGCATTGACGGGCAAAATAATTTCAGGAATGTGGTTTTGAAAAAGGAGAAGAATTCGGGAGTATTGATTCGCTGGCATTAATAAGTTACATCCTGAAGACTTTCCAACGACAAATATAATCCCGGCAGTTAAAAAGGTATAATAAACAGGATGGTTTAAAGCCATCCTGTTTATTAGGTTTGCCGTATGTTTAGTTGGAATATGAGCAAATTCAATCAGCAACAAAGGAAAATATTTGGAACAACAGGAATGAAGATGAGGTGAACAACTTTCGACTTTAAATAAATACACCATATTATAAATTTACTAAAAACACCCGGATGCTCCGTATTGGCACTAATAGCGTACTATTCTTCCACGAAAGGCGCTGATCCCGACGGCCTAAGAGTGTTTCAGTTTTACATATCGCAATATTACGATTGAATTAAATACCAATGAAAAAAAAAGATTTAGAAATTTCTTATTCAAATCCGAGGCTTAGTTCATATATTTATAAACACGTGGACAAATAAACAACTAAAATATGCGAGATAAAATGTTATATAGTTTGCACGCCAATGCTTGTAACGGATTAGCTCACCCCATTCGAATCGAGATTATTGATGTTTTGGGTGACAAAAAGCTGATATTTAGTGATTTACAACAGGAGACCGGCGTTTTAAAATCAAACCTTTCGCAACATCTTTCATTGATGGTCTCCAACGGTATATTGGTGCAGAGAAAAGAAGGACTGAGCAGCTATTACAAGTTATCAACCCAGAAAGTTGCAACGGCATGCAGAATTATGCGGGAAGTGCTTGTTGACAACCTGAAATGGCAAAATGAATTAGTAAATAATTTTGGATAGCACCATGAAAGTCCTAGACAGTGGAATGCCGGAAGAAGAGATATGGAATGGCTTTTTTGACACAGCCCAAATTTTGTCTGAACTTCAGTTAGACAAGCAGGTAATGGATGTGGCTGAAGTGGGTAGTGGATATGGAACTTTTACTATTCCGGTTGCAAAGGCAATCAGCGGTAAAATTTTTGCATTTGACATTGAAACCGAAATGATTGAAAGTCTAAAGCAGAAAATCAGGCACGAGAATATTACAAATATTAAAGCTGACAAGCGTGATGTTCTTTTGCAATCAACAGGATTGAGAGATAATTCTGTTGATTATGTTATGTTTTTCAATATACTTCACAATGATGCACCCTCGGTCTTTTTTGACGAGGCTTATCGAATATTAAAGCCAAATGGGAAAGTTGGAATTATCCATTGGAGAAGTGATATTTATACTCCCCGTGGGCCGGAGTTGAGTATAAGGCCCAGACCCGAACAAGTTGTGAACTGGATTGACCACGATAGATTTGGCGTTATTAGAACACCATTTTTCCTAGAACCCTACCATTATGGCCTAATTCTTTTAAAACGTTAATGTAATAACAAAGTATGAAAGTCAGAATTATTCTGGAAACAAAGGAATTTGAAAAAGCATGGAATACTTTTCGGTTTGCTGTTACTGCAAAAAAGCTCGGGCAATCGTTCACTACAGGTCTTTGACTTAGCGAAAATACTGGTTCTATAAGTACTTTTAATAACAAAGATGGAATGAATATTCAGCAATGAAATAAAACTGACCGAGACTGGCAGCAGGAGAAGTATATTTTATGATCATTGAATAATTAAAAATAAAAATAATGATGTACGGTCCTTACTGGGGAATGGGTTGGGGAATGTGGATTATCCCACTTCTTATCATTCTCATTGTCTATTTGCTTTTTAGAAATAATTCGCAGAACAAAAATCAGGAAACCCCATTGGAAATCCTGAAAAGGCGATACGCAAAGGGAGAAGTCACCAAAGAAGAATATGAACAAATGAAAAATGATTTATCCAAATGATTTTTACACCTGCACGAAATGCCATACCGCGTTAAACCCAAAGTATGGCGACAAAATATTCTTTCATCGCCAGCACGAGACGATAAATGCATATCAGTTTTCAGAAACCGAAACGATAAGTATTGCAACGATGTGATGAGGAAATGTAACAGATATTCTTTCAATCGAAGCATACGCCATGTAAATAGATCATTTCATCAGCGATCTGAGGGCACTAACATCAATATCCCTGGCAGGATTAAAAGAACCTGTTCCCATATATTTCTTTAAACTATATAACAACTGCTGCGCCTCCGGCCTTGCTTCCTGTTGTTGTAACAGATCGATCGACGAAACGATCAGTTTGCCGCCACCCGTTTTGCATTCAAAAATAAGTCCCAGGGAACGATTGGTGACCCAGTCGTCGATTACCCTCACGATCGGCTGGAGACCTTTGGAAACGGAGTCAAGCATGATAGCGTTAGAATGGGACATAGCATCCCACCACTGCCAGTTGCTGTGATAGGCCGTGGGAAATGCAGTCAGGGCGGGATGCCTGGGGTTGCACAGAATACCGAGCGTATGCGGCGGCTGACACCTCGTCCAGGCGGTGTTCCAAAAAATACTGGAAAACCCAACCGCAACAGAACCACCTTTTTCAGGCTTTACTGAGCCTTTCTTCAACGTCAACAGCACCTTCCCTCCCCCACTAAGTGTTGCTAAAGCCCTTTCATCCAACTGCTGGGTTACGAGTATATTTTCATTGGTCTTTGGTAATGATGAAGGATATACAAAAAAATCCCAGGAATTCTCATGACCTCCAGCAGAGACCGTCAGCACAAGCTGCTGCGGCTGTAGTACATTTGATAAAGCCCGCCTGATCTCCCCTAATTGAATGCCATTCCCGATAGGAATATTTGTTTGAGGCAGCTGCCCCCGATAAAGTATCTTACCGGAGAGATTTTTGATCGACCAGGAAGGAACTACATTCCTGAGGGCTTTTTCTCCAAAATGGGCTATTTCAACGGGAATGATTAGTGTCTCATTGTTCCGGTAAACCATTTTTGGAAATTTTGCCAGCGGAACCGTTGCATTGCAAAATCGACTGTACTCACTACCTGTTATATATCCTTTATCTTCCCAGAAAGGGTTTAGCACACCAACAAGCGCTGTTCCCTGCCCGGGGAAGTCATGCAGATCCAGCAATTGAAACCCACCCATACCAGGGGTGCGCAGTGCAGCTTCAATATCGGCCTTATAACACAGGGCCTGCAGTTTTCCTGAAGCAAGCAGAAAGCTATCTGCCAAATGCGCCATTCCATGATCCTTCAGCGTTTGCCGGAAGATCTCAAAGTTTTTCGCTTTCAGCACGCCGGTATATTTTTCTATCTCTTTAAAATCCGGATATACACACCATTGTCCAATTTCATGGCTCACCGTTGGTTGTTTCCACTTGCTAATAATATTTTTCCAATCATAATCTGTTCTCGGAGGCTGTCCATTTATGATACTATTCAAGCCCTGGCCCCATGCCTGAATTCTGGGATCGGGCGTGCTGTTGTAATCGCTTTCGGGGATCAACGGCCATCCTGCTGCGGTGGTATATAGCCTGCGCGGATCTTTCTCTTTCCAGTAGTTTACGTAATCCGTAAGGTATTGCTTTTGGTGTCTGCCTGCCGGTTCATTTCCATAAGCGAGCATACAGAATGAAGGATGATTTCCATACGACCTTAACATGCGTTCTGTTTCATCATAAATGTACTTGTCAATAGGTTTACCGTCCCCTACCGAACTCCCCTGGTTAGCCCAGGAACTGGCTTCCACATGTAAATAAAATCCTGATCGGTCTGCAGCATCGAAAGCCGCTTCGGGCGGGCACCAGGAATGAAAACGCATGTGATTTAGGCCGTATGATCTGGCTATTTTAAATATTCGTAACCACGACTCAATATCGGTCGGTGGGTAACCGGTTTTGGGAAAGATAGCACACTCGAGCGTTCCCCGAAGGAAAGTTGGCCGGCCATTGATCGTAAATTGACTGCCTTTGCTTGCAAACTCCCGCATGCCAAAACTGACTGTTTTGATATCGGTTTCCTTTCCGCTTTTTAATTGTACAGAAAGAACGTAGAGGTTGTGATTAAATTCATCCCACAATAAAGGGCGATTGCCCATTGGATATGTTAATTCTACTGTATGAATGCCATTTTGAAGGCTGATTGTTTTCTTCAGGGGTTTCAGGGATTCTGCTTTTGACGTACCAGCCGTAGCCAATAAACTTATTTCAGTTTGATCAGTTTGTCCGGTTGAATTGCCGATTTTAATTCGAACCGTCACCTGCTTTTTATGAATATCCGGAAACAGTTGCACATCATCGATATACGAAGCGGGGCGTGCTGAAATAAAAAGTTTGCCGGTCATACCGTTCCAGTTGCTTTGTGTATGATCAGAGATGCTGTGCGAGTTCTCACCTACATTTATTTCTTTAATGCGGTTATCAACGCGAATGGTGATTTGATGGGTACCGGGAGTTAATCGTTTTGACAAATCAAAGACATGGGGTGTGCCCAGACTATTCGCCATACCCACTTTCTGATCGTCAATCCATACGGTGGTTTCCCAATGGGCTCGTTCAATGAACAGCTCCAGGTGCCTGTGTTTCCAGCCCTCCGGGATCACAACGGTTTTCTGATACCATGCAGCACCTTTGTAATACTTTACCGGCTGCAGCCAAAATGGAACTTTGATATTTCCCGGTTGCCGGTAAACGGCGTACTCGGGCTTAACAAACCAGGATGAATCAACGATTCCCCCTGTCCAGGGTGTATTCACAGAAATATCATCGCCTTTACCATTGGTGGTCATGGAGCCCGGCAGTCTGATCTGGTCTCCCAGTTTTTTCTGATACCATCGCTCCGCAACACCCTTGTCTAATGAATCGATTTGAAAAGACCAAGTACCTGAAAGATCAATACGTTGGGTTTGTGCGGAGACGGTTCTAAGGCTAAGCCCTGCCTGCAGGATTAGCGCCATTGTGAGGCAGAAAAATTTATTGCGAATGTTTGATACTAACATAAATCCTGTATTAAGAATATTATTTCGTCTTTTGAATTTGAAATATTATACTTTTATAGGCACCCTTTACCGGCCAGGGAATCCCTACCTTCATCAGGAAGTCGCCCTTGTACACAGCCTTGTTCAGTTCCGGAATGGTATACCGCGCATCCGGATCTAATCCACGCAATTTTAAGACGCTCGCTTCCGGTGTCTGCTCTATACTTCCATTAAGATACTCTGCCATATTATAACAAAATACCACGGCCGTAGAATGGTCGTCAGCTATATATTCCAGTGCTGATTTGTTATTTTCAAATGGTGAAATCAGCCGGTGTAAAGTACCAAACTGAACCAGGTTGCGGATCTCTTTATACTTCGCAATTTTTGTTTTGGCCAGCTTTTTTTCGTCATCTGTCCATTTAGTGATATCATAACCAATACCCAGCACGCCGCTCATGGCTACATCGAACTTATAGTCTAGCCCTGGCTTCAGCCTATGCCAGTCTTCGTGCGTGATCCAGGATACCATGGTATTTGCGGGGAAGGCACTCAAATACCCGTATTGGATAAATAGCCTGTCAACAGGATCGGTGTTGTCGCTTGTCCAGGCCTGATCCATTCTCGAAAGCATGCCCAAATCAACCCGTCCGCCTCCGCTGGAGCAATCTTCAAACATGACTTTGGGGAAGCGGGCACGAAGTGCGTCTATCAGGCGGTAAAGATTATTGATATACCTGATACGTACTTCACGCTGTTCGGCGGCCGGCGCATCCGGCCAGCCAGGCTCGGATAGAGTTCGGTTATGATCCCATTTAATAAAGCTGATATTATTTTCCTGTAACAAGTCAGAAAGGGATCTCAGTAAATATTGATAGACGTCTTCACGCGCCAGGTTAAGCATCAACTGGTTCCTCCCTTCGTGCCTGGTCCGGTTGGGAAAGTGAAAGACCCAATCGGGATGCGCTCTGTAGAGATCGCTGTTGGGGTTTACCATTTCCGGCTCCACCCATATTCCAAAATCCATTCCCATGTCGTTGATCTTTTTGATCATGGGTTGTAAACCATTTGGAAATTTTTTCTTGTCGACTGTCCAGTCACCCAGGCCGGCCTTGTCATTATCTCTTCCTTTAAACCACCCGTCATCGATCACAAATAATTCAACGCCTATTTCTTTGGCCGTCTTTGCCAATGCCAGTTGCTGTTCTTCATTCACATGGAAGGTGGTTGCGTACCAGCTATTGTACAGTACCGGCCTGGCCTTATCTCGAAATGACGCGGGTAATATGGTTTTACGGATATAGGTCGTTAAGTTTTGTGCTGCGCCTTCCGAACCTGAACGGGTATAGCCAATAATGAACCTGGGGGTTTCAAGTGTAGTGCCGGGTTTCAGTGACCATTCGGTATCCCAGAAATTAATTCCACCTACGATCTGTAATCTCCCACTGAAAGATTTGTCGAAATCAATCCGCCAGTTGCCGCTATATTGCAAGGTGCCGAACCATGCTGACCCGGACAGATCTGCGTTCTCATTTGCCGGGCGAACCAAAAACCAGTTTGGGTTCGCGAAGGATTTAAAGTCTTTTGCCTGTAAGGTTTTTACGCCCTCGGTCAATACGGTAGTACGTAATTGAAACTCATGTCCCCACTCCCCTGCCATATGGGTGAGTTCGTACTTGTCGGGGGGTAAATGAAATGATCCGGATTGCAGATTTTCGATGCGGATATTATTTTTCTTGCCGGTATTTTTTACAACGGCCCATTTTTCGAGGATATCAAATTCCGGCAGCACGCGAATAAAGGAAGTGATTTCCAGGGGATAATATTTATCCTTTTGGATGATCTTCAATGTTTGCCGCCCGTCGATGGTTAAAACTTCGGCGTTCACGAAAGTCAATTCCGCATCGCGAACATTATCGGAAAATACCACCTCAAGCAATGGTGTTTTATTCGGAAACCCGCCTCTGACGGGGATTTCATCGGGGGCATTGATCTTTCGCTGCTGAAGCTCCAATTGTGCTTTGGGTCCGAAATAAACTTGCTGCACTTCACCTTCACTTGTGAGGATCAATTGGTAGAGGGAAGTGTTTGTGCTGATCTTCCAGCCTTTAGGGTTTTCTGTAGAGATGATCACCGAATCCTGGGGTAGACTTGCGTTGGCTGTTGGAGATAGAAAAGCAAGAATCGTTGCTAAGAACAGGTATATTATTTTCATGTGTTTTTACTAAACCTTTTATGGACATTTCATATGAGAATTCATCTGGGGAAAGTTAATAATCGTTGCCAAATTTAATCAATCCTAATCTATTACAACCCGGTCACGAAGATTTCCAACGGTAAAATGTGATTTTTGATAATCACTGCGTGATTTCGATTTCGTAAAATATCCCAGCGCATTCTAAAATATTCCCTTTTTAGACTTGAATATTCCGCCCAGTCGAGCCAAATTGTGCTCCTGTAAAATACTTAGCTATGATGAACAAAATCCTATACGTAGCGCGAAAAGCCAGGGGTATATCGGAAAAAGAATTAGCCAAAATCCTTCGAATTGATGAGACCGGGTATAAAGAATTGGAAGTTCAGATAAAAAGAATGACGTCGGAATATGCAGATATCCTGGGAGAATTGTTCAATGTTGAACCGGAGTTCTTTCTGACCTATGAGTACGAGGGCATGCAGGATCTGACCAATATTTTGGAAAAGCACCGTCGGTCGCTGGACGTGCAGAATCATAACCGGACTGAGGAAAACAGCCATCTGGCAATAGCCAGAATGGGGTTGGAAGCATCCATTGCTATCCAGGAAAATTACGTGTTGTTGAGAGAAAAACAAGATCTTGAAAAAGAGAACCGTGCATTGCGGGAGCTCTGTCAGCATCTGAAAAGTAAGAAACCTACTGGTTCTCCAAAACCCGGGAAAACTCGTATAAATCAGAGCTGATCGAAAATATCGACCTAAATCTATCTTCCATTTGTTAAATGCAGATTTATGATTACATCGGTCCGTGATTATTATGACCATCACACTCACAACTACCATATCAACGTTTTTGTTTCCCCGGATAATGAAACAACAGCGCTTATGAGCTGGAAAGAAAAACTGCATTCAATGCTGGAACAAGTTCCTGATAAAGCTGATAGGATAAAGCCCTTAATCCAATTGATTGTGGCGGCGACTGCGCCTACAAAAATCTTTATGATGCAACATCCGGATTTTGATACGGCCAAGAAGGATAACTACATTGATCTGTTGATTGTAATACCCCCCAAAAACAGGACGCCCTTCTCGGAACTACAGCCGATCCTGGACATGGCCTACGTGAGCGACTGGCGGGTTTCCTGCTCATTGCACGATGAAGGAACCATTATAGATGGTCTACGAAACGGTCATGTATTCTATTCCCTACACTGCATCCCCGATAACCTGGTGTACGACGATAAATTAACGGTCTATCCTATTACATCGCCGGAAATATTAAAGGAGATAAAAACACAGGCTCAATTAAAATTTGAACAAAGCTTCTCGAAGGCTCTTAACTTTCTGGATGTAGCAATATTTCTTCAGCAAAATCATGCGCCCCCGATTACTGCCTTTATGCTTCACCAAGCGGCGGAGCTAACTTTCCGGGGTATCTTACAAAGCCTGAACGGATACGATAAGAAAACACACGAGATCAGGGTGCTAAGAAAGATGACGCGCCGCTGTGCCCCGCAGTTGACCGATATTTTCAGCGAAGATTCAGCGAAAGAGAAACGCCTGCTCGCTTTGTTAGATAGCGCCTACGCGCAATCCCGCTACGAAAACGACTTTACTATTCCTGAAGAAGACTTGGCAGCCCTGTTCAAAAAAATAACACTGTTGCAGGAAGCAGCCAGGGCTGTTGTTGTGGAAGCTCTAACCCTCTGCTGACGATTATAAAGGATTAAATACCGGTCTGAGCCTTTAACCACGAGCAGTGACCAGAAATATATTAACAATTTTAGTTGAATAAACAAATTCGATACCTAAAAACGGATAGGTGCATCTTGTGTCTTATATCAGGCATTTTTTACTTATCTATGGTAATCACTACGTTCCCAACTTTTTGCCCGGTTTCAACATACCGGTAGGCTTCCACGATCTCCGTTAATGAATATTCCCGGTCAATCAAAGGTTTGAATTTTCCGGTTTCTGCAAGCCCTTTCAGAAATAGCACATCTTCTTTTTTGATAGTAGGTAGCGGAAACAGCACCCGTTTTCCTCCCCGCAGAGGTGTGGCCAACGCCAGAAAAATATTTTCCGACCGCTTGCCCAATTCGGTAGATATATAGATGCCTTTAGGTTTCAGCAATCCCCTGCATTGTGCAAATGAACTTTTACCCACCGCGTCAAAAATAAAATCGAAACGATGTTGGGTTTGTGTAAAATCCTGTGTCATATAATCGAAGACTTCATCTGCGCCTAACGATCGCACTACTTCCGTGTGCGATGTTCCGGCAACCGCAACCACATAAGCCCCAAAATGCTTCAGCAATTGTACCGCAGCAGATCCTATTGCCCCGGTTGCACCATATACCATGACCGTATCGCCCGCTTTGACCTTCGCCGAACGGATATTACAGAGCGCGTAATGACTTCCCTCTGTTAATGCTGCTGCTACTTTATAGCCTATATCGTCAGGGATAGTAGTTATTCCGCCTCGGCTATCCATTACTTTGAACTCCGCGTGTCCGCCGAAAGTGTGGTCATCGAATCCGAAAACCCGGTCACCCACTTTAAACGTTGAAACGTTGTCGCCTGTTTTAACAACCATACCAGAGAACTCGCAACCCAGGACCTTATTCCGGGGTTTCAACAAACCGCTGAAAAGGCGGGAAATAAAATAATGTGCACTACGAAATCCACAATCGGTACGGTTTACCGTGGTGGCATGTACGCGGATCAGTACTTGACCCGCCCGCAATGTAGGGACTGGTACTTGACCGATGCTCACCACTTCCGGCGGCCCGTAAACAGTATGTATAGCCGCCCTCATAGTTTCCTGCTCTTGTAACGGCAACAAAGAAATATCAGATTCTCTTATCAATTTGTTCTGGTATTAAAGGCTGACTTGGAAAAATCAGTGGTGAAGAAAATCGTTTGCATCGCATCCTTTTTAACAAAGAAAATGGTTACACTTTTTAACTGGGGCACCAAACACTACATTTAACGAAAACTTAATAGCCTGGTAGAAAAAAACATGTGTTAATATACTTCAAAAGCGGATTTTCGCGTCTTGAACGTGCGGATCGACAAGCAGGCAAGCCTGATCGTTACGCGTTCCAAAGGCAAAGTAAGGCCGCATAGAAAGGATTAACTTCGTTGATCCTCTTGGGGGGAGAATCAAAAGAAAAACAAGCCCTTCTGGCGTTTGTTTTTTCATTCCACGATCCAGGCAAGCCTGATCGTAACATTCCAAAACAAAGCCCCCACCAAAGGTGGAGGCTTGTTTTTTTTTGTCGGGGAGACAGGATTCGAACCTGCGACCCCCTGGTCCCAAACCAGGTGCGCTACCGGCCTGCGCTACTCCCCGAATATTTTGTTACCGGTCAAACTTAAATTCTTCAAATTTCATTCTTGAGCCTGCGACTTTGGCGCCTCAAGCGCCATGCGCTACCGGCCTGCGCTAACCCCAACTTTAGGGGTGTTACGTTGCAAAAATCCCCATCCAGCCGCCGCTACACGATTGTCTATCACACTTTTAAAGTACAACGTGCACATTGGCATATCGCTTTAAAAGAGTTTGCGAAATTAAGGGATTTAATACAAATGGCAGACTTTCACGAGAATCTTTTTCCCAAACGGCTAGAAAGCCGACAAAAGATCCTTTTTCTCCAGTAACCGCTGCAATAAAGTAGCCTGGTTCTGAGCCCGTACCAAATTGTGGCCTCCATAACGGGCACCGTAATACCTGTCGTTATTTAAATGATCCGTCAGAAAACGGAGCGCCTGCATGTAAATCATAAAAGTTCCGGCATAAAAGAAATGCGCCCTTTCAACATCACTCAGCTCATCACCCATTTCTTCACCATAACCCTTTACAAGAGCCTTGTAAAACTCATCCCGGATCACGATCTTGCTGAAATCTTTCTCTTCCTCACTAACCGGACTCAAGTAAGTCCGCATCATATCTCCCAGGTCACTGATAAAATACCCGGGCATCACCGTATCCAAGTCGATGACACAAGTAGCTTTGTCATTACCGTCAAATAATACATTACTGATCTTCGTATCGTGATGCGTTACCCGCTGCCTGAAATCAGGAGAGGCCTTGATCTTTAGATATTCATCTGCAATGTCAGACTGCTTGCGGAGCTGCTCAATTAATGCAGCCGATTCCTTAATCCTTTCTTTATCACCATGCTCCAACGCATCCAAAAATTGATCATATCTTAATGTCAGATCATGAAAAGAGGGCAAAGTGATCTTCAGTTCATTGCAATCCAGTCCGGACAGTAAACGCGTAAATTTTCCGAATTGCTTTGCGGCCTCATAAGCCTGATCCGGATTCTCAACCACATCAATGGAGTGACTGCCCCGAACAAACTCAAATATTCGGTAATAACCCTCCCCTTCCTGCACAAACATTCCCTTGCCATCAACCGTCCGCACCAGACCGATAAAAAAATAATCCGGGAAATTCTTACGCAGGTATTCGTCTATCAAATCAATATTCCAGGCTATATCCTCCGGAGTTTTGAAAATGGAATCATTAATTTTTTGCAAAATGTATTGATCATCTCCATGAGTCACCGTCCAGGTCCGGTTAATCAAACCAGTACCAAAACTTTTGATCTCACATTCTCCGGCCGAAAACCCATAGGCTTCTAAAACTTGGTCCATGTATTTCATTTTTTTGGGATTCCCTTTAACTTAAGGGTATTTTCGAAAAAATCAGTAACCGTTTCGACAAACTGATAGAAGGCAATCCAAAGCTATACTACCCGTTTGTAAAGACAAATTTAAGCAATCCGAAGTGATTTTCTGATGCAACCGATTGAACAAATTTTCAACGAGCCACAATAGTTACAGGTACTTCCCGCTTTGAAAACGATTCGATTCCTTCTGCTTTCCCTTTAACTTTATCCAGCATCTCAACCATCATCTGCATGGCGTATTCACCCTGCAGATATGGCGCCTGATCCAGTGAAGCGGCCGGGGGAAAAGCGGTGTACTTATTGATCGTGATATTGGCATAGCTGGCAAAAAGTATATCCTTGTTTATTTTCACCTTATGTTGCCTGGCCCGTTTTACAGCATCCAAATGGACGTAATCATTGAAACTGATAATGGCATCGGGTCTGTTTTTCAATCCCAACAAGGTGTCCACTGCCGTGTTGGTACTCTCCTCCGAAAAATCAGAGTTCTCCACCAACTGCATGTCCACCTTGATCTTCTTTCCCGAGATCCCCTGAATATATCCATTCAACCTGTCTCGGGAAGCCGTCATTTGATCCGGTCCGTTGATGAGTGCGATCCTTTTTCTGCCTTGTTCAAACAACCAGTGAACAAGCTTAATCGTACCTCTGTAAAGATCGCTGTACACCAGGTTGATATCCGCCATGTCCGGGATCCGGTCGAAATAAACAATGGGTATCTTGTATTTTTTTAAGTCGCTGAAATGTTGGTATCGATTGGTTTCTTTAGATAGTGAAACCAGCAAACCATCTACGCGCTGACGTTTCATGGCTTCAAGTACCTGCTTTTCCTGCTCCAGGCTGTCATGGCTTTGCCCAAACAAAATCGTATAGCCGTGTTTCATCGCCGTGTCTTCAATACCCGAAATAGCCTGGGAGAAAAAGTCTTCCTTGATATTTGGTAATATGACCCCCACTACAAAACTCTTACCCTGTTTGAAAAAAATCGCTTTCGGGTTGGGTTCGTAGTTCAGTTCCTTAGCAAGCTCCCTGACTCTTTGCTTGGTCCTCAAACCAATCCTGGGATGGTCGCTTAATGCCCGCGACACCGTCGAAACCGAGACATTCAATCTCCGCGCAATTTCTTTTATCGTGGGAACAGTATTGCTCATCAGAAGCTACAAAATTAGTACAAAAAAACAGTCGGTAGCACCCTGCTTCAGAAGACAGGTCTAATAGGATGTAGGCGTTCAGACCCCGAATCTAGGCACCACCTACCCTTTCGTTAGGTCCCCAGTTCAATCCGAAGCAATAAAATATAGAATCAGACATTGCAGGCTCATCGTTACATCTGGAAAAATATTTTCATCACGAGTTGCTGAATCTAAAAATAGGTCCTACCTTCGTGCGCGTTTAAAACAAATCAACCAGATTATGGACAACGGTCCGCATTGTAACAATAGTATTCATATCGCCACACGGGTAAACTAACTGCTGTCCTTCTCCCTCCGGTTAGTCACCATCAGTGTGCACAAACCGGCAAAAATGTCAATCTTAAATTACAACATCTCCTCAATCCGGCGCATGACCCAGGCCCGTCTTTCGGGAACAGTCTGTCATGACGACCCTTTTTATTTTCCAAACATAATAGTTGCACAAAAACCTTCCTGGTATATTCAGGTCAGGGCAACAAGGGTCATCTTTCTGAACACAGAAAACCAAACAACATCAGGGAATCCGGTTTAATTAACAGCAGAGAATTTCTAAAAAAAATCCTGAATCGACACTTAGTCTTTTCTCACTACTTTACCGCTAATATTCGTTTCACATGTTCACATACAGACTATTTCTAAAGATAACGATTTTTTTACTCATTTCCAAATCATCGTTCAGTCAGGAAGATTCAACTCAAATCGCACAACATGCGGGAAAAGGATCACCGTGGTCCGCGCATTTCCAAACCACTTTCGTATCGCAAAAGCACTTAGCTTTTCGCTCACTTTACCGTGGTACGAATAGTCTGGCAGACACGCTGGAGCCTGCCGCAAAAAGTCTCACGGCAACTTTATATCTTGGTCGCAGGCTCTGGAAAGGAGCGGCTGTTTATGTGAATCCCGAAATAGCTGGTGGCAAGGGACTTAGCTATGCACTGGGTGTGGCTGGCGCGCTAAATGGAGAAACCTACCGGGTTGGTGAGGTCGCGCCCAGGATTTTCCTTGCCAGAGCATACCTTGAACAACATTTTCCGATAGGGAACACCGACTATGTTTATACCGAAGACGAAGACAACCAGGTGGCAAGCCGCGTTCCTGTGAATCGCTTCACCATTCGCGCCGGCAAATTTGCCATTGCCGACTACTACGACCATAACCGGTATAGCAATGATCCGCGTACACAATTCCTGAACTGGTCGATTTGGGCAAACGGTGCCTGGGACTATCCGGCTAACACACAGGGATATACTTCAGGGGTAGTTCTGGAATATGCAAACCCACGTTGGGAGTTCCGTATTTCCACCGTAGCTGTTCCAAGGCTCGCCAATTATCATCTGATGGAATACAATTCGCATGCCCATTCAGAAACTGTGGAACTGGAACATAAATATGCCATCAGTCAACGCCAGGGCGCTGTTCTGCTCACTTTAAGTCACACGAGCTCCCAGGCACCCTCCTATGCCAGTGGTATCGAAGCTATAAGCGCCAGGGATACGGCTCTGCTTAATGCTTTTACCGGAGTGGTTGAACACAAAAAATACGGCGGAAAAAAGAACGGTGTGTTTCTAAATATCAAACAGGATATCAGCAATGATATCGGAGCATTTGCCAGACTCGGATGGAACGACGGGAAATATGCAACCTGGGCGTTTACTGAAATTGATCAAACAGCAACTGCGGGCGTTACAATCAATGGAAAACGTTGGAAAAGACGGGAAGACGCTGCAGGTCTTGCTTTGGCGCTGAATGGAATATCAAAACCACATCGTGAATTCTTAAATGCAGGCGGATATGGGTTCATCATTGGTGATGGGAAACTCAATTATGGGAAGGAATTCATAATGGAGACTTTCTACAACGCGAGAATTACCCGGTTTTTTTGGCTTACCTTTGATTATCAGTTTGTTCAAAATCCGGGGTACAACAAGGATCGCGGCCCTGTTCACGCATTTGCACTAAGGGGGCATGTACACATATGATGCTATTATATATGTACCAGTGAACATTCATCGACGGCACAACCCGGGACCAAACTATTTAAGTATTAAATGCTGTTGGTGTTAAGCCTATTGCAACTATATTAAAAAAAGTTTGTTTATATAGCCCAGATTTAATCATGCATATTTTAATAGTAGAAGACGATCATACACTCAACAACAATATCAGGGAAGCGGTTACTTCGGATGGATTTTCATCGGCAGAGGCGTATGATGGTTTAATAGCCGATAAAATACTTCGCAAGGAGCATTTCGACTGCGTCATCATGGATATCAATTTACCCGGGAAGAATGGCTATGATCTCTGCCGTGATTTCAGAACCTATAATACCCAAACACCGGTGCTGATGCTGACTGCATTCAGTGAACTGGAAGATAAAGTAAAGGGCTTCGATTCCGGCGCCGATGACTATCTCACCAAACCCTTCTACATGCGAGAGCTGCTTCTCCGTCTGCATTCGCTTACACGACGGAATAAGACACAACCCGGCAACAATACCGAAGACGAACAGCTTGTTGCGGGGGATATTGTGATTCACAAATCCCGGAAAAGAGTGTACCGGCAAGGACAGGAAATATCGCTCACGCCGAGAGAGTACCAGATACTCCAAAAATTGTGTGAATCTGCCGGTGAAGTGGTTTCAAAGAAAGAGTTGGTCCGGGAAATATGGGGCCAGACTTTTGACGCGAATACGAACACTATTGAAGTCTATATTAATTTTTTGAGAAATAAACTGGACAAGCCTTTTGGGAAGAATACAATCAGGACCCGGGTCGGCTACGGTTACTATCTTGAGACAGATTGAAGTTACGCAACAAAATATTATTCTATTTCTCGGTAACAGTCATTTGCCTCTTGTCTGCATCCCTGCTGGTGGTGTACGTTTTATTCTCTGCACACCGAAAAGAGGAGTTTCACCAGCAGCAAATTGCTAAGATAAAATATACCATTGGACTGATCGGTGAATTTGAACAAATGAGCTCTACCCTATCCAGCTTTTTGGACAGGCAGGATATTAACGATTTTTATGACGAGAAATTGCTCGTCTACGACCAAAACAAAAAATTGATTTTCGCGAGCATCGATAGCCTGGAAATTACCAGGTCCCCGGAATTACTGGCCTCACTTTCCTCAACCAATAAGCTAATTGAAACAAGGGAAGGTAAGTATGATGTGGTCGCTGTTTTCATTCAGCACAACAACGTACAATACTTTGCAATCAGTAAGGCTTATGACGCCATGGGTTATTCGAAAAAGTCTTTTTTAGGAAAAATCCTGATACTGATGTTTATTGCAATAGCAATCATCATCGTCCTGATTTCTTTGTACCTGTCGAATATCATCACCAAACCAATCACAGTACTTGCCAGAAAACTCGGTCGCTATGACCTGAGCGCCGGTGAAAACGTGCCACTTCATATTCAGACCACAACTTATGAACTAAATTATCTCACCGAAAGATTCAATGAGTTGCTGAAACGGATCAGGGATGCCTTCTCCTTTCAAAAACAAGCCGTTCAGCATATATCACACCAACTGAAGACGCCAGCGGCCGTGCTGGTCTCGGACCTTGAGAGACTTAGTAACCGAGCTACAGATCCCAAGCTCAGGGAATCGCTGTCCGCGCAGGTCATCCAGGCTAAATCACTTGGCGAGATCATGGATGTGTTGCTGGAAGTATCAAAGATGGAGTCGGCCACACAGCCTCAAAGAACAGGGATCAGGATTGATGAGTTACTGTTCGACATCATCGAGGAACTGAACCTGAGATTCCCTCATTTTCAGTTTGAAGTCCACTACATTCCAGATGTGATCGATGAAGAAAAACTGATCAGCCCGGTGAACAAAATGTTGCTGAAGGAAGCGTTTCGGAATATTCTCATCAATTGCATTCGATATTCTGATAATAATATGGCTGGAATCAAGATCAATGGCCTCAAGCCAGGGGTTCTTTCTGTTGAATTCATTAATTCAGGAGGAACAATCAGCGAAGATGAACTGCCCTATCTTTTCTCTCACTTTTTCAGGGGAAAAAACAGCCATGGCAAGACCGGATTCGGTCTGGGGCTTGCACTTGCAAGAAGAATTATTGAGCTGAACGACGGGGAAATTCTTTACAGGATTAATGAAAATAATGAGAACGTCTTCGAACTTCAGCTTCCTTTAATTAGACACTAGATACTAGACGTTAGACGCTAGATATTAGATATAAACATATTATATATTAAGTTTATTTTAAAAACCAAACTTAAATCGCGATTAATTCAGAAATACGTCAGTTAACCACCTGCATGGTATTATAATGATAGAAAGTGGTAATCACCGCTCCGCCCAGGAGTTCCCAGCTTCAATCAATCCCAGTAACTTCCTCTAAACACGCCATTTCGCAGCCGGATATTAATTTATATTAAGCTGATTTTTATGCCGTTTAAGCTTATTTTAAGCTTTCAAAGCCCACTTTTGCGCACTTACAACAAGCAATCGAATCATGGGTGTTTCAAAATCATACTTATTATTATTTTTATCTGTATGGATAGGCTTTGCTCCAAAAGCGCAGGACACACTAAAGTTCAGCCGCAATCAATACGAAGAATTATTTCTCAGGCAGAATCTCCTGGTACTCGCGGAACGGATGAACGTCACACAGGCAGAAGCCAGGGTCATCCAGGCGAAACTATGGCCTAATCCAACCGCCGGACTGGATGATGTAAACTTATGGGCAACACAAAAACAACTTGATGTTTTTGGAGAAGAACTGCGCGGGTTCGGAGGCGGCAAATTTGGTAAAAACCGGCAGTTCAGCGCATCTCTGGAACAAATGATCCAAACCGCAGGAAAAAGGAGGAAAAACATAGCGCTGGAACAAACGAATGTACAAAGATCTGAGCAGGCATTTGAAGAACTGCTGAGAAACCTGAAGATCGAATTCCGCCACCTGCTTACGCAACTGCAGTACCTCCAACAAATGCAGACCCTCTACGAAAATCAATTTCGGTCAGTTCGGCAACTGACAACGGCCACCAAAAAGCTGGTCGATCAGGATTTTGCCCCACGCGGGGAGTGGATCAGGCTTCGCGCTCTCGAACTTGAACTTGCAAATACTATTCAGGACCAAAAAAAGGAGCTGCTCGAAACGCAAAGAGATCTGAAGATCATGACGCACCTGCCAGCTTCGACGCATTTGATCATTACCCATGAAGGGTTTGACAGAAACCAGCAAGACGATCAATTGCCGGCACTTGACAAACTTATGGAAGAAGCTAAGAAGGCCAGGCCAGACCTCAGACTAGCAGACCTCGAGAAAACATATGCAGGCAGACTATATGAATTTGAAAAGGCACAGAAAGTACCGAATCTTACCCTGAAAGCTGGCTACGACAGGGGTAGCAACTTCATGTTCAATTTTGTGGGTTTTGGCGTTGCTATGGACATACCGCTTTTTAACAAGAACCAGGGAAATATTAAAAGCGCTAGAATTGGCATGGAACAAGCCAGCTTGCTGCGTGATTTCAAAGAGCATTCAGCCACCAACGAAGTGGTTCTGGCCTACAAGAACCTGGTGAATGCCAGGGCTCATTTCAACGGCATTGAAGCGGGTTATGAAGCTTCGCTGGACGAATTACAGTCCAGGTACACCAAAAACTTTTCCACCAGAAATATCGGCCTGATCGAATATATCGATTTCCTTGAAGCCTACCTCAGCAATAAAAAAATTATCCTCGATGCCATGATGGACGTCAACAAGAAATCTGAGGACCTGAATCACGCCGTAGGTAAAGACCTGATCAGATAATTATAAATTATAAAGTGTATGCGTCAATTCTCCATTATACTTGCTATTGCTCTTATGCTGATTTCCACAGGCTGCAGGCAACAGCCAAAAGAAAACAGCACTGACGGCAAAACCTATTGCCTGGATTCAATTTTTGCCAAGTCAATCAATACTGAACTGCCGGTAGAAATGCCTGCGGTCTATGCACTTTCCCTGACGGGCAACGTGGAAGCAAACCCCGACAGAGTAGTCCAGATAACCAGTCTGGTCAGCGGGATCGTCTCCCAGGCGAATTTCACGCTGGGTGATCTGGTAACCCGTGGTTCAGTACTTGCAGAATTCAGAAGCCCCGAATTCAGCGAACTCAGGTCCAGTCTTCAAACCGTGGAATCCCAAATCAGGGTAGCTGAAAGAAAGTTGCTGGCAGCCCAAACGATGTATGCGGACAATATTGCCTCGAAAAAGGATCTTCTGGAAGCGCAAAGCGAAGTTGAAATTCACCGTTCGGAAAAGCAAAGGATCCTATCCAACCTGTTGATCTACGGCGCTGGTGCAGGGAAAGAAGTCCTTCAGATCAAAGCGCCTGTGTCTGGAATTCTCACCACAAAATCGATTGCGGCAGGAACCCGCATCTCGCCTGAATCGGGCGTTCTGTATACCATTTCCGACCTTAGTGAGGTTTGGGTGATGGTCAATATTCACGCGACCAACGTCAAGGACATTCAGCCCGGCACAGAAGTGGAAGTTTCGGCGATCTCCTATCCGGGTGAAATTTTCCCAGGTACTATTTCCGCTGTATCCCAGGTGCTGGATCCGGAAGAGAAAGTCCTGAAAGCCCGGGTTGTTCTCGCCAACAAAAACCTGAAACTAAAACCAGGAATGCTGGTGGACGTGGTTGCCAGAAAAAAAACTACATCCGAAGCCCTGACCGTACCAGCCGGCGCGGTCATTTTTGAAGACAACAAGTATTTTGTGGTTGTGTACAAAAATAAATGTGAATTGGAAGCCCGCGAGATTGAAGTCCTTTCACAAAACAAAGAAACAGTGTTCATAAGAAAAGGTCTGGAGCCATCAGACAAAGTGATCACAAAAAATCACCTGATCATTTATGAGCAACTCCGGAGCTCAGTTTATTAAAAACCGGGCTGATACGTGATGACTTTATTAGCAGGCCCTCTCTTTTGTAACCCGGCCATGTAACCATCGCGGGCATCATTGCACACTGACTGATCCTGCTGATTTTATCGCCAAAAATTTCTAAGAAAGATGACAAAATTTGTTCAGCGCATAGTATCCTTTTCTTTAAAGAACACGATCGTTGTATTCTTTATGACGGCTTTGCTGGTGATCATTGGTATCGCATGCTACCTGCGTACACCTATTGAAGCATTCCCGGATGTGACTAACACGCGCGCCCGGATTATCACGCAATGGCCAGGCAGAAGCGCTGAAGAAGTGGAAAAATTCATTACGCTTCCGGTTATGAAGCAAATGAACACGATTCCTAAAAAAACAGAAGTGCGTTCGATCTCACTTTTCGGGCTATCTGTGGTTACGGTGATTTTTGAGGATAACGTGGAAGACTTTTACGCGCAACAATACGCCTCCAACCGGATGCAGGGGCTTAGTCTTCCGGAAGGCGCAGAAACAGCGATTGAACCTCCTTACGGCGCCACAGGCGAAATATTCAGATATATTATTAAAAGTCACCGACCAGTGAAAGAATTAACCGCCTTGCAGGACTGGGTCGTAGAGCGCGAGCTGGTGGCTGTGCCAGGTGTGGCGGATGTCATCAGTTTCGGCGGAGAAGAAAAAATATATGAAATTAAGATCAACCCAACGGAGCTCTCCCACTATGGATTGTCGCCGCTCGACGTTTTTGAAGCCGTCTCCAGGAGCAACGTAAACGTAGGTGGCGATGTAATTGAAAAAGGTGATCAGGCCTATGTAGTGCGGGGGGTTGGATTGCTGGAAAGCATTGAGGACATTGAGAATCTTCTGATAGAAGTAAAGGGATCCAGCCCCATCCTGGTGAAGCAGGTGGCAGAAGTTGAAATATCGGCAAAGCCCAGGCTTGGCGTGGTTGGTCTTCAGGGCGATGATGACCTCGTCCAGGGAATTGTAGTCATGTTACGCGGACAGAATCCGAGTGAAGTCATCGCGCGCGTCAAAGAAAAAATTTCAGAACTGAACGATCGGATCCTGCCCAATGACGTGAAGATCGAGCCTTTTCTTGACCGTACAGAACTGGTAAACACAACAGTGAGCACGGTAACCAGGAACATGGTGGAGGGCATCATATTGGTCTCACTTATTGTTTTCATTTTCCTGAACAACTGGCGGATGACCGTCATCGTCGCCTCTGTCATTCCCCTGGCATTCCTGTTTGCTATTGTCATGTTGCGTATCATGGGTATGCCGGCCAACCTGATTTCGATGGGCTCATTGGACTTTGGCCTGCTACTGGAAGGGTCGTTGGTTATTTCGGAGGTCGTCTTTGTGGCGCTTGCCAAAAAAGCCCAGCAGCTTGGTATGGAACGGTTCAACCGGATATCAAAGGCGGGCATAATCAAGAAGAGTACCGCCAGTGTTGCATCCTATATTTTCTTCGCTTTGCTGATTCTGATCATTGCCCTGATGCCAATATTTTCGTTCCGCAAGGTAGAAGGAAAAATGTTCTCTCCCTTAGCCTATACCCTGGGTTTTGCATTGCTTGGGTCATTGATCTTAAGCCTGACCTATGTCCCGGCTATGTGTAAAGTCATGTTGACCAAAAATATTCGCGAAAAAGAGAACATCGTCAACAGAAGTATCCGAAAGGCGCTGTTCAATATGTTTCTGTTTACAACAAGAAGAAAAACGGCGACCATTATTTCTTTTCTTGTATTGCTGGGACTTTGTATTGCCGGTTTCCTCCGGCATGGCACTGAATTCCTACCCAAACTCAATGAAGGCGCCATCTATATTCGCGCTACTATGCCCAACAGCATTAACCTGGAAGAATCCAGGAGGCTGGCCGGGGAGATTAAAAACAAATTGCAGCGTTTTGATGAAGTTCAGTTTGTCCTTAATCAGGTTGGGCGACCAAACGACGGGACAGATCCCACCGGATTCTTCAATGCTGAATTTCATATACAACTCCATCCGGAAAAGAAATGGAAACGAAAAATCAGCAAAGAAGGCCTGGTCGATGAGATGCGCAGCACTCTTAAAAGTTATCCCGGAATCGTTTTCGCTTTTAGTCAGCCTATCCAGGACAATGTGGAAGAATACGTAGCCGGTGTAAAAAGTGCCCTGGTGGTGAAAATATTTGGCGACAATCTGGAAGAACTGGAAAAACTCGCGGGCGGCGTCGCGAAGAGCATCAGCAGCGTGAAAGGTATTGAAGATGTAAATATATTCAGAAACCTGGGCTTGCCGGAACTCCGTATCAAACTAGATGAGCGTAAAATGGGCAAATATGGCGTTACCATGGCCGATGCGCAGGCAGTCATTGAAATGGCGATAGGCGGAAGAGCTGCGACTACTTTTTACGAAAATGAAAGACTGTTTGACGTCAGAATCCGGTTCAACAAAGCATCCAGGGATAATGATGAGAAGATTGGCAGTATACTGATTCCCGCCAGCAACGGATCAAAAGTGCCCCTGAGGGAGATTGCCAGCATCGGGAACACCACCGGCCCCACTTTTATTTATCGCGAGGGCAGCAGCAGGTATATCGCAGTAGGCTTCAGTATTGAGGGCCGGGATCTCGGCAGCACCATCAAAGAAGCGAAACAGAAAGTTGAACAGCAAGTAAAAATCCCCCGGGCAAATAAGATGGTCTGGGCAGGGGAATTTGAATCGAAAGAACGGGCAAGCCGACAGTTGGCACTGATCGTACCTGCTTCCCTTCTCCTGATCATGTTTTTGTTATGGGCAAATTTTGAAGGTAATCTCCGGGATACGCTGGTATCCTTTATGGTCATTCCTTTTGCGTTCATCGGGGGATATTTGTCGCTTTGGGCCACCGGCACTACGTTTGGTATTTCAGCCGGCATCGGATTTATTATTCTTTTTGGCGTGGCAACGATTGATGGTATAGTGCTGATCGGTAATATCAGACAAAACCTCAGACGGCGCCTCTCCCTAAAGGATGCCATCTCCAACGGGGTTCACAGCCGGATAAGGCCTATTCTAATGATCGCCCTGATGGGATCGATGGGGTTGTTCCCTGCCGCTATTTCAACAGGTATGGGGTCCGAAGTTCAGAAACCTTTGGCCATTATGATCGTTGGTGGATTGATCGTTTGTATGATTCTTTCCCTGACAGTGCTTCCGCAGGTCTATTACCTCGTTCATCGGAAGGAACATGCAAAATAAACCCTGGCAGAATTTTACGAATGAATCAGACCGGTTCAAAATCAATTTGTCCTAACTTTGAGGAGTATCAACAAAGTTGGATAGAAAAGTGACGGGAAATTTCCTGAGTGCTTTCAGGAAAATGAAAAGTGTATCTTTAAAGCTACAAACTTTTTCCGATGGAACCAAACAATAAAAATGTCTTTAAAAAAGACCCCGAGAAACACGATTTTCCTGCTGCCCAGGATTACCTTGAATTGCTGATGACACCTGCTGAAGCAAAGAAGATCACAAAAAAATTGCAAAAGGCCACAACTATTCAAAAAAAATCAAAGGATATACTCAGGGCGAGTGGTCTGCCGCTTTTGCCGGAAGATAACAGGCATGTCCAGGAGAATCTCACCAAATTCCATTCTGGCGTCAAGTTATCTCCGATCCTCCTTTTGAGGAGTAACGGAAAACTGATTATAGCGGACGGCTATCACCGGATCTGTGCGAGCTATTACCTGACGGAAGACCTCGAAGTTCCCTGCAGGCTGGTCTGAATTGTCCGGTTGTTAAGCGTGCTGCCCCCAGGTTTGCTTTAAGTGAGGCTAATGCGTGTAGTCATTTATCGACCGATGTAAACAGCATGCCTCCCCACTGAACAACTACGAAAATTAACGATTAACGAGCGATTAACTTTTGTAAATAGCTGTTTAACAAGGATGCTTTACAACTTTGCAATAATCAGATAAACATGCCAAGACATATTATTACAGCGCTGGCTATGATCGTTCTTTCTATGCCGGGCCGGATTTACGCACAGCATCAGGAAGAAGTGTTACACATAACCCTGGCCGAATCTGAAAGCCTTTTTTACAAGAACAATATTCAACTGATCTCACAGCGGTTTAGTATCGACAGCGCCAAAGCCAACGTTATAACGGCGAGATTAATTGACAACCCTCAAATCGGTTTAAACACAGGTCTGTACGAGCCGGAAACTAAAAAGTTTTTCGATTTCGGAAAATCGACCGGAGAAGTGTCGTTTCAGATAAGCCAGTTGATTAAAACTGCCCGGAAAAGAGGGAAGAATATCGCCGTCTTGGAAACCGGGGTCAACATTACTGAATATCAATATTACGACCTGATTCGCAGTTTGCTGCAAACGCTCAGGACAGATTTTTTCAACCTCTACTATCTGCAGCAGACACAGAATGTGTACGACCTCGAAATCAATTCGCTCGCGGAGACGGCAAAGGCATTTGAGGAGCAGGTTAAAAAAGGTAATGTGGCGGAGAAGGACCTGGTGCGCATCCGATCCCAACTGTATTCCCTGCAGGCTGAGCTGGCAAACCTCCAGACAACGATGCAAAATGTGATGAGTGAATTTAAGTTGCTGATCAGAGCCCGACCCGAAGTTTTTATTAAAACGGAAGTGGTTTCAGATCCTTCCCTGAAAAATGAAATCAGAAATTTTACTTACGGTCAGCTTACGGATAGCACCTACGCAAACCGGTACGATCTGAAGGCCATCAATGCCCAGTTGGTACAGAGCCGGCAAAACCTTGCTTTCCAAAGATCCATGGCGGTACCGGATATAACCATCGGAAGCAGCTATGATAAGTTAGGCAGCTATGTGAAGAATTTTAACAGCATAGGAATCGGCCTGAGTATTCCGCTGTTCAACAGGAACCAGGGAAATATCCGGCAGGCAAAGGATATGATCGAAATCAGCGGGCAGCAGTTGCTCTTGAAAAAAGACCAGGTGGAAAGCCAACTCGCTACAGCCTACAAAAATGCCCTGAAAGCTCAGGATGTATTATCCGGTATGGATCCCCATTTCCCAGACCAACTTAGGGAAATGATCCGGAACGTTATGGAAAACTTCCGAAAACGTAATATCAGTCTGCTCGAGTTTATAGATTTTTATGACGCCTACAAACAAAATGTGATTCAAATTAACTCCCTGAAGTTTAACCTGGTTTCCCAACTGGAAAACCTGAATAATGCGACGGGCACAAAATTCTTTAATAAATAGAATCCCGATTAAACCGAAAATCATGCTTAATCAGCGCACTAGAATTCTAAAGTATTTTACCTGGCTGTTCTCATTGAATATGCTGGTATCCTGTGGTGATCCGCCCGGGACTGCCAATACGCGGGAGGCATACAAACTCCCCGACTCCGTGGCGAAAAAGCTGGTCATTGATAGTGTGTACTATTCCAACCTGACTCATTCTATCCGGTTGAATGGGATGGTCAATTTTAATGCCGACAAAGTGGTCAATGTATTCCCTATCGTTAGCGGAAACGTTCAGGGTATCAGCGTGCAGCAGGGCGATTTTGTGCCGGCCGGCAGGATCCTTGGGACAATCAGAAGTACGGAAGTTGCGAACTATGATGCCGCACTGATCAATGCCGAAGCAAATCTCAATCTGAACAAGAGGCAATTGGAAAAGACCAAAGACATGTATAAAAGTGGCCTGGCCTCGCAGGTGGATGTAACATCGGCCCAGGCTTCCTATCAGCAGGCCTTGGCAGCTAAAGAAGCAGCGACCCGGATCCTCCATATCAATGGCAGCAACAGGCAGGGCGTTTTTAACATAAAATCACCGATCAGTGGTTTTGTTATTCAACGTAACATCAATGACGGGATGAGTATCCGGACAGATAATAGCACGCCTATGTTTGTGGTTTCAGATCTGAGTGAAGTCTGGATTGAGGCAAATGTATACGAGGCAAATATTGGAAAGGTTCATGTAGGCGATCAGGTTGACATCACCACCCTCTCCTACCCTGACAAAGTGTTCAAAGGCAAGATAGACCGGATCAGCCATGTGCTGGATCCTTCAAGTAAAGTGGAGAAAGTGCGGGTGGTATTAAAGAATACGAATAATCTTTTAAAACCGCAGATGTTCGCAACCGTGATCGTGAACAACACTGAGCCAAAGCAGGCGCTGACAATTTCCAGCGACGCATTGATCTACGATAACAGCCAGTACTATGTACTGGTCTATCACAACAGATCGGATATCCGGATCAGGCAGGTTTCCGTTATCAGTGCGAATGAAGATAAAACTTACATCAGCGGTGGCGTGGAACCAGGAGAAAAGCTGGTAGGTTCTGATGCCTTGTTGATTTATGGTGCATTAAATAATTAGCAACCGGTATATGACAAAAGTGCTCAAAAGGATCATTTCCTTCTCGCTAAAGAACAGGTTCTTCATATTGTTCTGCACGCTGCTGCTGGTAATAGTCGGTGTAGTGACTTTTAGGAACATGCCGATCGAAGCTTTCCCCGACGTCACAAACACCGAAATCAGCGTCATAACCCAATGGCCGGGGAGAAGTGCCGAAGAGGTAGAGAAATTCATAACCATCCCCATTGAGATGGCGATGAATCCGGTTCAGAAAAAAACCAGCCTCCGCAGCACCAGTATTTTTGGGCTGTCATACGTGAAGCTGATTTTTAACGATGGCGTCAAAGATCCGGAAGCCCGGCAGCAGGTCATGAACCTCCTGGGCAATGCTAACTTACCTGCGGGTGTCCAACCCAGCGTGCAACCACCCACCGGTCCAACCGGAGAAATTTACCGGTATACACTCAAAAGCAGTTTCCGGGATGTCAGAGAGCTGAAGACCATGCAGGACTGGATCATCAGCAGGAAACTGCGCGCTGTACCAGGTGTGGCTGATATCACGTCGTTCGGCGGCAAGACCAAGACTTACGAGATCCAGGTGGATCCTGGCAAACTTGCGTCTATCAATATTACTCCATTGGATGTCTTTACGGCCGTACAGAAAACCAATATTAATATCGGGGGTGATATGATCATTCAGAACAATCAGGCCTTCGTCGTACGGGGTATTGGTTTGCTAAACGATATTGAAGAGATCAAGAATGTAACTATTGGTAATAACAACGGCGTGCCAATCCTGGTCAAGGACGTGGCAGGCGTAACCATTTCAAACCTTCCCAGACTCGGCTGGGTAGCGAGAACCGGAGCAGTGACCGATGCAAAGGGTAAGCGCAGCATTTCCAATGAAGACGATGTTGTTGAGGCCATCATCATCATGCGCAAAGGTGAAAACCCCACCGATGTACTGAACGCAGTCAGATCGAAAATTGATGAGCTGAACAACCATATTCTTCCATCAGACACCAAGATCGTCCCGTATTATGACCGGTCTAATCTCATTGAATTTGCAACCCACACGGTCCTTCATAACCTGGTGGAAGGGATTTTGCTGGTAACCCTGATGGTTTCGCTGTTCATGTTCAATTGGCGGACAACCCTCATTGTATCCATCGTCATACCGCTTGCATTATTATTTTCGTTCATATGTTTGCACATTATGGGCATGTCGGCCAACCTGCTATCACTGGGTGCTGTGGATTTTGGTATAATCATAGACGGGGCCGTCGTCATGGTGGAAGGTATATTTGTGGTACTTGACGAGAAGGCCCGATCGATGGGAATGGAACGATTCAATAAACTCGCAAAATACGGACTGATCAAGAACCAAGGTGCCCGGCTAGGGAAAGCCATTTTTTACGCAAAGGTTATTATTATAACCGGGCTCTTACCCATTTTTGCATTTGAAAAAGTGGAAGGAAAGATGTTCTCCCCACTTGCCTATACGCTCGGCTTCGCGTTGCTGGGCGCGCTGATCATCACACTAACCCTGGTACCTGTATTGATCGGATTACTGCTGAACAAAAATGTGCACGAAAAACACAATCGGGTTTTACATGGTGTCACTGAGGGGATGCTGTCCGCATTCCGCTGGAGTTTCAAGAAAAGCAGGTGGGTCCTTCCCATAGCGGGTCTGATCATGATCGCGGGATTCTCCTTGTTTAAGTTGCTGGGGTCGGAATTTTTACCCGAGCTCAACGAAGGCTCTATTTGGCTTCGGGTACAAACGCCTTACAGTATTTCATTGGAAAAATCTGTTGAAATTGCCAAGACTGTCCGGCAACGGCTTTCTGGCTTTTCTCAGGTACAGTATGTAGTCTCTCAAACCGGGCGACCTGATGATGGCACGGATGTAGCCGGATTTTACAATAATGAATTTTCTGTCATGCTGTACCCTGAAAAGGATTGGAAGCCAAAAATATCCAAGGAAGAGTTGATACAGCAGATGAATGATAAACTGAAAGATTTGCCCGGCGCAGATCTGAACTTCTCACAACCTATAATGGACAACGTAGAAGAAGCTGTATCAGGTGTGAAAGGAAGTATCTGCGTGAAGGTTTATGGAGATTCATTGAACTATATGGAAAGTGCTGTTTCGGGTGTTTACAACGTGCTGAAGAAAGTGAGGGGAATCGCAGACCTGGGAATCATTTACAATATCGGCCAACCCGAAATAGACGTTAACCTGGATCAGCAAAAGATGGCGATGTATGGTGTGTCAACTGCCGACGCAAACGCTGTTGTAGCCATGGGTATAGGTGGCGAGGCTGCTTCAACATTATATGAAGGTATTAAAACCTTCGCCATCAGGATCCGGTTGCCAGAAGATTTCCGAAAGAATGCCGATGATATTGGCGCGCTATTGGTGCCCACGATCACAGGTTCGAAGGTGCCGATAAAAGAAATCGCCAGCATCACGAAAAAAACCGGGCCCAGCCTGATTTTCAGAGATGACAATCAGCGATACTCCGCAGTCAAATTTTCGGTACGCGACCGGGATATGGGAAGTACAATTGCTGAAGCCAGACAGAAAGTGCAGAATGCCGTTCATTTACAACGAGGATATACAATGGCCTGGCAGGGAGATTTTGAAAATCAGCAACGTGCGGAAAGAAGACTTACTGAAGTAGTTCCTATCAGCCTGATTCTGATCTTCATTCTCCTGTTTACGATGTTCGGTAACCTGAAAGATGCGGGCCTAGTTTTTCTGAATGTACCTTTCGCCATCGTAGGAGGTATCTTTGCGCTCTTTATTACAGGCACCAATTTCAGTATTTCGGCGGGCATCGGATTCATTGCGCTTTTTGGAATCTGTATCCAGGACGGCGTGTTGCTGATCACGGTATTCAAACAAAATCTCGAAAATATTCATCTTCATCATCATTCCCTTTATACCTGTATCAAGGAAGGCGTCCGAACCCGGATCAGACCGGTGATGATGACGGCCCTGATGGCTGCGATTGGCCTGCTTCCCGCAGCGGTCTCGCATGGTATCGGATCAGAAAGCAGCCGGCCGCTGGCGCGGGTAGTTATCGGGGGGATTCTTTGCGCGATGCTTTTCAGCCTCCTCGTGTTTCCGCTTATCTTTGGATGGGCATATAAAAATGTGGAATTGAAACACATGAACAGAAACGAAGAATAAACGGTCCGGGCCGCGGTACTGATCGGCAGCCCAAAACCTGCAACAGATGAAATCCATCACTTTAAAACGTATTATCATTATCATTAGTGTAAGTATCAGTCTGCTGATCTTTCTGCAGATGTACCTCTTATACAAACAATACGTATTTGAAGAGAAGATCTTGTCTGTTACTGTAACCAAGGCAATTCGCGGATACTATGAAGATTTTGGAAGCAAGAACGGTTTGAATATCGTTGGATCCGTGGAGTACCCCGCCCGGAATGAATTTCTTTTCAATATCAGTGATACTATACCTCCGGAGCGGTTGATGATCGACTCACTGGTGTCTGAACTCCGGCAGGTGAATATTTTTAGCGGGTATCAAATTCAGTTATACCGGGCCAATCAGGATCGGTACGCTTTCCAGGCGTCAGTTGACGATCATAGACGGGAAATAATCCGTACCGGATTAAGTGCGCCGCGTTTCCGTCGCGACTTTGATTATATCAGTCTCGTTTTTACCAATCCGGAATACTATATTTTCCGGCAAATGATCTGGCTTATCGTGCTGAGTTTGGTCCTCACGCTTTTCCTGGTGGGCTTAGGCATCAGCCTGTTTTATTTGTATAAGCAAAAATTCCTGGTAGAAACTCAACATGATTTTATCCGAAATATCACCCATGAGTTTCAAACGCCGCTGTCCACGCTGATGATCGGCCTTGATTCGCTGGAAAAACCGGCCGTTCATAAGGATCCGGTCAAGCTCTCAAAATACGTATCCCTGATGCAGGCACAGGTGAAATATCTGAATCAGCACATCATAAACCTCGTGAATTCTGTGAAGGCGGATCAGACCGGTCTGCATATCAATAAAACAGATTGCTGTCTAAACGAAATCACTGAAGAGGCGATACAGCAACTGGCCGTACCCATTGAAGAAAAAAAAGCAAAAATTATTTTCCGCCCTGAAAAAGAAAACAAACTGGTTCAGGCAGACGCAGATATGATGTTCATCGTCTTTATCAATATTTTGTCCAACGCGCTGAAGTACGCACCCAATCCTGTGATTGAAATAGCCACAGAGCAGGTTTCAGCAGCAAGCTACCGGATAACTGTAAAGGACAACGGAATTGGTATCGAAGAAAAATATCAGAAGAAAATATTCGAAAAGTTTTACCGGGTATCTACCGGGAATACACATGATGTAAAGGGACTGGGGCTGGGACTTTATTTTGTGAAGAAGATTATCGATGCGCACCATGGCAGGCTGACGTTAATCAGCCACCCAAATGAGGGTACAAGTTTCATTATTCAATTACCTTTAAAGCATGGATAAATGACGATCGACCGGGTAAATATCTTATTAGCAGAGGACGATCTCAGTCTGGCGTTTATGATCAGTGACGCACTGGAGGAAGAAGGCTATCATGTGATACACGCCGCAGACGGTCCCACAGCCCTTCAGCTCTTTGAAGGCAACAAGATAGACCTTTGCCTGCTCGATATTATGCTTCCCGGATTTGATGGTTATCAACTGGCAAAAAAAATCAGAAGGAAAAACGATTTAATTCCCCTGATATTTCTGAGTACCAACCAGGCCGAAAACGACAAGATCGAAGGGTATAACCTGGGTGGGGATGATTACCTGGGCAAGCCCTTCAGCATACGCGAACTCCTTAAGAAAGTGGATGTTTTTATACGCCGCACAAAGAAACTGAAAGCGGAAGATATAACGATTTATTCCATTCATCAAACCAGGTTTAATTACACGGAGATGACTGTCAGCACGGACACGGAGACACACAGTATTACGCAGAAGGAGGCCGACCTGCTGAAGTATTTCTGCGATCATCCCAACCGAATTATCAAGCGGCAGGAAGTCCTGCTGGAGGTCTGGGGTAAAGATGATTTTTTTCTTGGCAGAAGCATGGATGTTTATGTCACGCGCATCAGAAAGTACCTGAGATCAGACCCCGGCATTTCTCTTGAAACGATTCATGGCATCGGTTACCGGTTCTCCGTGGAAGCTGCATAAGACGGCAGGATCGAGCTTTACGAAGCCTCAGGATCTTAGGGAAGGCAGGAGCCAAACTGACTGACTGGCAATCGGACCTGCGAAGATTCATATATTACATTTTACACATATTACAAAATCTTTTTTCAACATTTAGCGTTCAAATACTTACCTTTGCGCCTTTTTAGGACATGAGACGTAAGATTAAGTATTACAGGCTTGTCTGGCTGAAGTACGATCTGTCTGCAGGACTATCTGTGTTCCTCGTAGCTCTTCCGCTTTGTCTTGGCATCGCTTTGGTTTCGGGTGCTCCGCTTTATTCAGGTTTGTTATCGGGTATCATCGGGGGTTTAGTCGTATCGTTGATAAGCGGATCCCAACTGGCTGTTTCGGGGCCGGCAGCGGGGTTAACAACGGTGGTGGCCGCATCTATTATTTCTTTAGGAAGTTATCAGGTTTTCCTGCTGGCTGTCATCGTAGCGGGACTCTTTCAAATTGCTCTGGGCGTATTAAAACTGGGCACGATCGCGAGCTATTTTCCTTCTTCTGTCATAAAGGGAATGCTTGCAGCCATTGGTGTGCTGCTGATCTCCAAACAGATTCCATTAGCGCTTGGCTATGACAAGCCCGACTTCTGGACCAGCGATTTTCTGAGGTTGTTTTCATCTGTAGATATTGCGGGCAACGTTAATAATCTGAGACAACACCTCACACCGGGCGTTGTCATCATTTCGGTGTTGTCCCTCGCAGGGCTGATCCTGCTTCAACAACCCTTTGCGAAAAGATTCAAAGTGCTGCCTGCTCCCCTGCTGATTGTGGTCCTGGGTATCGGTCTGAACCTGCTCTTCACAAAAACGAATTCCCCGTTCGCTTTGTCCCCTACGCAAATCGTTGAAATTCCCTCCAATATTTTTTCGAATATTGCTTTTCCGGATTTTTCAAAATTCTTCACCAATACAGCCATCTGGAAAGACGGACTCACCATCGGCCTGCTGGCAACGCTCGAGACTTTGTTGTGTATAGAGGCTATTGATAAACTGGACCGTCACAACAGGATCACACCGGTAAACAGGGAGTTGGTTGCCCAGGGAATTGGTAACATAACCTGCGGATTGACCGGCGCTATACCTATGACGGCTGTGGTGGTTCGGGGTGCGGCAAATGTGGATGCCGGCGGGCGGACTAAACTGTCGTCCTTCACGCATGGTTTATTCCTGTTGCTTTCCATTGTGGCCATACCGTTTGTATTGAATACGATACCCTACGCTTCGCTCTCAGCCATCCTGTTAATAACCGGGTACAACCTGACCAAACCCAAATTGTACCGCAATCTCTGGAGCCTCGGATGGAAACAATTTCTGCCCTTTATCATCACGATCATCGTAATCCTGGCAACAGACCTGCTGATCGGCGTGAGTATCGGTCTGCTGATCTCTGTTTATTTTATTATCCGGAATAACTACAAAGCCGAATATAGAATCATCAATCAGATCAAAAACGATGGCGAGAATTTTCTTATAAAATTAAATACAAATATTACTTTTCTCAACAAAGTAAATTTACAGCGGTCGCTTGATCAGATCCCCGAGAACAGCAGATTGATTATTGACGGCAGCGAATGCAATTTTATCGATTATGATATCCTGGAAATTATTAGCGAATACGCGAATAAGGCGAAAGACCGAAATATCGACCTAACGCTGAAAGGAATCGAAACGGTTGATGTTACGGCTATTCACTAGGTGTAAGGTAACGTCTGATATCTAACGCCTAAGTTTACGCATAGCAAAAGTCAAGGTAGCGTGTAAGTTTTCATTCAGAACCAGTTATTTCTTCATCTAAACTAAAGTTTTAGTTCAGACAATATTCACCTCCGGGACCAGCATTACATCAAATCTTTCTAAGACTGTGTCCTGCACGCGTTTGCTGAGGTTCACCAGATCTTCACCGCGGGCATTTCCATAATTGACCAGCACCAGGGCCTGCCTTTCATGCACACCCGCGTCCCCCTGCCGGAATCCCTTCAAGCCACATTGTTCAATCATCCAGCCTGCAGCCAGTTTCATGGTCCCGTCTGCGTTCTCATAGGCAACCAGGCCAGGATACTCCTCCTTCAATTCCTGAAATTTTAACTTGCTGACCGACGGGTTTTTGAAAAAACTGCCCGCATTGCCAATTTCACGCGGATCGGGGAGTTTTGAACTACGGATTGCAATCACAGCCCTGGCGACAGACCTGATATCGGGGTCTTTCACCTGCTGCTTTTCAAGCTCCTTACGGATTGCTCCGTACTCAATATGTAGGGTTGGTATCTTGTTCAGGCGATAGGTGATGTCGGTAATGACAAACTGATCCCGGTACTTATGCTTAAACACACTCTCGCGATAACCAAAAGCACAATCGGCAGCCGAAAATTTCTGCAAGAAAATCTCCTGCCTGTGCATAGCCGTCAGTTCATGAAAGACCTCTTTGACCTCCACCCCGTAGGCGCCAATATTCTGCATGGGGCTTGCTCCTGCAAAACCCGGAATCAAAGCCAGGTTTTCAACGCCCGCATAATTGTGTTCGAGACAATACAAGACGAACTCATGCCAGACCTCACCTGCTCCAACCTTCAGGTAGATGTGATCTTTATCCTCACCAACTAATTCGATACCTTTCAGTTCATTACGGATTACCAGGCCATCAAAATCGCCGGTAAACAATACATTGCTTCCTCCGCCCAGCACGAGGCTTTTCAATGATTGATCAGCCTGCCACGTCAGTAGCTCCTTCAGTGACTCCGAATCGGATACTTTTGCGAAATATTTTGCGTTGACCTTTATCCCGAATGTGTTAAGGGATTTTAGGGAATAGTTGCTCAGAATTTCCATAGCTTTATCGGACACAAAGTTCTGGAAAAAAAATGAGTGAAGAAAAAACAGCCACAGTTATTGGTTTTACGGGCCTGATCGGATCGTTGGTCACGAAGTTTTTGCTCTCGGATCCTTATTATACGCATGTGAGGATCCTAGTGCGCCGCCCGGTGAGCCTTCAGCACCCAAAACTCGAGATCAAACTGGTGGATTTCAAGGATACCGAATGGCTAAAACTTTCCCTTGAAAATAGTTCAGCCGTATTCAGTTGCATCGGTACGACGATCAAAAAAGTCAACGGCGATAAAAAGTTGTATTGGCAGATCGATCATGATATACCCGTTAGGGTTTGCCGCCTCGCACGCGAGACCGGCTGCAGGAAATTCCTGCTGGTCTCTTCGATTGGCGCTAAACCTGATTCAAGTTATTTTTATACACGTTTGAAAGGACAGACTGAACTGGATGTCATTGGCACCGGTATGCCCACAGTACATATCATGCGGCCCGGCATGCTCCTCGGCAATCGGGAAGAACATCGCCCAATGGAGAAAATTTTTCAGTATGTGATGCCCCGGCTATCCGGTATGATGAACGGGAAGTCGGCCAGATTCAGAGCCATCGAAGGTGAAGACGTGGCCCGTGCCATGGTTGCAGCGTCCGAGACTGAACAGGAAGAAGGCGTTTACAGATACACCTACAACGAAATCAAAGCCCTATCTCAGCAATACGAAGTTGCCGGTTAGATGATTATTTCATCCGGCTCTAAAATTAAAGATCCCGATTGACTAGATAGTTACATCCGGCGCAGACTCCAAAAATGTCTTACAATGCTACTTATGCCGTTTTGTGGTCTGCAAATACCAAATCAACGGTTTCAAAATTTTAAAAGTGCTTTGCATGTCGCATAATCCACTCTTTTGTAGCAGACCAAAATGCAATTTTTTTACGATTCCATGTATAACAGGAATTTATAAAATCTTTTTTGTATCCATCATAAATGCCCCTGTACTAATTGTATAATCACCGCCGTTCGGATCGGCATATTTCAGATCCACATAAAAAGCACGGTAGCCTCTAACCGGGAACGGTTGTTTTACAACAATCTTTGACTGATGACCGGAACCTAAATCTTTACTTATAAATTTTTCATCGCGGAAGTCCATATCTTCGGAATCGGCAGACCATACGGTAACACCTAATAATTTATCCTTCGAGGCGTTTATAGTAAGTTCCACACTATGCCTTTTTACAATTGTCTCCCAGGAGCACTCGGGGTATTTTTCTCCTGCCAGAGTAATTCCAAAAAAAGCGCTTAACGCGGGGAATGCTGTAATGCCGTTATTAAGGCCGTGCCCGGCATTGGGTGCATAGTGAATCATGTTTTTACCGGGAATATCGTTTAAATAATTTTTGATATTATCAATTACCCAATACGGATCGTTAGTGCCGATAAAAATCATTTTAGGCATTGTTAATTTGCTGCGGTAGGAATAGGGGTCAATCATTTGAATCATTGCAAGCCCATCGGGCTTTCCCATGCCCTGCACAATCCCAAGCTTTACATAATCATCAATCTCCACGCTATATTTCCCATAAGTATCTATCTGATGTTGCAAATTAACGGGCATATTCAATATATCAATTACCATTGGGCCGATTGCTACCACACGGGGATCATTTGCGCCGGTTAGCCACGATGTCCATCCCCGTTTGGACGCACCGGATACTAAAAACCTGTTTATAGTGTGACGCAGCTTTATTTTCGAAAACTCCTGTACGGCATCCATGGCACGTACTGCACTTTTTACCATTGGAAAGAGTAATGGCCAGCTATAATCTCCATCAGCTTTAAAATTATGAAGTGTATGGGAAATAGCTGCATCTTCATTAAGGCTGTCGAAGAGCGGCTGATTAGGCACCTGGCGCAGTACCGCTAAAATGGCTTTGTTTTTTTTCGCGAGACTAGCCAAAGACATCGCCGTCTGATCCATTTTGGTATTCCAGTTAGGCATTTGGCTTTCTTTATTAACACCTCCGCCTGTAATAAAAAGCAATGCCCCATCGTATTTATTTTCATTAGGAACAAAGAGTGTAAGCTGATGTCTCCAGGTATATTGTTTCCATTGTTGCGAAGTAAGCAACAGGTTATAACCGGTTATATTGTCAAGATCAAAAGAATCTTTGAGTTCCCAACTATATGTTTTATCACCGTTAGTCAAATAGTGTTGCAGGGCATTTGAAGGAGTTGTTGAATCTTGTGCCGCTACAGAAAATACAAACAAAATGTGTAATAACACACTTATAAAGAATGATACTTTTTTCATGTTCATTTTTTTATTCAATGAATTGATGCTATGCAATTTGCAGGTTGTAAATAATGAATAATAAAATCAACGCTCGTTGTATGCAAAACACCTTCTCACCTGGGATACCCAAGTGAAAAGGTGTATCTATATATAGTCACGAACTTATTTTGATTCTCCCAAAATAGAATCGATCTGCGCCAATTCTTCCGGGCTGAAGTCTTTATTTGACAGGCTTTTCAGCGAATCCTGCAACTGCCCCGGTCCGCTTGCACCTACCAGCACTGACGTTACCCGCTGATCTTTCAGCAACCAGGAAAGCGCCATTCGCGCAAGGGATTGCCCGCGGCCAATAGCGATCTCATTAAGTTTCCTCAACTGATCCACTCGTGCCGGAGTTATCTCATCCTTCTGCAGAAACCCGTGTTTCTTCGCCGCCCTTGAAGTGCGTGGAATACCGTTGAGATAACGGTTTGTAAGCAAACCCTGAGCCAGTGGCGAAAAAGCAATACAACCAACCCCTTCTTTTTCCAGCAGATCAAGCAGTCCGCCTTCTACCCAACGCTCATACATGGAATATTTGGGCTGGTGTATAAGACAGGGCGTACCCAGTTTTTTCAATATCTGAAAGGCTTTGGCAGCTTCCTCGGCTTTGTAATTTGAAATGCCCACATACAGGGCTTTCCCCTGACGAACAATATGATCAAGCGCCATCATCGTTTCTTCCAGTGGTGTATCCGGATCAGGACGGTGGTGATAGAAAATATCCACATAATCCAGCTTCATCCTTTTGAGGCTTTGATCCAGGCTGGAGACCAGGTATTTCCTGGAACCCCATTCCCCATAAGGTCCGGGCCACATGAGGTAGCCGGCCTTGGATGAAATGATCAGCTCATCCCGGTGTTTCTTAAAATCGGTGTTCAGAATCTTCCCGAAATTAATTTCCGCTGACCCCGGGGGCGGCCCATAGTTATTAGCCAGATCAAAATGTGTGATACCATGATCGAAAGCAGTGTGAAGCGTCTTCCTGTAAATCTTTTCATCATCCACGTTTCCGAAGTTGTGCCAAAGTCCCAGTGAAATTGCCGGCAACTTTAGGCCACTCCGCCCACAACGGCGGTACTCCATGTTTTTGTAACGATCCGTATTGAATTTCATAACCCTAAATTTTTTACAAGGCTGATTTTATAATGGTTTAGTTATCCTGCAAGTTATTAAAACAAGTTTAATTTGAAAAAATTTGTTCCACAGGTTTCTTTGCCTCTCATTATTGCTGATTACTGAAAGAACCGCGCTGGCTTCACTTTCAATGACCGCCCTCATTCAAACAGACCGGTTTGAATTCACGCCGGCCATCGATCTTTCATTTAAGGTTGTCGAGCACCTTAAACATTTTCGAGACCAGGCTCCTCTCACTTCCATTGTAATTGTTGACAAGAAACGAAAACACGTATTCTTTGCCGGCAGCAGATTTGTGAAATCCGGTAAATCCTTTTACCCGGTTGATGGTGCCGCTTTTCATCTTCATGTCATTAAACAAGGGTAATGCCTCGTAAAAATCCGTAAACCAGGGCTGCTCTTTTGCATAACTCAATACAGCGACCTGCGACGCTGTTGTCACCCTGTTTTGCGGTGAGAGCCCCGACCCATCATACAAATGCAGGGATTCAGCATCCAGCCCTTTGGATTTCCAAAATTTCTGCAGGGCATCGATTCCATCCTGGGTGGTAGCTATGCCGGCTTCTTTCAGCGCTATTGTCTTCAGGAACGCTTCACCGTAGAGGTTGATGCTTTTCCTGAGGAACCAATACACCATTTTAGACAGTTCCGGGGAGGAATGTGAAAAGATCCAATCAGCATTCGAATACGGTTTTACAACAACCTGCGCGGCAACTTTTTTAAAACCTACCGTGCCTTTCAAGTGTTGGATCAGGGTCTTGACAAATTGATTTCTGGGATCGTATACGGAGCCCGATACCCTGAACTGCGTTTCACCTGCCGGAATAGTGCCCGTTAAAACGCCCGATCTGCTGCCGGCGGAAGGATAATAAAGATACGACCGGTCGCCCGAACCTTTCGGGCCCGCCGTTGCCAGGGATTGGATCCTGTAATCATAAAGCAGGGGTTGTGTTCCTACTACACTAACGGCAGAACCCGCGACTGCACCGGATTTCAGGAGCAGGTCAAACTGATTCTCCCTCCAGTTCAGCGCCATGGCGGAAGCTCCGTAATAATTGCCGATATCCTGCCAGATCCAACCATCCGGGATGGTCTCAGGCCCACGGTTACCTTCATAAATAACGACCGACTCCAATGACCTGATACCCTTGTCTTTTAGCAGGGTTTTTAGTTTGTCCAGCAAAATCCGGTCGCGGGTACTCTCCCACCGCCAGCTACCCAGGGTAGGATCGCCTGAAGCCTCGATGTACAGCGACTTCCCGGTGGGTGTCGTTACAATCCCGAACCTGGTTGTATAGGTAAAATCCTTACCCAAAGATCCGAATGCCGTTGCCGCCGTAATGATCTTCTGGGTAGATGCAGGCGCCAGGCCCATCCGGCTGTTCTGATCAAAAACAACTGCGCCCGATGCTTCCTTCACGTACAGGGATACGGAGGCAAATTTGCACTGTTCATCCCGGTTAAAATTCTCCATGGCCGCAGCCAGACGGGCATCGACCTGAGCCTGGGAAACAAAGCAGATACACAAAAGCGAAATCGTCCAATAAATTTTTTTCATTGAAATAATTAATCTTGAGTACCAATAATTATCGTAAAATAATAAAAACAAATGAATGCAGCACTGTCTAGCCGCAATTTTCCTATCCCCCAAGTCCGTAATAAATTGGATATTTGATTCCTGATGACACAGCACAACGAAATATACGCCTCCATCCTGACGATCGGGGACGAGCTCCTGATCGGGCAGACGATCGACACCAACAGCGCTTATATAGCCAGGGTATTCAATGAGCTAGGTATCTGGGTTAACCGCCGGGTCGCCGTGGGTGACGATTTCAAATCCATCTGGACCGCGCTGGATGAATGCGCGCTTCACTCGGAAATTATTATTATCACGGGGGGGCTGGGCCCGACAGCCGATGATATTACCAAACCGCTGTTGTGTAAGTATTTCGATACGCGGCTGGTATTAAATGAAGATGTGCTGAAACACGTCGCATACTTATTCAGAGACGTTTTCCGCAGGCCCGGTCCGCTCCTACAGCGAAACGTTGATCAGGCCCTGGTACCCGAAAACGCGGTGGTCCTGCACAATGCCCTGGGTACGGCGCCGGGGATGTGGTTCGAAAAACCAGGCCCGGATGGTGAAAAAAGAATATTTGTCTCGCTGCCGGGTGTACCCTTCGAAATGAAAGGTCTGATGCAACAGGAAGTCCTTCCTCGGCTCCGGGGTTCTTTTACCTTCCCGGGCATCGCCCACCGTGTGGTCGTGACTTTTGGCATGGGTGAATCCTCCGTGGCAGAACGGCTCCAGGACTTTGAAAAAGAACTCCCGATACATATCCGGCTGGCTTATCTCCCAAATTTTGGCATGGTCAAACTGCGGCTTACAGCCCGGGGACAGGACCTGAAATCGATAAACGCTGAGCTGGATGTGTTGCACGAGAAACTGGCTTCCCTGCTGGACGATATCGTCATTTCCATGACCGATGAACCCATGGAAGAAATCGTAGGCAAGCTGCTCAGAGCCCGGAGCAAGACCCTGGCAACGGCTGAGAGTTGTACAGGCGGGCATATTGCGGGATTAATCACTCGCGTACCAGGTTCTTCAGATTATTTTAAAGGCTCGATTGTTGCTTATTCCAACGCCGTAAAAGAAAACCTGCTGGGTGTAAGAAAAGACACGTTACTTCGGCATGGCGCCGTGAGTGAAGAGACCGTTAAAGAAATGGTCACCGGCGCATTGAAACAGGTCGGCGCCGATTATGCCGTGGCTACTTCGGGGATCATGGGGCCTGATGGAGGAACAAAAGACAAACCGGTCGGGACGGTCTGGATCGCCGTGGGAAATAAGGAGAAAACCGTCGCGAAATTATTAAAACTTCGGTTTGACAGGGAGCGGAATACGGAGGTGGCAACGATTCAGGCGCTGAATTTCCTCAGGTCCTTTATTAAGGGGGATGAATAGTCCGCTCGCATATTTTTATGTTTTTAATTGCCTCATGCCAGTTGCAAATCATTACATTTGCCGGGAAGTGCTATAAGGCACAAACTGTTTGCAGCGCTGCCCGGGAGGGATAGCGGGTTAATTTTGGGAGTGATTGGTTACATTTAAAATATTGCTATGGCTTTAGTTGATCTCGTTATGCCAAAATTGGGCGAAAGCATCACGGACGCAACCATTCTGCGTTGGTTGAAAAAAGTGGGTGATCCGGTGAAAATGGATGAAACAGTTTTGGAAATTGCCACAGATAAAGTGGACAGCGAAGTACCCAGCAGCGTTGAAGGCGTCATTGAGGTTATTCTATATAAAGAAAACGATGTGGTGCCGGTAGATTCAGTGATCGCTAAGATCCGTACCGATGGCCCTGCCGAAACACATGTAACAGAAACTCATGTTACTGATACGGTGCCACCGGAGGAAGATAAAACAGCACCGATTGAAGTTGTCTCCAGTGAGCTCAAATCCCGCCAGCCCGGTAGCGAAAGCCTCGCGAAATTTTACTCGCCCCTTGTCCTGAATATTGCGGCCAGCGAAGGTATCGGCCTGAGCGAGCTTGAGAAAATCCCGGGTACAGGAAACGAAGGAAGAATTACAAAAAAAGATATTCTGAATTACGTCGCGAACAAGAAGAAGGAAACCGCTGCGTCTGCTGCTGCCCCATCTCCTGCTTCGCATCAGGCTGTTGTAAGACAGGATACATCGTTACCTGCGGGAACTTCACGTGACCTTGCAGAGGCCAGTGGCCGCGTAGAAATCATTGAGATGGACCGCATGCGCAAACTGATCGCGGAGCATATGGTCCGGAGCAAACATACCAGCCCGCATGTGACAAGTTTCTCGGAAGCCGATGTGACCAATATGGTGATGTGGAGAAACCGAATTAAGGCAGATTTTGAAAAAAGAGAAGGCACGCGGATCACTTTTACACCTTTAATCATTGAAGCGATCGTAAAATGTATTAAGAAATTCCCGCTGATCAATAGTTCACTCGATGGTGACCGGATTATTGTCAAAAAGAATATCCATATCGGGATGGCCACCGCTCTCCCATCCGGAAACCTGATTGTACCGGTCATCCGGAATGCTGATCAGCTAAACCTTACCGGGCTGACCAGGAAAGTTAACGACCTCGCCGATGCCGCGCGCAATGGAAAACTCAGTCCGGATGATACCCAGGGCGGAACTTTCACCTTCACCAACGTTGGAAGTTTTGGCAGCCTGACCGGAACACCCATCATTAACCAGCCACAGGTAGCCGTTATGGCTGTTGGGATCATCAAGAAAAGACCCGTGGTGATTGAAACCCCGCAGGGCGATAGTATTGCCATCAGACATATGATGTACCTGAGTATGAGCTATGACCATCGCATCGTAGACGGCAGCCTGGGCGCTACTTTCGTGACGGCTGTCGCCAAAGAACTGGAAAATTTCCAGGAAAGGGAATTCTGAGTATCCGCCAATGATATTAGGCAGATGGCGAGGGCGCCTCACCCGCAGCAGATACGTTCTTCCGGTGGCGTCTCCTCAATAAAAACATGTGAAGGATCAGGGTCAGACAGATCACTGTCAAACCCAGGTAGAATCCATTGTTCAGCGTTTTGTTCTCTCCAAAAATCACAAAAGCCATCAGGATACCATACAACGGCTCCAGGTTGTAGGAAAGGCTGACCGTAAACGCTGATAATTTTTTCAGCGCATTGTATGAAAACTGAAAGGCAACAACCGAGCAAAGCCAGGCTAGCACCAGCAGCCAGAAGAAATCGGGCGCGGATGGGAGCAGTTGTTTCACCGGAAAAAAGTGCAGGTAAATCGGCATCACCAGGGATAGCGCGATGACACCCCCGGTCATTTGCCAGGTCAGGACCGTCTGCATGTTCGATCGCTTCATGGCCCGTTTCAGTAAAATGGGAAACAGCGACGCAAAGAAGGAAGAAATAATACCCAGGGTGATCCCTAATTTATAATGCGCATCGAAATGAAAGATCAGGTAGATCCCGCCGATTGAAAGAATACCAAAGATCAGCTCAGTTGGATTGATACGAACCCGGTTGATCAGGGGCTCCAGGATAGCAGAAAAAAAACCAACCGCTGAAAGGCAGACCAGACCCACCGAGACATTGGCATATTTAATGGAGGCATAAAAGAAGACCCAGTGAAGCGCGGAGATAAACCCTATACCCGAAATCTTTAATATCTCATCACGCGGAATCTTTTGCAGCTTTCCGGTTAATTTCATCAGCACCCAAAGAGTAACCGAAGTAATTAACAACCGGTACCAGACCAACATTCCTTCATTCATCGTGATCAGACGACCCAGAACGCCGGTAAATCCGGCCAGCAACACAGCGATATGAAGTTGAGCGAAGGCTTTTTTCATCCGGGGCGCAAGCTAATCAAATTGGACTATTTGCAACTCAGAACCGGGTGCAAATTTTGCAGTCCGCCGCAAAAGCTTAATTTTGTAAACTAACAAATGCTTGTTAAAAAAAGTCATATGCCTGAAAATAAAAACAAGATAAACGTGTCCTCCGAAATAGGCCGGCTCAGACGATTACTGGTTCATAGTCCCGATAGCGGGCTGGGCAAAGTAGTGCCTTCCAAGGCGCAGGACTGGCTATTTGAAGACCTGGTGCACCTGGATACCATCCGCCGGCATGAATATGATTATTACATCAAGTTGCTGTTGTATTTCATGGACCCGGAGAAGATCCAGGGGAAACTGAAAGAAGTGGACCATCCCGACAGGAATTTTTTCAAACCGGGGCATAAGGATTTCTACAAATCAGATCAGGTCATTGAAATTGAGTGGTTATTAACTGAGATCCTTCAGGATAAAGAAATCAAACTCAAACTGGTTGCTTCAGTATGTGCGATCGAAAATTGTTCGTATGAGATCCAGGATGAACTGATGAACACCGATGCGGCCGATCTGGCCAGGATCTTTATCAGCGGGACTTCCAACGACAAGGAAATGCTTTTTCCTCCTGTTCCAAATTTCATATTTATCCGTGATATAGGTATCGTGATCAATGATGCGATCCTGCTGAATAAACCGGCCATGCAGGCCCGGGTACGCGAGGCCCTGCTGATGAAATATATATTTTTTAATCATCCATTATTTGAACCCTACCGCGAAAAAATTATTGAACTCAAAGAAAGCCCCCTCCATTTTTTGTCGCCCGGCAACCTCGAAGAGAAAAGGGTAACCCTTGAAGGCGGGGATGTGATGGTCGTGACGAAAGACCACGTACTTATCGGGATCAGCGAGAGGACGACAGTTGCTGCGGCTTATCAGGCGATTCATCAACTTTTTGAGCGTGATATCGTCAAAAAAGTCTCTGTGGTGAAGATCCCGCACAAGCGCGATTACATGCATATTGATACTATTTTCACACAAGTCAAAAGAAATACCTGGGTCATGCTTGGAATATTTTCCAAAAAACACGTCAAAAAAGAAGACGCCGATGAGATCCAGCGGGCACTGACCACCCCAAAAAAAGATGAGACGATCCAGGTGGCCCAGTTCCGCCGTAAAAATCCGGAGGAACCGGTCTATTTCGACAACCTGGAGGATCTGTTGGTGGACATCAGCAGGAACGATTTGAAAAGTACCGAAAAGACCAGGTTCATTTACTCGGGCAATAATGAATTCCCCTTTGATGTAAGAGAACAGTGGACCGACAGTTGCAATCTGCTGGCCATCCGGGAAGGCGTGGTGATTGGCTATGACAGAAACGACAAGACGCTGGAGGCTTTCAAAAAGGCTGGCTATAACATTGTGGCGGTAGCGGACCTACTTGAGCAGTTTGAAAATGGTTCCGTGCGCCCCGAAAAGCTGGAGAATACGTATATCGTGGTTCCGTCCGCGGAACTGTCGCGCGCCAGGGGCGGTTTTCACTGCATGAGTATGCCTTTGCTCAGGGATGAAATTTCTGCGTTAAAGTAAAATATCAGAAGTAAAATAATATATGCCAGCGCACATTACATCACAGATACTGATGGTCAGGCCTTCGAATTTTGAGTTCAACCCGGAGACTTCGGTGAATAATACCTTTCAGAAGAAAATCGGGACAGCAGATCTGCTGGGCAGCGCTCTCGGTGAATTCGATGGGATGGTGGCCGCCTTGCGCGAGCAGGGGATTCGTGTATTGGTGGTGGATGACGATCACCAGCCGCTGACACCGGATTCCATTTTCCCAAATAATTGGATATCGACGGAAATGAACGGCACGGTCATTCTTTTCCCGATGTTTGCCGTCAACCGGCGCACTGAACGGGAAAAGCAGGTCCTGGAGATTATAGAAGATCAGTTTAAAATGGAGGAAATCCTCGACTTAACCCATTTTGAAGACGAGGCGCTGTTTCTGGAAGGCACCGGGAGCATGGTCATAGACCGGCCAAACCACATGGTGTATGCCTGCCGTTCGGCAAGAACCAGCGAGATCGTGTTGAATGAATATTGTGAAACTTTTGGATATCGATATTTACTTTTTTCGGCGACCGACCGGGAAGGCCGCGCCATTTATCATACCAATGTAATGATGTGTGTTGCGGACCGGTACGTGGTTGTCTGCCTGGAGTCGCTGGTCGATGAAAAAGAAAAGGTGGTGTTGTTTAAAAAATTTATCGAGACAGGCAAAGAAGTCATTTCCATCAGCCTTGACCAAATGGAGCAGTTTGCGGGGAATATGCTGCAATTAAAAAATGTCGGTCACGATAAGTTTGTGGTTATGTCGTCCCGGGCATTTAATTCACTGACTAGTGAACAAATATCCAGGCTCGAGACTTACAATAAGATCATACATGTCCCGCTTTCAACCATTGAAACTGCGGGGGGCGGTAGTGCGCGTTGTATGATGGCAGAAATATTTTTGTCTGAGAAATAATTTACAAGCGCGATGTGTTTTTAAACAATGAACCCCGGGAGGTCCCAGGGCTCATATAAATATCAGAAAAAAATTCTTTTAAAAGATTATCAGGCGTTGATAGCCGCGATGCCGGGCAGTACTTTACCTTCAAAGAATTCGAGCATAGCACCACCGCCGGTGGATACATAGCTCACTTTGTCTTTGTAGCCAAATTTGTTGACGGCAGAAACGCTATCACCACCGCCCACCAGGGAGAAGGCTCCGTTTTGGGTGGCTTCAGCTACGGCCTCAGCAATGGCCTTGGTTCCGGCCTGAAATTTTTCCATTTCAAAAACGCCCATTGGTCCGTTCCAAAGGATGGTTTTGGATGCCTTGATCACGGCTGCAAATTGCTTGCGCGATTCTTCGGCAATATCCAGACCCATCCAGCCGTCTTTGATATCGTTGCTGGGAGCTATTTCGGTGTTGGCATTTGCGTCAAACTTATCGGCGATCACGCTATCAATAGGCAGGTGAATGTTTACATTCTTTTCCTTTGCCTTGATCAGGATTTCTTTCGCGGTATCCAGCCGGTCTTCCTCAACCAGTGAGTTACCGATCTTACCTCCCTGGGCTTTGAAGAACGTGTACGCCATACCACCGCCGATGATGATATCGGTCGCTTTTTCCATCAGGTTCTCGATGATCAGGATCTTATCTGACACTTTTGCACCACCGAGGATCGCGGTGAATGGCTTTTGTGCTTCTTTCAGTACTTTTTCCGCGCTGGCCACCTCTCCTTCCATCAGCAGTCCGAACATTCTCTTTTCGGGCGGGAAAAATTTGGCAATGATGGCGGTGGATGCGTGCGCCCTGTGAGCTGTTCCGAATGCATCGTTTACATACACATCGCCAAGTTTAGAAAGTTTTTCAGCGAAAGCTTCATCACCTTTTTCTTCTTCTTTATAGAAGCGGAGATTCTCAAGAAGCAGGACCTCACCGGGTTTCATCATGCTGGCGGTCAGGTAGGCTTGTTCGCCGATGCAGTCATTGGCAAACAGAACCGTCGTTCCGCCCAGCAGTTCGCTGAGGTGATTAACCAGGTGTCTCAGGGAAAATTTATCTTCCGGACCTGATTTCGGCCGGCCCAGGTGGCTCATCAAGATCACTTTACCGCCGTCGGCCAGTATTTTTTTGATAGTTGGCACGGCAGCCCTCATTCTCGCATCGGAGGTGATCTCCATTTTGTCATTCAGGGGGACGTTGAAGTCAACCCTCACCAGGGCTTTCTGGTCTTTAAAATTGTAGTCAGAAAACTTAGACATATAATATTTTTTAATTTAGAATCTTGGATGATGGTCGATATGGCAGCATTCCGGCAGTCCTTGCGGGGTTATCATGCAAAACGTTGCATGTTGGATTTTCCTATAAACGAAAAAGCGGAACAACCGTTCCGCCCTTCGTTTTGAATCAGGTATTACTTGCTGATCAGTCCGGCAAAGTATTTCACTGTGCGAACTAATTGCATGGTATAGCTCATTTCATTGTCGTACCAGGAAACGGTGCGAACCAGTTGTTTGTCGCCCACTGTCATCACTTTGGTCAAAGTAGAATCGAACAGGGAGCCGTAAGATGTTCCGATGATATCGCTACTTACGATTTGGTCTTCTGTATAACCAAAGCTCTCGTTGGTAGCTGCCTTCATAGCGGCATTGATTTCTTCTACGGTCGTTTGTTTTTTCAGTACAACGTTCAGTTCAGTGATAGACCCGGTGATAACAGGAACGCGTTGTGCGCTACCGTCCAGTTTACCTTTCAGGTTAGGAAGAACCAGGCCGATAGCTTTTGCAGCTCCGGTGCTGTTAGGAACGATATTGGCGGCGGCTGCGCGAGCTCTTCTCAGGTCGCCTTTGGGGTGCGGCGCATCCAAAGTGTTTTGGTCGTTGGTATACGCGTGAATGGTTGTCATGATACCCAGTTCAATACCATATTCGTCGTCCAGTACTTTAGCCATTGGCGCCAGGCAGTTTGTGGTGCATGAAGCGCAGCTGATCACTGTTTCGGAACCGTCGAGGATATCGTGGTTAACGTTGAACACAATAGTTTTCAGGTCGCCGGTAGCTGGTGCGGAGATCACTACTCTTTTTGCGCCTGCTGCGATGTGAGCTTCTGCTTTAGCTTTATCTGTAAAGAAGCCGGTGCACTCCAGTACAACGTCTACGTCGTGATTTTTCCAGGGAAGTTGTGACGGATCTTTTTGTGCGTAAATTTTGATTTCTTTACCTTCTACATTAATAGCGTCCTCGGAGTGGGTAACTTGTTTACCGAATGGGCCGTGTGCGGAATCATATTTCAACAAATGAGCCAACACTTTGGGGTTGGTAAGATCATTAATTGCGACTACTTCAATGCCTTCCAGGTTATAAATCTGGCGGAAGGCGAGCCGGCCGATTCTACCAAATCCGTTGATGGCTACTTTTACTGTACTCATAGTGTTTGTTGTATTTTAGTTATTTAAGAACTTATGGAACCCCAAAATTAGCCATAAAAATCAAAAATGCGCTGATTTCCATATGATTTTGGTCAGATATTTTTTGGGACGGGAATGATTTCCCAAAAAGTTTTGGCTGAAATGTGCCGTCCGCCTATCTTTGCACTCCCAAAAACAACGCCGCGTTGGTCAAGGGGTTAAGACGCATCCCTTTCACGGATGAATCACGGGTTCGATTCCCGTACGCGGTACATAGCCACCCGATAGGTGGCTTTTTTGTGGGGTGAAGTGAGGGTTTACACCCGTGGATGCTCCCCTGGCTTTTGGTAAAGGGGAGAGAGAGAGGGATTACAGTCGAACACCTGATACCGCTTTTGACGTTTTTTGATGGCTTAAAAAGCTAATTTTCATCATTCTCGAAAAGGTAATGAGAAATATCGTTATTAATATTCTCCTTATCACTAACAATAGCAACACTATATCTAGCCCTTGTTAGGGCAACATATAGTTTTGAGCGGCTTGTTTCCGCCAGTCTACTACTGTTGTCTCTTAACCAATCCAAAAAAGGTTTGGTTGGGTAAAGTAGAACCCTATCGAATGACAAACCTTTTGATTCGCCAAAATTCATTACACGATAGTTTTCCTTTATCCGTTTTTCTTTGCTATCATTTCTAAGTTGTACAGGCTTATACTTTTGTAAATAACTTTCAATATCTTTTTCTTTAATGAAAAATACACCATCGTGTCCTGTTACAATATTATTTCCCGATGTAGTTGCAGGGAAATTTGCAAATAACTTATTTGACAAATCACAAATAGATTGATTACATCTATAATTTGTCATTAAAGAGTTTTTGTCCGTTTCTATCTTTATGGTCTTGTCTTGGAAAAAGTAATTGACAACTTTTGTTTTTTTAAATTGCTTGTTCTTTGGGGCACTATTAGTCGAATTGTAAGCTCCCCCGATGTTCGGCCAAAGAAATTAGAGTTATCAATTGTATGAATTGTTAACTTTAAATTTTGAAA
>NZ_JBYTEI010000008.1:0-117221 GCF_058792415.1 Niabella sp. CPT15-335-S11
TTTTCAAAATTTAAAGTTAACAATTCATACAATTGATAACTCTAATTTCTTTGGCCGAACATCGGGGGAGCTTACAAAAGCAAAAGAATTCGGAAAAGACTATGGCATTTTTACACACCAAAATCAAGGAGTTAAAATAACATCACCAGACCAAAATGATTTTGAAGGATGGCTATCACATGGCTCGTTTCTTAGAATTTTCTTTGAACACATATATCCGTCATATGTTGTTTATACGACTCATTATTACCGTGAGATAGAAAAACTACCGCCAACATAAGTATTGCTGCAAGTGGGGCTGGACGTTGAAACTTCGGCTGTTTGCATCGCTGTACTTTTGTTCGGGAGGACGAATGTCTATTTGGCTTTTTGTTGTTTTTGCCTAGCACTGTATTCCAACTAGGAGAGTTTGGATTACCCAGAATGATTTCAAAAAAGATACAAAAGGCTGGGTTATGATTTTATAAAGCAAGAAAAGAATATTCACCAAGTACTTGTCGATCTAAATGATCTAGGAATTGAGCGAATTTTAAGAATTTCAACATTATTGGAGTTTGACAAATATATAATTGACTATTTTTTTGAAGGAATTAGGATCAATAAAAAATAACTTCAAATTCCCGATGATTGATTCTTTTTATATAGGACTGTTCCAAATAAGATTTGTTTTGAATAAGCTAATATGATCGTTTAGATTGAAAATGACGCAGTCCAAATTTTTATTCTTATTAATTAATGAGAAGATTATCACCTTTAATAGATTTACGTTTTATTTTTTATGACTACCCCTAAACGGCCAGATTCACATATCACTGAGACCAAAGCGAAAAAATTTCTCGAACAACAGATTCCAGATGAGTGGCATTTCAATATTCCTGACAATGACTATGGAATTGATTACCAAGTCGAAATTTCCGTAAATAATCAGGTTACGGGATTAAACTTTTCAATACAGTTAAAAGGACATGCAAAAGGTAGCGGGGCGTTTGCTAAAGCAACTTTAAAACATAGCACTCTCGCTTATTATAAAGTAAGGCTGGAACCTGTTATGATAGTAGTATATGAAGAAGACTGCCAAGAAGCTTATTGGGAGTGGGTTGACAATCTACGAATTGACCTATCTAAAGGACAAAAAGAATATACGATTAATGTTTCTCGCAAAAATGTATTAAGAGAACTTGATTGGAATAACGTAATAGGTTATGTGCAACAGATATTCAGTAACAGGTCTTTTATAGGTGATTTCGATATTTCAAAGATTCACGACAATTGGGAATTAGCTGCATGGAAATCCTACAATGACCGCGAATACGAACATGCAGTTTATCTCTTTCGTCGTCTTATTGATGGTGGCAACCGTCAATATAACACTTATCTGGCGCTTGCTTGGAGCCTGTATCAAACTTACCGTTATCATGAGGCATTAAATATCGTTAATAATTTGACGAATATTTCATCAACTGAAAATATACTTCAACTAAAAGCATGTATTCTTGCTGAATACGGATTTAGCGATAACGACAGAGGGAAAATCATTCAAGCTCGTAATCTGTTTAAAAGTTATTTAACTCCAAATTCATCAGCGATAATCTATTATAATTATGCGAACACGTTAAGTGAGCTACGGGATTATAGTTCTGCTATTATTAACTACAAAATCAGTATTGATAAAGACCCAAACTTTGCACCCTGTTGGAAAAATTTAGGAACAGCTTACGGCCACCAAGAGGAATTCGATGAAGAATTACGTTGCTATGATGTAGCGCTTTCTATCAATCCCAACCTTCAGGAAGCACTTTTTAGTAAAGGCGTAACACTGGCAAAAGATTTCGGCAAATATGAAGAAGCCCTGAAATATTTTAATAGCGTACTTTCTGCCAAGAACAATTTGTTACAAGGCAATATTAACGGACTTTTTTGGGTCGCAGAAGCTTATGAAAAGACGGGAGATATAATTTCTGCACTTCATTGGATTGACTATGGTCTTAGCTTTTCTTGCACAAATATTTACTTTCTTAATTTTAAATCTAATTTACTTGCCAGGCATTGGGAAATACATCCGGAACTGAAGCAACCCGCAGAAGATTTTTTTAGGTATCGCATAGAATTGGACAATGATCAACGTAGTCTTTACCATCTAATTCTCCTGCTAAATCAAGATTTTCATGTAATATACCCTTTGTTGCAAGAACATACGCCTTTATTTTCGAATGTTCACCTTGAAAACCTGAAATCAATGGGTTTCAATCAGGAAATCGCATTAACCACTTTATTGCAAATGGAGCTTTACGCAACATTTAAGGGAGAACATCCTACCACTCGCTATGTTGACCACTTGATATCTGGCTATTATTCTATAGGAACTGAATTTTGGAATTTAATGGATGTTGTTTGTAGTTATGCATTCAATAAAGGCATATTAAAATTTGGACAGTCTAAATCAGCAGTTGAATTATCGGCAACTATTAGGGACGTACTTGTTGATTTTTTGCCAAGGCTAATCCCCTTCCTTATTGAGCAAGAAAATGACCGCTCAATTGATGATATAGAAAATATTATTTCGACAGTTTATCAGAATTTCCCGATATTACTATATCGGGAGATCGGAGCACAAAGTGGGTTCCTTAGTTTTCATTTGCAAGCAGCCAAGGTTGATCCGTCAGAATATATATCAGAAGAGCAAAAGAGTAAATTCGACTATGACATTTTATACAACCTGTATACTTTTTTCGGTCTTAGTAAATAATTATGATGTGCAATAGGGATGGGCTTACTCTGTTTACGTCCGGCTGAAAAGAGACAGGCGCAACGGCAGCAATACCCCCGGCTATTTCAGCAAAACACATCCTGTAGGAACACGGAGTAAAGAAGGCATAAAGTATAATTTCAAAGGACAATTATTAACTATACGATTATCTTTCCCATCGGGCTGAACCTAATGAAAAATGAGACGCTTGGTTTCCGTTTGAGCTGTCGCCTGCTATCCGTTCGTACAGTACAGGCACCAAAGTGGCGTTTGGGAGTATCCCGTTAAGTGTGTAAGTTAAAAATAGAGGTAAAAATATCGTAGATTATATTTTCAATCTATCACCAAAAATAATTAAGAACTGGTTAAGGACAATGCCCCAATTTCTTATTGGCATTGTCCATTTTTTTGAGGCTTCCCTTAATGCCAGATAAACTGATTTTAATACTGCATCATCATTGGGAAAATAAAGTTTGTTTTTTGTGTATTTACGGATCTTGCTATTGAGGTTTTCGATCAGGTTGGTGGTATAAATGATGTGACGGATTTCTATGGGGAAGTCAAAAAACACGGTAAGTTCATCCCAGTTATCTTTCCAGCTCCTGATAGCGTAGGCGTACTTGCCACCCCATTTCTGTTCAAAGTTGCTGAGGGCGTGGGCTGCGGCTTCCCGGGTCGGAGCACGATAAATCTCCTTCATATCCGGGGTAAACTCTTTTCGGTCCTTCCATACCACGTAGCGCATGCTGTTACGGATTTGATGTACTACACAGATCTGTGTAGAGGACTCAGGGAATACCGTCCTGATCGTGGTGGTAAAGCCGTTAAGGTTATCGGTGGCTGTAATCAGGATATCCTGTAGGCCGCGGGATTTTAAATCAGTAAGTACACCAAGCCAATAGGCTGAGGTTTCATTCTTACCCAGCCACATGCCCAACACCTCCTTTAGGCCGTCTGTACGGAGCCCTACGGCAATATAAACGGTTTTGTTGACCACTTTGCTGTTCTCCCGTACCTTGAAGACGATACCGTCCCTGCCTGCCGGCAGGCAGGCATCCATACGATCGGGTACACTGCTTCCAACGGGCGGTTCTGCCAGGCAATGATATCCTCTGCTACACGGGAGGTGATCCGGCTGATAGTGGTGGTGGATACATCGAATTTATAGATATCTTTTACGTGCTCCTGGATGTCCGATACGCTCATCCCTTTGGCGTACATGGACACCATGACCTCTTCCAGCCCTTCCACCATGCTCTCTCGTTTGGGTACCAACATCGGATTAAAACTGGCCTCCCGGTCCCGTGGCACCTCGATATCCATTTCCCCATATCCGGTCTTTATCTTCTTCCTGCCATGACCATTACGCGCATTGGGGTTATCACTTTGCTGATGCTTTTCATAGCCCAGGTGGTCATCCAGTTCACCCTCAAGCATCTTTTCAATCGCTCGCTTCTGGATACTAGCCAGAAAATCATTGAGTTGATCACCTGTCTTGAACTGCTTCAAAAAGTCGTTGGATAAAAAATCTTCTGCTTTCATTTGTTCATATTGTGTTTAAAGTTAAAAAATCAAATCAGTAAGACTCGTTTTTTAACTTACACACTTTATGAGACAGTGTCTGGCGTTTCTAGGTTTTTTGTCTATTTAGTTGTTCTAGCTTCATTTTTTCTAACCGTTCCAACTTCATTTTTTTTATTCGCATCTTTCTCATCTGCAATTTTGAGTAATAATGCACCTTTTGGTGATACAAAACCCAACCACCGATAATTCCAATTACACTTCCAATTAAAATGTCAAATAACCGTGCTAGAAAAACTTTGTCCGTGTCTTGCAAAAAATTTCCACCAGATTCTGCCAGGAAAATAGTTAAAATTGTTATGAATATAACAGCGATGCCGTAATTTCTAACAACTAAAAATTCTACAACAGCTTGTAACAACGTAATGCTGATTACGATAAATAAAAGTGTCGGATTTGAGTAAGCAAACAGCCAGGTTAAGCCCAAACCTATCAATGTTCCCATAATGCGCTGTATTCCTCTTGTCCAAGTATGTTTAGAACTCCCTCCCTGCATAACCGCAAGACACGAAATGGGTATCCAATACGGGCTTTCAAAGCCCAACGCAAAAGCAACTGTCAAAGAAATGAATATAAAAAGTCCGAATACAATTGACTCTACAATGTTTGTCTGCATGTCTTTACGGTGATGTTTTGTGCTTGTTGTTTCGTTTTTTTCAAGTGTCAGCAAACTGTAAACAAGCCCAATGCCGCAAGTCAAAATTGTCCCGATGGCTAGGTAGCCAATTTTTGCCGGGATACTTTCTGCGTGAAACGGTGTGCAAATGGCTGTAGAAGCCACCATGATAAAAAAGAAATTTCCCGGCGGTCTTGTGAGTCGAAGTTTGTGCAATGAATAATGAATACCAAACGATAAAAGCCCCAGTGCAACGGGCGCTATCCTGTGATTGAATGAAAAAAACAAACCAACGGCATAAGAAGCCATAATTCCAAAGCAACAGGCCATTAACAAAATCATCCGTTCGTCTAATCTATCTGATTGAATGTATAAAATCGAAAGCCCTGCTAACGATGCTAACTTTCCTGCTTCAATGTTGCCAATGTACCAACCAATTATCATTGGGATTCCGACGGTCAGACCCGCAACAATGGGTAAGTGCCATTTTCTTGTTGTCTTATTAAATGTAAAAAATGAACTCATCAATTCGATTATTCTTGTTTGTTTATATGATCCCTATTTTTGCCGCTAAAGGTTCAGTGTCGAATTTTCATTTTATGCTTTGGTTGCGTTAACAATTTGTTTTGTCTATTTATTTTCTTCAACTGCGTCCAATAAACACAATGCACAATTATCCACAGTTTACATTAATGACTTTTAACGGCAATAAACGCCGTCAAAATTGATTTGTATAAACAGGCAACCCAATACCGAAAAACGCGCTTTTTAAGTGCATGTTTTGCGTGAGGGAATTAGCATACCCTATTGATTGATTTTAGCTCCGAATATTTCCCGGTATTTTTCTTCGATCCGGACTATTTCATCAGCAGTCAGCGCATTAAATTCCTTGTTCCTGGCCCGTTCAGACAAGTTACCGCTGCCTTGTTCCAGGAATCGTACAATCAGCGCAACTGTCTTATCCAGCATAGGGGTACCGGCAAATCACACATAGACAGTAGTGCAGCATATCCGGCCAGAAATCCTTCTTCTGGCGCTATTCGCTCCTGAAAAAGACTTACAAGGCGTGAAAAGGACTTATTTTCCGTTTTGTTTTATGACCTTTGATTAAACAAAAGTATGAAAAATGATAGCCTTGCCCCAATATGTGGTCCCGCCACGGCGGGATAAACTTCTCGTCCCCAGTTTTGCTATCGCAAAAAAAAACGACACGCTATCGCGTATCGCTTTGGATCACTTCGTGATCCCGCTGGGGCTCGAACCCAGGACCCCAACATTAAAAGTGTTGTGCTCTACCAACTGAGCTACGGAATCAACCTAAACTATTCAACGCTATAAACTTTCTAACGTTCCTTTCTTTTTCAATCTCAAAAGTATCCCATTTTTCGCAAAATGCCGGCTATTAAACCCCACCGGCAATGCCCTTAAAAATTGGGATTGCAAAAATAGGAGTATCCGGCAATTGTACCAAACTTTTACCCCGTAATTTCAAAAAAATCACGGCGATCTCTCGTTGTCATGGCAACCGGTCCAGCGAATATCCCAGCTCTTTTAACCTCCCGATCAGCTCGCCCAGCCGGTTGTAGAACTTATCCGTACGCCTGGCATCCGTTCCCAGGTGTATCAGGATCAGGTCCCCCGACAACCCACCCTGCTTTTCTTTTTCAAACAGCCGCGCCATCAGCTCATCACTGCTTTTATAGTTGCTCATTCCCGGCCAGGTGTAGTCCGCATTGGTGCCGGTCCCGGGTGTAAAATTGATAACGATCAAACCCTTATCTGTTGCCCACTTTACCACCTCTTTATTATACCACTCGTAAGGGGGCAGGAACCATTTACCTACCGGCAGATTCAGTTTACGTAATGCCTGCTGGGACCGATCCAGATCAGTAATAAACTCCTGCCTGCTTACCAGCAGGGAATCCCTCCGCGTCCAATCGGCATACAACAAATGTTTATCTGAATGAACACCGATGTAGTTCCGTTGTTTCTTTAGCTCACTAATAGTAGATCGGAAGCCAGAATTTCTCAAAAAATCACCCGTGAAAAAGAAACTCGCCTTCACACGATGCTGTTTCAATACCCTGGCGATCGTCTCGCCCCCTTCACCCTGGTCATGCGCGGAAAAAAGCAGGTAAACTTTTTTCCCATTGCCCGGAAACCGGACCACTGCCCCCTCTGAATCTTTCTGAAATCCCGCTGCCACTGCTTTCCCCTGGCCCCTCGCCTGCATGGTCGATAAATAGTAACTCAGACTGGCCGTTCCGTCCATGGTCGGCTCATTGGTGGAATAATCGCCAAAATCATCATGATAAACAACCAGCGGCGACTGAAAAGTCTCAAATTCGTCGGGTGCGTACAGCCTAATCCCGATCAACCTGTTCCAAATAGTACCGTAAACGGGTCCATCAACCAGTCCTCCGGAAATCTTATACTTATATAAATAGGTGAACGCAGAATGCGGATCCTTAGGGGCCACCCCATTTTCCGGCAAATCGCAGATCATACTCGTACCCCAGGGATTGCAGCCAAACAACCAGTCACGCAGGGCCGCTTCCTGTTCGTCGTACACCCCGCTTCCCGTCAGCCTTTTGTAAAGACTGAGCTGCGTCAGTATCGCAACGACCAGGTTGTTTGAACACCAAATGAAAGGCACGCCCATCAGGAAAGGATTATTGGCGCCCCTGTTTTTTACCCTTTCGATACCCTCTTTCATAAAGGACAAGTACTCTTTTTCATTGCCGGATTTCTTTGCGGTAGCGCCCAAATAATGACCCAGGTTTACAAAAGGATACCATTGATAATGATTGGCTGTATCCGCCCCCATCCAGGGCGTAACAGGTTCCTTGCGCGCAAACTGAATACCTTCCTGCAAGTACTGGCTCTTCTTTTCAATCCCGTAAAGAGTCAGCGCCGCCAATTCCATATCATCCACGTCATTGTCTTCGGCATAGATATAAGGTGACACCATCGAAATGGTTTGTGTATTACCCGGATATTTCTTTCCAAAAGCATATGCGTCCTTTGCTTTCTGAACCAGCGATGCCGCGAATTCAGGGTACCAGGTTTTCATGACCTCAGAGCCGAGCGCGAAGGCAGACGCGAATTTGCCCGCAGAGGAAGCCACCCCCTTTGTCTTATTTTTATATTTTTCACCTTGCGGTTTCCCGGTAATAAAATAAACCGGCCGGGCCAAACCCTGATTGGTGGCGTATTTCACGCTGTCTTTCGTCGGCAGCCGCATCCCCCTGTGATCGCGGTCGTCAGCGAGCTGGTTATAATATTCTTCTTTCCCCGGGTTCATTTTTATCAGCCAGTCGAGCCCCCACTTGGCCTCATCAATAATATCCGGGATACCATTGCTGCCTTTATTTCCCCAGGCATCATACTCATCACGGAAACTCCCGGGGTTCATCTGGTAGGCAAACATCATCTGGTAGCATGCGTTGGCCGAAGTGGGCAGGTATTGCAGATAGTCAGAAGCATCATGCCATCCGCCCGAAACATCCAGCCTGGTGGAATCCTTAGTCCGATCAGGATGATATACAATAAACCCATCATGGGTATGGCAGCTATCTTTTAGAAAGGGATTGTATTTGCTGCGCTGCTGGCGCATATACTGCAGGATAAAATCGGCCGTGCCATCATACACATCATTGCCGATCCGGAATACGGCGGATTGGGTATCACCTGCTTTCAGGAAGTATTTTCCCGGCCGGGTAAATCCAGAGAAATCCAGCCGGTAACCTTTTGAAAAAGCCGCGTAGGCCCCGAACGACCTGATCTTCGTACCTGAATAAACGACCTTTCCCGTGAGTGCATCATGAACGGCAAACGATGCATAACCCTCATTTCCCTTTGTAACGAGTACCGCTACTTTAATATCTCTTTCCAGGTACCCAAGTTGATTGATCCTGATCCAGGAGTCAGTCGCGGAAGCTGAAGAAATAACAGCCGTGAGGCCCAGTACAAATGCGATAACTTTGGGGCCGCAAACTTCTAAGATGGCCGCGAACACGGATTTTAAATGAAAACTTACTTGCATATTGATTTTTTATAAGTAGGTTTGTTATCGTTAATAAATCGTTAAGCGTTGATGAACAGTTATTACAAAGATAAAGTAGTTGTGGTTACGGGGGGCACGGACGGCATAGGCAGAGCACTGGTTACCCAATTGCTTGCTGAAGGCGCCAAAGTTTCGACCTGTGGTCGCAATCATGACCGACTCTATGAATTACAATCGACTCACCCCTCTTCGCCCCTGCATACGCTGGTGGCTGATGTGAGCAATGAAGCCGAATGCAAACGTTTAATAGATTCCACCGTTAAAGTTTTTGGCGGGATTGATATCCTGATCAATAACGCGGGTATCAGCATGCGCGGATTGTTGAACGACCTGGATTTAAGCGTGATCAGAAAGGTGATGGACATTAATTTTTTCGGCACAGTCTATTGCACAAAATTCGCGCTACCTTATCTTATCAAAAGCAAAGGCACCATTGTCGGGATCTCTTCCATCGCAGGATACAGGGGATTGCCTGGCCGGACTGCCTATTCGGCCAGCAAATTCGCACTGCAGGGATTTCTCGAAGCGCTCAAAACTGAAGTTTATGATGACGGCGTTCACGTGATGTGGGTAAGTCCTGGGTTTACCACCTCCGGTATTCGCGACCGGGCGCTAAACAGTCATGGTGAAAAACAGCAGGAGAATCCGATGGACGAAGGAAAGCTGATGCCTGCAGATGAATGTGCGCAACATTTGCTGAAGGCGGTCAGGAACCGTAAGAGAACGCTGGTGCTCACGATGACAGGAAAGGAAACGGTTTTCCTGAATAAATTCCTGCCATCGCTGGCTGATAAACTGGTACATAAATTTTATTTTAAGAATAAGGAATTAGTCAAATAGACAGGCAGTATCACGGATCGGAATTTTTCAACGGCAAGAATCAGTATTTTCGGCGCAAATGACAATCGTTACACTTACATCAGATATTGGGCATACAGACTACCTGGTAGGCGCCATTAAAGCCCAGATGCTGCAAGTGAATCCCGATATACAACTGGTGGATATTTCCCATAATATTTCGCCTTTTAATCTGCCACAGGCTTCCTATGTTTGCAGGGGCGCCTTTAGAAATTTTCCTGAATTTACTTTTCACCTGATCCTGCTGAACCTTTTTGAAAAAACGCCGGAACATATACTGCTCGCCTTTCACAGGAATCAATATATTCTTTGTGCCGACAACGGATTGCTGAATATGATCCTGGAAGAAAAGCCCGACCTGGTTATGGGAATTCCTATTGAAAAAAGTGTTATTAAAAATACGCTGAACCTGACTGAGCTCATGGCGAGGACCGTTCAGCGAGTGCTGGATGGAGAGTCAATCCAACATTTGGGAATCCCTGACTTTATGTTTCTGGAGAAAAACCCCATCCAGCCGATTGTGGATCCAAACTTCATCGAAGGGCAGATCATCTTCATCGACCATTTTGAAAATGTGGTGGTGAATATCACCCGGCAGCAGTTTGAGGACGAAAGAAAAGGCCGGAATTTTAAGATCGTATTTAAGAGAGATGAGGTAATAGACCGCATCAGCGATTCCTACGCAGACGTCAGGGAAGGCGAAAAGCTCGCGCTTTTCAATAGTGCGGGTTACCTCGAAATTGCGATCAACAAAGGGAATGCAGCGGGACTGTTTGGATTGAAGGGCTATTCTGAAAAAGCAGGCCAGTCTTCTATCATCATGCAAAACCAGTTGCTCTATCAAACGGTGAGAGTCTTTTTTGAATAAAAGAACCCCGGATCTTAAATATTAGTTATCCACCTGATTGCGGTCACAGACCTCATCCCTCCCTGCAGGTTCACCTGCCGAAGGCAGACAAGCCCAATTATTCACCCTAAGTTTGTATTTTTGACCAATGCAGCCGAAGGATGAAATAACAACCCTGGCAGATCAGTTTACGGCCCTCCTTGACAAGGGGAATAATGCCGAAATGAAAAAACTTCTCGATAATCAGAACATCACCGATATTTTAGATCTGATATACGAGTTCCCGGAACAGGAGAGTTTCATCATCGAACAGATGTCGATGCACCGGGCGGTGAACGTCTTTAAACTGCTGGATCATGCGAATCAGAAAAATATTATCCAAAGCCTGAAACCTAGCACCACCGCTGCTTTGCTGAATGAATTGGCCGATGACGACCGCACTGATTTCCTGGAAGAATTACCCGGTGATGTGGTACGGGAGCTCATCAAGTTACTGGACCCGGAGGAAAGAAGGATTACACTTTCGCTGCTCGGATATCCGGAAAACAGTATCGGCCGGCTGATGAATCCCGACTACGTTTATGTGTACGCACATAACACCGTAGCCGAAGTCTTTCAAATCATCCGGAAATACGGAAAGAACAGCGAAGCCATCAACCAGATTTATGTGATTGATCAGGATGGCACATTGGTGGACGATATCCGGATTGGAACATTTATACTGAGCCCACAGGATATAAAGGTTGAAGAACTGATGGACAGGCGGATTATGACGCTCAATCCCTACGATGACCAGGAGACTGCCAGCGAGATCTTTAAAATGAATAACCGGTTTGCGCTTCCGGTAGTGAATGATGAAAACAAACTGTTGGGGATCGTCACCATGGATGATATTTTCTGGGTTGCCAGCGAAGAATTCAGTGAGGACATGCAAAAAATGGGTGCGGTACAGGCATTTGAGGAACCCTATCTGAATATTCCTATCATGCGTCTATTCAAAAAACGGTTCCCTTGGCTTGTAGCCCTGTTCCTGGGTGAAATGCTGACGGCATCAGCGATGGCCTATTTTCAGGACGAAATTGCAAGGGCCGTAGTACTCGCTCTCTTCATACCTTTGATCATTAGTAGTGGAGGTAACAGCGGATCACAGGCATCTTCACTGATCATACAGGCTATGGCCGTAGGCGAACTTACCATTAAAGACTGGTGGACGGTCATGAAGCGGGAAATCGTTTCGGGATTTTTATTGGGTGGGGTGCTGGCAATTATTGGCTTTCTAAGAATTTTCCTTTACCACCTGCTGTTTCCTAACCTGTACGGCGAACACTGGATCTTACTTGGTATTACTATTGCCCTTACCCTGGTTGGCGTGGTTATGTGGGGTACCTTTTCGGGTAGTATGCTACCCCTGCTTTTAAAACGACTTGGTAAAGACCCAGCCGTCAGCTCAGCGCCCTTCGTAGCCACACTGGTAGATGTCACCGGAATTGTTATCTACTTTAGCGTAGCTTACCTGGTACTTGAAGGTACGCTGTTATAGTTTTTTTAAAAATATCAGGAATCAGGAGTGGCCCCGGTCGCCGGTCATCACTCCAAATCAGGGTAACGGCGGCTTGTTCAACCGGGAGACTCCTTAGTTTTGATGAGCTAAGTTTCGAGTGACCGTTTTAACTGCCTGCGCAATCGATTGTTCAAAAAAATAAAAGAACTAATTTAGCAACCTCAAAAATAGCTCATTATGTGCGGAATAGTTGGTTACACCGGGACAAGACAAGCATACCCCGTGATTATGAAAGGTCTGAAAAGACTCGAATACAGAGGATACGACAGCGCGGGGGTGGCATTGCAGCAAAACGGCAATCTGAAAATTTATAAGAAAAAGGGTAAAGTAAATGACCTGGAAGATTTTATTGGAACCCAAAATGTGGAAGGGCACACAGGTATCGGTCATACACGCTGGGCTACACACGGTGAACCGAACGACCAAAACGCACACCCACACCTTTCCGCAAGCGGGCGGATTGCCATGATCCACAATGGCATCATAGAAAACTACGCACAGCTCAAAAATGACCTGATCAAAAAGGGTTATCATTTCAAAAGCGATACCGATACCGAAGTACTGCTGAATTTCATAGAAGAGATCTGGCTACAAAATAAGTGCACGCTGGAAGAAGCACTTCGAATTGCGCTGAAAAGAGTGACGGGCGCCTACGTAATATTGTTGATAGACACTGAAGACAAGGACACGATCATCGCTGCCCGCAAAGGAAGCCCGCTGGTGATCGGCGTTGGCAAGCATGAACATTTCCTGGGTTCAGATGCTTCTCCGATGCTTGAGTACACCAAAGAAGTGGTCTATATAAACGATTACGAACTTGCGATCGTTAAACCCGATGAACTGATACTGAAGAACCTGGGCAATGAGACGATCACACCTTATGTGCAGACATTGGACACGGAACTGGCAGCCATTGAAAAAGGAGGCTTCGACCACTTCATGCTCAAAGAAATTTTTGAACAACCCCAGACCATTTTCGATAGCATGCGCGGGCGGCTTGACGCGGACGCGGGAACCATTACTATGGCGGGCGTACAGCAATTTGCTGAACAGATCATCAATGCCAACCGCATAGTGATCATCGCCTGCGGGACCAGCTGGCATGCGGGTTTGGTGGCGGAGTATATTTTTGAGGAACTTTGCCGTATTAATGTGGAAGTGGAATATGCTTCTGAGTTCCGGTACAGGAACCCGGTAGTCAACAAAGGTGATGTCATCATTGCCATCAGTCAGAGCGGCGAAACCGCAGATACCATTGTTGCTATTGAAAAAGCAAAAGAAAAAGGCGCCATTATTTTCGGCGTTGTGAATGTGGTAGGTTCAACTATTGCCAGGATTTCGCACGCTGGCGCTTACACGCATGCCGGCAGCGAAATAGGGGTGGCGTCAACCAAAGCCTTCACCGCACAACTGGCTGTACTGACACTGATCGCACTGAAGGTTGGTTATCTGAAAGGCTCTATATCCAATGACCGGTATCTGAAACTTCTCGTTGAGCTTGAAGCCGTCCCCGAAAAAGTGGCCTGGATCCTGAATCATCAGGACTGCATCAAAAAAATTGCCCTTAAATACAAGGATGCCCGCGACTTCCTGTACCTGGGGCGCGGATACAATTTTGGGATAGCGCTCGAAGGTGCGTTGAAACTGAAAGAAATTTCCTATATCCACGCCGAAGGATATCCTGCAGCTGAAATGAAACACGGGCCCATCGCCCTGGTGGATGAAAAACTTCCCGTGGTCTTTGTGGCCACCCGCGATATCTATCACGAAAAAATTATCAGCAATATACAGGAGATCAAAGCCCGGAAAGGTATGGTGCTGTCAGTGATCAGTGAAGGTGATATTATTGGTAAGGAACTGAGTGATGACGTTATCACGGTACCCGAAGCTGACGAAATTGTTGCACCGATGCTCAGCGTGATACCCCTGCAGTTACTATCCTACTATATTGGCACTGCGAAAGGACTGGATGTAGACAAGCCACGCAACCTGGCAAAAAGCGTCACCGTCGAATAATAAATGTCAACATTTAGTGAATTTTTAGGAACTAGCTCCCTATTCTCACAGACCCCGAATAAATACTATATGAACCAAATCAAGCGATATGGCATCGATGAACTGGGCTTCGATTTTGTAGCCAAAGAATTTTTGCCGGAAGGACAGGATGAATACCACCTTCGATTTGAGCAGAATCCTTCTACTGACTACCGGCCGCTCACGAAAGCCGAGATTACAATCCTGACTGCCAACGGAAACCGTTGCGAGCGCTGGGATAAAGTCCTTGTGAGAGACGGTCTGGATATCCACCTGATCGAAGAATGTACTTTTTACGGACTGGTCAGAATTGGAAGGCTGGAACCTTATTTTCTTGAATTCAGCGAGTTCAGGACTGCTGTGGGTCTATACCGGAGCCGGATCGTGAGCTGCGATATCGGGAACAACGTGGCCATCAGTAATGTGTTATTCCTGAGCCACTATATCATCGACGACGAAGTGATTTTGACAAATATTAACGAAATGTCTGTTACTTCTCACAGCAAATTCGGAAATGGAATTGTCAAGACAGGAGAAGATGAGGAGGTCAGGATCTGGATGGAACTCTGTAACGAAAATGGCGGTAGAAAAGTGCTGCCCTTCGACGGCATGCTCGCTGCAGACGCATGGATGTGGAGCAAATACCGGGGAGATGAATGGCTGATGAACGCCTTTAAAGCTTTCACTGAAAAAAAATTCGACCAGCAGCGGGGTTACTACGGAACAGTTGGCACGCGGACAGTTATTAAGAATACCGAAATTATTAAAGACGTCAAAATCGGTAGCGATGCATATATTAAGGGAGCCAATAAATTAAAAAACCTGACGATCAATTCCGGACCGGATGCAAAATCCCAGATCGGAGAAGGCTGCGAAATGGTTAATGGAATCATGGACTACGGCAGTCGCTCTTTTTACGGCGTAAAAGCCGTGCGATTCTATCTTGGCGCTTTCTCCCAGCTAAAATACGGCGCCAGACTGATCAACTCCTATCTTGCTGAAAACTCCACCATTTCCTGCTGCGAAGTACTGAACTCCCTGATCTTTCCGGCACACGAGCAACACCATAATAATTCCTTCCTTTGCGCATCGCTATTAATGGGCCAGACGAATATGGCCGCAGGTGCAACGATCGGCTCCAATCACAATTCGCGCGGAGCTGACGGTGAACTGGTTGCAGGGCGCGGATTCTGGCCGGGGCTTTGTGTAAGCATCAAACATAATTCCAGGTTCGCTTCCTTTACCATATTAGCCAAAGGTGATTATCCCGCCGAGCTGGACATACCCCTCCCCTTCTCGCTGGTCAGTAATGATGAACATACCGGAGAGTTGATTGTGATGCCCGCCTACTGGCCGATGTATAATATGTATGCGATCCTGAGAAATGAAAACAAGTTCAGCGCGCGCGACAAAAGAACACACAAATTACAGTACCTTGAATACGGGTTCCTGGCCCCCGATACCATTAATGAAACCTTTACCGGTATCCGATTGCTTCAGCTTTACACCGGAAGAGCCTTTTACCGGGAAAATAATCTGCCGGGAGAGGATCCGGACTTCCTGAAAAAAGGGAAAGATTTGCTGAATAATAGGTCACCAGATGTTGATAATTTAGCCATACTGGCTCCTGAGTTTGAAAACGCGGAGAGACCTGTCCATATCATTAAAGTTCAGCACGCGTACGATGCATATACAAGACTACTGACCTACTACGGCACTTCCCGGCTTTTGGACTTTATCAGTATTAATAATATAAGCTCGGCAGAACAACTGCAGCGGGAACTGTCACGGCAAACACAGCGGCAGCAATGGATCAACCTGGGCGGACAACTGGTCCCGGCAGAGGAAATGACCGGGTTCCTCGAAGAAATCAAAACAGGAAAAATAAACAGCTGGGCGCAGGTGCACGAATTTTACCGGCAACAATCTGTGAACTATAACCGGGACCGGATAGCGCACGGCATTTATTCATTGCTGGAATTCATGAATCTAACCTATGAAGACCTCCGCCCTGAACTGTTAAAACAACTTATTGAGGATGCTATAGAAACAAGGAAATGGATCACCCGGAAAATTTACGAATCCCGTGAAAAGGACTATAAGAACGTATTCAGGAATATGATATATGATTCCCCGCAGGAAATGGAAAGCGTCCTGGGAAGGCTGGAGGAGAATCCATTTATATGCGATCAGCAAGAAGCTTTGCGGCTGTTCCAGGAACAAGCGTTACAAATACTCCAAAGCTTTCATTGAACTATGTTGACTGCCTGGTCCCGATCCCGATAGGCTACTTTTCGCCGTGTATCGTTTTCCGGGCCTCATCAACGGTTTTATTCACCGCGTCCCTGGTCTTTTTTATACTTTCAGCGACAGTTTTTCTCGTACCCTCGCTCACTTCGGTTATCTTTTTCACTTTGTCGAGACCAGACTGTACCTGATTCAGGCCATCTTTCATTCCGCGGGTAATAGACTCCAGGTCATTACCCAGACCCGTATCTTCACCATGCGAGGCCTCACCATGGTTCCGAGCCTGATTAATACTGTCGGCAATGGCCACTTTCCAAAGGGAATCCGCCCGCAGCGAGTCAGCATTGGCGCGGCGTGTATCATCTACACCATTGCAGGATACCCACAGCAAAACTGCAAACGGAAGGGCCACAAAAAAATTACGTTTCTTCATCACAGGCTCTGTTTTAATTACCAGTGGTGTCAAATTTCATTCCATAAAATTAGCTCCCAGATTACCGGAGCAACCTGGGAGCTAAAGCAAGTAATTCTCGCCTGATTAATCTTTCTTTAATGCTTCTTTGGTGGCTTTTGCACCCGTTTTAACGGCTTCCCCTACTTTCTTCGCTTCATCCTTCACTGCTGTGGCGCCAACTTTTGCCTTTTCAGCAGCCGCCTGCCCTAATTCCTTTGCACCCTCTTTGATAGTTGTTGCCCCTTCAACAATCTTACTTTTTGCCGAATGTGCGGCAGCTTTAAGTGTATCACCAATTTTCTCATGCTGCGTTGTATCGCCCCGACCGGGTGCCGTGGCCGTATCCAGATTTGAAATCACTGAATTTGCAGCCGCGGAATCGCTGGTTGCTTCCTTAGCCTCAGACCCGCTATTGCAGGCGAATAAAAAAATGGCTGCTGCCACCACTGAAAGTTTTGCTACTTTTTTCATTCGTATATTTTTTATGTTTTGTTACGCTCGCTGCCTTTGCATACTCCCCATTTCGCGACAGATAGTTCACAAAAACGACGATTTTCTATCAAACTATTTGGTTGAATCTTTGCTCCCAAAATATTCAACGCCTAATACTCAATTTATACACCAAAAATAGAATGAGTAACCCCCCGTGTGACTGCAACCATGGGAATTAACATAAAATTAAAACCTTAGCTGTAATTGGGCAACCATCATATTGCGCGAGTAGGCCGTTGTGCCGTGCAGGTTGTTTCTAAAACCGGTCAGCTCCGCGCCAAGCTGTAAACAGGCTGAATATTTGTCTTCAAATTCGAAGCCCAGCATCGGAATCAGGGTTTGGCAAGGATTTAAGCGAAAGCCGGTGCTTTGTGCCAGGTATTCATAACGACTGGAAACCTCAATACTCTTTACCCCAAATTGGTTCAGGCCGTACTTCACTACGGGTGCGACATAAAAATTCCTGATGCGGACATCATGAACATCCGGTTTAATTTTCAGTGAGTCGTAGTAAACAAAATTTGTTCCCTCCTTGTACTCCGCATTCACCCTCAATTCAAAGCGTTGCCCAAGTTGAAAAACCGTTTTGATATCAGCCCCTAACATATCTCCCCTGACCTTCCGATATCCGCCTGAACCTGCATTTGCTCCGATGGTTATTCCTTTTGCGAGATCAGCTTCAACACGACCGTAAATATGTTTACGATTGTCGTTATCCGTATTTTGGTTGCGACCGTTTCCATTATGTATTCCTGCGTAATACCTCAATCCCTTTTTTATTTCTCCATAGACCGCTGTGCCTATCTGAAAACTCTGCCATCCGTTCCTGCCAAATTCATAGTATCCATTTGTAAAATCCAGTGAACTGATAAAATCAACCGGTGTATAATCCTCCAACCCAATGAACGGTCTGAACTGCCCAGCCATGATCTTGAAATGCTCATTCCGCGTATAGCGGACATAGGCATTCTCCAGTACTTTTCCGGTAACGGGATTATTTGCAAATTCTGAGAGATTGGACAGGATCAAGGCTTCAAAATGGTCATTGATTTTTGCAGCTACCATAACACGTGCCCGCCGAACGGAAAAACTGTTTGTAACCGCTTTCGACGCTGAATCAAAATGCATCCCTTTCACATCTACGCCGGGGGTTAATGAAACGGTGTACCTGGGTTGTAACAATCCCGAGATGGTAACAGTCTTCTTGAAAGCAGTTTTCTCTTTTAGTGTGTCTTTTTCAGCCCGCATAGGTTGTCCCCACAAATGTAGTACTGTCATCATTAGTGCAACCAACTGGAGAATTTTTTTGAACATAATCAGTTGTTTTTATTCCGGGGGTAATCCCTGAATTCCAGGAAAGCAGACTCCTGTAAATTCCGGTCGCAAAAGTAAACCGAATCGAAACAAAACAGTATGACTCCGAAATCTTTTATGGATGATTCCTGTCATAAAATAATAACCACAATACGCTGACAGCTACACTGCTTCGTTGAAATTATAGGGCGTCAAGATAGCGCTGCATCTCGCGCTGGTAAGCTGCAGCCCTGCTCCCTGCTGCTTCTGCAAAGGTCTCATCATTTGAAGCATACAACAAGTCCCGGCTGACATTCACCAGGAGGCCGCAATCGCGGTTGATCGCTTTACGCGTGATCTCTTCCAGGTTTCCACCCTGTGCGCCTACCCCCGGCACCAGCAGAAAATGGTCGGGAATCCACTGCCTGAGACGCGTAAAAACATCTGCCTGTGTTGCTCCCGCCACAAACATGAGATTTTCAGGCGTACCCCAGCCTGATACGGTCCGGATCACTTTTTCAAACAAAAACTGGTCTCCGCAGGTCTGCAATTCAAAGTCTGAAGCGCCTTTATTAGAAGTAATTCCGAGAACAATAGTCCATTTCCCTTCGTATTCCAGAAACGGCTGAATACTGTCGCTTCCCATGTAAGGTGTTACGGTGATGGCATCGAATGCGAGGGTTTCAAAAAAAGCCCTTGCATATTGGGTAGATGTATTTCCAATATCGCCCCGCTTAGCATCTGCAATTTTAAAATGATCCGGACCAATATAATCTACCGTCTTCTCCATCGATTCCCAGCCACGGGCGCCCTGCACTTCATAAAAAGCTGTGTTGATCTTGTAAGAAACACAATAATTCCTGGTTGCGTCTATGATGGCTTTGTTGAATTCAAAAACAGGATCTTTTTGTTGAAGCAGATGTTTGGGAATACGTGTCAGATCGGTATCCAGTCCCACACAGAGGTAAGAGCTCCGCGCCTGGATCAGTTCAGCAATTTGTTGTCGGGTCATGCCCAAAAATAAAGGATTGGTTCTGATTTTCAGCATGAAATTCCCTGAGGGTTATTAAAAAGCCCCGTAAGATACGGGGCTCTGTTTAAAGGATTAATGTTCTTATTGACTTTTGACGTCCAACAACGTGTAATCATAAAGTAATTGTGAATTTGGTGGTACAATGACCTGTCCGGTTTGGGAATTGACTCCACCGGAACAGCCAAACGCCATAGAAGAAGGAATGATCACCCTCATGACTCCCCCTTTGTTCAAAGTAGATAACATGTAATATTCAACCGGATAATTTACAAAATTATTCATTGTATAAGATTGGGGTTGTCCGGCAACAGGAATGGTGACAGAATCGATCTGAGTACCGTTCAATAAGCGTTTAATTAACTTGTAACTTACTATCGAATCACTGCCTGCCTTGCTCCCGGCTCCCTGAGTCAGAACGCCGGCATAAAAACCGCCCGACTGCAAGGTGATGTAGCCCTGGCCTGTATTCGAAATAAATGAATCAATAACGTGCCTGTCCTGCTCCAGCGTATAATTTGTACACTTTGGTGAATTATTATCTTTCAAACAGGCAGAAAGTCCGACTACAAACAATATGGCTACCACAGGTAGTAACGCCCTCTTTTTCATGATGCTCAGATTTAACTATTAAAGATACAACAAATTTTCTAATCGCTTTTTTTCGCTGTTGGGTGGGAATTCCCCCTGGCTTTCAGCTCTTTGTACCTGCTCTCATTCATATCCCACCTATGGTAAGACGAGAATACTGCTAAAAACGCAACAATCAGGATTCCTGAAAAAAACAAAATGATAAACAGGGATGGATCAGCATTTGCCACCATGCTGGCCCGTTTATACCAGCCGCTAAAAAAATTCAGGAAAATGGCAACAACAATAATTATCCCTAAGGGGAGACTTATCAGCGCCTGCTTAAAAAATTTATGCCTTCGGGACCGGTTGGCCTCCCAGTATTTCATAAAGGCTTTTTCTTCTTCTGTGAACTCTCTGGACATAATCCGGTATTTAGATAAACTTCGTTCTGAGGCAGAACGGAGCCAGGAAGTCGGGCATCAGCTCTATCACTAAATAGAGAATGCTACAAAAACTTTGTCGATTTCGCGTAGCGCTCAAGTAGTCCGGTTCAGGGCCAAACATTTCTGCAAGCTAAAAACTTTTGGTGAAAATCCTGCACATTATCGGGAAGACATTGTTCGCGCCGAAAAATGTTATGCAAAAACTTCGGGCCACCAGATCTAGTCGTTTTTCACTTCGACCTTCTTTTTTGAAGTGATAAGTTTAATAATAACCGGCAGCGTGGTTACCAAAACAATGCCCAGCACGATGATTTCCAAATGCGATTTTAGATCAAACCCAAACTCCGCAAGTATCCATTTCTGTAAAAAATGACCTGAAAACAACATCGTGAAAACCCAGGCTACACAACCCACAATGTTGTAAACCAAAAATTTGCTTTTTTCCATTTTAACAATTCCGGCAACTATAGGTGCAAAGGTCCGAATAAACGGCAGGAACCTGGCCACTATGATCGCTCCACCACCATGCTTCTCGTAAAAATCGTGCGCCTGGTGCAGATACCTCTTTTTGAAAAAGAAGGTATCGCGCCAATTATACATGGCGGGTCCCACCTTTCTGCCCGTCCAGTACCCAAGCTCATTGCCCAGAATTCCGCAGACCGAGATGAGTGCCCACAATACGGTCAGGTCCACCCATTCATGCTGCAAGTGCCCCACGCCAACCAGTTTCAGAAACTGATGTGCCAGTCCCGGCGTTAAGTTTGCCCCCTCCCCGATCTTATGGGCGTAAATGCCGGCTACAAACAACAGGGAGTCGCCGGGCAGAAAAAAACCTGCAAAAAGTCCGGTTTCCGCAAAAACGACAAACAAGAGCAACCAGAGTCCTCCGTTCTCGATATACCACTGCGGCTGTAATAGCTGCGTCCAATGAAATGTTGATAAAAGTTCAATCATTCAAAAAAATTATTTTGGCCAGCGCGCGAACAAGTTCCCGTCTTACCCGGCCTGTTTAGTCTACATCAGCAAACGCCAATGCTTTTTGATCATCAAATTCTCCTTCCCACCTTGCCACCACACAACTAGCCAGCGTATTCCCAATGACATTTACAGATGTCCTTGCCATATCCATCAGCTCATCGATACCATAAATGGCCATGATGGGCCAAAGTGGTAACCCGAAAGTACTTGCTGTGGCTATTAAAATGACCAGCGAAGCTCTCGGAACAGCAGCTACACCTTTGCTGGTGAGCATCAGGGTCAAACCGATCAGGAGCTGAGTCCCAAATGACAGATGCATACCCGCGGCCTGTGCAACAAATATTGAAGCCAGGGAAAGATACAAGGTCGTCCCATCGAGATTAAAAGTATAACCGGTGGGTATCACAAAGGAAACAATCTTCCGGGGTACGCCAAATCGTTCCATGTTCTCCAATGCCTTAGGCAGCGCCGCATCCGAACTGGTTGTAGCAAATGCGATAGACACCGGCTCCTTTATAGCCGCAATAAAATTCTTTACGGGTATCCGCGCGATGAAAAGTGCTGTTGGCAAAAGAACAAACAAGATAAATACAATCAGCGCCAGGTACAAGGTGATAAGTAACAATCCAAGATTCTTCAAAATTCCAATACCCAGGTGCCCAACCGTCACGGAAATAGCTGCCCCCACACCAAATGGGGCAAAGTACATGACAATATGGGTAAATCTGAACATTGTTTCAGCGAGACTTTCTGTAAACTCCACCATGGGCTTTTTCCGGTTATCGGAAAGCATCGCCAGAGAAATACCAAAAATCACACTAAAAACCACAATAGGCAGAACATTCCCCTCATAAATCGATTTGATAAAATTTTCCGGGAATATATCCACAATATGATCCTGCCAGGTTTTGGCCGATGGATCCGGCAATTTTTCAGCAAGCCCTTGCGGAATCTTCAAACCAGCACTGTCCAGTATCGTTATGACTTTATGCTGCATAATCCGCTCGGATGATTGCGGGAGTTCATGCAGTAATGCCGGGGGCACTTCTATCCCCGTCCCTGCTTTTGTCAGGTTGATGAACATTAGTCCGATGATGAGCGCGAATGTTGTAATGATTTCAAAGTACAAGAGGCTTTTCCATCCCATACGCCCAACCTGTTTCAGATTGCTATGACTGGCGATACCTACCACCAGTGTTGAAAATAACAAAGGCGCCACGATCGTTTTCACCATCCGGAGAAAAATTGTGCTCAGGAATTTGAGGTTCTGGGAGAAAGCGGGAAAATCCAAGCCAATCTCAATGCCCAACGTCATCGAAACCAGGATCCAGGTAGTCAGGGATTTCCTGAACCAGGCAAATAAGATCAGCGATGCAATTAATACCCACCTTGAAATAAAAAGCAACTGATGAGAGAGCGGCGTGAATTCGTAGTGAACAACGTGAAGGACGGCAACGACTGTAAAAACGAAAACTGCGAGGATGCCGGCTTTATGCTTATTCATACACGATCGGTAAACGCCAAAACTAATCGTTTAGATCCAATTTTGTGTTAGTTTGCAGCCTTTTTTATCCGCTCAAAAAACTTTTCTTAAAATTTTGTCATAATTCTTTATTTTTCGGGAATATATTTGAACGATAAAACAGAATCCATGGGGCTTTTCGTAAGGAAATCATTAGACGTATTGCTGGCCGAATCCGGAGAATCGGAAAAAGGACTTAAAAAAACGCTCACTTCCTGGTCGTTGATTGCGCTTGGAATCGGCGCCATTATTGGGGCGGGACTATTTTCGATCACGGGAATGGCTGCGGCCAACCATGCCGGGCCGGGCATCATGATCTCGTTTATTATCGCTGCTGTTGGCTGTGGCTTTGCCGGTTTATGCTATGCCGAATTCGCGAGCATGATACCGGTGGCCGGAAGTGCATATACCTACAGCTACGCCACAATGGGTGAGTATATTGCCTGGATTATCGGCTGGGACCTGGTGCTGGAGTACGCGGTAGGCGCCGCCACGGTAGCATCGAGTTGGTCGGGGTACCTGGGTAAACTGTTTTCCACATTTGGAGTTGCCCTGCCTCAAAGCCTGATGATGACCCCCTTTGATACCGCGCTGGATGGTACGCATGGGATATTAAATCTCCCTGCCGTATTTATCGTTGTGCTGATGTCGTTGGTACTGATTAAAGGAACCAGTGAATCGGCTTTTGTGAATACGATCATTGTTATTCTAAAAGTCTCTATTGTACTGGTCTTCATTTTTGTGGGCCTCAAATACGTAAGACCCGAGAATCTGCAACCGCTTATTCCGGAGAATGAGGGCAGCTTCGGGAAATTTGGATGGTCGGGCATCATTCGGGCAGCCGCGATCGTGTTCTTCGCCTATATTGGGTTTGATGCGGTCTCCACGGCCGCGCAGGAAACCAAAAACCCCAAAAAAGCGATGCCGATCGGCATCATGGGCTCCCTTCTGATCTGTACTATACTATATATCGCTTTTGCCTACGTAATGGTTGGCGTAGCCCACTATACGGAGTTTGCATCCGGCAATTCAAGCGATCACCTGGCGCCAGTAGCCACTGCTATCGAACATATGGGTCTGGCAGATGCAACAGGTAAGATCATCCCTGCATTTCCCTGGTTGAATACAACTATCATTATAGCAATTTTATTAGGCTATTCTTCCGTGATCCTGGTCATGCTGTTGGGGCAAAGCCGCGTATTTTATTCAATGAGCAAGGATGGATTATTACCGAAGTTTTTTTCTGCAGTCCATCCCAAATTCAGAACCCCGGCGCGGTCTAATCTTTTTTTCATGTTGCTGGTGAGCCTGTTCGCAGCAATTATTCCCGGGCGTGTGGTTGGTGAAATGACCAGCATCGGTACACTCTTTGCCTTCATCCTGGTGAGCATTGGCGTATTACTTCTTCGTCGGAACAATCCGGATGCCCCACGCGGCTTTAAGACACCCTGGGTACCGGTTGTGCCGATCCTGGGCGTTGTGGTATGTTTTGGCATGATGGCATTCCTGCCTTTTGATACCTGGATCCGGCTCATCGTCTGGATGATGATCGGCCTGGATATTTACCTTTATTTTGGTATCCGGAACAGCCATCTGAACAAAGATGCGCATAATGAGAAAAGTTACAGGATCGTAGCGAATACGGGACTGGGATTGGTACTCGTGCTTCTGGTTGTTGCTATCGCTCATCATATGGATCCGGAAGTGGATGATACAGGACTTTTCTATTTTTCAGTGGCATTTGCCGTTTTTCACTTTTTCTTCTTTTTGTACAAGCGGATAAAGGCCGCGAGATCGGTGAAGACTGGCGTTCAATAGCATCTTGGATTTCCCTGGAGAGAAATAATAACGGTATCTGGAAGATTTGCTGCCGGAGGCATTTAACGCCGGCGGCACGCATCCTAAAAAATTTGACAATGAAAAGTACTTTTTTGCTTGCGCTGGCTCTGCTGGCCCAGTTTAGTTTGTTTTCCCAAAAACAATATCTGCTCGTCGGAACCTACACGGATAACAGTACGAGTAAAGGTATTTATGTCTTCGAATTCAATCCCAAAACTGGAGCCGTTTCCGCACGCGGTTACGTTGAAGCCGGCAATCCTTCCTACCTGGCGATCAGTAAGGATGGGAATTATGTGTACAGCGTCAATGAATCTGAGCACGGTAAAATCTCATCGTTCTCTTTTAACAAGGAAAACGGGGCGATGAAACTGATCAATTTTGAGAAGAATAATGGTAGCGCTCCCTGTTACGTGGAACTGGACCACACCGGCAAATGGCTTTTCTGCGGAAACTACTCCAGCGGGGATCTGACCCTCCACCCCATTAACAGGAACGGTTCCATCGGTCCGATGAAACAACTCATTAAACACAGTGGCCAGGGACCTAACAAGGACCGGCAAACCTCTCCACATGTCCATTGCACCTATATTTCAAGAGATAACCGTTTTTTGTATGTGCCCGATCTTGGGATAGACAAAGTGATGATCTACCCTTTCAATGACAAGAACGGTGTGTTGGACGAGAAGAAGAAATTTTTTGCCCAGGTTCAGCCGGGCAGCGGCCCCAGGCATATCACATTCACGGCTAATGGGAAATTTGCGTATCTCGTGGAGGAATTAACCGGATCGGTCGTTGTGTTCAGGCAGGTAAACGGCAGACTGGAGAGTACTCAAACGATCAATAAGCTGCCTGCCGGCGAAACTCCCTCTGGTGCGGATATTCACTTGTCACCGGATGGGCGTTTCCTGTACGTGTCACAGCGGAGCAATAGCACGATACAAATATTCAGGGTGAATGCAACGAACGGAACGCTTGATTTTGTGGATGCCGCATCCAGCGGTGGAAATTTCCCGCGGAATTTCACGATTCATCCTTCTGGAGATTTCCTGCTGACCGCCAACCAAAAGTCCGATGATGTTGTTATTTACAAAAGAAACAAAATTACAGGGCTGCTGACCCAGACAGGAAAGATTACGGTGGGCAAACCGGTATGTCTGAAGTGGATCAAATAGCCACCCCATTATAAAAAACACCAGTCATTCATTATAATTTCAGTTATGCAATCAGGATCAGCTTTTTACGTTTACGGTCAACTATTGTTTTTTATTTTTCCCTTGCTGTTTGGCAGTAAAAACACTTACGCCCAGCAGGACCATCTGCAAGCCCGTGATTTTTATGAAAGAATTCAATCAGATTCCCAGCAGGTTGTCGTAGATGTCCGTACACCCGAAGAATTTACAAACGGACACGTAAGGGGAGCGCTGAATATAAATTGGAATGACCCTGGTTTTGCAAAAAAGGCCAGCCTCCTGGATAAAAACAAACACCTCTATGTGTATTGCCTGAGTGGAGGCAGAAGTGCCAACGCCGCTAAGACCCTGAGAGAAATGGGATTTAATCGAGTGTATCAAATGGAAGGCGGTTTGTTGAAATGGCGAACGGCTGGACTTCCCGAGGAGAGAAGCAGAGATGCCGATACTGCCATGAGCGGATTATCGATGGCTGCCTTCGAGAATCTCATCCGTTCTCCCAAGCCGGTACTCGTGGATTTTTATGCGGAATGGTGCGGACCCTGCAAGCTGATGGAACCCTATCTCAGGGAAATGGACTCCACGATGAAGCAGCAGGTAAAAGTCATCCGGGTTAATGTGGACAGGAACGAGAATCTGGCGGAAAAACTAGGTATCGACGCGCTGCCGGTATTGCATATTTACCGAAACGGGCAGTTATCCTGGTCGCACCTCGGCTATATAAAAAAAGATGATGTCTTGAAAATCCTGGGAAACTAAATATAAAACAAAACCCGCTCATCGCGGGTCTATTGGTAGAAAATTTATATCTTAAAACTACATAACAGAATTATTCGGATCGTTACCATCCAACACTTCCACCTCCACAGGGACTAAGCCATGCCCTAAACCTGCAATTTCTTTAAAAGCCGATTTGCTGAGGTCTACCCTGCCTTTTACTTGGGGGGCCATCCGGTCATTTACCACCACCGTAACACTTTTACCATTCGTCTTGTTGGTCACCAAAAGTGTGGTACCCAATTTGTATACGTTCGAAGCAGCAGTTTTCATGTGGTCCCAATAGGTCTCGCCTGTAGCAGTCTTTCTACCATTAAACTTACTATGGTAGTAGGAAGCCCTGGTGGTCGGCACGCTTTTCTGCGAAAAACCACAGATCGGAGCCAGAACGACCAAAACCACCAAAAAAAGCATCTGTTTCTTCATGTATTAAGTTTCTCTTAACAATAGGAAAGACTTTCGCTTTCCGGCACATTTACTAAAACGCCAAAATGAAGAAATTATTATGCAGGCTTCAAAAAAATCCAAAAATTTAAATAAATTAAAATGTGATATAAATTGATATAATTCACTCATAATAAAATAGATATATCTATAAATACAATTTAAAATCTCAGGAAACTATTTTCCCTTCGAGGTCATAATCATAGGCTTTTTCAATTTGTACCTGGTAGAATTGCCCGGGTTCCAGCCCTTTAGCTCCGGTTATAATGACCTCATTGTCCACTTCTACACTGTCGAATTCTGTCCTGCCGATATACCTGCCCGCCTCTTTTTTGTCGATAATGGTCTTGAAAACCCTCCCTACTTTTTGCTGATTCAGTTCATAGGAAATCTCCTGCTGGAAGTCCATGATCTCCCTGGCCCTCCTCTCTTTCTCATACTGAGAAATCGAATCCTTTAACTGGTATGCAGAGGTGTCTTCTTCATGCGAATAGGTGAAGATCCCCACGCGATCAAACCGGTGTTTTGCCAGAAAAGATTTAAGTTCTTCCACATCCTCCCTGGTCTCGCCCGGGAAACCGGCAATCAGCGTTGTTCTGAGGCATATTCCCGGCACCTTTTCTCTCACGGCAGCTATCAGCTCTTCCATTTCCTGTTTGCTTATTTGCCTTCTCATGGCCAAGAGCATCTTGTCCGAAGCGTGTTGCAGCGGCATATCCAGGTAATTGCAAATATTTTCCCTCTCGCGCATCACATCCAATATGTCCAGGGGAAATTTGGAAGGGTACGCATAGTGCAGCCGGATCCATTCCAGGCCTTTTACATCAGCCAGACGATTTAGCAACTCGGACAGCATCCGCCGTTTATAAATATCGAGGCCGTAATAAGTCAGCTCCTGGGCGATAAGCATGATCTCCCTGACTCCTTTTTGCACCAGCATTTCGGCCTCCCTCACCAGTTCCTCTATCGGTTTGCTGACATGTCCGCCACGCATCAGGGGAATGGCACAGAATGAACAGGTGCGGTTACACCCTTCGGATATTTTAAGATACGCGTAATGCGCGGGCGTAGCCAGTAAGCGCTCGCCCAGCAATTCCTTTTTGTAGTCGGCATCAAATTTTCGGAGAATGGCCTGTAGCTCCATAGTGCCGAAAAAAGCATCCACTTCGGGTATTTCTTCTTCCAGGTCCTGGCGGTACCTTTCACTCAGGCAACCGGTCACATAGACTTTATCGATGAGCCCCTGCTTCTTTAGTTCCACCTGTTCGAGGATGGTCTGGATACTCTCCGTTTTGGCCTTGTCAATAAATCCGCAGGTGTTGACCACCACGATATTATGATCCTGTTTCTTGTTTTCATGCACCACGTTGATCTTGTTAGCGCGCAACTGACCGCTCAGCACCTCGCTGTCGACCATGTTTTTGCTGCATCCGAGGGTGATGATATTGACTTTGTCCTTCTTTAAAGATTTTGCTTTCAAAAAAGCCAGATTTTATAAGGTTGATAGGTAATTTGTACATCCAGAAACGGGAACTGATATAGATGTTCCCGGCGTCTCCGTAATTGTAGGTCGTGACAGGCTGCCAGCAATTTCATGCTTGTCGAACATCAGTACATCCGCCATCTTCTCACCCACGTCCACAAATTTTACAGGGATCCCGATTGCCTGTGTCCGCCAATCTTTACCATGTACCGGCGATTTGCCCTGAAGGAGATCAGGGTTGCCGGTTCAGATTAAACAGGCTGTCTGCAAATTCATGCTTGTCAAACACCAACAGATCCTCCATCTTCTCTCCTACACCCACAAATTTTACCGGGATCCTGAACTGATCAGCAATGGCCAAAACCACGCCTCCTTTTGCCGTACCATCAAGCTTCGTAACCGCCATCGCAGTTACATCCGTGGCTTTGGTGAAATGCCGGGCCTGCTCCAGGGCATTCTGACCGGTCGATCCATCGAGCACTAATAAAACTTCGTGAGGAGCCTCGGGAATAACTTTTTGCACAACCCGCCTGATCTTGTTAAGCTCATCCATCAGATGCAGTTTGTTATGCAGGCGACCCGCAGTATCAATGATCACCACATCTGATTGACGGCTTACTGCACTCTGCACGGTATCATAGGCCACAGCGGCAGGATCACTTCCCATGTCCTGTTTAACAATTGGTACTCCAACGCGCTCACTCCAAATGGAGAGCTGCTCCACCGCAGCAGCCCGGAAGGTATCTGCTGCCCCCAGGAGTACTGATTTTCCCGCTTTTTTAAAATTATATGCCAGCTTCCCAATGGTTGTGGTCTTCCCAACGCCGTTAACACCCACCACGAGGATCACGTAGGGTTTGGATGGCATTTCACTTCCGAAAGTATAACTTTTGCCGTCCGGACTGTCAACCAGGATGTTTTCAATTTCCTCCTGCAGGATCGAGTTCAGTTCCTGGGTTCCCAGGTATTTATCCCTGGCCACCCTCGCTTCTATCCGATCGATAATCCTGACGGTTGTGTCAACCCCTACATCCGCCCCAACCAGGGCATCTTCAAGTTCATCGAGCACTTCTTCGTCTATCGTACTCTTCCCCGCTACAGCCCTGCTGATCCTGGACATGAACCCTTCCTTGGTTTTCTGCAAACCCTGATCCAGGGACTCCTTCTCCTTTTTGCCGAAAAGTTTTTTAAAAAGACTCATATACCATGTTTTTTCCTGTCAACGCCAACTCCCCGAAACGGAAATTCCGGGTAGGTGAAAATAATAAAAAAGCCATTCGCAGGTTACGAACAGCTTTAAATATCTCATGTCTGCCCCGATTATTTCTGAGCCAGAAAATCCTTAACCTTTTCTTTATGTACAATCTGGTGCTTGAAAGAATAGGCACCGGTTTTCGGATTACGTTCGGCCTTAATAACTCTGGTCCAGTTTTTTGACTCCAGGGCTGCCTTCGCGTCCTTGATCTTCGCGTTTTTAGATGCTGCTTTTGCCATGATTAACGGTTTTCCGGTTTATTTAATTTCTTTATGTACAGTTACCTTTTTCAGGATGGGGTTGTATTTCTTCAGTTCCATCCTTTCGGGGTTGTTTTTCTTATTTTTTACGGTGATATATCGGCTGGTGCCCGGCATGCCACTATTTTTATGCTCCGTGCACTCCAAAATTACCTGTACCCTGTTCCCTTTAGCCTTTTTTGCCATTTCTGATACTTTTGAACTTAATTAAATTTTTTCGCCCTGTGCACGTAATTCTTTTACAACACTGTACAACCCGTTTTTGTTTATGGTCCGGAGGGCGTCAGTTGATAACTTCAGAGTAATCCACTTGTCTTCTTCCACCAGAAAAAACCTCTTTTTCTGCAGGTTAGGCAGGAAACGGCGCTTCGTCTTGATATTTGAGTGAGAAACCTTATGGCCTCCCAGTGGCTTCTTTCCGGTAACCTGACATACTCTTGCCATAATAATAATTTTTGGAGTGCAAAGGTAAGGAAAAAGTTTTTAAATCCTCAATTATTGATCCTAAATTTTGATTTCTCCGGTAAAATCTATATAACGTTCAAAGTCAGCCTTGTGAAGCCAGCCAGGCAGCACAGTTTTTTCGGGAAAAAGCTGGAATAACAAACCAGCAACACACTACCAAACCTCATCCGAAATCCTTACTTTCGCATTCCGAGTCTGATATCAACTAAAAAAATAATAATCCATGACATACGATGTTATTGTACTGGGTAGCGGTCCTGGCGGATATGTAGCTGCCATCAGAGCCTCCCAATTAGGTCTTAAAACGGCCATTATTGAAAAAGAAAGCCTGGGCGGGATCTGCCTCAACTGGGGTTGTATTCCTACCAAAGCGCTTTTGAAGAGCGCCCAGGTTTATCAGGACATTCAACATGCCCGCGAGTTCGGTATTGAAGCTAGTGGTAAACCCGATTTCGGCGCCGTTATCAAGCGCAGCCGTGGTGTTGCCGACAAAATGAGTAAAGGGGTTCAATTCCTGATGCGCAAAAATAAGATCGATGTATTTATGGGATATGGTGTGCTGAAAGCCAAAGGCAGGATTGAAGTAAAGGCTGCAGACGGCTCTACGCAGATCGTCGAAGGTAAACATATTATTATTGCAACGGGAGCGCGGAGCAGGGAGCTGCCTTCCTTAAAACAGGATGGCAAAAAGATCATCGGTTACCGGGAAGCCATGGTACTGCCGCAGCAACCAAAGAGTATCATTGTGGTAGGTAGCGGCGCAATTGGCGTTGAGTTTGGATATTTTTACAACAGCCTCGGCACCAAAGTGACCATCGTGGAATTCCTTCCGAGGGTAGTGCCTGTGGAAGATGAAGAGATCTCGAAAGAACTGGAAAAAAATCTGAAAAAACAGGGGATAGATGTGATGACGAGCAGCGAGGTTACCTCCGTAGATGTATCAGGCAGCGGTGTGAAAGCCAAAGTGAAAACGGCCAACGGGGAAATATCCCTGGAAGCAGATATTTTATTAAGCGCTGTGGGCGTATCTGCAAACATCGAAGGTATCGGACTGGAGACCGTAGGCGTGAAGACCGAAAAAGGAAAAATAGCAGTAGACAAATTCTATCAGACCAACGTTAAGGGATTTTATGCAATTGGCGACTGCGTACCGGGCCAGGCTCTTGCCCACGTTGCCAGCAAGGAAGGTATTATTTGTGTGGAAGCTATCGCTAACGCGGAGGGCAAATTCAAACAGAAACCTGAGGCGCTTGATTATGGCAATGTTCCGGGATGTACATACAGCTTCCCCGAAGTGGCGAGTGTAGGATACACGGAAACACAAGCCAAAGAAGCAGGCTACGAAGTGAAAGTTGGTAAATTCCCGCTCAGCGCAAGCGGTAAGGCCAGCGCAGCCGGACACAACGAAGGCTTTATTAAAGTGATTTTTGACGCGAAGTACGGCGAGTGGCTTGGCACACACATGATCGGTTATAATGTTACTGAGTTGATCGCGGAAACAGTCGTTGGCCGTAAACTGGAGACAACCTACCACGAAGTGCTCAACAGCATTCATCCGCACCCCACCATCAGTGAAAGCATGAAGGATGCTATTGAAGCGGCTTACGGCGAGGTTATACACCTTTGAGCAGTCGGCAGATCACACGATCAGTTTTTCGTGCCTGACTAAGAACGGCACCATAAATGTAGCCGACAGGCCTGTTACGATCACAATGCCAAACAACAAGTAATGAAACTCGTTGTTCAGAACCGGGTCATCGGCACGGTGTATCCTGAATGCTTCAAAGGCCAAAAACAATGTGAGTGCGCCGAAAACCAGGCGATAAATCAGATGTCCCTTTGGAAGCATGTTTTCAAACAAAGAAAAAAACAGCCCTGCCAGTAACAGAAGGAAAAGCGTTGTAAAAACAATAGTCGAAACGTTGATGAGGATTGTCAGCGGAAACTCAGTGTAATTCTTGAATGTCACATCGTAAATTACATTAATCAAAGTGGCCAGGTACCCTGTCAACAACCCCGCCATAAGCGGCTTATACAAGCGGCTGGCGAAATGATTTGCGTCTTTCATCCCCTCAAGGTACGAAAGTTCATGCAGACCCGCCCAAAATCGCTGTTAACGCGATGCTAATTTCAAATACCGCTGAGACCGGAAAATTATGAATTACCTGGTAGTCTTATTAAATACAAGCAGGGGAACTGCCGTTACAAATGAAAACTCTTCAGACTTGCTCGATAAAAAAAGCCTCTGGAAAAAATTTCGGTTATGGTTGGTAAACATTATCACCATCGAGGGATTTTTTTGAGAGATCTGTATATTTAGCTGCTGGATCAGCGAGTGGATCGCATCGTTTTTCTCAAAATGCAGATCAAACTCATAGTCAAAGCGATTCTTAAGCGACTCTGCGATCAGTTTTTCATCGAACAGAATTTCATTGGGCCAGGTAAAGTGTAACAGTTCGATTTTCACCTTCAACGGCTTTGCAAAGTCGATTACTTTAGCCAACTCCTCTTCAAGATTTACCAGGTCAGTGGCATAAAGAACAGATGAAATATCCGTGACCTTATAATTTGCGGGCACGGCAAGCACAGGGATTTCCGATTTCGTAATCAGATTGCCGGCATTTGTACCGAGGAATTTCTTGAACTTCCCCGCTCCCCTGGTGCTGATACAGATGCAGTCAAAACCGGGATTCTTTTCAAGGTAATACAACAACGATACATCCACATCCAGACCTGGCAATACCAGGGTTGAAAAATCAGATGTAGCTGCGCCGTTGTCACGGTAAATATCACTGATGAAAGCGTCGAGTTTGGATTTGGCCGACTCCAGCTCAGTTTTTTCGTACGCAGCATAATAGTCATCATCCAAATTTGAAGGTCTTGGAACGTGATGTACATTCAAGAATGTCAGCACCAGTTCCTGACGTTCAGCCCAGTGTATCGCAAAGCGAATAGCACTTTCCGATGCAGGTGAAAAATCTGTTGTAACAAGCACATTCTTCATAAATCCCAACGGTTTGGTATTCTTTAAAGCTACTAATTGTTTCTGAATAATCCAAATGTCGCCAGAAGCGAACCCAGAGAGAACAGCCCGATTATGGAGCCGGCTGTATACTGCTGCAACCGGGGTTCCCGTGAACGGCCGGGCGGACTAAAGCCTAATTTTCGGGAGATGCCGTCTCATAAAGTGCGTAAGTTAAAAATCGAACCTTACTGATCTGATTCTCTTTCCTCACTTCGATTTTAATTATTTCACGAACGACTCGTTGTGGTTTTACTTATTTCGTTTCCCCGACTCGCGAAGAGCTTTAAATTCAGATCCTTCTTTCCAGCCCGGCCAGGTTTGCTCGTTTGCGAGCCTGTTCCCGATAAGCCAGTACAGCTTCAGGTCTTCAAGCGCCCCTTCCATCGTCCAATCAGGATTGAACTCGTCCTTGGGCGTGTGGTACCTTTTGCCGAGCTCCGCTCTTTTTCTCTTCATCGCTTCAGATTGATTTGGACCATAATCCGAACCACTTCCCGCGGACAGAGCCGGCACACCGTGCTTTACGAAACTGAAATGATCTGACCGGAAATAACCACCACCCGTATCATAACCTCCTTTTTTTACATACCTTCCCTGAGTGGAAGCAGCCCTTGCAGCGTAATCTTCCAGGTCATTCTGACCCTTACCGCTTATCGAAATATCTTTTGTTTTGTCGTAAACATTCAAGGCATCCATATTAATAACAGCCACCGTTTTGTTTAGCGGATACACAGGGTGCTCGGCATAATATTGAGAGCCAAGCAAACCTTGTTCTTCCGCTGTCACCGCCAGGAAAAGAATGGAACGCTCCGGACGTTTCTTTTGGTCACTGAATGCCCGGGCGATCTCTATCAGTCCGGCGATACCCGATGCGTTATCCTGGGCGCCATTATAAATGGAGTCTCCCGTTTCATCCGGGATGCCTATACCCAGGTGATCCCAGTGTGATGTATAGATGATCAGTTCATCGGGTCGCTTCCGCCCTTTGATCTTGCCTAAAACGTTACTGGACAAATTGTAGGTCGTCTTCACTTTTGCGGTCAGCGAAAGTTTCAATCCCAGGTCCTGTCCTTTAAAGCCAGCCTTGTTGGCACTCATCAGAAGAGTGCTGTCCTTCCCGGCTGCCCGTAATATTTTCATACCGGCTTCACCGGATACCCAGCCGTTGACCAATGTATGCGGACGGGGATTGTTTCGTTCATCCAGATAGAGGTCAGTGCCGCTATTCGAATTCTGCACGACCGTGAACGGATAAGAAGCTCCGCCTGTATTATGGATGATGAAGCAGGCTTTGGCTCCCTGCCGGGCTGCCTCTTCATATTTGTAGGTCCATCGTCCGTAATAAGTCATGTTTTTCCCTTTGAAGATGGTCGTGTCATCGGTACCGTAACCCGGATCGTTCACCATCACCAGCACCACTTTGTTCTTCACATCCAGACCGGCATAGTCGTTCCAGTTATACTCCGGCGCCACAACGCCGTATCCGGCAAAAATAATTTCATCATTTAGTGAAATTTCAGGTGCAGCTGTTTCTGCGAGCAAAACAAAATCCTTCAGGTACTTCAAATCCAGGCTGGACGTTGCGGAGCGGACCACCATTTCTGAAGGCTGACTGATTTTTGTTTCCATTAATGGCACCGTCTGAAAATAGGATTTTCCATTGCCGGGTTTGAGTCCCGCTTTCTTAAACTCATCCCGGATAAACTGCAGGGCTCGCTTTTCACCCACGGTAAATGGAAGGCGTCCCTGGTAATAATCTGATGAAAGTGTCTTTGTATTCCGGAGTAGCCGCTGCCTGTCCATTTTAGGCTTAGTTACTTCTGGCTGCGCGATTGCAGCAACGGTTTGCAGCGCCAGGATAGCGGCCAGGAAAACGGATAAACGCTTATTCATAGTGAATGGAAATTGTAAATCTACTATAATTTGTAGGTTCCCATCAGATCATCTTCTCCCCGCGCCCATGGGATTCTTACCGGTTTCAGGTGATTGCCCGATGATTTAAAAAAAATCCCCGGAAGCAGGAACACAGGAGCTTTCCGGGGATCGGAAGTTGAAATAAAATAGTTAGGAAACGAATTGCCGGGAATCCTTACCTTCTCATAGATGAGCTATAACCCTCTCATTCGTTGAATGCGGAACAGGATGGCCTTATAGTTCCCTGATCTTGATATCCTTGAACCAGATAGGATAGCCATGATCCTGCAAGCCGATATAACCCTCTTTGGAAATTCCTTCGGTAAATCCGGGGAAACTTTTGAATTTACTGTTCTGAACCAATTTGTCCCACTCGGGAGTCCATAAGGTATAAGAAACCACCTGGGTACCGTTCTGAATATGAGTAACGTGACCGTCTTTCACCCTGATGACAATATGGTTCCAGGTACCAGCGGGATGAACTGTTTTTGGATCCGCGGGGAGCATATCGTACAGTGAACCTGCCAGGTGGCTGGCGATTTTGTTATCGGTAGCGTCTACGTTATCCAGGATCTGCACTTCCGGCGCTGCATAATAAATCGGTTTGCCAGGAACTTCGCGTACATTGTAGAAGATCCCCGAATTACCCATTTTACTTGCTTTCCAGTCGAGGGACAATTCAAAATTTTTAAATTTTTTCACCGAATAGATAATGTCGCCATTTGAACCCTGTCCCGGTTTCTTTCCTTCGCCTGTAAATACTTTCATCGTATGATCCTCAACAACCCAGTTTGCCGGCATAGAGGTTCCATTCACCTGACGCCAGCCATCAAAATTTTTACCGTTGAATAAGGATACCCAACCCGCTTTCTTTTCCTGAGAAGATACTTTGTTTCCGGCAGAACACGCAACCAGCGTGATTAATGTCATTGCCCAAAGGACCGAGGGCAAGAGTTGACTTTTTTTCATTTGCATTTATTTATTAGTTAGTATACATTACGATTGGTTGAAAAGAGCTCAGTTCGCTAAGATTTTTCAAAATTATAGCATTGGTTTGTTGGTACCTAATTAAATGTGGCGGTTTACGGGCAAATCTTTCGGGTTTTTCTCCTTCCCGGTGTCGCGGCTCCGGAGATTGTTACGATCCTCTACCACGCATGCAACGGAAGCCTGACTACCACAAAATCCGGACTGTAAGGTCTGTTTTCGAATCAGGATCATAAAAAAAAGCCGGCCTCTTTGTAGAAGCCGGACTTTCAAAATTCAACCTGGTCAATATCTCCCTGCACCAAGCCCAATATTGTAAGCCAGTCCCAGACCTACGGTCCCAGCATTGAATTTTTGTGATCCGTTTGGTACCAAAACGGTACCGCGATCCCCGGTGAATACTTTCGTGTAATGAGCATAAATATTCCAGTGCCGGTTGTGATATCCGAGTTCGGGTTTCAGGTAAACACCACCCTTCGGCATATCTGCATTGTACGCTGCATTATTTTTCACAACCAGATCTTCTCCCGTGATTACACCATAACCTAGATCAGTTCCCAGATAAACACCTTCGGATCTTGGATAATACCTGATCAGCCCAGCTACAGGTACAACGCCAAATCCGTTGTTATCCAGCCTTACCGAGTTCACGGTATTGTCTCGGCCAAAGAAATGCTGATATCCGGTTGCAAGGCCCAATCCCAAATGGGGTGTCAGTAGGTTTTGGTAGGCGAGGTCAATTCCCGCGCTTGCACCTGTATTGTGTTGAGGCACTGATACTCCGGCCAGGGCTCCTATCTTGATGGTGTTTTTCATACTCATTTCCTGGGCATTTCCGAATGTTGTAATACATACAACAGCTGTTGCTAAAATCATCTTCTTCATCATAATTTAATTTAAAGGATAACCGCCAAGGAGGAATTTTGATGAACCGCGCTCCCTGACCGGTTGGTTAAAAAATAGATCCGGTAAATTGCCGGATCGTTTGCGAAGTATCCATTCGAGACGCAACTAATATGCCATTCAGATGCAGGTTTGGCCGGCAAAGCGGCCAGCCCCTGATAAATATTTGAGTATGTGTAAATTGGAGAGCTTGAGAAATAAATCTTAAAATAAGCCAGTTCATTGGCCTAAAATAACTAAGCAGGGTACTTGTCTCATGAGAATGGTTATATCAAAGGATTACTCCTCATTTCATTTTGCAGCCAAAAAAAGCGGCCCGTTAGGGCCGCCATCTGACTTGCTTCTTATTTGGGGGTTTAGATTAATAACCGTTTCTCTGACGCTCTTTCTTGTCAACAATGGCGCCGATTCCTGCACCTGTAGCTGCTCCGATCACGCCACCAACAACGCCACCTCCTAAACGGTCCCTGCGATTCGCAACTGCTCCGATCACTGCGCCTGACGCTGCACCCACAATGGCGCCTTTAGCCGTGTGGCTCATACCTCTTCTACGGTGCTGAACCGGTGCGGGGGCAGAAGCAGTACCCTGAGATCCGGAGGAATAACCACCACCGTTCCCGCCGCTGCTACGATAAGTGCGGCCAGAACTGCCTCTGCTGCTGTATCTTCTGGCGCTCGAACCTGTGCTCCGGGGAGCGCTTGCAACTGCCGGCGCCGCAGCCCCGGCGTTTTGCATATTCATCTGATTTTGAAGCTCATTTTGCATTTTCCATCTCTGGTATTCTGCAAGGCCTAAAGTATCTTGCATCGGGATGGCATTTGTATTCTCGTCTTTCTTTTTAGTACTGGTACACGCCGCCATGACGATTACCAGGGCAACAAATAAAAATGGTAAATACCTTTTCATACTAATCATTTTTTTCAGTTAGATAAATAGTGTTGAATATAAATTTTCTAAGTCTACATTAAACAAATACAAAACTGTGCCAAACTGTGATGCCTAAAACATAAAATACAAAATAAAACTATACGGACCTTGTCTTCAATATTTTAGAAAAGACCTGATTTTAATTGCCGCTTTTACGAATTACAAAAAAGGCCATCCGTCGCGGATGGCCAATAATATACATCTGCCCTCACAATTTATACTATTTTTTCCACTTGCATGTAGTTGAGCTCAACCGGGGTAGATCTTCCGAATATTTTAACAGTAACTTTCAATTTTTTCTTTTCATCGTTCACTTCTTCAATCACACCATTGAAATCATTAAACGGACCTTCCACAATCTTAATGGTCTCACCCACGATATATGGTTCGATCATATTCACTCCACCGTTTTCGGCCATTTCATCCATTCTGCCGAGCATCTTGTTCACTTCTGTCTTGCGGAGAGCAATCGGATTTTCTTTCCCTAAAAAATGCATCACACTATTGGTGTGAACAATCAGATCTCTCAGCTCGTCGGTCATCTTACCTTCCTGCACTTCAACCATCACATACCCGGGGTAGTAGTTTCTTTCGCGCATCACCTTTTTGCCATTCTGCACTTTATACACTTTTTCCACGGGGAGAAAAACCTGCCTTACAACAGTTTGATAGTTGCTCCTGGAAATTTCTTTATCCAGGTATTCCTTCACCTTTCTCTCCTTTCCACTCACCACGCGCAGCACATACCACTTTGTTTCCGGTTGTGGAGGGGTTTCGGTGCTAATATTTTCAACTGAATCTGAAGTCATGTCAACTATATAACATTTTATACAAAAAATTAAGACCACCGCCCGCCAGGAAGTCCATCAGCCATATAATCACCGTAATGATAATGGTAGCCACCAGCACAATCATTGTCGACTGCTGCAACTGCTCCCAGTTTGGCCAAGTAACTTTTTCCGCAAGCTCTTTATAACTATTACGGATGTACTTAAGATAATTGTTCATAATTACCATTGATTATTTAAGGCCGAACCCTTTGCCTTTGTCTGTTAATAAGTGATCCTTCTATGAGTCCGGTTTGTCGCACGGGCAGAGAGATTCGAACTCCCATCAACGGTTTTGGAGACCGCTATTCTGCCATTGAACTATGCCCGTATTCCCAAAAATTATAATGTTACGTAAGCGTAGATTCGAAGACCGCTATTCTGTCTGCAAATCAATTCCGGGTGAACTCTGTAGTTTTAAGACCGTTTTCAACCCCGAAGGAGAAAAAAAAACAAGTCTTCTTTTCCCGCCCAATCCTTATTTAAATCCGTTTCCTTAAACCAAATTAGCCAATTAGCAAATTTGCCAATTAGCTAATTTCGGGAATTTATCGAAAGAAATCCTATTTGATAATCTCTGTAACCTGACCGGCGCCTACTGTACGTCCACCTTCACGGATAGCGAATTTCAATCCTTTCTCCATCGCAATTGGTGTGATCAGCTTCACAGTAAGTGAAGTATTATCACCAGGCATAACCATTTCAGTTCCTTCTTTTAAAACAACTTCACCAGTTACGTCTGTTGTACGGAAATAGAACTGGGGACGGTATTTATTAAAGAACGGTGTATGGCGTCCACCTTCCTCTTTGCTCAATACGTAAACCTCACATTTGAATTCTGTATGCGGAGTAATTGAACCCGGTTTGCAGATGATCATACCACGACGGATCTGGGTCTTTTCAATACCTCTCAGCAGCAGACCGGCATTATCTCCAGCCTCACCTTCGTCAAGGATTTTACGGAACATTTCCACACCAGTTACTGTAGAGGTCAGCGGTTTTTCCATTAAACCTACGATCTCAACGGGCTCGCCGGTTTTTACACGGCCTCTTTCAATACGTCCGGTAGCAACGGTACCACGGCCAGTAATAGAGAATACGTCTTCCACGCTCATCAGGAACGGCATATCCACAGCGCGAACGGGCAAAGGAATATAGCTGTCTACCGCATCCATCAGTTCCATTACAGTTTTCACCCATTTTTCATCTCCAGCCAGTGCACCGGATGCAGATCCTTTGATAATGGGAACATTATCACCGTCAAAACCTTGTTTGGACAATTCTTCCCTGATTTCCATTTCAACCAGTTCCAACAACTCGGGGTCATCTACCAGATCCACTTTATTCATATAAACCACCATACGGGGTACACCTACCTGACGTGCCAAAAGAATGTGCTCTTTAGTTTGCGGCATTGGACCATCCGTTGCAGCAACCACCAGGATCGCTCCGTCCATTTGAGCTGCACCAGTAATCATGTTCTTAACATAGTCTGCGTGACCGGGACAATCCACGTGCGCATAGTGACGGGATTCAGTCTGATATTCCACGTGAGCCGTATTAATCGTAATACCTCTTTCTTTTTCTTCAGGGGCACCGTCAATTTCATCATACTTTGTAGCTTTTGCTAAACCCTTTTTAGATAGAATTTCGGTTATAGCCGCAGTCAAAGTCGTTTTTCCGTGGTCAACGTGACCAATGGTGCCGATGTTTACGTGGGGTTTCTCCCTCTTAAAGGTCTCTTTTGACATTGTTATGGATTTTTAAGTTGTTTTTATAAATTTTTATATATACTACATTTTTCTCCTGGCCAGTTGCCCGAGATCTGCTTTGCCAGTAATCGGTAAAATGAAGGCGCAGTGTTAAATTCCTGTTGGATGTATCAACCCGCGACAGCCAAAGTTCCAATCTGGCCGAGAGCCGTTGATGAGAATTGAACTCACGACCTCTTCCTTACCAAGGAAGTGCTCTACCACTGAGCTACAACGGCAGTACCGTTAGTAGTTTATGGTTCCGGAATGCCCGGTACCACGGGCCCGGATGTTTGTCGCGATATAAGAACAATAACATCAAACGCGCTACTACGAACGAAGCGTCAGAGAAGTTCGTCCCAAACACCGGTGACCAGAACCTCTCTTTATACGAGCGGGAGACGAGGCTCGAACTCGCCACCTATAGCTTGGAAGGCTATCGCTCTACCAAATGAGCTACTCCCGCTTATTTTAAAAGAACTATTGTCAGGAAGAACGCTCTACCAAACCTGCCTGCCTGTGGCAGGTGAGCTACTCCCGCTTATTTTAAAAGAACTATTGTCAGGAAGAACGCTCTACCAAACCTGCCTACCTGTGGCAGGTGAGCTACTCCCGCTTATTTTAAAAGAACTTCCATTTTCCCGGGATCCCTAAAGTTGAACCGGAAAATGTGGGCAAGGATGGATTCGAACCACCGAACTCCGAAGAGGACAGATTTACAGTCTGTTGCCGTTGGCCACTTGGCTACTTGCCCATACCGAGCCGAAGATGGGAGTCGAACCCGCGACCTGCTGATTACAAATCAGCTGCTCTGACCAACTGAGCTACTTCGGCATGATGAATTATTAAACTCCTCCGAAGTAACCTCCACCCACCACGTTTTCAATCCTGGAGGTGCTCCTGTTGCGGCAACTTCGGCAATTAAAAGAACTTTGTCATCCATTTTCCTGCAAACAGGGGCCAACACACTGAAACACATACTTATCTACCCCCCAAAAATTGGAAGGCAAAGGTAAGGGAAAATCCATTAAGTCAATAAGGTTTGATTCTTTTTTTTTGATATAGATCGCAAGCTGGCAATTTCCACTGATTCCATCATGTTTTTCCGTTATAAAGACAGAACACCTGTCCCTTATCCCGCCTGTGCCACCGTTTTCCCGACGGGAAGAAAAAATCACACTACGGCTGAAATCGTTCCGTAATTGTAACCCCCACTTGAGAATTTCCGAATCCTGAGCAAATCGTTTAAGTCCCGAACCCCGACTATTTACCTACAAGAATCCCGGTTACTAAACCGGGTCCGACAACTAGTATTCAACAAAAAGCCCCGCTTTTGCGGGGCCGTAATCAGTTCATAGTGTTTATGCGATCATTTTTTCTTTTCGCCTTTTAATTTGGTTTACCATAGAATCAAATGCGCTGTCAAATGATTCTTCAAAAGTCTTACTGGTACATTTCACAAAAAAAATGCGCTTGGGAACCTGCACCCGAATCTCCACTATTTTGTCCTTGATGGTATGTACAACATTATCCAGTTTCAAAAACACCTCGGACTCAATAATGCGATCGTGAAATGTGTTCAGCTTTTCCAGTTTCCGATTGACAAAATCTAATAATTTTTTGTCCGCTTCAAAATTAACCGTTTGAATGTTCACATTCATAGTACTTTCTTTTAAAAGTGAATAAACAATAAAAGCTGTGTCAAAGAGCTTTACTTACCCCTTAAAGTTAGGAACAATCGGAGCTAATTGCAAATTAAAAAAGCTAAATTTTTGCCTAATTTATTTTTAACCTTTTGGATGGGCCGAAGCATGTATTTCGCGGAGCCTCTCAATACTGTTATGGGTGTAAACCTGCGTTGCAGCAAGGCTCGCATGGCCCAGCAGGTCCTTGACAGCATTCAACTCAGCGCCATTGTCGAGCAGGTGCGTGGCAAAGCTGTGCCGCAATACGTGCGGACTTCTTTTATCAAGGGTAGGAATACCCGACAGCACCTGTTTCACCACCCGGTAAGTATATTTGGGATATAGTTTCCGGCCCTTCTCCGTGATAAACAACTCCTCCGGGAGATCGGCAAACTCTTTTCTCTTGAGGGCAGAATACCCTTTAATAGCTTCAATGGTTTGCCTGCTGACCGGAATCAGCCTCTCTTTGTTTCCTTTCCCTAATACTTTAACCTGTCGGAGACTTGCATCAACCTGACGCTCTTTTAATCCGGTTAGTTCACTGAGGCGCATACCCGTCTCGTAAAACAGCCTGATAATCAGGGCTGCATTCAGACTCCTCCAATCCTCAGCACTTGTAGAAAGCGAGTCTTCCAGGGCCAACAGATCGGGTTCCTTAATAATGACCGGCAGCCTTTTCGATATCTTGGGCACCACCACTTTAGACATGGGGTTCACTTTGATTTTACCCTCTCTCACCTGAAACCTGAAATACGAACGCAGGGTTGAAATCCTGCGACTGATACTCCTTGTACTCTGACCCGATTCCTTTAACCCGGCCAGCCATCCCCTTATATATGAATAACGAATCCCTGAAAGATCCATCCCGTCGTAAGTCTCCTCCAGGTAACGCCAGAACGCCTCAAGATCAGCAGAATATGCCGAAATTGTGTGAAGGGAATACCTTTTTTCAAATTTTAGGTAATGTATAAATGACTGTATGGATGGATCAGGTACCTGCATAAAAATAGCCCCGGTAAATTCCGGAGCTACAATTTATAATAAATTTTGGTATATTCTAAATCTCTATTTTTCCGCTGGCAATCTGCTGCTTGTAAATTGCTTTCTGAATCTTACCACGACGCTTGATAGACGGCTTTGTAAAATGCTGACGCTCACGGAGTTGCAACAGAACTTTTGATTTTTCAAATTTCTTCTTGTACTTCTTAAGCGCTTTGTCTATGTTTTCGCAGTCTTTAGAATCAATAATTAACATAACTAATTATACCTCCTCCGGTTAATTTTTTTAAGGTTGCAAAGATAATTAAAATCTCCTGAAATTGTTTACTTTTTTTTGATATTTTTTTATAGCAAGAGGAAGTACTAAAAACAGGCAAATTTGGAGAATTAGAGAATGTGGTGAATCTTTGGGATATGTTTACAGGAATTATTGAGCAAACCGGCGTGCTGAAAGAAATAGAGCAAAAGGGCGGAAACAAATCCTTTTTTATTGAGAGCCAGATTTCACTGGAATTAAAACCAGACCAAAGCCTTTGCCATAACGGGGTTTGCCTCACTGTTGAAAAAGCCGATGGAAGCCTCTACCAGGTGACCGCCATAGAAGAAACACTGAAAAAATCAAACCTCGGCAGCCTGATTCCGGGAGATGAAATAAATCTTGAACGATGCCTGGTCATGAACGGCCGAATTGACGGACACATCGTGCAGGGACATGTGGATGGAACCGCATCATGTATCTCTGTTACCGCCAAAGACGGAAGCTGGGAGTATGAATTTGAATTTGACCCAAAATTCGCTTCCCTGATCATTGAAAAGGGGTCAATCTGTCTGAATGGTATCAGCCTGACGGTGTTTGACGTAACGGATCGCCAGTTTACCGTAGCCATCATTCCTTATACTTTTGAACATACGAATATTAAACATGTTGCTCCCGGAAAACTTGTTAACCTTGAGTTTGATGTTATCGGCAAATATATCCTCAGACAACAGGATCTCCAGCATGGAACCCTCTAGTCCTGAATGTCTGGCCGTTGATCACCAGCCCACAGCGATCTGGTGTGCAGATTGGACGTTAGGCGGTATAAATAGGCGCCACTAGTCGACGTTGTCCAGTCTCTGCAGAAACGCGCCTGGGAAAAGCAGGGATTCCTACCATGGATTTTCGCTGATTGGCCTCATTTCTTTGTTACAATTTTTCACGTTTCGCGAATGACTTATTTTTGCGCCGAAAATATTTTTGAAGCATGACCGATCTGATAAAGGAATTGAGCTGGAGAGGAATGGTACAGGATATAATTCCCGGTACCCAGGAGCACTTGAATAAAGAATTCACTACGGCCTATATCGGATTCGATCCGACGGCAACCAGCCTCCACATAGGAAGCCTGGTACCTATCTTGTTACTGGTTCATTTACAAAAGGCCGGACACAAGCCCATTGCCCTGGTGGGCGGCGCTACCGGTATGATCGGAGATCCCAGCGGAAAGAGTGAGGAGCGGAACCTGCTGAACGAAGAGCAATTGGCTGAAAATGTTGCAGGAATCAGAAAGCAGCTTGAGAAATTTCTGGACTTTGACGCTTCAATACCCAACGCTGCTGAGATCGTGAACAATTATGACTGGTTCAGAAATATCGGATTTATTGAATTCCTGCGGGATGCAGGCAAGCATATTTCTGTGAATTATATGATGGCTAAGGACAGTGTCAAAAAAAGATTTGAGGGGGAAGCGGGTATCAGCTACACAGAATTTGCCTACCAGTTAATGCAGGGCTACGATTTTTACTACCTGTACAAGGAAAAAAACTGCAAACTCCAGATGGGCGGGAGTGACCAATGGGGTAATATCACCACAGGCACAGAATTCATCCGCCGAAAGGCTAATGGCGAGGCCTTCGCATTCACCTGCCCGCTGATCAAAAAGACCGACGGCACTAAGTTTGGCAAGACGGAACAAGGCAATATCTGGCTGGATCCGGAGAAAACAACCCCCTATCAGTTTTATCAATTCTGGCTGAACGCCAGTGATGCGGACGCAGAAAACTGGATCCGTATCTTCACATTCCTGGATGAACAGACTATTTCCGGACTGATCAGATCCCACCGGGAAGATGCGTCAAAGAGAATCCTTCAAAAAGCGCTGGCAGAAGAAATCACCATTTTTGTACATGGCCGCGAAGAATTAGACATGGCACTTGCCACAACCGAAAAACTATTTGCTGCCAGGTCCGGGGTAGCCGAAGACATGACCGAAGAGGAACTGGAAGGTATGGAAGGGATTGTAAAATCCAGCCTCCCTTCCGGGCGAATCAGCGAAGGAATTGATATCGTAACCCTGTTGGCGGAAACAGCGATTACCGCCAGTAAAGGCGAAGCCAGAAAGCTGGTAGTAGGCGGCGGCGTGAGCCTGAACCGGAAGAAAATTACCGATGTGCAGCATTTGATTAAACCTGATGCACTGTTGCACCAAAAATACCTGCTCCTGCAAAAAGGGAAAAAAAACTATTTCCTGGTCAGCATTGTTTAAGGGTCCCGAAGGTGCTCGGCCCTGCACATACGGTTGATCCGCGTGATATATCCACCTGGGTTTGCACATTGCTGAGTAATGGAATCACCAAAAAAAATCACTTTTTTCTTCTTAACCGGCTGAAACGCGAATATTAAAACAGGTGAATCAAATACAGATACTTCATAATGTATGCCTGGAAATAGTTAATCAAGAAAAATCACCTTTGAGGGATATCTTTTTGCGTAGTCAAAAAGCATATGCGTAATAGTACTGTTTTCCCTGTAAGGTGTAACCAGATCCCTGACCGCGTCAGGGTCCTCGGTCGACAGATCTTCCGGAATAAAACCCATCCCGTAAAACCTGCCCTTCCACACCAGGATACAGGACTTTTCATGCCGTCGGATCCCCTTATCCAGGATTGCGAATGACGGCAGGTTTTTTAGTTTATCAATCGCCATCGCCACCCTTTCATTATATAATGCGGGTTCTTCTTCGTTCCGGCAGGCACCTCTACAATTGTGGACATGCGCATCATTGCCGTAGATCTGATCAGGAATAAAACATAAGCGCGGACAAAGTTCAAAATCAAGTACCAGTTGCCTCAATGCCGCCTTAGCATTTTCAATCCGGTGGTAAGAACTCCAAACCCGGTGTCCGCCCGTGACTTTGTCCACAGCCAGCCTCAGGTATCCGTTCTGGTCTTCAAAAGAAACAATACCGTAAAGATCCTCCCTCCTTTTTTGGGAAGCATTGAAACGTGGCCATAGTCTTTTTATTTCCGAAGATTCCTGAATGAGCGCCATTAGTTCTGTACCCCATTCCTGGAAACTGATGTGATGAACATGGCGCATGAAATTCTGTTTTTGCCGGCTGGTGGAATTATTCGCAAAATGACTGCTGACACGGTAGCGGATATTCCTGGCTTTACCAACATAAACTATTTTCCCTTTCTCATCGTGGAAGTAATAAACGCCCGGCGTGTAGGGCAACTGATCAAAATCACTTTTAGGGAGATGCGGTGGCAGTACCTGTTCACCTGAACCACGTTTCAGGCTTTTTTCAATATGCTGTCCGGTATCATTTTCAAGGATCATCCGGAACAACCTCACCGTAGCCTCCGCATCACCGCCTGCTCTGTGCCGGTTGAGATGCGTGATGTGGAGCGAATGGCACAGGTTGCCGAGACTATAGGACGGAAGGCCAGGAAACACTTTCCGGCTAAGCCGGAGAGTGCATAATTTTTTAGTGTCGAAATCATACCCCGATTCTTTCAACTGACTCTTTATATAGGAATAGTCGAAGTTTACACTGTGGGCTACAAAAACCTTGTCTTTCAGTATTTCAAAAACCTGCTCCGCTATCTCCTCAAACAGCGGCGCGTCAGCCACCATTTCATCAGTAATACCTGTCATTGCCTGGATATACGGCGGAATTTTCTGCAGGGGATTGACCAGGGTTTCAAATTGCTCCACAACTCCCTGCCCGTCAAAAACCTGTATGCTGATCTCCGTAATACCACTGGCAGCGGCATATGAACCCGAGGTCTCAATATCTACAATAGCGTACATCAATGAATTGGCTAAATTCGTGAAAAATTCAATAGTGTGCGCGAAGATAAACTGCAGATGTTCCGGAACAGGCTAACAAAAACGTACAAACACCTGGCTAAATCTGCGGCCAGGCAAAAAATTTCCTGTTTTAGAATTTTCGACCACGATCTCCCTGAGTTTCCCCTGATCATTGAGCGCTACGGAGATGATGTCTATGTTGCTGAATATAAAAGGAAACATCGCTTGGACGATCATGCACACGAGGTATGGCTTGCGGACAGTGTCGCTGTAATTGCCGAAGTGCTGGGCGTGAATACCGATCAGATTTTTACCCGCCTGAGGCAAAAGAAAGCCGGGCGGGCGGGTCAGTACAGAAAAACCGGAGAATTTTCTCCGGAAAAAATAGTGGAGGAAAACAACCTGAAATTCCTGATTAACCTGGAGGACTACCTGGATACGGGGTTGTTCCTGGACCACCGCACAACCCGGAAGATGGTGATGGATGAAAGCCGGGGTAAGCGAGTCCTGAATCTTTTTGCTTATACCGGGTCGTTTTCTGTCTATGCCGCAGCGGGCGGCGCAATCTCTGTCACGACCGTCGACCTGTCAAAAACCTATTTGGAAAGGGCTCAGAGAAACATGGCACTGAACTGGTTTACGGGTGACAATTATCAAATCGTTGCGGCCGATGTCATGCAATATCTCCCAAATCAACAGGAACACAGTTTTGAACTGATTGTATTGGATCCGCCAACATTCAGCAACAGCAAAAAAATGGAAAATGTACTGGACATTCAGCAGCATCATGTTTCCTTGATCAACCAGTGCTGCCGGTTGCTTACGCCCGGGGGCATCCTGTACTTCAGCACCAATTATTCCAAATTTCAATTGAGATCTTCGGAAATACAAGCCACCGAAATAAAGGATATAACCAGAGCCACTACGCCGTTCGACTTTGAAGGAAAACTCAAAAGATACTGCTTCCGCATTGTGAGCCCTTAGTTCATATGGATTGACTAGGGCTGCAAATAATATTTTTTGACCAGGTAGTAATAGGGTTCAAAATGGTGATGGAGAAAATAGTCTTTTTTCTTTTCATCAAAATGGAAGATCCTGTAATATTCATCATCGGGCATCAGAATGATCGGAGTGCCGGCCCTTACGAAATTTTCCGATGCAGCATAATCGGGCTTAACGAATTGCGGTAGTGCTTTTTTAACACCGTAGCGGTAGACCGTGTTCCCGAACATACGGGTGTACATTTTTTGCAATTTCCGTGGCCTTCTTTCAATTTTTCCATAAAAATATCCACCCACAGTTCTTACAAACCATTTCTGACGTTTTAACATCGCACGGGTGTGGATCAGCGGGTTCACGTCATTCATATCCCGGACATCTTGCACAGTATAGGGTGTCTCCGGTACCCAGTCTGCGGCGTTCACAACGGTATATGCCCAACCACCCCGGTTAATAAACTCAAAGTCGTACGCGTAATACTGATTGCCGGGTTTGGGTGCTCCGCTGCAATAGGTTTTAAACTTTATATCCTGGGGTATGCCGCCGCTTTTCTGCAGGTAATAAAGATAAGATCTTAACATGAACGCAATCGCGGCACCCTGGCTATGTCCGATAATGTAATAGTTTGTAACCCCCTTGCCTGCATACTCTTTTATCTTCTCCACAATACCCGGTGCCATATAGGCCATAGATAAGGCCCATCCGGCGTGTACCGCCGCCCGCTTATCTTCAGCAAGCGTGTAGGTGAAACGGGTTGAGTCATTCAACTTCAATGCGCCACTGGCGGGGATCATAGCGGCATAGAAATTAGCAAGCCAACTCGTGGCATCACCTACAGTACCCCGGATGGAAATCACTGCCGTTCCATCGTTTCTCAGAAATAAATACCACCTGTTCTTCAACCCGACTTCCGGCGATGTATAGATCCGGGTAAGAGTATCTCCGCTACGTTCCCGTCGGGTGCTATCGCCCCTGGAAATACCCCTGCGTACTTCCGAAAACAGGGCGATATATTCCTTCGCATCAAATCCCGGCTTCAGTCCCGGCTGCGAACTGCCGGAGATGGATAACCCAACAAAAATGATCAGCAAAACTTTACGCATACCTGTGAAAAATTTGAACAGCTTTCCGTTTTAGTATAAAATCCCGTGCCAAAACGCGTTGTATTACCTGCTTCCTCTCCGCGACGACGTTCTTCCCTGCTTCCGCTGCACCTATCCGGTACTGCCTGAGAATTATCATTGAAAATAGTGCATTAAGTCATAGTGTAGCTTTCTGCAACCCTAATTTTCCGGATTTCTCGTTTAAAATTCTACATTTGTAACCAATTGACCCGCTTATATTTCAATAAATCATAAAATTTAATTTGTATGTCAAAAGTTTCTGTTATTGGTGTGGGGAACGTAGGTTCCACAGGTGCCAATATGCTTGTACTGGACAGGATCGCTGATGAAGTGGTCATGTTGGATGTTAAGGAAGGTATTGCTGAAGGAAAGGCAATGGATATGAACCAGACTGCTCAATTACTTGGATTTAATTCAAGACTGGTCGGTGTGACCAACGATTACGCGGCAACAGCCGATTCTGATGTCGTTGTAATAACTTCAGGCGTGCCCCGCAAGCCAGGCATGACCCGCGAAGAGCTGATTGGTGTAAATGCCAAAATCGTGAACAGTGTTGTTGAAAACGTGCTGAAGCACTCTCCTAATACGATCATTGTGATGGTTTCAAACCCGCTGGACACCATGACCTACCTGACGCTGAAAAAAACCGGATTACCCAAACACCGCATCGTGGGTATGGGAGGAGCCCTGGATTCTGCCAGGTTCAAGTATTTCCTGAGCCGTGAGATGAATGTGAATTCTAATGAGGTGCATGGCCTGGTTATCGGCGGGCACGGCGATACTACTATGATACCACTTACCAGGCTGGCCAGCTACAAAGGAATTCCCGTAACCGAACTGGTTAACGAAGAAAAACTGAAAGAGATTGCATCCAACACGATGGTGGGAGGCGCGACGCTGACAGGTCTCCTGGGAACATCTGCCTGGTATGCTCCCGGCGCTGCTATTGCACACGTGGTAGAATCCATCATACATGACCACAAAAGGCTAGTACCCTGCTGCGTGTACCTGGACGGGGAATACGGCCAGTCCGATATTTGCATGGGCGTACCGGTGATCCTGGGCAAACATGGCTGGGAGGAGATCTTCGACCTTAAACTAAACGAAGAAGAAAGCAATGCTTTCAAAAAATCAGCGGAGCTGGTACGCAAAACCAACGACGTGCTGAAAGAATTGAACATCCTTTAGTATTTCAGGATCCTTTTTCTTCGGGTTTTTATCTTCACAGATATTTCAAAATCAGCTCGATTTGATTTGTACGGGAAAAGATTAATTATTACCTTCGCAAACTCAAAACCAAATGAAAACCCGGATTGACCCATGGTGTAATGGTAGCACTACAGATTTTGGTTCTGTCAGTTAAGGTTCGAATCCTTATGGGTCAACAGAAATAAAAGCTAAGCAATTTATTTTCAATTGCTTAGCTTTTTTATTTAATCCTTTCGAATATCAACAGATGATCAGTCTGTTTTTGCATATTCCCGGGAGTGATAAAAGCCAATTCCCGAGGCGTCAAAAATCGTATTTTTGAGCTGGCGCAGGCCATAACACTTCCCGGTATCTGATCAGGGCTGCTTTTCCGGATAAGGGTTAACATCAGACGGATCCTGTTTATTATTTGTAGACCGGAACTTTTCTGATTACATAAATTAAATATATTCTTTTAAGTTTGACAAACTGAATCTAAGCATGCTAAAAGTAGGCGTAGTTGGCGCAGGCCATTTGGGAAAATTCCATTTAAATAACTGGTTGGAAATCCAAGACGTGAAAGTTGTGGGCTTTGTAGATCCCGATGACGACACGGCAAAAGAGGTTGCTAAAAAATATAACATCCCAAGATTTACGGACGCGGATGAATTTCTGGCGCAATGTGATGCGATCGATATAGTCACCCCTACCCAGTACCATTTTGAATGGTGCGAGAAAGCTATTAAATCGGGGAAACACGTATTTGTTGAAAAACCTTTCGCCCACACGATGAATGAAGCCCGTGAGCTGGTTAAACTAGCCCGCGAATCTAATATAAAATTGCAGGTGGGTCATGTTGAAAGATTCAATCCTGCCTTCCTCTCGCTGAAAAACACCGAACTGAAGCCGATGTTTATTGAAGTGCACCGGCTGGCTCAATTCAATCCCCGCGGCACAGAAGTCAGTGTTATTCTCGACCTGATGATCCACGATATTGACATCATTCTTAGCATCGTAAAAAGTGATGTGAAGAAAATCTCGGCCAGTGGGGTCGCTGTTCTCACTGAAACCCCCGATATCGCGAACGTACGGCTGGAATTCGATAACGGTTGTGTGGCTAATCTGACCTCCAGCCGCATCTCCATGAAGAAAATGCGGAAAATGAGGCTCTTCCAAAAGGACGCCTACATTGGTATCGATTTCCTGAACAAAAAAACCGAGATCATCAAACTGAAAGACGATGCCGACACCCATGTTTTTACGTTTGATATTGCCACTCCCAACGGCCAGAAAACTCTGGCCATAGCAAATCCCCCGGTTCCCGAAGTGAACGCTATTAAACAGGAACTCGGCGAATTTAAGGACGCAATTTTGAAGAACACCCAGACCATAGTATCTGAAATCGACGGGCTGAAGGCTATGGACGTGGCTCATCAGATCCTGACCAAGATCGGATCGCAATCAATAAACAGATTGTGATCCCGGATAAAAAGTATCTTCCGGGTGAAAATCAGGCAGTTTGCCAGATCAGGGTTGTTATTGGATTTCGAAGGAACTGACATCCCCTCGGCGGCTAATCTTAATAAGAAATTTGAACCGGATCTGCGTTCTTATCGCTCACTATCATTCAACAACCTGCATCCTTCAACCAGGTGGTTAAGGCGTTGATTGACGAAGCACCTGCTCCGCAATCTGCAAATCGAAAGGATGCGTAATTTTAATATTATTCCTATCCCCTTCCACAAGCGATACCTTCATGCCGTAGGCTTCAACAACACTGGCCTCATCGGTGAACCAGTCTTTGTGATCAATCTGGTATGCGGGTATTAATATCTTGCTGTGAAAAACCTGCGGAGTCTGAACGATGACGATTTTTTCCCGTTCCAGTATTTCACTTCCCTCATCATTGATCATTCGGACGCTGTCGTAACAATTTACTACCGGAATAGCGGAACCGGTTTCCATGGCCTTTCCGTAACAGCGTTGTATTAACTCAGGGGTCACCAGGCACCGAACAGCATCGTGTACGAAGATCATCGCTTCTCCACTCACCAGTTTAAGGCCATTTTTAACAGACTCAAACCGGGTCGACCCGCCCACGGTTACCCGGATCCGGTCATTATCGAAATATGCATCAATGATCTCCTGCCCCAGGTCTATGTACCCTTGCGGTAACACCAGGACCACCTGCATGTCAGGAAAAGATCTCAGGAAACACTCAATTGGATAATACACCAACGGCTTACCGTTTAATTTCAGGAATTGCTTGGGCAGCTCATTTCCCATCCGGGTACCCGATCCGCCTGCTACGATTATTGCAACTTTCTCCATAGTCCAAGGAGCCAAAAATAGTGGAATAAAATAAAAATGCCGTCCTGAATTTCAGGATAGCAGGTTTATCTTTGTCCTTCATATTCCATCTATGACCTATTCTGAAACGCTGGATTTTCTGTATGCACGGCTTCCGCTGTTCAGCCGGATCGGCGACCGCGCACTTAAATTCGGCCTCTCTAATATTTTAGCTCTAAGTGAGAAACTGGACAATCCACACAAGAATGGCAAGTTCATACACGTGGCAGGGACTAATGGCAAGGGTTCTGTAAGTCATATGCTGGCGGCCATCCTCCAATCTGCCGGATATAAAACCGGACTGTATACATCCCCTCACCTGAAGGACCTCAGGGAAAGGATCCGGATCAACGGAAAAATGATTTCCGAGGATCAGGTTGTGTCTTTTGTTCAGCGTATCCAGCCTTACATTGAGACAATCGACCCTAGTTTTTTTGAGATGACTGTTGCGATGGCTATGGACTATTTTGCCAGCCAGGAGACAGATATCGCCGTGATCGAAACCGGTTTAGGCGGCCGCCTGGATAGCACTAATATTATCAATCCGGTGCTGACCATCATCACCAATATTGGGTATGACCATATGAATCTGCTTGGGAACAGCCTCGACAAGATAGCGCAGGAAAAAGCGGGCATCATCAAGCAGGGTATCCCCATCATCATCGGAGAGACGCACCCCGAAACCGCGGACGTATTCCGGCAAAAAGCGAAGGAGAAAAATGCACCCATTATCTTCGCGGATTTGGAATACCTGGTCACTAACTGGCAATACAATAATCGTGAACTTATTGTGGAAGTAGCGGAGAAAAACAGCCAGGACCACAAAAAGTATCACCTCGATTTAACCGGGAACTATCAAACGCTGAATCTGTTGCCGGTGCTGACCGCAGTCAGAGAACTAAACCAGTCTGGTTTTCATATCACCTCCGAAGCGCTGGCCACCGGATTGAAAAATACCCGGCAACTGACCGGCTTTCACGGGCGCTGGGAAACCATACATCGCAAGCCTGATATTGTGCTGGACGTAGCTCACAACGAAGATGGCATGCGTCAATTACTGAATCAAATAGAGATCTCTGAATTCCATCACCTCCACATTGTGTTGGGGATGGCGAAGGAAAAAGATGTGAAAAAAGTATTGTCGATGCTGCCCAAATATGCGAGCTATTATTTTACCAACGCCCATGTTCCGAGAGCTATTCCAGGGGAAGAAATGCGTCAAAAGGCCCTTATGCACGGGCTGAAAGGAGAGACTTACCCGGATGTAAACGCGGCCATAAGTGCAGCTAAAGCACAGGCCCATAAAGATGATCTGATCATTGTTTGCGGGAGTATTTTTTTGGTCGGGGAAATTGACGAAATTTGAACGAAGCGCTGTCGCCGGTCAGCGTTTTGGCTACCCTACCCTTCTGCCGGCTCAGGGCTGCTGCTCCACGTTAAAACTATTTTCAAGGGCAAATTGTCGTTGAGCCTGCTGCATACGATCTACCACCATTTGACGGGCATTCAGGAGTAGTCCTAGTTCTCTGACAGCGGCCAGTCTTGCACCTTCGGAACCAGCCTCTCCGATCTTCGCGTAGGTCGTATATATATTTTTAATAAACCCAAAATAATCCAGTGCTGATTTCTTAAATGCTTTTCCCCCTTTCATTCCTGATACAGAGACCTTCTCAATTTCGTTGATTTTTGAGTCTACCGTTCCTTCCAGACTCTTTGCGAGCTGGGTCATTCCAGAAAAATTATTCGTTTCTGAATAAGAACGCATGAGGTTTTCGCCATCTGAAAGTGGCTGTCCCAGGCTGGTCTCGAGAGTAACTACCCGCTCGCTGAACGCCAGTGCACTCAGTTCTTCTTTTTTCTCATTACGGCAGGCAGCAAAAACTGCGACACTTAGGAACAGGAAAACGGAAATATTTTTCATTTTTCATTCCGGTTTTTTCAGGACCGGAGAACCGGTTATGTTAAAAGACAAAGCCATTATCGGCTGCGTATTTCGCCTGAGCGGAGCGAAGGTTCGCAAGAACCTGGGTCTGCCAGTTCAGCCAGCGGGCCATCTTGTTTTCTGCAGCGTCTTTACCCTGCACATCGGCAGCCAGGGCAATTTCGCCGTAGTTGGAATAAATCATTTTCAAATACTCAAAATACCTCACGGCGGCAGTTTTAAAGTCTTCGCCGCCCACTCCAGGCGGTTTCATCTTCCGGATCGCGCGAATCCGAAGATCAACACTATCTTCCATGGCGTTGGCAGCCTGAGCCATTCCCTTGAAATCTCCCTGCTGCTGCTTCTGCCGGATCTCGGCCTCTGCTTTCAGCAAAGGTTCTCCCAGGCTCTGTTCCATTGAATACACCCGATCATTAAATGCTTCCGGAGTAGCCATTTTTTCGTCACCAGAACCACTGCTGCAGGAAATCAGCAGCACAAAACAACTTGCAAGTAGTCCCCATAACTTCATAATCCGCTCATTTTTGCAATAACCGGCAAAAATCAAACCTAAACCCCCAATCAGCTCGCAAATTCATTAGTGAAATGTTAAATTAGACAATAGATATTAGTAACTAGATGCTAGCACATTGCATCTTTAACATATATGATCAATTCCGAAATAAGAAGCAGGTATCTCAGGACAAAGTTCTCAAACTTGCGGATCCATTCGTCATTCGTCATTGATCATTCGTAATTCTCCCGGTCTACTCGATCACTTCATGTTTACGCCGATAGTAATAGTATACCGGGATGCCCAATGCAGCCAGGCCAAGACCCAGCAGTGAAGTTACGGGTTTGGCATAAAGAAGCCCAAGGGCCATCGCGGTTGCGATGAGGATATAAAGTGCCGGAATGACCGGGTAACCGAAAGTTTTATATGGCCGTTCTGCATCAGGCCGGCTGCGCCGGAGCCTGAAAACACCAATAATGGTCAGTATATAAAATACCACCGTTATAAACACTACATAATCTAACAGGACGCCGTATTTACCGCTCATGCATAAAATGCTGGCCCAAAAACATTGTGCCCACAAAGCCCACTGGGGCACCGCATTCCTGTTCAGATTAGCCGCTTTGGGCAGGAACAACTTATCCTGCGCCATGGTGTAAAATACCCGGGATCCGGAAAGGATCAGGCCGTTGTTGCATCCGAACGTGGAGATCATGATCATAACGGCGATGATCGCCGTGCCATAGGTTCCGAAAATATTGAAAGCTGCTGCCGTTGCCACGCGGTCCTGTTTCGCAAATGCCATATTAGCGTAGGCTGAAAACTCTGTAGGATATGGAACAGCGCCCTGTGCAGCCTCGGGAAACAGGGGCATCACGCCGAGGTACATCACATTGGTCAGTACATATATAGCCGTAACAATGACCGTACCCAACAGCAGGCTGAGCCCAACATTACGCTTTGGATTCCTGATCTCCCCCGCGATAAAAGTGACATTTTCCCAGGCTACACTACTGAAGACAGAGCCTACAAGTGCCGAGCTAATCAAACCTACCGAAAAAAGCAGCGAAGTTGAATTCAGAAATGTTCCCCATCCGATCTGAGCTCCGGCTTCATTCCTGACTGGTTCGGTGAAGCGCAAATTAAAGCCTGAAGCCCAGTTTTGATTCCATATATCTCCGCGGGCCGCAAACAGCAATCCCACCACGATCAGGGCGAAAAGTGAAAACAACTTTACAATAGTAAACACGGTCTGTACAGTTTTCCCTTCTTTGACGCCCCTCGTATTGATGTAGGTTAAAAATATAATAAGTAATATCGAGACCAACTGAGCCGGGTAAACTTCAAGCCAGCCCAACTTAAAAAGCAGATTCTCCGGCGAAATGGTCAGCGGTTTGAAAAAATATCCCGCAAATTTACTGAAGGCCACGCCCACTGCGGCGATGGTGCCGGTCTGTATAACCGAGAAAAAACTCCAGCCATATAAAAATCCGGTCAGGGGATTATAAGCTTCCTTCAGGTATACATACTGCCCCCCTGCCCTGGGGAACATGGCAGACAATTCGCCATAAGAAATAGCTGCAAAGATGGTCATCAATCCCGTAAGCAACCAAAGAGCAATCAACCATCCTGCGGAACCAACCAGGCGACTCATATCGGCACTGACAATAAAAATCCCGGATCCAATCATCGATCCGGCTACGACCATCGTTCCATCAAAAAGACTCAAAGATTGTTTAAAGGATGGTTGTTCAGCCATAGACAATATTTAAAAATAAAGGAAGATAAATAATATTTCAGGATTGAAGAAAAAAAAACCCGGAACCAGTCCGGGGTAAATATTGAAAGATCTTTCTACTTACTGTCCTTTTTAAGCTGTTCGTTTAAACCCTTCAGCACCTGGCGGGTGATGTCATAGGAAGTGTCTTTATAATAAAACAGCCCCGGCTCATAGGAGAATATAAATGAATATGTTTGATCGGCATTGAACTCTTTCAAAAAATTCTCAATCTTTTTTTTGAGCACCATATTTTTATTCAGTGCAAACTGATTGTATTCATCCGTAAGCAACTGTCGTTTTTCAATCATCTGGTTTTGCGCATTCTCCAGATCTCTTCTGGCAGCGTTTGCCTGCTCCTCCGTCATGGAGGCCGCTTTTTGCTGATACTCCGATAATTTAGACTGGTAACCCTTCCCCATCCGATCCAGTTCAGTACTAATGGAAGCTTCTTTACTTTTTATTTCCCGCTGCACTGTTTTCGCCAGTTCATACTTTTCCTGAATGGAATCCAGATCAATATAAGCGAAAAGAACTTTCTTGTTCAGGATGGAATCTCTTCCGGGTGGAACAGCCACTCTCGCAGTTACTTGTTTTTTTTCTGAGTAATGCGCATAAAACAAGAATCCCACGGCAAAGAGCAGGACGGCATTAACTACAATCAGCACCTTCGTCATTCTATGAAAAATTTAATAGTCGCTGCAATATAGCAATCTCCTGAAAACAAACCCGTTAAATATTTTTTTGTTGTGAAAGCGTTAACAGGTTTGCGAAAAGATCAAGATAAAAAAACCCGGTATAAAAACCGGGTCTGAAAAATTTATAACTGTTACTTGTTCGTCAGGCTGTAATCTTCCCTTTCGCTTTGGCAATTACTTCCTCTGAGATACCATTGGGCGCCGGGCTGTAGTGCGAAAATTCCATGGTACTTGAAGCACGCCCGGAAGTAAGTGAGCGCAATTGCGTTACGTATCCGAACATCTCACTCAGGGGCACTTTCGCTTTAATAACCTGCGCACCGGCACGTGTATCCAATCCCTCCATCATACCCCTGCGCCGGTTAAGGTCGCCGGTCACATCGCCCATGTATTGTTCAGGTGTGTTCACCTCCACCTTCATGATGGGTTCCAGCAGAACGGGTTTAGCTTTACGGGCAGCCTCGCGGAAGCCTTGTTTGGCGCACATTTCAAAGGACATCGAATCAGAGTCAACCGCGTGGAAGCTACCGTCAAATACGCGGATCTTCATGTTATCCACCGGATAGTTTGCCAGAACACCTGTGGTCATACTGGTTTCAAATCCTTTTTGAATGGCCGGTACAAACTCGCGCGGAATGGATCCACCAAAAATATCATTTACAAACTGGAAGCTCTTATCAGGATTTTCTTTTTTCCAATCTTCATCTACTGGTCCCAGGCTAAACTGGATATCCGCAAATTTACCACGGCCACCCGTTTGTTTTTTCAGTACTTCCCTGTGCTCAATCGTGGCCTGGAAAGCTTCTTTATAAGCTACCTGTGGTGCACCCTGGTTCACTTCTACCTTGAACTCCCTGCGCATCCGGTCTACGATAATTTCCAGGTGCAGTTCACCCATACCACTCAGAATCGTTTGTCCCGTATCTTCATCTGTCTTCACGCGTAGGGTAGGATCTTCTTCAACCAATTTCGCGATGGCCATACCCATTTTATCGACATCGGCCTGCGTTTTAGGCTCAACGGCTATTGAGATCACCGGCTCGGGTATAAACATGTTCTCCAGTACAATCGGGTGTGCTTCGTCGCAAAGCGTATCCCCGGTCTTGATTTCCTTAAATCCAACAGCGGCACCAATATCTCCGGCTTCAATAAAATCAATCGGATTTTGTTTGTTGGCGAACATCTTCATGATCCGGCTGATACGTTCTTTTTTACCACTTCTAACATTCAGCACATAAGAACCGGCATCGAGGTGTCCGCTGTAACAACGGAAAAAGGCCAGGCGACCCACGAAAGGATCCGTCATGATCTTGAATGCCAGCGCCGAGAACGGTTCTTTGGCGTCAGGCTTCCGTGTCAACTTCTTTTCGGGATCATTGGGATCGGTACCTTCTATAGCGCCAATATCCAACGGTGATGGCAGGTAACGGCAAACCGCATCCAGCGCGGACTGCACGCCTTTATTCTTGAAGGAAGATCCGCACATCATGGGCACTATGCTCAGATCGATCGTAGCTTTACGAAGTGCAGCGTGAATTTCGTCTTCAGTGATAGAATCAGGATCATCAAAGAATTTCTCCATAAGCAGATCATCATATTCCGCAGCCGCTTCAACCAAATGTGACCTCCATTCTTTCGCTTCCTCCAGCATGTCGGCAGGTATATCGATCTCATCATAAGTCATCCCTTCCGTCTCTACATGCCAGATGATTCCTTTCATTTTCACCAGGTCTACCACTCCGTTGAAATTATCTTCAGCGCCGATGGGAAGCTGCAGCGGGACAGCCTTCGTACCCAGCATCTCGCGAACCTGTTTTACAACGTTCAGAAAATCGGCACCGCTGCGGTCCATCTTGTTCACAAAACCTATACGGGGAACTTTATAACGGTTTGCCTGCCGCCAAACAGTCTCACTTTGCGGCTCCACGCCATCTACAGCGCTAAACAATGCGATCAGTCCGTCAAGCACCCGCAGGTTGCGCTCTACTTCAACGGTGAAGTCAACGTGGCCGGGAGTATCTACGATATTGAATGAATATTTCTGCGTGGCGGGTGTTGCTTTCCCTGCGTCAGTAGGAAAGTTCCAATGGCAGCTAACGGCAGAAGACGTAATGGTAATACCACGCTCTTTCTCCTGATCCATCCAGTCAGTCGTTGCAGCGCCATCATGTACTTCACCGATGCGGTGAATCATACCAGTATATCGCAAAATTCGTTCGGTGGTGGTAGTCTTGCCGGCATCAATATGGGCGGCTATACCAAAGTTTCTTTGAAATTTTAAATCTGCCATTTTCTTAATGTTGGGCAAACCTGGCCATAGGTGGCTGATTATCAAACAAATGTATTATTTCAGCCACAATGCCGGTTTACGGCTACTTTTTTTAAGGTTGCAAAGGTAATAAATTTCCCGTTCGAATGTTTTGTTCGGGATCTTAAATTTTCATGATCATTATAAAACTCCTTAACCGGGCCGCGGCTCACCGGAGGTATCCGAGGATTTTAAGCATACTTTGCGCGGTTTGTTCCCTCGCGTAGACCCAGTCGATGAGTTTTCCTTTCTCATACTCCAGGATGACGTGTTTCGGTGAGGGTATCAGGCAATGTTTGATCCCCCCATAACCGCTGATCTGGTCCTGATAAGCGCCGGTATTGAAGAATCCTATGTACAGAGGATCTGAATCGCCCTTTGGGTTTTTACGTTCCAGGGCATCAACCGGTCGGATCCCGGATACGCCGATGCCGTTATCATTTTTGATCTTAGGCAGGAATACTTCGTTAACGTGCTCCTCTGAATCATAGTAATCATGCCCATCGCAGGTTATACCACCCAGCACCACGCGTTGATACTCGTTATCCCATTTATTGATCGGTAGCATCAGGAATTTCTCCCCAATCCCCCAGGTGTCGGGAAGCGTGGTAATAAATGACGAATTAATCATATACCAGGTTTCGCGGTCGTTCTGGATCTTTTCGCCGATCACGCTGTAGATATGTGCCATACTCTCCCCTACGGTATAACTCCCAAATTCTGTGTAGATATTAGGTACTGGAACCTTTGCTTTCTTACATGCGGATTTGATATTCAGGATGATCTCATTGATCATGAACTGGTAATCGTAATCAAAAGCCAGGCTGTGTTTGATAGGGAACCCGCCGCCAATATTCAGGGAGTCCAGCTCGGGACATATCTTCTTAAGCTGGCAATAAAGGTTGATGCTTTTTCGAAGTTCACTCCAATAATAGATATCATCTTTAATACCCTTATTTAAAAAGATATGGAGCATCTTCAATTGGAATTTATCCTCATTCCCTTCAATCTCATCAACGTAAAATTCCAGCACGTCCCTTGCCCGGATGCCCAGCCTCGACGTATAAAAAGGGAAACTGGGTTCTTCCTCTGCAGCGATCCGGATACCCAGTTTCAGCGGCTCGGTCGTTTTTATTTTCCCCTTGTACATCGCCAGCTCATCCTTGTTATCCAGCACCGGAATAACATTTTTAAATCCTTCATTGACCAGCTTGATAATGCGGGAAGTATAGTTTTTTTGCTTAAAGCCGTTACAGACGATGTTGATATCTTTTGTGATCTTCCTGCGTTGATGAAGGCGGTTGATGATATCAATATCATAAGCATAGGAAGTCTCAATATGGATATTGTGCTTCAGCGCTTCTTCCACCACAAATGAAAAATGGGAACTTTTTGTGCAATAACAATAATAATACTTGCCATCATATTTATGCCGCTTCATGGCATTAGCGAAATATTGCTTTGCCCGGTTTATGTTCATCCCGATTTTTGGAAGATAGGTCAGTTTCAGCGGGGTTCCGTGCTTCTTGATCAGAGACTTCAGATCAATGCCGTTAAAATACAAATATCCATCTTTTACTTCAATGCCCTGTTGCGGGAAATTAAAGGTTTGTTCCACCAGTCCCAGATATGAATTATTCATTTCATATAAAGCCGGAATTACCGGAATTTTGCTTGGTTTTAAAATGTGGGTGCAAAATTAGGTATTTCTATAAAAAAACCGCCCGTATATATTGGGCGGCAGATCCTGCACTCCGAATAGGAGTTAAGTATTATTTAAGGGTTGCGATCAGCGACTTGAATGAATCAGGATGATTCATCGCCAGATCGGCCAGCACTTTGCGGTCAAGCTCAATGCCGTTGGCCCTCAGTTTGTTAATAAATGTGGAGTAGGTCAGTCCCTCTTCGCGAACTGCCGCATTAATACGGGCTATCCACAACGCGCGGTAATCGCGTTTTTTGTTTTTACGACCCACATACATGTAGGTCATTCCTTTTTCCACAACGTTTTTGGCTACTGTAAATACATTCTTACGCTTGCCATAAAACCCTTTGGCCTGTTTTAATACTTTTTTTCTGCGTGCTTTTGAAGCGGCTGAATTTACTGAACGTGGCATATCAAAATAAGTTTTAGATGATTAAATAGATTCGGACCCGGGTTATTTACTTAAGCCTCAACAGGCGTTTTACAAATCCCAGGTTAGCTTTCGCCACCTCACCATCAATACGCATAGCACGTTTCCGTTTGGTGGATTTTTTGGTAAGAATGTGGCGTCTGAAACTTTTTTGATGTGTGATCTTTCCGCTGGCGGTTACTTTGAAGCGCTTTTTCGCACTTGAGTTTGTTTTAACTTTAGGCATTGTACCTATTTTATAATTACACCTTGGAGGCGTTGGCACACTGGCACCACCCTTTTCGGGCCTCTTCAGTAATGTATCCGTTTTGAACGGTTTGCAAAGGTAGTGAAAATATATGAATATATTGCACCACCTTATTCAATACATCATATCATGGTTATTTTATTACAGTGTAGCGACCGGGTGGGACTGGTTGCAGATATTTCGAGAATCATGGCTGAAGCCCGACTGAATATTCTGTCTATGAGGGAATATGTAGACCAGGCCGTCGACCAATTTTACATCAGGCTGGAAATAGAAGGGAATCCGGATGCCGCCCTGATCCGCCGGAAATTGTTGGCGGCCCTGCCCCCCGGCACTGAAATTCAGTTAAATACAGACCTCAGGAAAAAAGTGATCATTCTGGTAACCCGGGAATATCATTGCCTCGGGGATCTCTTGCTCAGGAATTATTTTGACACGCTTGGCGCCAGGATCCAGTGTGTTATCGGCAACCACGAAAATCTGCGACCCATTACCGGGAAGTTCGGCGTACCCTTTCATTTTGTGTCCCATGAAAACAAATCCAGGGCTGTTTTTGAACAGGAAGTGCTGGATCTGATAACGAAATATGAGACCGATTACCTGGTCCTCGCAAAATTTATGCGTGTCCTTAGTCCGGATTTTGTATCCGGCTTCCCTATGAAAATCGTAAATATCCACCACTCTTTTCTACCGGCGTTTGCAGGTGCCAGACCTTACCGGCAGGCACATGAAAGAGGCGTGAAACTGATAGGCGCTACGGCTCATTTTGTGACCAATGACCTTGATGAAGGCCCGATTATCGCGCAGCAGATCATACCCGTTAACCACACACACACCGTGAATGATATGGTTGTCCAGGGTAAAGAAATTGAAAAGGCTGTACTCGCCAGGGCCTTACAACTTGTATTTGAGGACCGTGTGATGGTATTCCGGAATAAGACGATCGTTTTTGACAATTAGAAAGAAAAATCATTTGTTCGTGAATATTCCCTAATTTTATAGATACCAAATCATAGGAAGCGAATATGAAAACTGTGTTGATCAGCTTGTTCCTTACCCTGGTTCTTACAGCATGCCATCACTTGTCAGACAGGGAACATGCCCGGGAAAATGAAGCCGGGGAAGAAGCCCATGAAGAAAAATACGATCCGTCGATAGGAGAAGGTAAATGGACGAACGAGAGCCTCATACTCAGTGAAAAGATCAATGAACCGATGGCTGCCGAAGGGGCAAAGATCCAGGAAAAAAAATGTGCACAATGCCACTCCACAGGCAGTGAGACCCTGGTCGGTCCCGGCTGGAAAGGTGTTACAAAACGCCGGACAGCAGCCTGGATCATGAATTATATCAGAAGGCCGGAAGGCATGATCGACAAAGACCCCGGATTGAGAGCGCATTTCGAGAAATGTGCCGTTCGAATGCCAAATCTTAACCTGACCGACGCAGAAGCCAGGAAACTCCTCGAATTCCTGCGAAAAAATGATGCAATGCAGAATTAATTTGATATTTTCAATTCTAAATTCATAGGTTCAGTGAAGTCGGTATAGTTTATGATTGTGTGAAGTGGTAGCCGGACGATCTGAGTACTGTTCTTAAAAGGTTAATAATTGCATAGACACCTGTTGTGGCAGGTAGTTCGTGACTAAAATCATACGAATTTTATGACTCGGATCATAAACCACTACGTATTTATTTTTCACCTTTGCTCATTAACAAAACTTAAGAATAATGAAAAAAGTCACAACCCTGTTTTCGGTATTAGCCCTCGGACTGCTAATCGCTTGCGGCGGTAGCGAAAACAAATCATCTGAACAAACACCAGCCGCAGGCGGCGAGGCCCCAAAGAGCATGGTAGCCAGCACAGAAAAATATGATCCAAACCGTGGAGAAGGAAAATGGAACGCAGATAATGTAAAAGTAGGCGAACACCTGGATGCAGCTATGGCCGAAGCCGGACACAAGATCCAGGAAGTTAAATGCGCCTCCTGCCATAAATTAACCGATGAAAAACTAGTAGGACCAGGTTGGAAAGGTGTGACAAGCAGGCATAAACCCGAATGGATCATGAACTTTATCACTAATCCAGATCCAATGATCGATAAAGATCCAAAAATGCAGGCTCAGCTTGAAATCTGCCTTGTGCGTATGCCGAATCAGAGCCTCAGCGACAATGACGCACGTGAGATTCTGGAATTCATGCGGAAAAACGACGGCGTGAAATAGCAGAAATTTATTAAAATCCTATATATGAGAAAGTTTGTCAACCATTTTATTGCGGCTGCAATAATCATTGCATTGCCATATGGTTTTACTTCCTGCAAACCCAAAAACGCAGGTAGTGCCGTTAGTGCCGATGCCGCTCAGAAAACTTACGTACCCCCGGGAAAATACGATGAGTTCTACGATTTTGTCAGTGGTGGCTTTAGCGGCCAGCTCAGCGTTTATGGGCTGCCCAGCGGAAGACTGCTCAGAGTAATCCCCGTATTTTCCGTTGATCCTGAAAAAGGATGGGGTTACAGTGAAGAGACCAAACCCATGCTCAACACATCACATGGTTTTGTGCCCTGGGACGATTACCACCACGTAGAAATGAGCCAGACCAATGGCGAACTGGACGGAAAATGGGTGTTCGGGAACGCGAATAATACCCCCCGCGTTGCCAGAGTAGACCTGAAAACCTTCCGGACCGTAGAAATTATTGAGTTGCCAAACAGCGCAGGAAACCACAGCTCGCCTTTCACAACGGAGAATAGCGAATACGTTGTAGCAGGTACACGTTTCAGCGTACCTCCTGATGACGTAAACGGTGATGTACCTATCGCATCTTATAAACAGAACTTTAAAGGATATATCAGTTTCATCAGCGTGAATAAGGATGATGGCAAAATGGATATAGCCTTTCAATTGAGATGCCCGGGTGTGAACTTTGACCTTAGCCACGCCGGAAAAGGCAAATCACATGGATGGTTCTTTTTCTCCTGCTATAACTCTGAACAGGCAAACACCCTGCTGGAAGTAAATGCCTCACAGAAGGATAAAGACTTCATTATGGCTGTTAACTGGAAAAAGGCAGAAGAATATCTGAAAGCTGGAAAAGGAAAGAAAACGGCTGTTAAATATGCCCATAACACCTGGGATGAAAAAACGCATACAGCCAAGTCAGAAATCAGGACCGAAGTTATAGTACTGGATACCAAAGAACTGAAGGACATCGTTTATATGATCCCATGTCCCAAATCACCGCACGGCTGTGACGTAGACCCAACCGGAGAATATATTGTGGGAAGCGGTAAACTAGCCGCGCTGCTTCCGGTTTTCAGCTTCGATAAAATTCAAAAAGCCATCGCAAATAAAACTTTTGATGGAGAATATGATGGTATCCCGGTTATTAAGTACGAAGCTGCACTGTACGGTGAGGTGCAAAAACCCGGTCTGGGGCCTCTCCACACAGAGTTCGACAATAAAGGAAACGCATACACTTCTTTCTTTGTTTCCTCAGAAATCGTAAAATGGAACGTGAAAGACCTGAAAATCCTTGACAGGGTTCCCACTTACTATTCAGTAGGTCACCTTTCCGTACCCGGCGGCGATACGCGTAAACCTTACGGCAAATATGTAATTGCCTATAATAAGATCACTAAAGACCGTTACCTGCCCACAGGACCAGAGCTCGCTCAAAGCGCCCAGTTATATGATATATCCGGCGATAAGATGCAACTGATTCTGGACTTCCCCACTATCGGAGAACCACACTATGCACAGGCAGCCCCGGCAGATCTGATCAGGAATAACTCGGTGAAGATCTTCAAGATCGAAGACAACATGCATCCTTATGTAACAAAAGGTGAAAGCGAAGCGAAAGTCGTTAGAAACGGAAAAGAAGTGCACATATACCTCACTGCAATCAGATCCCACTTTGTACCGGATAATATTGAAGGGGTGAAAATGGGTGATGAGGTGTATTTCCATATGACCAACCTGGAACAGGATTGGGATATCCCGCACGGTTTTGGTGTGAAAGGCGCCGACAATGGCGAACTTCTGGTGATGCCCGGAGAGACCTGTACACTGAAGTGGATCCCCGATCGCGTAGGTATTTTCCCATTCTATTGCACAGATTTCTGTAGTGCATTGCACCAGGAAATGCAGGGGTATATAAGAATATCACCCGCAGGTTCCAATGTCCCACTCAAATTTGGTACAGGTAAGACCGCACCTGGTGGTGACAACGCTACGGGCACTTCGGATGCCGCAAAAACTGACTCCTCAAAGAAATAGGGTTAGGATAATAGCCTGAATACATTTTTAAAAAGGGGGCAGTAAACCAATCACTGTCCCCTTTGTTTTTCGACGTCTCCCAATCTTATCAATCAATACGTGTTTTAATCACAGATATGTTAGCGGACAAATTGCACGGTGAACAAAAACAGGATCTGGTTCTGATTAACCGATACAATTCCGTTATAACATGTTATTCATCCTGATCGTAGACCTGGTAAACAAACCCGGAAACGGGTACAACTGTTAAAGATGAAAACGAAAAATAACAAATTAAGTGCTGCTTCCAGAGTACTTATGCTACTGGCCACCGGCCTGCTGATTGCTTCAATCTTTTTGCCGATATGGCAAATTGACCTCGATGCCCCTCAGTATCCTGAAGGGCTTAAATTGAAAATCTATTCCGATAAACTTGCCGGAGATGTAGAGATCATCAATGGTCTGAATCACTACATTGGCATGAAAACACTTCACGCCAATGATTTTGTTGAATTTACTGTCCTGCCCTACATCATCGCCGTATTTGCGCTTGGCACCCTGCTGGTTGCCATCATAGGCAGTAAAAAGCTTTTGAATGTTGTCCTGATCGCCTTTATCCTTTTTGGTATTGTGGCGATGGTGGATTTCTGGAGATGGGAATACGATTACGGGCACAACCTGAACCCCAACGCCGCCATTCAGGTCCCGGGTATGGCTTATCAGCCGCCTTTGATCGGATTTAAACAATTACTGAACTTTGGCGCTTTTTCAGTCCCCGATACGGGCGGATGGATGTTTGTAGGTGCCGGCCTGTTAATGGTGCTCGTGGTAGCGACTGGGTGGTATAAAAAGAAAAAAAATAAATCATGAACATAAAAACGCTGACATTGACCGTGTTTCTGGCTTTAACACTGGCAGCCTGCTCAGAAAAAGGTCCGGAACCCGTGAAACTGAATAGCGACCACTGCGATTTCTGCAAAATGACTATCGCAGACCCGAAATTTGCTACAGAACTGATTACTGTAAAAGGCAGGGTTTACAAATTTGATGACCTGCATTGTCTGGTAGGATATGTGAAAGCGAACAAGGAAACCACTTCCGGCGCCAGGCTTTTTGTGGCTGATTTTGTGAGCCCCGAGAAGTTTATAGATGCAACAAAAGCATATTATATCAGGAATGGCGAATTGAGAAGTCCGATGGGTGGTAATACAGCTGCATTCAGCAATCAGGAAGATGCCTCGTCCAATGCGGCCAGGCTACAGGCCGAAACAGCCTCCTGGCAAGTCGTTAAGCCTTAAATTCGCAAATGAAGTATTTTCTGCTTTTTGCTTTTTGCACCAGTTTTTCCTGCGTGCAGGCCGGTGTCATTCATGTTGGTCGCAATCAGCCCTATCAAAAAATAAAAGATGCGCTTGAGAAAGCGTCGTCGGGAGACACCGTATACGTGCACGAAGGGCTGTATAGGGAAGGTAATATTGTTATCTCTAAACCGCTTACCCTGATAGGACTGAATTACCCGGTATTGGATGGGGAAAAAAAGACGGAAGTCGTTTCGGTTAAAGCACCTTACACAACGATTAAAGGGTTCAGGGTAATCCGATCAAATGTGGCCTCACTGGAAGATCCGTGTGGAATTAAAGTGTACAATACCAAATATGTTGAAATCCTGGAGAATCAACTGGATGATAACTTTTTTGGTATTTACCTCCAGAAAAGCACACACTGTATTGTCAAAAACAATATCATCACCGCCTATGGGAAAGGCGAACAGGAATCGGGAAATGGGATCCACTGCTGGCGTAGTGACACCCTGCAAATCCTGGGAAACCAGATTAGCGGATGCCGGGACGGGATCTATTTCGAGTTTGTCAGCCACTCAGTGATCTGGGGCAACACCTCCACCCGGAATATCCGATACGGCCTTCATTTCATGTTTTCCAATGACGATATGTACCTGGCTAATACGTTTAAGAACAATGGTGCGGGTGTAGCTGTGATGTTTTCCAAAAGGGTCTCCATGTTTAACAATTACTTTATTGAAAACTGGGGAGACGCTGCTTACGGTCTGTTGTTAAAGGAAATTTCAGACGGCATTATCAGCGGGAACAAGTTTACCAACAATACATCGGGCATCTTCATGGAAGGGGCAACCAGAATGCAGATTGAAAAAAATATTTTCGCCCATAACGGGTGGGGCATGAAGATTCAGGCGAGCTGCCTCGACAACTACATCACCCGAAATAATTTTTACTCCAACACTTTTGATGCCAGTACAAACGGCACTCTGGTGGCAAACAAGTTTGAAGAAAACTATTGGGACAAATATGAGGGCTACGATCTGAACCGCGATGGGATCGGCGATGTGCATTTCCATCCCCTGAGCGTATTCTCGATGATCATCGAAAAATACCCCCCGGCCATGATCCTCTTCCGGAGTTTTATGGTAACCCTGCTGGATAGAAGCGAAAAGCTGATACCCAGCCTCACCCCCGATGCTTTCGTGGATGAAAAACCACTCATGAAACCTCTGAAATTATGATCGAAATTAAAAATATATCAAAATCATTCGGACGATTAAAAGCACTGGATGATGTTTCGCTAACCTGCCGCAAAGGTCAGTGCATCGCGCTTATCGGGCCCAACGGATGCGGTAAGACGACGCTTATCAAGTCGATACTCGGGATGGTGGTCTCTAGCTCGGGCGAGATCCTTTTTAATGGCAAGAATATCGCCAACGATTATTTATATCGCAACCAGATCGGATATATGCCGCAGATAGGACGTTACCCGGATAATATGACGATAGGACATATTATCGAAATGATCAAGAGGATCCGGCATACAGCAACCAGACACGATACAGACTTGGTGGACGCCTTTGAACTCCCGTCCCTGTTTGACAAAAGAATGCGTACGCTATCAGGTGGGACCACGCAGAAAGTAAGTGCTACCCTCGCGTTTTTGTTTCATCCGGATGTGCTGATCCTTGATGAACCTACCGCAGGACTGGACCCGCTGGCATCAGATATACTAAAGGAAAAGATCATTCGCGAAAAAGAAGAGGGAAAACTTATCTTAATTACATCACACCTGTTGAGCGAACTGGACGACCTGGTAACTGAAATCATCTACATGCAGGACGGCAGGGTTCGGTTTCACCAGACAATGTCACAACTACAGGAAAATACAGGTGAACAGAAATTGGCAAAAGCGATCGCAAACGTATTAAAAAAGGAGGCAAAGTGAGCAGGATCATCAAATATGTGATATTGGATATCATTAAAAACAAAATGGTCATTGCCTACACGCTACTACTGGCCATTTTGTGTTTCAGCGCCTTTAATATTGAAGACAACCCCACGAAAGGTGTTCTGACCGTTCAGAGTATCATCCTGCTGACGGTGCCGCTGGTGAGTATTATATTCTCAACGATTTACCTGTACAACAGTAATGAATTCATAGAGCTACTGCTCAGCCAGCCGGTCCAGCGCCGGAAAATCTGGATCAGTCTTTTTACCGGGCTTTCCGTTTCTTTGGTAGTTGCGTTCTTACTGAGTGCAGGCATTCCCCTCGTTTTGTACGCACCCTGGGACCTGGGACTAATCATGATCCTGATCGGCACTTTAGTGACCGTCATTTTCGTAGCGCTTGCATGTCTATGCGCCATTTTAACCAGAGACAAGGCCAAGGGTATTGGTATTGCCATCATGGTGTGGCTTTTCTTTGCCCTTTTGTTTGATGGACTGCTGCTATTCCTGCTATTCCAGTTTGCCGATTACCCCATTGAAAAGCCGATGGTGGTCCTTTCTGCACTCAGCCCCATTGATCTTAGCCGGATCATGATGCAGTTGCATATGGATGTATCCGCTATGATGGGATATACCGGCGCCATCTTCAAGAATTTCTTTGGAAATACTGCGGGTTTGCTCATTGCACTTTGCCTGCTGATTTTGTGGATTGTTGTTCCGTTCTGGATTTCCCTGGTCAGATTCAAGAAAAAAGATCTATAATCGGCCGAATTCGACATGATGAGGATGCTATTATGTACCTAATCCAAACCTGACAAGATGAACCCGGATATCCTGGACCCTTTTGACATTGAAAAACTCGTGCAGAGATTTTACGGAAAGCTCTGTATGGATCCTTTACTGGGTCCCTATTTCAATTTCAATCAGGCAAAAGCGGAAGAATTTAATTCGACATTTGTAAACTTCTGGGTCAATGTGCTTTTCTATACTGGTAAATACGAAGGAAACCCGATGATCGTTCACAGAAAACTTCATCATCAAATGCCCATGAATAAACCGATGTTCAGCCGGTGGCTTGAATTGTTCAACAGTACAGTGGAAGAATTGTTTGAAGGCGAAAAAGCAAGCCTGATCTTAATCAGAGCCAGGAGTATCGCTGAGGTGATGCAGATCAAGATTCTGGATCAGGAAAGCCAAAAAGCGATACCTGATCCGAAAGATCCTAATTAAACGCGATGGATGAAGACCCCGTTTGCCTCCGGGTGTTTGATTCAGGAACGATCCTGTACGGCCTGTAAAGTAACATCGCGAAGGTCAGCAAACCTGTAAAGTACCTCAGTGAGTTTTGACAGAGGAATTCCCAGATCAAGCAGGCAAAAAAGTTGGAGATCCTGCCTACGGATCACACAGCCTGTCTGACGCACGATCAACATGACCTCATTCATTTTCGTATAATCAAACTGCACCTGGTAAAATACCAATACTGGTTTTCGCACAATGGGTATCACCTGCAGAACAAGCGAAGCCGCCGATTTATATGCGTTTATCAGGCCGGGGACGCCAAGCAGCGTACCACCGAAATAACGTACTACCACGACCAGAATATCCGTAAGTTCGCGGCTGTCGATCTGCCCCAGAATTGGCCGACCAGCCGTACCTGATGGCTCGCCCGCGTCGCTTACCCTGAACTGGTTTTCGTCTGTACCCAATCGATACGCAAAACAAATGTGATTCGCTTTAGGATGTTCTTTCTTAAGCGCGGCTATCTTTTCCTTAAAATCTGCAAGGTCCGTCAGGGGAAAGGCATAGGCAAGGAAGCGGCTCCCCCGGTCTTTAAATGATGCCGTTCCCGAAGTTTCAATGGTCTGGAAAAATTCTTTTCTACTCATGCCGTACTATCTACAATAAACATTATGAACACTCTTAAAGTAATCAATCCGGTCCCCTGAAACCTGTCGCGTCCCGATGTTCAAATAATCCCGGAGCTGGGGCGACTGCACGCCGTCCCCGGTTAGCGTGGAATTGCCGGTTATAACCATCGCTTCATCCCAGAAACCCTTATCTATCAGTGATTGCAGGGTGAATCGTCCACCTTCAACCAGTACACTTTGTATTTTCCTTTCATACAAGTTGTGCATCAGTTCAGTTAAAAAATCATTGCCATCCAGCGTTACAAGGTTCAGACCTTCTCCTGTCCGGTTGCTGCGGATATTATATAAGATCGCGCCACTGCCCTGCCTGAATAAACGAAGGTCAGTGGAAACACGCAGGTCCGGGTCCAGGATAATTTTCAAAGGTGCTTCGCCATACCAGTAACGGTTATCCAGTAACGGGTCGTCCAGAATGGCTGTGTTTGCACCAATCAGTATTGCCGATTCCCGGCTGCGCCATTTATGCACCACCCGGTTGGTAATCTCATTGCTTATTTTAAGTCTCTGGTCCGTAGTGCTGCCCATAATACCGCCCGGGGTTTGCGCCCATTTTAGAAATATATATGGTCGTTTCTTCTCATAAAAGCAAAAAAATCGCTTATTCAGGTTGATGGTATTGTCCTCCATAACACCCACCTCAACGTCCACGCCGGCAGCACGGAGCCGCTCTATGCCCCGCCCGTTCACCGCTTCAAAAGGATCCCGGCACCCGATCACCACCTTTGGTATCCTGTGCCGGATGATCAGGTCGGCACAAGGCGGCGTCTTTCCAAAATGGGCACAGGGTTCCAGGGAAACATACATCACAGACTGACTGATCAGTCCGGCATGTTCACGCTGCGCATCCCGGATACAATTCACTTCAGCATGCGCTTCGCCATATTTTTGATGAAAACCCTCCCCGATTATTTTCCCTTCATGAACGAGTACGGCACCTACCATCGGGTTGGGCGCAACCATCCTGCCGCCGTTACTGGCCAGATTCAGGCAACGCCGCATAAACTGGTTGTGAATCGTTTTGTTCATAATTTTACAAATTTAATTGAATTCAGGGTGTACCGGGAAGCTGATATTACCCTGTAGCTAGTTTATAATGTGTTATGAAGAATCAAAACGACTTACTTGAAGCGTTCAAATCGGCTATCGGGCAAATTTATCCGGGAGACGAAGCCGGAAATATAGCATCCCTGGTATTTGAAAATATCACCGGTCAGACACCTCACAGATCCGGTGCTTACGCTGCCGGGCTGACCATAGAACAGATAAAGCGGCTTGAAGAAATTCAAAAGCGACTGCTAAACAATGAGCCGGTTCAGTACATTCTTCAGGAAGCCTGGTTCTACGATATCCCTTTGTATGTGGATTCAAACGTGTTGATACCCCGCCCGGAGACAGCGGAGCTGGTCGACTGGATCATCAAAGAGAACCAGCAGAGCCAGAACCTTTCTATCCTTGATCTGGGAACGGGCAGCGGGTGTATCCCGATTGTGTTGAAAAGGAAACTTCCGCAGGCGAAAGTCTACGCATGCGATATCAGCCCGGAAGCTCTTGCTGTAGCCCGGAAAAATGCGTCGCGCCATCAGGCTGAGATCGACTTTTTTCTGCTGGATATCCTAAATACCAGTGAGTGGGATAAAATTCCGCAGGTGGATATTCTTGTCAGCAACCCACCCTATGTACCTGAAAACAACAAAGAAAGCCTGAGACCGAATGTCCTCGATTTTGAACCTGGGATCGCCCTGTTTGTAGCTGATCGAAATCCACTCCTGTTTTACGAAAAGATCGCCGAACTGGGACTGAAGACCTTGAAACCCGGCGGCAGGATCTATGTGGAAATCCATGAGGAACTGGGATCTGAAGTGATGACACTTCTCCAGTCAAAACAATACAATACGATCCTGAAACAGGATATGCAGGGGAAAGACAGGATGGTTAAAGCCACTTTCCTGGGAAGTTGAAGAGGTAATATCTGTCATCTCACAAATCCGTTCCAGCCTGACGTAGCATCAGCGCTTGGAATTGTTTCATCGACTTATCCATTCCTTCTATACTTCCATCCAGGAAGATCACATTGCCTTTGCCGTATTCAGCAAAATTCTTAATCGCTTCCGTCCACATACTGAAAAGAATGAAATTTGTATCCAGGTTAGCCTGCCTCAACTCTTCGGCTGCGGACGACAATCCTTTTGCTACTTCTTCCCGGAATAATGCAATTCCCTGGCCTCTGAGTTTCGCGGCTTCCCTTTCAGCTTCAGCACTGATCTTGATTGCATTACCTTCCGCTTCAGCAGATTTTGTCTTGGTAATCAATAAAGCCTGCCCTTCATTTTCTGCAGCAGCTTTCAGGTTATTACTGGCAACAACCTTACTCATGGAATCCAGGATCATTTTATCGAACGTAATATCATTGATCTGCAGGTCTTGCAGGTGATATCCCCAATCTTCCAGGGAGGCATCCACTTCATCTTTCACATACTGAACAATTTCGCGGCGCAGGCCCAATACTTCAGCCTGTTTTTTTGTAGCTACGAAGGAACGCACATTACCCTCGATTGTTTTGATAAGCGCCTGCATCAGATCGCGGTCACTGATAAATTTAAAGGCCACTTTTTTTATCGTATCCTCGTTCGCATTTTGCACCGCATACAAGAGCATGCTTTTAAAGTATACATTTGCCTGATCCTGTGTTACCGCCTGAAACTCCAGTTCCACTGAACGGTTCTGTATGGATATTTTTTTATACAATTGTTCCAGGAAAGGAATTTTTAGTCTCAAACCCGGGGGGGCGATACGCTGGTACTTTCCAAACATGGTGATCACACCGATATATCCCTGGTTGACCGTGAAAAAACCACTCAGGAAGATAAAGAAAAGTATTATCAGCCACCAATAGTTTAGTAAGAAATTCATTGTTTAAATTTTAATGCAAGATAAGGTTAAGAAAATTATAAAGAGATTTAAAACAGGTTTCTAAGGTTCTCACCCGGCACGTATAGCTTATTTGGTATTCTGCTCCCAAACCTGGACCAATTCCACCAATACGTCCACTGATTTCTGCATATCCTGGATACTCACATATTCATGTTTTCCGTGAAAAGCCATTTCGCCGGTAAAAATATCGGGACAGGGCAATCCCATGAACGACAGTCTGGAACCGTCGGTGCCTCCCCGGGCACTTTCCCGCTGGAATTTCACCCCGCTGCGCAACATCGCTAGTTCTGCGTAGTCCGCCATCTGAGGATGGTCCTGCAGTATTTCTTTCATGTTCCGGTACTGTTCCGCCACTTCATATTCAAAGGCAGCTCCTTCATGCTGATCCACAGCTTTCTGCGCCAGCATTTTCAACTCGTTTTCGTGAGCGGCAAGTGCCAATGTCTTAAAATCCCTGACTATGAAACCCACAGTCGCCTTTTCAGGATTACCCGAAATATGCGTTGGATGCACAAATCCCTCGCGATCCGAAGTGGTTTCGGGGCTGAACCGGTCTTTCGGCAAAAGATCCAGGAAGGATCCTGCTACCTTGATCGCATTGACCAGCTTGCCCTTGGCGTATCCGGGATGTGCGCTGATACCGTAGAAAGTAAATACAGCCATGTCCGCGCTAAAAGTTTCATCGGTATAACTACCTCTCATTCCACCATCGAGGGTATAGGCAAATTGCGCCCCGAGTTTCTCGAGATCCACTTTGTCAACGCCCCGGCCAATTTCTTCATCGGGTGTAAAGAGGATCCGGATATCACCATGTTTTATTTCCGGGTGCGAAACCAGGAAGTGTGCCAGGTCCATGATGATGGCCACGCCAGCTTTGTCGTCAGCACCCAGCAGGGTTGTACCTGAAGCGGTAATAATATCTTCCCCTTTTTTCTCTTTTAAATAGGGGTGCTGATCTGATGAGATCACCTGTGCTTTATCATCGGGCAGATTTATAGTTCCGCCGTCGTAATTCCGGTGAATAATGGGTTTCACACCCTTGCCCGAACAGTCAGGGGATGTGTCTACATGACTGCAAAAACAAATGACCGGGACTTGTTTTTCACTATTGGAAGGGATTGTCGCGTACACGTAACCAAATTCATCAAGGTGAGCATCTGTAATACCCATCCCGTTCAATTCTCTAACGAGCAGATCACTCAGATCTTTTTGTTTGGCTGTAGAAGGCTGTGTAGCGGAAAAAGGATCACTTTGGGTATCGATCGTTACATAACGCAAAAAACGGTCGGTTACAGTATATTGTTTTTCAGACTGCATATAAATTCTTAATATGTTCTTCCCACAAAAACATTGCACCATCACCTCTCTTCAAAGTGATGGTGCAAAAAAAAATTAACCGGCGATAAAACTTTGGACCGGTAGGTTTGATCACTTTGTCCTGGAAAGAAAATCATCAAAATCAACGCGCAACTGGGTCAGCGCGCTTTCGAGAGATTCATATTCCGTAGAAAGCTGATTATACTGCTCCATCGTTTCTTCGGACGTACCATTTTCCAGATGGCCTTCCACCTTTAAACGATGCTGACAGACCTTTAGCTCATGCCGCATGTCGTGAATGTTAATCAACTGAATATGAAACTGGTTTTGGTAATGTTCCAGGTCTTCAAGATCATCTTTGTTCAATCGTTTGGATGCAACCCCGAGCAGCGTCTTCTGGGAATCGTTAATAGCCTCACGGAATTTGCTTAATTCCTCTCTTTTGGAATTGCAGTCCTCAATAAGGTGTGAGATTTCTTCCAGTACCATGTCTGTAAAATTTAAAGGTGAGATAATAAAATGGCGAAAAGTACACAGTTGTGAGTGAGAAGGGGAACCGATATGTTGTGAATCGCTCCAAGGCTTAACCGTACTTTGTAATGTTCCTTAAAGATACGTAATTAATCCCTTCGGCACAAATCGAATATATCATAAAATTTTGTGATAAAAATCAGGTTTGTGCCGGAACCAGCAAATTCCGTCGCCAAAATCACTATGTAAATATCCCACCTTGGTTCTACCGGCAGTCTAGGGCAATATGATCAGCGGGCTACCACCTTCAATCTCAACGAGTTCCAAATCGAAAATCAGTTCCTGACCGGCCAGTGGGTGATTGGCATCCAGGACCACTTCGTTGTCGAGAATTTCTGAAACGACTACCTGAAACTGTTGCCCCTGGTTGTCGCTCATCAGTACCGGCAAACCAACTTCCAGGGTCATATCTTCCGGAAATCTGTCTTTGGGCATGTTGATCATCATTTCGGGATTTCGTGGCCCGTAAGCTTCATCAACCGGGATGGTGATCGTTTTCTTTTCACCAACGGTCATTCCTGTCACACCGTCATCGAATCCTTTGATGACCATTCCGCTGCCCACTTCAAATGCCAGCGGATCCCGTCCTTCGCTTTTGTCGAAAGTCTCGCCGTTGGTCAGCCGCCCGTGATAATGAACTTTAACCTTGTCACCTTTTTTTACTTGTTGCATCTGCTGAAATTAAATAATTAATTTTTATTAAATATTGGTCTTAAAAAAAAGGAGATATTCATTCCGAAATATCTCCTTTTTGAGGTCTCGAGCGGATTCGAACCGCTGTACGAGCTTTTGCAGAGCTCTGCCTAGCCACTCGGCCACGAGACCATTTCTATTTTCTCTGCCTATCCGCCAGAGGCGAATTTACCTGCCGCAGGTAGGCACCAGACCTTTTCCGTGCCACACACCCAACCCTTACTTCAATTGTTCTTTGAAGGCTTGCAAAAATAGGGTAATTTTGCTGAATATTTGACGAGGTTAAACAGAAAATTATGGGGGCCATAGCGGAATCTGAACTAATCCTGAATGACCGCGGCGCAGTCTATCACCTGGACCTGAAACCCGGGGAACTAGCCGGCACGGTTGTCACTGTCGGCGACCCGGATAGAGTCCGGGAATTCAGCAAATATTTTGACAGCATTGAAGTAAAACGGCAGCACCGCGAGTTTGTAACCCATACTGGCATTGTAGGCGGGAAGAGACTGACTGTCCTGTCCTCAGGGATCGGACCGGATAATATCGATATCGTAATGAATGAACTCGATGCACTCGTAAACATCAATTTTGAGACCCGGGAGATTAAAGACAAAACCGAAAGCCTGAAAATCATTAGAGTGGGGACTTCCGGAGCTTTACAGGAAGATATCGCGGTCGACAGCCTGGTGGCATCAACCCATGGCCTTGGAATCGATAACCTCCTCAGCTTTTACCGGTATGAGCCGACCGATGAGGAATCACTCATCCTGCAGTCATTCATTACCCACGTTCAAATGCAGGGAAGGGGCACCGATCCTTATATCACCGGCGCGGCAGTCGGCCTGCTGAAACACTTTGCGCAGGGCTTTCACCAGGGAATTACCGTAACCTGCCCCGGATTTTATGGACCTCAGGGCCGAATACTTCGCCTCGGCGTTCAGTATCCTCAGCTGCTTGACCGGTTGACCGACTTCAGATTCGGGCAACACAGGATCACCAATTTCGAGATGGAAACTTCCGCGATTTATGGCCTCGGTAGATTACTGGGGCATCAATGCCTGGCGCTAAATGTTATTGTAGACAACAGGATCAGAGGGGAATTTAGCAAAGACAGCAAGGCAGCCATCGAAAACCTGATCATCAAATTCCTTGAAGCATTTACATCCCAATTCTGATATAACATGACTATGAAATTTTATAAATACCAGGGAACCGGAAATGATTTTATCCTGGTGGATAACCGCAACCACAAATACGACGGACTGACGGAAGAAGTTATTAAACGATGTTGTGACCGGCGCTTTGGAATCGGAGCAGATGGGTTTATGATGCTGAACAGCAGCACCGAATATGATTTTGAGATGGTATATTATAATGCCGATGGCAAAGAAGGAAGCATGTGCGGAAATGGAGGCCGATGCATCACGCAGTTTGCCTACGATACCGGAATGGTCAAGACAAATTTTAATTTCCTGGCCGTGGATGGACCGCATGAATCTGCCATCTACGATCCGGGAATCGTATCGCTAAAGATGAGAGACGTGAACGAAATCAGTAAGTATCACGGCGATAGTACCGTAAACACAGGTTCTCCTCATCTGGTAAAAAACGTTGAAGATGTATCAAAAGTGGATGTCATCAAAGAAGGGAGAAAGATCCGTTACAATAACGACTTCAATGAAGAAGGAATCAATGTAAACTTCGTGGAAGTAAAAGATGACAACAACCTTGTTGTAAGAACCTATGAGCGGGGTGTGGAAGATGAAACGTTTTCCTGCGGTACGGGAGTTACCGCTTCAGCCCTGGTTTATTTTCATAATGAAAATGGATTCAATGAAGTGTATATTGACACACCCGGTGGTCAACTGACCGTCAGATTCAGACGGAACACCGATGGCACTTACGAAAGGATCTGGCTGAAAGGCCCTGCAACAAAGGTTTTTGAAGGAACAATCGATCTGAATATTTAATATGATAACTGCATTTAATATTAGGGTTTACGGCGTATTGATCAATGATGCCCGGCAAGTACTTGTTAGCGACGAACGGATTTTGAACCACAACCTCGAGGTTACAAAATTCCCCGGCGGCGGCCTGGAATTTGGAGAAGGTACTATCGACTGTATCAAGCGGGAGTGTATGGAAGAAATGAATATCAGGATCGAAGTATTAGATCACCTGTATACCACGGATTATTTCCAGCAGTCAGCTTTTAATGATGCGCACCAGCTGATTTCCATTTACTATGTGATTAAATCGCTTCAGCCGCTAAACTATCCGGTTAATAACGGGCGCGCTGTATATCCCGACAAGGTCTCAGAAATCTTCAGATTTGTAGACTGGTCTTATTTTAATGAGGATCTTATGACACTACCGGTTGATAAGATCGCAGCAAGAATCCTGAAAGAGAAGTTTTAACCAAAGTTTTTCGAATGCCAACGAGGCTTACAAGCCCGTTCTAATCAAATCTAACGGCCATTAGCTTGTGCAAATCGCAGTCCATGAAGAGATCGGCTAATTCCCGGAAACCCGCGTTGTAATGGCCTTTGCGGCGACAAATCCCGTACTCCACGCATTCTGAAAATTGAATCCTCCTGTAACTCCATCCACATCAATGATCTCGCCCGCGAAATACAAATTGGGTACGATCTTGCTCATCATTGTCCGGTGATCTATCTCGCGGAGATTGATGCCGCCCGCGGTAACAAATTCTTCCTTGAATACCGATTTACCCTTCACACCGCAGTGCCAATCCTGTAGGTTCCCAGCCAGCTTTTGAAATTGTTTGGCAGAAAGATCGGCCCACCGTAAACTTTCGGGGATATCAGACTCCTGCAAAAGAAACTCCCAAAGTCGCGCAGGAAGCCCAAAATTATTTCTATGAAATATTCTTTGCGATGCATGAGTTGCCCGCAACTGGCTAAGTTGTTCCCTGAGTATTTGCTCATTCAGATGTGGTAACCAATTAACACGCAGGTCAAATTGCCAATGGACATCTGCCAGATCCCTGGCGGCAAAAGCGCTCAGGCGCAATACGCATGGCCCGCTCAGCCCCCAATGTGTTATTAATAAAGGGCCACGCTCCTGCCTCCCCGATCCGGCTATTTTAATTCGGACGTCGGGCAGACTGACTCCCATCAAACTTCTGATTGGGTTGCCTGGCAGATTGAAGGTAAAAAGCGACGGTACCGGCGGAATAAAGGTATGACCCAGTTCTTTCAGCCAGCGGGAGTCTGCCCCAAAAAAGTTTCCGCCTGTTGCTACACAAACATAATGAGCCTCAATTTGCTGACCATCGGAATGAGTTAACAGAAATTTATCACCTACAAGTGATATTCGTTCAATTTGAACATGCGTCCGGACTTCCACCCGATAATCGGAGGCTTCATGCAACAGGCAATCAATAATTGATTGAGACGAATCGCTGATCGGGAATATTCTGCCATCAGCCTCGGTCTTGTGCGCTACACCCCGTTTTGCGAACCATTCGATAATGTCGTTTGTAAAAAATTGATGGAAGATCTTCCTGACAAAATGTTCACCGCGTGGATACTGTCTGGCCATCACCTCCCTTTCAAAACAGGCATGGGTGAAATTACAACGGCCACCACCACTTATTTTTACCTTGGACAAGAGCTTGCCTGTCTTTTCCAGAATGATCACTTTCAAAGAAGGATTCAGCCGGGCTGCGTTGATCGCGCAGAAAAAACCGGCAGCGCCGCCACCCACTATAACAGCCACGGGTTGCTTGTCCGTGCTCGTATTTTGATGACCGACTTGCATGGTTAATCCGCAATAAATTTAAAAACTTTTTAATAACACCACGCTGGATGGCCGGATTCTATAACAAATAAAAAAGATATACCTGGTACTTCTCTTGATAGTCAGCGACAACTCTTTTGGAAACGCCGTCAAAACCTGAATGTGGCCGATGGAGATGAACAGTTCGATTTACCGTAGAATACGATTCATTTAATAAGCTACAAACAGTTCGGGGTTCTTTCTTTCCGCCTCCTCGATGCCGGAATAGTCAGAGAGAATATCAGCCTTACCTCTCTTGACGCAAACGTCATGTTCAAAATGCGCAGAAGCCTTCCCGTCACGGGTTCTGATCGTCCAGCCATCGTCATCCGTAAACACGTCCTTCTTTCCCAGGTTGATCATGGGTTCAATGGCTAGCACCATCCCCTTCTTCAGCATCGTACCCGTACCCCGCCTGCCGTAATTGGGTACCTGAGGATCTTCATGCAGATTTCTTCCCAGACCGTGCCCGACTAATTCCCGGACTACGCCGTATCCATGTACTTTTTCGGTGTACTCCTGAATGGCTGCGGCAATGTCTCCCACACGGTTGCCTGCAATTGCTTTTTCAATGCCCAGATAAAGAGATTCCCTGGTCACCCGGATCATTTTCTGTACAGCGGGATCGGGCTCACCAATCGCAAAAGTATAGGCGCTATCACCATGCCAGCCATTCAGAATCACACCTACATCAACTGAAATAATATCACCCTCTCTAAGCAGCTCCTTGTTTGGAAAACCGTGAACAACCACATCGTTCACCGAAATACATGCCGCACCTGGAAATGGGTTTTCCCGGGGACCGTAGCCTTTAAAAGAAGGAATAGCATGGTGATCACGAATAAATTGATCAATTGCCTGATCCAGCTCAACGGTAGTCATACCAGGCTTCAGAATCCTGGCGGCTTCAGCAATTGTATCGCTCACCAATAAAGCGCTCTTGCGCATTAATTCAACCTGTTCATCAGATTTTATATGGATCATATGCTGGATTTTAAGCGAAAAACCCGGCGATGAATTTCTACCGGGTTTGACTCGAATATTTTAAGAAATTTAATACTGCACTGCAGATGAACTCTGTCTCCCCTGGATCCGGCCGCTCTTCATTAGGCCATCATATTGACGCATCATCAACTGCGTTTCAATCTGCTGGAGTGTATCCAGAATTACGCCCACGTTGATCAGCAGAGAAGTTCCACCGAAAAACATGGCAAATCCCTGAGTCATACCGAACAGCAACTGAATGATTCCGGGCAGGATACCCACGAACGCCAGCAGGACAGATCCCGGTAGGGTGATACGGTCCATAATGGTACCGATGTAATCTGTTGTAGGCTGACCTGGCTTCACCCCGGGAATGAACCCGTTGTTTTGTTTGAGGTTGTCCGAAATCTGTTTGGGATTAAATATCAATGCCGTGTACAGGAAAGTAAATCCGATCACCACACCGCCATAAATCAGCATATACCATCCGCTTGTATGATCGGTAAACGCCCTCCCCAGGTTTGTATTAGGGTTGCTCATCGTGAAGAGTGTGGGGACGAACATGATGGCCTGCGCAAAAATGATCGGCATTACACCCGCGCTGTTAACCTTCAGCGGTAAAAACTGGCGGGCGCCTCCAAACTGACGGTTACCCACAATTTGTTTCGCATAATTCACGGGAACTTTACGAACGCCCTGAATCAGCATGATACAACCCATATTGATAGCTATAAAAAGTGCGATCTCAATTATAAAGATCAAAATATCACCGGTGCGGGTAGATCTGAAAGTCAGTTCCTGCACGATCGCCTGCGGAAAACGTGCCAAAATTCCCACCATGATGATCAGGGATGTACCGTTACCGAGTCCCTTGTCCGTGATCTTCTCGCCCAGCCACATCACAAACAATGTTCCTGCCGTAAGAATGATTACCGTCGTGAATACAAAAAAAGCAGCGGGGTAACTGGCTACGATAGCCTGACCGGAGGTTTGCCTCAAATAGGTTACATAGGCGAACGCCTGCACCAGGGTAACAACTACGGTGATATATCGGGTAATCTGATTGATTTTCTTTCTACCGCTTTCCCCTTCTTTTTGCATTTTCTGGAATGATGGAACCAGAACGGTCATGAGCTGTACAAAGATAGAAGCGGTGATATAGGGCATGATCCCCAGCGCAAGAATAGAGGCCATGTTAAAAGCGCCTCCTGCGAAAGTATTGATCAGATCCAGGATACCTGTGCGGGCGTTGTTTTGACTAACTTCCTTTAAAATAATCGGATTGATGCCCGGCAACACGATATGAGCACCCACCCGGTAAACAGCCACAAGCAGTAAAGTATAAAGAATCTTGCTCTTGAGTTCTTCGATACTCCAGATATTCTTTAGTGTTTGAATTAGTTTTTTCACCTGACTTCTTTTTTATCTATTCGGCAAATGAATGACGCTAATACTTGCGCCGGTATTTGAAGGATCTATTTTACGATTTCTACGGTTCCGCCTGCTCCCTCCACAATTGTTTTGGCTTTGGCGCTGGCCGCGTTTACCTTCACAGAGAAACTTCCTTTCAGCTCGCCTTTCGCCAGCAATTTCAGTTTGTCTGTCTGGCTGATCAAACCAATCTCATACATATTCTCCGGCGTGAATTCTTTCAGTCCGTAAGTTTCAGCCCACTGATCCAACTGGCCAACATTCACCACTTTATATTCCACGCGATGCGGATTCTTAAATCCTCTCTTGGGAATACGACGCTGAATAGGCATCTGGCCCCCTTCATGCCCCATTTTCCTTTTATAACCGGCGCGGCTCTGACCACCTTTGTTACCTTTTGTGGAAGTACCACCGTAACCACTGCCTTCACCCCGGCCAATTCTTTTTTCCTTGTGTACAGAACCCTTAGCAGGTTTTAATTCGTGTAATTTCATGTTTTTTCTTTTTACTTGCGCCCCGGAATACTATCCTCTAAATTATAACACCTGAACGCGGGGTTTTCCGGAACTCGCCGCAGCCTTTTAAGGATGACCGCTGTCCCTGCATCCAGATCAGATCGATTAAACTTCTTCTACTTTAAGCATGTGTTCAACCTTACGAATCATGCCCAGCAATTGAGGAGTCGCTTCCACTTCCCTGCTGCTGTTGGTTTTATTCAGCCCCAGCGCCTGCAAGGTCAATTTTTGCCGTGCGGGTCGATCAATCGGACTCTTTATTAATGTAATCTTAAGCTTTTTCATTTCAATATTATTTGTTTTCTTCCTTGGCTACCTTTCTGCCATCTGGTTTACCTGGAAGCAAATACGTATGACTAATTTATAACTAACTGAATATTTGCTGTTGTTCATATCAAGAGCTCATCGGGCTCAACTCCCTTCCTGCCTGCTCTTACCGGATCTACGGGAAATATCAATAACCCCTCCCGGGGTCAGATCCTACATCCCCCCCCTATCCGTTAAAAACTTTTTTTAGGCCCAGGTTACGGGTCCTCGCTATATTTACCGGTTCACGCATCATGGCAAGCGCTTTAACAGTGGCTTTCACAACATTATGCGGATTTGCGGACCCCAGCGACTTTGCGAGTACGTCTGTGATACCTACGGCTTCAAGAACAGCTCTCATGGAACCTCCGGAAATTACGCCGGTACCGGGAGTAGCCGGCTTAATCATCACCTTGGCAGCCCCTTCCTTGCACCATTGATCGTGAGGCACGGTACCTTTCAGAATAGGCACTTTGATCAGGTTCTTTTTTGCGTCTTCAATTCCTTTCGTAATAGCTTCCTGTACTTCCTTGGCCTTTCCAAGTCCGTGACCTACGATACCATTCCCGTCACCCACCACAACCAGGGCAGAAAAGCTGAAAGCGCGTCCGCCTTTAGTGGTTTTAACCACACGATTAATTGATACGACTTTGTCTTTCAGTTCGAGGTCGGTCGCTTTTACTTTGTTAAAAATAACTTTTGACATTATTTCAATTTATAATTATACTTGATTAAAACTCTAACCCGGCCTCGCGTGCACCATCAGCCAGGGCTTTTACACGGCCATGATACAGGTACCCCCCCCTGTCAAAAACAACCTTCGTCACATTCAGGCCGACAGCTTTTTTTGCTATTGCAACACCTACCAATTTACTCTTCTCGATCTTGGTACCAGCCTCCGTGGTGATATCTTTATCTTTTGAAGAAGCTGCAGCGATGGTAACCATTTTTGTATCATCGATAAGCTGAGCATAAATATCCGTATTGCTGCGAAATATAGCCAGCCTGGGCTTTTCGGCCGTGCCACTCAATTTTTGGCGAATAGTGTTACGGATTTTATTTCTCCTGATCGTTTTTGTGTTTGCCATTTTCTTTCAATTTGTTATTTGTACCCGCCTCATCGCGGTCCCGGAATTGCGAAACTGTTTTTCCAAATTGTTACCGCTCTCCGTCAATTGCTGAACTTTATTTACTTACCTGCAGATTTACCCGCTTTCTTCCGAACTACCTCACCCGCGAATCTAACACCTTTGCCTTTATAAGGTTCTGGTTTACGCAGGCTGCGGATCTTTGCGCACACTGCGCCCACCAGTTGCTTGTCGCTCCCTGAAATTGTTATGGTAGGATTTTGTCCTTTCAACGTTTCAGTGGCTACAGTCAACTCTGAAGGAACGGCAAAAATAATATTATGTGAATATCCAAGAGAAAGATCCAGTAAATTTCCCTGGTTGGACGCTTTAAAACCAACACCTACAAGTTCCATTTTCTTAGAGTATCCTTCAGATACTCCTTTCACCAGGTTTGCCAGCAACGCGCGGTATAAGCCGTGCTGGGCGCGGTGCCTGATCTGGTCTGTCGGTCTGGTCAACACGATCTCACCGTCTTTAACCTCAACTTTAATATCGCGGTCCACTTCCTGACTGAGCTGACCTTTTTTTCCTTTAACCGTTACCACATTCTCCTTATCAACCTGAACGGTTACTCCTTCAGGGATACTTACCGGTTGTCTTCCTATACGTGACATAACTTTATTTTTGAATCAATAATGAAAGGGCATTGCGCCCAATGGGTTCGATATACTGTCCAAATGTGTTCAGGTTCCGTATAGAGACCTTAAATTGTCATTTGGACCTATTTTAGCCGGGACTCCGCTTTCCAGAAAAGTGAAAAGCATCACCCCGATTCTTAGTAAATGTAACAAAGAACTTCGCCGCCCACATTCTGGGCCCTTGCCTCTTTATCGGTCATCACACCTTTGGATGTGGACAGGATGGCAACACCCAGTCCGTTTTTCACACGACGGATCTCGGCGGGTTTTGCATACTGCCTCAATCCCGGGCGACTCACTCTCTCCAGGCTTTGAATAGCCGGTTGCTTAGTGCCTGCATCATATTTCAGTGCGATCTTGATGATCCCCTGCTTCTGATCTTCCTCAAATTTGTATTTGAGGATATAACCCTGGTTGTAAAGAATTTCAGTAATTCTTTTCTTGAGGTTTGATGCTGGAATATCCACCACACGATGGCCGGCCATCTGTGCATTACGAATTCTTGTTAAAAAATCTGCAATTGGATCTGTTACCATTTTTAAGTATAGATTAAATCAGTTCTTAATTTTTGGGCGTTTATCATCTGATAAATCGTCCTGTCTTACACCGTTGATCTGAATAGATTACCAGCTCGCTTTTTTAAGTCCCGGGATTTTCCCATTCAGTGCCATGTCTCTCAGCGCAATCCTGGATATACCGAAATACCTGACATACCCTTTAGGACGGCCACTTAGCTGGCAACGGTTTTTTAAACGCACGCGGGAAGAGTTAATGGGAAGTTTGTCCAAAGCGGCCCAATCACCAGCTTTTTTAAGCTCTTCTCTTTTGGCGGCGAAATGGTCAACCATCTTTTCTCTTTTCCGTTGACGCGCTACAACTGAAGTTTTTGCCATATTTTCTAAATTTCAATTTTTTTCTGCGAGGGCAATTATTTTTTTACATTTTTGAAAGGCAGCCCCAATTCTTTCAGCAATTCAAAAGCTTCTTCGTCGGTTTGCGCCGAAGTAACAAACGTAATATCCATTCCGGTGATCTTATTCACTTTATCGATATCAATTTCCGGAAAGATGATCTGTTCAGTTACACCCATCGTGTAATTACCACGACCGTCAAAAGATTTTTCATTGATCCCTTTGAAATCTCTTACGCGAGGCAGGGCTACAGACACCAGGCGGTCCAGGAACTCATACATTTTTTCGCCTCTGAGGGTCACGCGGGCGCCAATAGGCATGCTCTTGCGCAGCTTAAAGTTCGAAATATCTTTTTTAGAGCTGGTTACTACCGCTTTTTGCCCGGTAATGGTAGAGAGTTCATCTGCAGCGATGTCCACCAGTTTCTTGTCGGTCACCGCCCCGTTCACACCACGGTTCAGGCAGATCTTCTCCAGCTTCGGAGCCTGCATAACAGATTTATAGGCGAACTTCTTAACCAGGGCAGGCGCTACCTCTTTCCTGTATTTTTCGGCAAGCCTGGGTGTATATGTTGTTGTGCTCATGTTCTATGTATTAAACAATATGAAATATTAAACTTTGGATCCGGATTTCTTTAAGATCCGGGTCGTTTTCCCTGCTTCCCGTTCCCGTTTTACTTTTGATGGCGCCTTGGCTTTAGCATCCCAAAGCATCACATTACTAATATGGATGGGAGCAGCTTTCTTGATCAGCCCGCCGCGGGTATCCTTGGCTGATGGTTTCGTGTGGCGGGTTTTGATATTCACGCCTTCCACCAACACTTTGGCATCATCCACCAATACTTCCAGCACCGTACGCGGTTTTGTCAGGTCTTTGTCTTCACCCGTGATTACAACCACCTGGTCGCCTTTTTTAATATTGTACTTGGGTTTAAATCTGTTGCTCATAATTTATCTGCTTAAAGCTTAATGCCTGGTGCTTGTTTCAAAAAGCCCCGGCTTATTTTTTAAAGATTGAGTATGTAAATACTTTCTGCTGCCGGCATTCAGCGTTTACAGTACTTCCGGAGCCAGGGATACTATTTTCATAAACCCCTTGTCGCGCAGTTCCCTCGCTACCGGCCCAAAAATACGGGTGCCGCGGGGCTCATCGGTAGCATTCAAAATCACCACCGCGTTGTCATCGAAACGGATATAAGAACCGTCCTTGCGACGCAGCTTATTGGTCGTCCTTACAATAACCGCCTTGGCCACTGTTCCTTTCTTGATACCGCCCGCCGGGGTGGCATCCTTCACCGTTACCACAATCTTATCTCCAATCCTTGCATAGCGCTGACCGCTATTGCCCAGCACCCTGATACAAAGTACTTCCTTGGCTCCACTGTTATCGGCCACATTTAAACGGCTTTCCTGCTGAATCATTTTTGTTCTGTTTAAAATTTGAGTTTGGAAATTTGAAATCGGTCTCCCAAATGCCAAATCCGGAATAAATATTATTTTACCTTCTCCATCACTTCCACCAGCCTCCAGCGTTTGATCTTGCTCAACGGACGGGTCTCCATGATCCTAACCATGTCGCCCACATTGCATTCATCCTTCTCATCATGAGCATGGAATTTGGAGGTTTTCTTAAGGAACTTACCGTAAAGTGGGTGTTTCACCTTTCTTTCCACGGCAACGGTAATGGTCTTGGCCATCTTATTGCTGGTCACTACGCCAATCCTTGTTTTTCTTAAATTTCTTTCAGACATTTTATATCTTTTGGCTAATTCTAAATTTCGTTACGCTTTATCAGTCGCAGCACCCTGCTTCAACAACGTTTCGATCCTGGCGATATCCTTGCGTAGGCCCCTAATGGACATCGGATTCTCTATCGGAGTAATCGCATGAGCGAATTCCAGTTTTTTAAGTCTCTGCCTGGTTTGCTCAAGCTGCAGCTTCAAGTCGTCGGCACTAAGCCCTTTGATGCTATTTATATATTCTTTCTTCTTTGACATGTTTCGAATTATTAGTTGGTGACTAAATCTCTCCGCATAGTGAATTTTGTTTTGATGGGCAGTTTACCGGAAGCAAGGGCCAAAGCTCTGCGGGCAACTTCTTCGCTCACACCATCCACTTCAAATATTATACGGCCTGGCTGTACCACGGCAGCCCAATACTCCAGGTTACCTTTACCTTTACCCATACGAACTTCAGCGGGCTTTTTAGTAATGGGCTTATCCGGAAAAATACGGATCCATACATTACCTTCCCTCTTCATACTACGGGTAAGGGCCTGACGTGCGGCCTCGATCTGCCGGTCAGTGATCCATTGAGAATCCTGGGCCTTCAAAGCATAGGAACCAAACGAGATAGTGGTACCCCTTTTCGCATCGCCTTTCATCCGGCCTTTTTGCATTTTCCTGTGCTTTGTTCTCTTCGGTTGTAACATCTTTATTTAATTTGACTATTCGACAATTTGATCCTCTGACCAGCCCGCCGGTTGCCGTTAGACATCCCAGCCGGTAAAGTCTCGACTATACTAATTTTTACGCTCACGCATTCCCCTGCGATCACCACGCCTGTCATCGCGGCGATGATCCCTGCGGTCGCCGGCGCTTACAGATTTCTCATTACCTGCTATGAAATTCGGGTTCAGATCCCTTTTTGCCAGTACTTCACCCTTACAGATCCACACCTTGATTCCGATCTTTCCGTAAACGGTCTGCGCGAATACATTGGCATAATCAATGTCCATCCGGAAAGTATGCAGCGGCACCCTTCCCTGCTTGAACTCCTCACTGCGCGCAATTTCTGCACCACCCAGCCTTCCGCTAAGTTTAACCTTGATACCCTCAGCTCCCATCCTCAGGGCGGAAGCAATGGCCATCTTGGTTGCACGTTTGAAATTGATACGATTCTCGATCTGACGGGCAATGGTATCTCCAACGATCATTGCATCTGTCTCCGGACGGCGGATCTCCAGAATATTGATCTGCACATCATTATTACCGGTCAGTTTTTTCAGCTCCTCTTTGATCCTGTCAACCTCTCCACCACCTTTACCGATGATAATGCCTGGTTTAGATGTATGGATGGTAATGATCAATTTACCCAGCGTGCGCTCAATCACAATTTTCGAAATACCACCTTTGCTGATGCGGGCATTCAGATAATTTCTGATTTTATCATCCTCAATTAACTTAGATGCAAAATCTTTTTTATTTCCATACCAGTTAGACTCCCATCCGCGGATGATCCCTAACCTGTTACCAATTGGATTTGCTTTTTGACCCATGTTTATTGGTTATACTTTTTTTTATTTCTTTTGTCTTTATGCGGCGCCATCTCTTTAATTTCTCTCAACACCTCGGGGCAGCCGTATTCAAGTCTTTTCTGTAACTTAAATTTGATCTACAATGATCGTTACATGGTTACTGCGCTTGCGGACCCTGTAACCCCTGCCTTGCGGTGCAGGGCGCATACGCTTCAGCGTTCTTCCCTCATCAACAAATATCGTCTTCACAATCAACGCACTCTCATCCCCCCCCTCGTTTGCCTGTTTCCAGTTGTTGATAGCATTCAGAACCAGCTTCCTAAGCGGAACCGCCGGATGCTTTGGATTATGCTCCAGCTCTGCCAGGGCTTTTTCTACCTTCTGACCCCTGATGAGATCAGCCAGTAACCTCATTTTACGGGGTGAAGTGGGATAGTTTCTAAGTTTTGCTACTGCTTCCATTATATTACGTTTCTTAGCTCTTACTTTCAGATTTTACAACACTTATTTACTGTTTGCATGTCCCTTGAAATGACGGGTGGGTGCAAACTCGCCCAATTTATGGCCAACCATGAACTCGGTAACATAAACCGGAATGAATTTATTTCCGTTATGTACAGCAAAAGTGTGACCTACAAAGTCGGGCGTGATGGTTGATCTGCGGCTCCAGGTCTTGATAACCGCCTTCTTGCTTTTTCCCTCATTGATAGCCATCACTTTCTTGTCCAGGTGAGTTGCTACATAAGGTCCTTTTTTAATCGAACGAGCCATGTTTATTTATAGTTTACTTTTTTGTATTAGTTTATTGATCAGTTATTTCGCCAGCTTGGAACCGTCCTTACGCTGAATGATCAGGGAATCGCTGGCCTTACCACGGGTCCTCGTTTTCTCCCCTTTAGCATATTTACCGGTACGGCTGCGCGGGTGTCCACCGGAAGCCCTTCCTTCACCACCACCCATCGGGTGATCTACAGGGTTCATCGCTACACCACGGGTGCGCGGCTTAATACCCTTCCACCTGTTGCGGCCGGCCTTTCCCATGCTCTGCAGGGAATGGTCGCTATTGCTCACCACACCAACCGTCGCCACACAATTGATCAATACTTTTCTCAGCTCACCAGAAGGCATTTTTAAGATCGCATATCGCTCTTCCTTGTTGGTCAACTGAGCCGAAGAACCTGCAGAACGCGCCAATACACCGCCCTGGCCCGGCTGCAATTCAATATTGTGAACGTTGGTACCCAGGGGCATAAACTTCAGCTGAAGTGCATTCCCGATTTCGGGCGCTACACTGTCGCCACTGATCACTTTTGTACCCACTTTCAATCCCTGCGGAGCAATAATATAACGCTTTTCACCATCAGAATACTCCACCAGGGCAATAAAAGCGGTACGGTTGGGATCGTATTCGATCGATTTAACCGTTGCCTCCACACCTTTCTTATTCCGCTTGAAATCCACGATCCTGTATTTCTTCTTGTGTCCACCACCGCGATAGCGCATGGTCAGGTGTCCGGATGAATTACGCCCGCCGGTGCTCTTTTTCTGCTCCACCAGGCTTTTTTCTGGCTGGGAGGTCGTAACCTCGGTAAAAGCATTACCAATTCTCCAGCGGGTTCCGGCTGTTACCGGCTTATATTTTTTTACTGCCATTGTTTTATTCCGTTACTTCTTACTTTTTAAATTCAACACTTCGCAGCGGTTGCTTGCTATTCTTTATTTGCCTTAAATATTGGCATACAGATCGATGGTCTCCCCTTCAGCTACTGTGATGTAAGCTTTCTTGAAGGAAGGCTTGCGCCCCTGAATAAAACCGGCTTTTGTATAACGGGTCTTATTCTTTGCAGGTGATACCACGGTATTCACGTCTGTAACCGTAACCCCGTAAAAGGTTTCAATAGCCTTTTTTATTTCAAGCTTGTTCGCTTTACGGGCCACTCTAAAAGCATAACGGCGGAACTTGTCCTGCATGGCGTTTGCCTTTTCCGTTATAATGGGTTTAATTAATATTTCGCTCGGTTTCATGATCAATTACGAATTACAATTTTAAATTTTCTTACCTGTTATCAGGCTTCTGCCGGAATTTCCTCTTCACTAAAGATCTTAGCCGCGCTTTCTGTTAACACCAGTACATCTGAGTTTACGATATCATAGGTATTCAGATCGCTCAGGGCAACACCCAACACAGAAGGAATATTTCTCAAAGACATCTCGATATTGTCGCTGGGCTCGGCCACCACGAACATCGATTTCTTATTATCAACCTGCAGATTCTTCAATATCTGATTAAAAGACTTTGTTTTAGGAGTTTCCAGGTTCACATCTTCCACCACCAGGATCGCATTCTCCTTCGTCTTATAGGAAAGGGCAGAGATCTTTGCAAGATCCTTTACTTTCCGGTTCAGTTTGAAGTTGTAATCGCGGGGTTTCGGTCCGAAAATGGTACCACCTCCTTTGTACAGCGGGTTGCGGATATTGCCCTTACGGCTTCCACCCGTACCCTTTTGCTTATGCAGTTTCCTGCTTGCGCCCTGTACTTCAGCGCGGGTCTTGACTTTATGCGTACCTTGACGCTGAGCCGCCAGAAACTGCTTCACCGCAAGATAAATTACGTGGTCATTGGGTTCTACACCAAAGATATCGTCGGGCAATTCTACCGAACGGCCTGTACCTTTACCTTCAATATTTAAAACTTCTACTTGCATTTTCTTAAAATTTTATAATTACAGGTTACCGGGAGTTTAATTTTGAATAAACACAATAGATCCGGTATGACCAGGCACTGAACCACTAACCAGGATATAATTTTTTTCAGGGAAGATCTTCACCACTTTCAATCCTTTCATCTTCACGCGGTCATTTCCCATACGTCCTGCCATCCGCATACCTTTCATTACCCGGCTGGCATCGGAAGAGTTACCCAGTGAACCTGGAGCGCGCTGGCGGTCGTGCTGACCGTGCGATTGCTCACCCACACCATGAAACCCATGACGTTTTACAACCCCCTGGAAGCCTTTACCCTTTGAAGTACCCACCACGCTTACTTTTTCACCTTCGGCGAAAATGTCAACAGTGATGGCTTCACCAATATTTTTTTCAATGGAAAAATCACGGAATTCTCTGGAAATCTTCTTAGCTGAAGTGTTGGCTTTAGCAAAATGGTTTTTTTCAGGCAGCGTAGTACGGTGTTCTTTTTTATCACCGAAAGAAAGTTGAAGCGCATCATATCCATCCGTCTCAAGGGTCTTAACCTGGGTGACGATACAAGGACCCGCCTCAATGATCGTACACGCAGTTTGCTTTCCTTCCGGATCGTAGATACTGGTCATTCCGAGTTTTTTCCCAATAATACCTTTCATTTTTTTCAATTTTATGCCTTACAGGATTATGGGGACTTTCAGGCTCCTGCCCGGAATCGATCCCAGTTTGCCACCGACCTTTTCTGTTTTTAAGAAGTACCGGCAGTAAACAAACCCTGAACGGCTTGTTTTATGTTGAAGCTTCCCCCAAATCTCAGCGTCAGTGCCGAAAATTCTCTGGAAGCCTGTCTATCTTCAGTGCTCTTTTGGTCCGCCCCCGGCGGATTTGAGAGATGAACATTCAAATATGATAAGAACTACAAATTCCCGGCATCTGGTCGGGAACTTCCGGCCGTCAGGCCTTAATCTCCACTTCCACACCACTGGGCAGATCCAGCTTGGACAGGGCATCTACCGTACGGGAAGAAGAGGTGTAAATGTCCAGTAATCTCTTATGCGTTGCGAGCTGAAACTGTTCGCGGCTCTTCTTATTTACGTGCGGCGAGCGTAGAACAGTAAAAATCTTGCGATGGGTCGGCAAAGGAATTGGGCCTGTAACCACAGCGCCTGTGCTGCGCACTGTCTTAACGATCTTTTCGGCGGATTTATCCACCAGATTGTGATCGTAAGACTGCAATTTTATTCTGATTCGTTGTGACATTGCTTAAAGACCCAATTTTATTTGGGAGTGCAAAGGTAAGGGGAAGAAATGTAAATATCTAATTTTAAGCTAAAAATATTCCCAAAAAAATCGCAAATAAAATCGGGCAAAGCCACACGCCACAACAATTTTATTATTTTATGACACGGGTGGGCACTCCTTCATTCGTAAGCGTCACAGGCCGGATCATTCCCGCATCATCAAAATACATCCGTTCAATACAGGTAACCCGTGCATTCCCGTCCTTCTCACCCAAAGGCCTGCGGTAATATATAATATAACATTCGTCCGTTCCCGGGATCCGGATCAAAGAGTGATGACCGGCACCCTTTCCGATCGCAGGATCCTGCTGCATGATTTTTCCTACCCGCTTGAAAGGCCGCAAAGGGGAATCCGCCACCACGTAGGCCACACTGTAATCGGGGCCCGTCCAGCTACCTTCCGACCACATGAAATAATACTTCCCGTTCCGGATAAACATCAACGGGCCTTCGACGTACTTATCGGGGGTAATTTCCTTAAAAATCTGCGCACCATCAGCCTTTTAATGTTTACCTTAGCCAAAAAACTACGCTGATGTCATACCCGAAATTGATTGCCACCGCCCTGATTTGTTCGTCCATAATGTATGCCCAGGCACAAAATAAATCCGGGGGATTCCGGTTTGTTGACCAACCGGCGAAAAAACAGGTTGATCTGGTTTTTAACGGAAAAAAACTCACCGCCTACTGCTATTACGATTCTGTATTCAAACCCGTGTTATGGCCGGTAAACACGTTGGATGGCATCACCATTACCCGCGGCTATCCCCTGGCGCCTGTAGCCGGCGAAAGAACCGATCATCCACACCATGTTGGTATCTGGATGAATTATGAATCCGTGAACGGTCTGGATTTCTGGAATAATTCGACCGCTATTCCGGCAGCGCGGAAACCTTTATACGGGCATATCCTCCATACAAAATTCCTGGGACGAAAAGCTTCCGGGAACAAGGCTTCACTAACGGCAGGTGCCGACTGGTTTACACAGGACGGGAAGCTGCTGATGAAAGAATTAACGACCTACGATTTTTCTGTGCAGGGTGACAAATTCCTGATCACACGCACATCGAAACTGACCGCCCAAAAAGAAAAAGTGGTGTTTAAAGACGTAAAAGATGGGTTCTTTGCCATCAGGGTGGCCAGAGAGCTGGAAATGCCATCCAGGGAACCAGCGGTTTTCATAGACGCGCACGGTAACCAGACCAAAGTCACGCCATCAACCGACCAGGTTTCTAACGGAATGTACTATAATAGTGACGGCGTTAAAGGCGATGCAGTCTGGAGCAGCCAGTCGCGCTGGGCACAACTTAAAGGCGTAAAAGACGGCAGCACCATCACGATCGCCATGTTCGACCACCCCGCCAATCCGGGCTACCCCACTTACTGGCATGCCCGGGGCTACGGACTTTTTGCCCTGAATCCCCTGGGCAGGAAAGTGTTCAGCAACGGTAAAGAGGAACTCAACCTTACGCTGGATCCAGGCGCCTCCGTTACTTTCCGATACAGGGTCCTGGTACATTCCGGCAAGGGCGTTTCAGATGGCGACCTCAACCGGCTGGCCGATGCCTTTGCTAAAGAAGTAAAATAATGCGTAAGGATCAGTTTCACGCTGCAGCACCAGGATAATCGGCGCAGCAGATTAGTAGCGCATCGCGTTGTCAAAATTAGACCCATACCCGTCTATGCGGGACCTGACGCCCGAGGGATGGGAATTCTGACGGCCAGACCTCCTATCAAACACTTTCGGAAACCTAAAAATATACGCGACCCATCCGTATTTTATCCCCCGCTTTCCCAATCCGGAAAGCTCATATGCATCACAGTACATGACAGTTTTGTAAATAATTACATCTACTTTCGGGGCGTATTGATTGTTTTTCAGAAAAACGCGGTGTTGAACATGAAGCCCGCCAAAACAGAAAGATACACCGAAATAAATCGGGAATCAGACGCAGGAGAATTTCAGCCCAGCAACCGAAACGGGGGCGTTTTTAATATAAATAGATTTTAATATGGCAATAGTTGTGATCATGCCCAAGCAGGGCCAGTCGGTAGAAAGTTGCATCATCAGTGAAATCACAAAGAAAAAAGGCGAAACGGTAAAAAAAGGCGAAACTTTATTCATTTATGAAACAGACAAAGCCAGTTTTGAAGAGGAATCGCCCGCTGATGGCGTGGTACTCGAATCCTTTTTCAAAGAAGGTGATGAGGTACCCGTCCTGAGTAATATGATGATCATCGGCCAACCAGGTGAAGACTATGCATCCTTGCTGGGCGAGTCATCCGCCGAAGCAGCGAAGGTTACCACAGAGCCCGAAGTGGGGGAAGAGTCCCTAGCAACCCAGACTCAAGAAGAAACGACCGAACCCACCGCCTCCCTTGCGGAATCAACACCTAAAGCAAAAACTTTTACATCCCCCAGGGCAAGGAAACTTGCCGAAAAAGAAGCCATCGACACCGATAGGTTGTCTGGCAGCGGCCCGCGAGGCAGGGTGATAGAAAAAGATGTCCGGACGGAAATAGAAAAATATCCGAAGAAAACAGAACTTGCAAAGAAGATGATCCAATCGGAAGGGATGACGCCTGAAACAGAAGGCAGCGGGCTGGCAGGCGCCATTCGATCCGCCGACCTCAAACCTTCCCTATCAACCCCTATGGATACCGAGTACGTGGACACCAAACTGTCCAATATGCGTAAGCTGATCGCCAAATCGATGCACGCGTCCCTCCAGAATTCGGCACAGCTCACCCATCACCTTGGCGCCGACGCCCGGGCAATCCTTGCACTGCGCAAAAAAGTCAAGGCCGCCGTCGAAGCCGGCACAATCGATACCAATATTACGCTGAACGATATGATCTGCTTCGCAGTCATCCGGGCGCTGAAAACCTACCCAAATGTCAATGCTCATTTTCTCGGCGATTCTATGCGGGTCTTCAAGAAAGTGCACCTGGGCCTGGCGGTGGATACCGACCGCGGACTGATGGTCCCCGTGGTGAGGGATGCCGATGATCTTTCGCTGAAAGGTCTGACAAACCAACTTAAAAGAGTAGCAGTCGCTTGCCGGAAAGGGAATATTTCTCCCGACCTGCTTTCACCCGAGGCAGCGACATTCACGGTCTCCAACCTGGGAAATTACGGGGTTGAAATGTTCACGCCGGTTATCAACCTGCCGCAGTCGGCCATCCTGGGCGTAAATACAATTCTCCCGAGGCCGAAAGAACTGGAAGACGGTATTTATGCATTTGTCCCCCATGTGGGGCTGAGCCTCACTTATGACCACCGTGCACTCGACGGTGGAGAAGCAACCCGGTTCTTAAAGCAGGTGGCTGATGAAATTGAAAACTTCTCAACGGATATTATTTGATAATATGTACGATTTACTGATTATCGGAGGTGGTCCGGCAGGTTATGTTGCCGCGGAAAGGGCCGGGCAGAACGGACTCGGAGTGGCCTTGTTTGAAAAAAAACATATTGGCGGTGTCTGCCTGAATGAAGGCTGCATTCCTACCAAGACCATGCTATACAGTGCAAAACTGTATGATCACGCACGTCATGGCGAGAAATATGGCATAACCAGTGAAAATATCCGGGCCGATTACGGTAAAATTTTCACCAGGAAGGAGAAAATTGTAAAGAAGCTCGTTGCCGGTGTGTCGGCAAAAATGAAACTGCACCACGTGACCGTCGTAAATGGTCAGGCTTTTATAGAAGGCCGAAGTGAATCAGGTATCAGCCTCACCTGCAATGGTGAGAATTACCTCGGGAAAAACCTGCTGATCTGTACGGGTTCGGAAGCAGCCGTACCGCCGATCCCAGGGTTGAAAGAAGCCGGCGATATTATTGTTACCAACCGTGAACTGCTGAACCTGAAAAAACAACCCGGATCCCTGGCCATTATTGGCGGTGGTGTCATCGGGATGGAGTTTGCCAGCATTTACAACAGCCTGGGGTCCACAGTGACGGTGATAGAAATGCTGCCTGAGATCCTGGGGACCACAGACAAAGAGCTCAGCGCCATGCTACGAAGCATCTACGCGAAACGAGGAGTTAGCTTTTACCTGGAATCGAAGGTGGTAAAAATTGAAGGCAATACCGTGTACTTTGAGAACGCAGGAAAAACGCAGTCCATTTCAGGAGAAAAGATCCTGGTCAGTGTGGGCCGGCGTGCAGTAACGGAAGGTTTCGGCCTGGAAAATCTTGGCGTGGAAACTACCCGCCAGGGAATCAAAGTAGATGAATACATGCGTACCAACGTTCCTGGTGTTTTTGCTGCCGGTGACGTCACGGGTTTCTCTTTACTGGCGCATACTGCAAGCCGCGAGGGCGAAGTAGTTGTAAATAATCTATCAGGCGGGAAAGACCGGATGCGTTACGAAGCCATCCCGGGGGTTGTTTACACAAATCCCGAAGTAGCGGGTGTGGGGCTAACCGAGGAAATGGCCAAAGCCAAAGGTGTTGAATACCAAATAGCTAGTCTGCCCATGACCTATTCCGGTCGGTTTATGGCGGAGAATGAAGGAGAGAACGGACTGTGCAAGGTGTTGATCGGAAAAAAATACGGCGAAGTACTGGGTGTCCATATGCTGGGTAACCCATCCAGCGAAATTATTTATGGCGCCTGCATCGCAATGGAACAGGAGATGACCCTGAAGGAATTAAAGGAAGTCGTATTCCCCCACCCCACGGTCAGTGAAATTTTTAAGGAAGCGCTGTTCAGCATTTGACAGCCCGATGGATACGGACGGCAGTAACTTTAATATATGAGCAGCTTTCTGATGAAAGCGTGATTAAAGCGGACGATTTATAAAGATACAAAAACATTTAAATATTAACAAATTTAATTATGCCCAAAAGTCAGTTTATTGATCCGGCAACGGCGAGGAAAGCAGGAGAAATAACGTTCAGTCCGATTCCTGTGAATGTCTACCAGAAAAGGGTAAAAGACGAAAAGAAAAATTATTCAGTGGAGCAATTCAGGGCGATTTATCACGATATGGCACTGATTCGTGAATTTGAAACGATGCTCAACCTGATCAAAACAAAAGGCGAATACAAAGGCGTTGCCTACAACCACCCCGGCCCTGCGCATCTTTCGATCGGACAGGAATCAGCAGCCGTGGGCATGGCCTTCACATTGACGGTGGACGATTTCATCTTCGGAAGTCATCGCAGCCATGGAGAAATCCTGGCCAAAGGAATGAGCGCTATCCACCAGTCCGAAGATGCCTACCTGATCGGCGTTATGGAAAGTTATTTTGACGGCGCCACCCTGAAAATTGTGAAAGAAGGATTTGAAGGCAGCGTAAAGGACCTGGCAAGGCGGTTCCTGGTTTATGGTACCCTGGCTGAGATTTTTGCCCGTGAAACAGGCTTCAACAAAGGACTTGGCGGTTCGATGCACGCATTCTTTACACCCTTCGGCGTGTATCCCAACAACGCGATTGTAGGCGGCTCCTGCGATATCGCTGCCGGTGCAGCTTTATACAAAAAGGTCAATCGTAAGAAAGGAATTGTGGTGGCAAATATTGGCGATGCATCGATGGCCTGCGGCCCGGTGTGGGAAGGTATTTCCTTTGCCACGATGGATCAGTTCAATAACCTCTGGGAAGGCGACATGCAGGGCGGATTGCCTTTTATTGTCAATATTATGAACAATATGTATGGGATGGGCGGACAGACGGCCGGCGAGACCATGGGTTACGGTATGGCAGCGCGCATTGGGGCGGGTGTAAATGCCGACCAGATGCATGCCGAGCGGGTTGACGGTTATAACCCCCTGGCCGTTATTGATGCCTACAAAAGAAAAAGAAAGATCATCGAGGAAAAAAAAGGACCGGTGCTGCTCGATGTGCTCACCTACCGTTACAGCGGCCATAGCCCCTCAGACGCTTCTTCCTACCGGACGCGCGAAGAAATTGAAGCCTGGGAATCCGTTGACTGCATCAGTGAGTTTGGCGGACAAATGATTGAAGCAGGTGTGGTCAAACAGGAAGACCTGGATGCGATCAGGAAGGATATCGATAAAGTAATATTTGATATGTTCCTGAAAGCAATTGATGAAACCGTGTCGCCCCGGATGAAAAATCCCGATGTTATTGGAGATATGATGTTCTCCAATGGGTCTGTGGATTCATTCTCGGATGCAAAACCGGATGTACTGATACCCATTGAAGAAAACCCGAGGGTGAAAAAAATTGCCGCTAAAGAGCGTTTCGCTTTTGATGCTGATGGAAAACCATTCAGCAAGATGAAACAGTTCCAATTACGCGACGGTATTTTCGAAGCGATTATCGACCGTTTTTATAAAGATGCCAGCCTGGTGGCTTATGGTGAGGAAAACCGGGACTGGGGTGGCGCCTTCGCGGTTTACAACGGACTAACCGAGGCCCTGCCCTATCACAGATTATTTAATTCTCCTATTTCTGAGGGCGCTATCATTGGCACAGCTATCGGTTACGGCATGTGTGGCGGACGTGTAATCCCCGAGATTATGTATGCCGACTTCCTGGGGCGCTGTGGAGATGAAATTTTTAACCAATTGCCCAAATGGCAGGCCATGAGTGGTAATGTGATAAAAATGCCGGTCGTGGTACGCGTGTCGGTAGGATCAAAATATGGCGCGCAGCACTCGCAGGACTGGACTTCCCTGGTGGCACATGTTCCGGGAATTAAAGTGTGTTTTCCTGCAACCCCTTATGACGCCAAAGGCCTAATGAATAGTGCCCTTCAGGGTACCGACCCGGTTGTCTATTTTGAGAGCCAGCGGATCTATGATATCGGCGAACAGTTTCATAAAGAAGGCGTGCCTACGGGTTATTATGAAGTGCCGCTGGGTGTTCCGGATGTGAAAAAAGAAGGAAAGGATATTACTTTCCTGACCATCGGATATACATTGTACCCGGCTCTGGAAGCAGCGAAGATACTGGAAGAAAAATACGGCATGAGCGCGGAAGTGATCGATGCGCGCACCCTGGTGCCTTTCAACTATGCAAAAGTGGTGGAATCGGTGAAGAAGACCGGTAAGATCATCGTTGCCAGCGATGCCTGCGCGCGCGGATCCTACCTGAATGACCTGGCAACCAATATCAGCAGCCTCTGCTTCGATTACCTGGATGCGCCGGTAAGCGTGCTGGGTTCGAGGAACTGGATTACCCCCGCGCATGAACTTGAAAAGGCCTTTTTCCCGCAACCAGGTTGGTTCCTGGACCTTATACATGAAAGAATACAGCCTCTGAAAGGTCATACTTCCGGTGAGAATTTTACAGATGCTGAATTCATGAGGCGGTCGGGATTGGGTATTTAATAATCTTAATATCTGAGAATTTATCAATATAAAATCAATTAAAATCCATGATATATTTAGCTGACACCGCTAACATCGAAGAAATCAGGGACCTGTTTCATTTCCTTCCCATGGAAGGCGTGACAACCAACCCGACCATCCTGTCTCATGCAAACAAACCATTATCGGTGATCATTCCTGAAATTCTTGAAAGCATCGGTGACACGATGATGCATATGCAGACAATCAGCGAGAAAGCAGAAGATATTCTCCGGGAGGGGAAAAAATATAAGGAACATTTTCAATTGGGTGATAACTATTACGTCAAGATCCCTGTAACCACAGAAGGGTTCCGGGCTATCCGGATGGTGAAGGAAGCCGGTATGAAAGTAACGGCAACAGCCATCTTTACCCAACAGCAGGCCATCCTCGCTGCCAAAGCGGGAGCCGATTTTGTGGCACCCTACGTAAACCGCCTGGATAATATATCCTCGCATGGGATTGATGTGGTGGCCGATATTGTGAAATCTTTTTCTCTATTCAGCCTGTCCTGCAAGGTGCTTGGTGCCAGCTTCAAAAATGTGGACCAGATTTACCGGGTGAGTATGGTGGGCTGTCATTCCGTTACCGCTTCCTATGAAGTGCTGAAAGCACTCACGATGCACCCGATGACGGATCGCGGCGTTATGGATTTTGAAAAAGACGGCGCCCACCTTTACGATATACCTTTTTAAAGGAAAGTAAAACTTATATGACTGTAAAAATTGTAAACGCACACATGCACAGCCCCTATTCTTTCAGTGCTTTTGACAGCATTGATCAGGCGCTGGATATGGCTGCTGCTGAAAACGTGTCCGTCGTGGGCATCAATGATTTCTTTACTACAGAAGGTTATTCCGACTGGGACGCAGGCTGTAAAAAAAGGTCATTATACCCCTTGTTCAATATCGAATTTATTGGTTTGAACCAGGACGACCAGAAAGCCGGAATCAGGATCAACGACCCCGGTAATCCCGGCCGTATCTATATCAGCGGCAAAGGGCTTTCCTTTCCGTTTCATTTGCCTGAACCTCACGCGTCCAGGCTTAGTGAAGTAGTAAAGGAAGCCAACGACCAGGTAAAAAAGATGTGCGTGAAACTGAACGAATGGCTGATCCTTAAAGAAGCCGGATTTCAACTCGACGTAAACGATATCATCTCCTCCTACACAAAAGGGCTGCTGCGTGAGAGGCATCTGGCCAAGGCGCTCCGGATCAGGGTTTACGATAGATGCAACGGAAATGAAACTTGCGTGCGCGAACAATTCAACGGGTTGTTTGACGGAAAGGAATTGAAATCGGCCATCACGGATTTTGCAGGCGTTGAAAATGAAATCAGGGCCAATCTGCTCAAAGCGGGCGGTGCGGCATTTGTTCCCGAGGATCCCAGGGCTTTCCTGCCCATGCAAACAGTTTGTGACCTAATCGTTACCGCAGGGGGCATTCCAACCTATCCTTTCCTTGCAGATGATGCAAAAGGTCATTACACAGATTTTGAAGGCGATCTTGAAAAGGTGGAGAAAGAACTTTCAAAAAGGGGATTTGCATCTGTAGAATTTATATCAACCCGGAACGACCTCATCCTGCTTGAAAAATATGCAGACTACCTCAGCAAAAAAGGATTTATAGTTACCCTGGGTACCGAACATAACACCCCTGCGATGGAACCCATCGAACCGTTCGCCAGACATGGAGTGGCGCTTTCAGAAAACCTCAAACGGATCAGTTATGAGGGGGTTTGTGTGATCGCCGCACACCAGGAGCGCATCAGGAAGGGGCTGGAAGGCTATCTGGATAAAAATGGGAAGGCCGACCGGAATAAGAAAGCTGAATTTATTGCGCTGGGAGACCAAATTATAAACGCTGTCGTTCAATGAAAGAATTAAGAAATTTAGCAGAAGTATCCAACTACTACGGCAACCGGAAAGAATATGTGATAGCCGGAGGGGGTAATACATCTTTCAAAAACAAGGAAAAGATCTGGATCAAGGCCAGCGGCAGCGCACTGGCCAACACCTCTCAAGAGGACTTTGCCGTATTGGACAGGCAAAAACTGAAAAAACTATCCACTGCCCTCTACAGTCAGGACACAGATGAAAGAGAGAGACAAGTAAAAATGGACCTGGAACTCGCGCTACTTTCTCCAGGCAAACGTCCTTCTGTGGAAACCCCGCTTCATAACATTATTAACTTTAGTTATGTGGTGCACCTGCACCCGACCCTCGTCAACGGGCTGATGTGCGCGAGGGATGCTGAACAGGAACTGGATCGCCTTTTCCCGGCAAAAGAAGAATGGGTTTACGTCCCTTACACGGATCCTGGATATATCCTGTTCAAAAGAGTTTCTGAGTCACTGCGGGAGCACCGTGAAAAATTCACGTCGGAACCACACACGATCTGGTTGCAAAATCACGGCATTTTTGTTTGTGGCGAATCGGTAGAAGAGATTCAGGCTATTTATGAAAAGGTCCTGGGCACTCTTGAAGCCAGCCTCAGGGAGCCGCTACCTGATGAGACTGAAACAGCGCCGACGGACGTATCTGTTGTGCCTGCGTTGCGGATGTTATTATCTTCTGATGAACTGAAGGTCGTCAAAGTCAGGAATAATGAGCTGATCAGCCGATACTGCGCCTCAGCAGCATCCTTTGCCAACGTCTCGGTGCCTTTTATTCCGGATGCCATCGTTTATTGCAAGGCCAATTACCTTTATTTTCCGCAGGATAAATCAGCTGAAATTTTGGAAGTTGCCAAACAGGAAATCACCCAATTCATTGAGCAGTTTGGCTATACACCGAAAGTTCTTGCACTAAAAAATATCGGCATCCTGGCCGTTGGTGATGATGCCCGCCAGTGTGAACTGATCCTGGATGTTTTTGAGGATGCTATTAAAATTGCGCAATTGTCGGAATCTTTTGGCGGACCCAGCCCGCTGAATGATGCACAGATCCGTTTTATCGATACCTGGGAAGTTGAGAACTATCGGAGGACGGTTGTTTCCCGGGCTGCCAACGGCAGGCTTAGGAGCCGCGTGATCATTGTAACCGGTGCGGCCCAGGGTTTCGGCGAAGGTATTGCAAAATACCTGATCTCGGAAGGCGCCAATATCGTCGTGGCCGACCTGAATGAAGCTACAGGCGCGCGAACAGCCGGGCTTCTGGACAAGGCTCATCCGGCGGCAAAATCACTGTTTGTAAAAACAGATGTGAGCGATCCGGCGAGCCTCGACCTCTTGATGCAACGAACCATCCTGGAGTTCGGCGGCGTGGATTGCTTCATCAGCAATGCCGGCGTACTTCGGGCCGGAGGGTTGGAGGAAATGACACCCGAAACTTTCGATTTTGTGACCCGGATCAATTACAACGCGTTTTTCTATTGCACCCGGGCGGTCAGTCGTATTATGAAACTGCAAACGAAGTTTGCGAATCCAGGTTATTTCGCCGATATTATCCAGATCAATTCGAAATCGGGACTGCGGGGCAGCAAAGCAAATTTCGCTTACGCCGGTGGTAAATTCGGAGGCATTGGGCTGATGCAATCATTCGCGCTGGAACTGGCTCCCCATCGGATCAAGGTAAACGCCGTTTGCCCGGGCAACTATTATGAGGGACCACTTTGGAGCGATCCGGAAAATGGGCTTTTTGTACAATACCTGAATGCCGGAAAAGTTCCGGGAGCTAAGACAGTGGAAGACGTGAAGAATTTCTACCTGGCACAGGTGCCGATGCACAAAGGTTGTACGCCCGAAGATGTCGGAAAGGGTGTGATCTACCTGATGGATCAGACGGGCGAGACAGGTCAGGCCCTGCCGGTTACAGGCGGGCAGGTGATGCTATCCTGACACAGACAAGCAAATGTTTGTGTGGTTTAATTTTCGGGAAATGGGGATCCCTTGAATACCAAGCGGATCGCTTTATAACTTTTAATCAACAAAACTGTTCTATTTAAAAAATAAATTATCTGTTATGCGCACAAAGGCAGTTAGACTTTATGGTAAAAAAGACCTCAGGCTGGAGGAATTTGATTTGCCTCCAATCGGGGAAGACGAAATCCTGGCAAAGGTAGTTACAGACAGCCTGTGTATGTCGTCGTACAAAGCAGCTACCCAGGGAACTGATCATAAGCGAATTCCCGATGACGTGGCTGAATATCCAGTAATCATCGGTCATGAGTTTGCCGGAGAGATCGTGGAGGTAGGACCTAAATGGGCCTCCAGGTTCAAAGTTGGCCAAAAGTTTTCGATTCAGCCCGCGCTGAATTTTGAAAACGGACCGGTTGGAATCCTGAGTGCACCCGGTTACAGTTACCGTTTCGTGGGTGGCGATGCCACTTACGTGATCATGCCGAACGAGGTAATGGAGCAGAACTGCCTGTTGTCTTACGAAGGTGAGGGATTTTTCCCGGCTTCCCTTTCAGAGCCGCTTTCCTGCGTAATCGGTGCGATGCATGCGAATTACCATACCCGTCCGGGCAGTTATGTCCACCAGATGGAGATCGTGGACAAAGGCAAAATGGCTATCCTTGCGGGTGTAGGTCCCATGGGACTCGCAGCGATCAATTACGCCATCCACAGACCGGACCGCCGACCCTCTTTGCTAGTTGTGACGGATATGGATCAGGCCAGGCTTGACCGCGCAGCGAGCCTTTATACGGTGGAGGAAGCAGCAAAGTTTGGTATCGATTTGAAATATATCAATACCAAAGAACTGGAAAACCCGGTAGAAACCCTACGGGCAATATCAGGAGGCGAAGGGTTTAATGACGTATTCGTATTTGCACCTGTCAAACCCGTGGTTGAGCAGGCTGATGCTATCCTGTCGTTTGACGGTTGCCTGAATTTCTTTGCCGGCCCCAGTGATCCCAATTTCAGCGCAATGTTTAATTTCTATAATGTCCATTACGGGTTTACGCATGTGGTGGGGACCAGTGGTGGTAACAACGAGGATATGGTAGAAGCCCTGGAGCTAATGTCAAAGGGGCTTGACCCGGCAGGTCTGGTTACGCATATCGGCGGACTGAATGCCGTGCCCGAAGCGACGTTGAACCTGCCTCATATACCTGGCGGGAAAAAACTAATTTATACCCACCTGGAATTCCCGCTCACGCCCATTTCCGAGCTGGAAAAAGCCGGAGAATCCAATCCCGTATTCGGTGGGTTAGCTAAGATCTGCGCAAGGCATAACGGACTGTGGAGCGTGGAGGCTGAAGATTATTTACTGAAAAATTTCAAGTAGCGTTCACGGCAGCAAACATCGCTGCCCGTTTATATTCATGACTTCAATGAAAAGATCCCGGAATAAATTCCGGGATCTTTTTTAATATTCTCTGGTTGGTGACTTTATATTTTTTAGTACCCTTCGTTTTGTACTAAGAAACCCGGTTTGCTGGAGGCTCCATCCACTGCTTGTTGTGGAATCGGAAACAGCCTCTTTTTCACATCTTTATTTGTTTTTTCTGTCCAGCCGCCTTCATATTTTCCAAACCGTATTTGGTAGTTTCTGCGAAATCCTTCCCAGTATAATTCAAAACCTGATTCACGATAAAGATTATCCAGATTTATGGTGCTCCACGCAGCCGGAGTTTGGGCGGGGCGGGCGTTCCTGGATGTACGTAAGGTATTAATGTCTGCGAGAGCCCCTGCAACATTATTATTTCTCAGCTTAGCTTCTGCCCGCATAAGATAAATTTCTCCCAGCCGAATCAACACCAAATCAACGGCACTGTACGAACAGCAATCTGGCGCTTTATGGCTAAACTGGTATTTTGAAAAGCGGTATCCGGTATTGTGCAGACTGCCGTTTGCCGTAAAATCAATATTGAGCGTATGGTCTACATACGTGCGGTTTGCACCACTGGTTCTGGCATTGATTACAGGGTATATCCTCACACCGCCATCGTCGCATTTCATGATCTTACCGCTCCCATCTTTTCGTGGGCCCCAGATAATTCCACGAAGTATGCCTCTGTCTATTTCGAAATTTTCTGCTTTCACACAATAGTAGTGATTAGCATCGTTGGATGGATTAATGCCTGTAAGATCTTTGAGATTATCGGGCACTATTGTATTCTTCTTAAAGAAACGGGCGTCAGCGTCGGCAGGATCGACCTTGCCGTATGCGTCAACCCAAGTTTGGTAAAAATCAGGGGTAAGTGCAGCAGCGTCGGTTCCGCGTGTGCTGGGAAACTCAGGTCTTGGCACCAGGTCTCCTGAAATAGACCAGTAGGCCCACCGTTGGTGTTCTGTTTGAAGCACACCTCTTTGATCCAGCGCAAAAATCAATTCAGAATTTGTGGAGTTATTATCGCTGAACAAATCAAAATACTCTGCAGATAACTTATAGGGACCGGAGATGATATCGCTTGTATATTTAATTACCTTGTCCATATCCTCTTTTTTGAAGTCTGGCGTACCATAGGGATTGCGATATACTGCAGCGTTCAAATATAAACGCGCCAGCAGCGCCTCAACAGAAAACTTGTTCAGTCTTCCGGGATAGGCATCACTGGTAATAGCATCCACTACCGATAACAGATCCTTTTCAATATAAGTTATGGCTTCCTGCTGTCTTAAAATTTCTGAAGTTTCTGACGAATTAGCTTTTTTAAACACCAGTCCCCAGTTGTCCAATGCAAGCATATTCAGATAGCCTCTCATCGCCACCATTTCCAACAAAGCTTTACGGGCTTCTTCATTTCCCTTTTTGGCTTCAGGCTCCAGTCTTTCAATGGCTATTACTGTTTTCGATAATGTTTGGGTAATCATTTTCCAGGCATCGCCCACCAGGCTATTACTGGGCGTCATCAAATGTTGATGCACCGCAATGAATTTACCGCCATCGTACCAATCCTTACCACCCCGATAGGGAAGAATGGCTTCATCCGAAGCAATTTCCTGCAATCCAAAATTTACCGTATGCAACCAAACGTTACGAAGGTTGCCATATACCGGTGCAATTGATCCGGTAACCACATCTGCCTGACCGGTACCGGTTAACGACTCATCCAGTATTTCTTCGTTCAATTTGGTACAACCAATCATCGTAAATATGAATGCAACCAAGGCAATTGCCTGATATATATTTTTATTTTTCATCTTTCTTTCTATTTTGATACTTATTTAAGAGACGGTTCTGATTAAAAGGTTAGGTTAACGCCAAGCATGAAAGTCCTGGCCTTGGGGTATGTAAAATAATCTATCCCAAAAGTTTGGATACCACCAGACACAATGCCCGTGTTCAATTCAGGATCGAACCCCGAATATTTTGTTATAATGAAAAGGTTTTGGCCGGTAAGCGAAAAACGGATATCCTGAAATGCGTGACCTAATCCTATTTTTTCGGGATTTAATCTATAAGCCAATGTGGCATTGTTCAATCGCAGGAATGAACCGTTCTCTAAAAACCGGGTAGATACCGTATTGGAATTGGCGATAGATTCGTTTGGATATTGTATTGCAAAATCGGTTGTATTATTCGACCTGGAAAGCTGTGCCTTGGTAAAGAGTGACATCTTTGTATGGTTGTAAATTTTATTTCCAGAAATGCCATTGAAGTTCAGTCCAAAGTCAAACGCATTGTATTTAAGATTAACATTAAAACCGTAAATAAGCTTGGGTATCGCACTGCCCAGCACCCGTCGGTCGTTATCCAATATGGCTCCATCACCATTCGCATCCCAAAACTTATTTAGTCCATCAGCACCAATACCATCGAATCGAAAAAGATAGAACGCACCGATGGGTTCATTGTTCAAATATCCGTTAATGGTAGCACCAGTTTGGCCAGCGCCCTGTGCAGCACCTGTAGTTAATACAGAATACGGCGAATTTTTAACCTTGTTCATTATATAAGTTACGTTCCCGCCGATACCATATGAGAAGGGACGGGTGACATCGCTAGTATAATTCAGCGCCAATTCCAGACCATTGTTCTGTATCTTCATGTTTTCAATGTTGGCCCAATAGGTTGATGTTGGCTGAACAGGATCCATGGGAACCACCTCCAGCAATATGTTAGATGATTTTTTGTTGAAATAATCAACAGTACCCGACAGGCGATGGTCAAGTAATGCAAAATCGAGTCCCGCGTCGATTTGTGTTGAAACTTCCCATTGCAAATTGGGATTTGCCAAACGGGTGTAAACAATGCCGTATGGATAACCGTCGATAGAATTGGATTTGGTATTGATTGGGTACGTGTTAGAACTTCCCCCGCCAGAAATCAACCGGGTTTCAGAATAGCTTGCTCGCGTAATCTTGGATGGAATTTCCTGGTTACCGGTTTGTCCCCATCCTGTGCGCAGCTTCAGGTTATTGAATATGGAATTTTTCATGAACGCTTCTTTGGTGATGTTCCAACCTAAAGCAAACGAGGGGAAATAACCATATTTCCTGTTTTCACCAAATTTAGAAGAGCCGTCGGCACGGACGGTAGCGGTAACCAGAAATCTTTCGTCGAAAGAATAGTTTGCCCTGGCAAAGAAAGACTGCAGTTCATTCTTAATGGCAGATGAGTGTGCAGAGGTTGGATATTTATCTGTACTCGTTTGATCCTGGTATATCGGATCTATGTTGTTATTTGCAAAACCTCTGTAGGCAAACTGCCGGTTTATATCAGTGAATTTTTGGTACGAATGACCAATCATTGCTGTTAAATTGTGTGCAGGTTTGGTCCAGTTGTAGGTGAGGGTGTTCTCTGTAAGTTGATTCGAATTAGTACTTATATCGGTTACTACATCGCCGTTAGAGATATTGCTTTCATTTACAACCTTAGTGTAGGGTTTATATTGCCGGTCGCGGTTGGTGGCAGAATAGTCTATACCAAAATTCAATTTATAGGTAAGGCCTTTTACAATTTCAATAGAAGGAGAAATGATTGCCAGCAACCGGTTATTAACAGCCTTGTCGCTATATATATTATATCTGGTAATAGGGTTTAGGTCGTTGGTTTTAAGTGGTGTGGGACTTCCGTTTGTATACGCAGGTACTGTTGGATTTAAACCGAGCATATCACTGATGGTAGCGTTGATATTCGGACGAAGGTTCTCAAGATGTGACGCTGTAATATTATAGTCAATGTTAACCCTGCCATTAAATGCTTTCTGGTTCATATTCAACTTAGCGGAATACCGCTCTAATCCACTATTTTTTAAAATGCCTTCCTGATTTTGGTAGCCCGCAGATGTGAAGTATGAAAACTTCTGATTTGTTGCCCCGCTCATTGAAAAATTCAGGTTTTTAGAAATCCCTTTTTGAGATAATTCATCCTGCCAGTTGGTATTCCCCCCATAATCATCAAGAGATCCTCCTGAAGCAGGTACCTGCTTGCGAAAAGTAGCGGCGTCAAAAACATTTATTTTCCTCGCCATAGACGACACTGCTGTGGAGAGCGAAAGGTTCATTTCTGTTTTTCCGTTCCGTCCTTTTTTTGTGGTAATAACCACCACCCCGTTTGATGCCCTGGAACCATATACTGCTGTGGCACTCGCGTCTTTTAAAACATCGATACTGGCAATGTCATCCGGATTAAGAAAATTAAGCGGATTGGAGGCAACTCCAATGGATGCGTTGTCTATCAGGAAACCATCTACAACATACAGGGGCTGCGTGCCGGATCGTAAACTTCCGATACCTCTGATAATTACATGCTGCGAAGCACCAGGCTCACCGCTGTTGGAGGTTATATTTACGCCTGCCATTTTACCTTGTAAAAGATCTCCAGGGTTCATGACTACGCCTTTGTTGAAATTTTCACTCTTTAGTGATGCAATGGAACCTGTAATGTCTGATCTTTTCAAGGTGCCGTACCCCACTACCACAATATCGTCCAGTTGTGAAACAGCAGGAGTCAATTGAACGGCTATTTTCGATTGACTATTCACGGAAATTTCTCTTGTTGCATATCCGGTGAACGAGATTTGAAGAATAGCATTGGGTGCAACGTCAATGAGGAATTTTCCATTGGCATCCGACGTCACGGCATTCCTTGTTCCTTTTTCAAGAATTGTCGCACCAGACAACGGCTTTCCTGTTTCATCTGTTACGGTACCAGATACAATCTGTTGTAGCGCAGTCGCGCTTGCTTGCAAAGCACTATCCGGGCGTGGAGCGCCCATTGCGGTCGAATAGATCAACGATGTTGAGAAACATGCAATTACAAATAGTAGTTTTTTTAAACTCATAGAGAATGTTGATTGGTTGAGAATGTTATCAATTACATTTAATAGAATAGAACCTGAAAAGACAGATTTTAACTGGTGGCGAAATTATCGGGCTAATTGGGCTAGAAGGTTATGGGAATATTATCTTTCTATTAACCGGAGTTCGATGATAAAAGGAGGCTACCCTGAGAAGTTTTTTCAACTTCAAGTTTTATAACGGTTTTTTGGGGAAGAAGCAGCGAGCAAAACTCTCTTTTCCCGGGGCGATGCAGCATCGCTGCCGGTTTATATTCATGACTTCAATTAAAAAGATCCCGGAATAAATTCCGGGATCTTTTTTAATATTCTCTGACTGGTGATTTTATACCGCAAGCTTGATCATTCTATCTTCACTTACGAGGAAATTCTTGCTGTCTCAGGTTGCCCAGATACGGAACTGAGTACCTTGAAGCGATTTTACTCGATAGCCTACTGAAATGATAACGTCCAGATTGTAGTGGTCTATTTCCCGCTCCACTTCCCGATTGCCCTCCATCCGAACTTGTCGGAATTTCCGACAGGTTCGATTTTGTTCCAATTCTCCCTCTTCAAACACATTGGCAATGTGCTCCGCCACTGTACTTCTGCCTTTGCCAAACAACGTTGCCATTTGCTCCTGGGTCAGCCAAACGGTTTCTTCTTCCAGCCGAACATCTATTTTGATGTTGCCTTCGGGCTTCTGGTATATAATTATTTCGCTGTTCATTCAATGGATCAATCATTACCCGTCTTCTTCCTCAACGTAAGCTCACCAATATTATAAGCGTACAGCGACGAGGGCACAAACGTAAAACTCAGATCGTCAATTTTCTTCGTCCCGGAAACGTTTTTGGTGGTCACTAATGCGCTTTTCAGGCCATTGAAGATACAGAATTTTATTAAACTCTTTAAATCCTGTGGCTTTTCAAAATATCTGTTACTCCATTTGATCTCAACGCCCCAGACCGGTTTGAACTTCTTATCGTCCAACAACACCAGATCCACTTCCCCCTCAAATCTGCCTTCTTTCCAGCGGGCGTATGTGAGATCCAACTGTTCACGGTGCATCCACTGAGATAAGATGGCGGTTTCTACCATATTTCCCATTTCCTGATCGCATTCTCTGATGGGTGAAAAAAGTGCAGTCCTCAAAGATGGATTGGTGAGATACACTTTGAAACTCGTAATTCTCTTGAAACGCTTTGCATTTGCATCCACTTTGTTCAGCACTTTGATCAGGAAGGCGGCTTCCAGATATTCAAGATACTTTTTCAGTGTTTCTTTATTGATGCCACTTTCCTTTGCCATTTTTTCATAGGAAAATTCATTTCCCGAATGGTAAGCCAGGTACGTGAAAAAACGGTTGAGTTCCTGCACATCTTTTACGCCGTACAGACTTGGCAAATCGCGCAAAAGCACTTTATCTACAATGTCGTTCTTCACATATCTGCCCATATCTTTCTGGATTTTTTCGGATAGTACCACTTCCGGATATCCTCCAAAGTTCAGATACTGCAGAAATTCCTGATTCAGCTCATCAATATTATGGGTAATGCAGTACGGAATCTTTCTGCCGGCATATTCAATTTCACTATGCTGCATGAGATGGTCTTTCTGCTTCAAAAAGATAAACTCCTGAAAGGTTAACGGCGGAAGCATAAATTCGGTAAATCTTCCGGCACCGCTTTCTGTACTATGCCAGCGAAGCGCCGCCGCTGCAGATCCCGAAACGATGAATTTGGTTTCGGGATAAGAATCTACCAACACTTTCAGATGCCTTTCCCAGTCCCTGAGATACTGGATTTCATCAAAAAATATGTAGCAACCATTCAGATTATCCAAGTTCAGGGCTTCTTTGCACAAATCCAAAATGTCCTGCAAACTCAGGTTTATGTAAATGGGATTATCGATCCCCACAAAAAAAATACGGTTCGGGTGGATTTGATCCTCCATCAACTGGTGAATGGCATGGAACATCATAACGGTTTTACCCACACGTCTCGGTCCCATTAACACGACAGCACGGCGTATTTCCTTCTCCTGAACAAAGGGGTAGAACAAATTAAAATACAAACGCCGGGACATCTTCCTGAATACCTCCGGCACTTCTCTGGTAATCCACCAGGGATTTTCGTACTGAAGACGCTCAATAATTTGAGGTTTTGGAATAAGACCGGAATATGCCATTATTTTGCTTATTTATACAAATATAGTCAAAATTAGCACTAATAAACATACTTATTTTTACATTTATTGTTAAAATAAGTGAATTCTTGCAAACAGAAGGGTTTATTTCTGCGCTGATTCAATGGAAGTAACGACCGCCATGGACAGCCTTATTCGTTACCCAGACCGCATCTACACACTATATTTTATACTCATTATACTCACTTTAAAATTAAAAAGTCGCGTGAGAGTATTTGTGGTTTTCAATTTTTATATTCAATAGTTTTATCGAATACTTGAATTATCTTTGTCTTCTTAATTTACAAGAATATGACGGGTAGGGATTTCAAAGACGCTATATATGATGGACTTTCAAAACTACTCAAAGCCTTGGCTAATCCGCTTCGCTTGGAAATTATTGAAATGCTTTCTCAAGGAGAGAAAAGCGTGGAAGGTATTACTCAAACCACAAACCTATCCTTTGCAAATGCTTCGCAGCACTTACAAGTTTTAAAAAATAACAATATTGTTAAGTCCCGCAAAGAAGGGCATTACGTTTACTATTCTCTCATTAATGATGATTTTTTGTCCTTATATCAGCACGTTATTAAATATGCAGTAAAAGAAATAGCCGAACTTGAAAAGATAATGAACCGCCAAAGGGAAGACAACAAATCATTAAATGCAATGAGCATTGATGAGTTGGAAAGCATGATTGAGCATAAAAACGTATTGCTTTTAGACGTTCGCCCTTCCATTGAATATGAGTTTGGGCATATCACCGGCGCAATTTCTGTTCCTATGAATGAACTCATGAAACAGCTAAAAAGCATATCTAAAGACAAAGAAATTATTGCCTACTGTCGTGGCCCCTTCTGTGTGCTTGCTGATGAGGCAGTGAGAATCCTAAGTGAAAAGGGGTACAAAGTCAGAAGATTAGACGAAGGATACCCCGAATGGAAAATAAAACAATTGGAAAAAAACTGAGCAATATGAAAACAATTATTATACTTGGAGGTAATGTTGGTGGAGTAATAACAGCAAACACACTTCGTAAAAAAGTAGGGAAAGAACACAAAATCATTGTAATAGATAAGGAGCAGAAACACACCTTTGCATCTTCCCTTCTCTGGATTACTAATGGTACAAGAAACGAAAAAACTATATCAAGGAAGCTTGATAGACTCAAGAAAAAAGGCATTGAATTTATTCATGGTAACATTGAAAAAGTTAATCCCCAAAATAGAGAGGTTACAGTAAATGGTCAAACATTAACTGGAGATTATCTCGTAGTAGCGTTAGGAGCCGAAACCTCAGATAGCTTAGGAATAAGCTCCAAAGGGTATAATCTATACACTGCCGAAGGTGCTGATGGCTTACACACAGCTCTTTCCAAATTCAGCGAAGGTAAGATTGTAGTAATGATTACGGCATTGCCTTTTAAATGTCCCGCAGCACCTTACGAAGCAGCATTACTAATTCATTCATTTCTAAAGAAAAAAGGCTCAGTACCCAACATTGAACTATATTCTCCTGAAGTCGGCCCAATGGGTGTAGCTGGCAAGAAACTTTCTTCTATGGTGAGGGGTTTCGTAGAAAGCAAAGGAATAAAATATTTCCCGGAACATCAGCCAATATCTGTCTCAGACCATTCAATTTCCTTAAAAAATGATATGTCTGTAAATTTTGATCTGCTTGCATACATTCCCAAACACCAGTGCCCTAAAGTAATTAGAGATACAGACCTTGTAGATGAAAGTGGCTGGGTAAAGGTTACCAATAATCATACATTGGCAACAGAGTTTCCTAACGTTTATGCCATTGGAGATATAATTAATATCCCGCTTGTACAGGGTAAACCGTTACCTAAAGCAGGTGTATTCGCTCATAGCCAGGCTCAAACTGTTGCAAATAACATTGCAGTAGCTATAAATGGCAAAGGAACTACAAAATATTTCAATGGGGATGGCGGTTGTTTCATAGAATTAGGTGATGGTAAAGCCGGACTTGCTAAAGGAAACTTCTATGCAGAGCCAATGCCAACAATAAAAATGTTCACGCCTGGATATCATTGGCATTTAGCTAAAATCCTATTTGAAAAAATGTTCTTATCCAAATGGTTTTAAAATATCAAACCATGAGAAACTATTATAACATTAAATAATATATTTATATGTTGTTAGGTAATGGTGGCGCAATATAATACTCCCCGAAATTCAGACCAGAGGGTTAGTTAATAAATTTGTATTAATTTAAACCTCAATTATGAAGAA
>NZ_JBYTEI010000009.1:0-17145 GCF_058792415.1 Niabella sp. CPT15-335-S11
CGAAGCGGGCTTGTCATAGCTCAACTCAAATCCGAACTTACTTGTGCTTTGGGTATTGTTCACATAATCCCTGTTCATGCCCAGCAGCCAGCCTCTTACATTGTACTCATAAGTTTGCTTTTCCAACCCTGCTGTTCCATTTGCATCAGAAGGAGCCAGCATTTTTTCCTTTAGCTGTCCCAATGCATTGTATTTATTAACAACAACAGCTTTTTCAGCACTCATAGCATCTGTATCCTTTTGGATCCGCTGGGTAGTCTTTATTACCCGTCCTAAAGCATCATAAGTGTTTTTATTTACCGTTGTTATTAAAGTAGCAGTACCTGTTACTTTGTTCTGAGTATTTATTAATACCAGTGGCTGGCCGCTCCAGCTATATTGGGTAGTCATTATATCTGTACCGCCCGTAAAGTTGACGCTCTTTACCTGTATCACCCGTCCTTTATCGTCATAAATATTTAAAGTATAAGTATAATCAGGTGTATTAAGAATTTTTATCCTGCTGCCAGTTACCCTCCCCTTTGTGCTACTGCCTTTGATGTTGGCCTGGGCATAAGGATAGATGGTATTGGATGCAGTAACAAAATACCCGTCCCAGCTATTATTATACGCGTCATTGAACAATGAAGGCAGCTGGTTAGTAAAGTTGGTCAGCCAGGCATAGTCATCGTAAAAGGTTTCTGTAAGTGGTTGATCTGTCTGCGAAGTGATAGGATAAACACTACTGCTTTTAGCAGCGGCCCAATGCGTAGAAACATCGTTGGCGGTACCGCTTATTATACCAGTAGCTAATGGGCGGTTTAAATCATCATACCGTGTATATATCCACTGGTTAAGGAGCCGAAGGTTGCCATCCTGCGTCATCACAATCCTGTCCCGCATGTCATATACCATATACACCTGTTGTGCCCCCGGCACCTGCTTTACAATCATCCGGTTGCGCTGGTCATATTCATATCGAAAACATTGCTCAGCCAATAAGGGTGTAGATAATTGCCAGTTGGTAGTTGAGAGGGTTTTTACCCCTTCCGGCTGGATAACACATCGTAAATTGCTTTGATCGTCATACAGATAATAAGTACACATCCAGCCTGTATAACCGGTACCATTACCATCATCGGCAGCAGCGCTTAACTGTACTTTTTTAAGTATAACTTTCCCTTCTTTATCCCTAAATTCAATTACCTGGTTATTGTGCTCATCCTGTGTTACGTTTTTAAACAATTGCCCTGCAGAGTAAGCTTTTACTGTAGCATAGTTTCCCCATTGCCCCACCTGGGCATTATTGGTTACCCGCCATATTTTTACGTCATCCGTGGCTGTGTTAATCCAATATTTTGTTTTTATGCCATGGCGGTTCGCCTCAATGACCTGACCCGCTGTACCGGCCCAGTTTTTACCTGGGGCGTATTGCTCTGATTGACGGTTTAAAGGTGACGCTTCAAATACCGTCTGGCTATAAAAATTATTCTCTGTTTGAGCACCATAGTTATCCGTCGTATATTGTTGTTGTTGTGCATAAGGATTTACCTTAAAATATCCATCGTTTATGGATGTATTGTCACCAGTTGTATTGGCAGCGAAAGGAAGATACTTATATTGTTCCCTCCCGTACTGATCATACAGCGTAGTGCTTACCATATCTTTGGCAATGGCCGTATCTGTAATATTAGCGGCATTAGTAGCCAATGAACCCTTTTTTACAACGCTTTGTAAAGGACGACCTAAGCCGTCAAAATATTGGGTTTCCTGCTTTACGTCTAACAGTCCTTTTTGCATCAGAACATTTGGGTCGCTTACCGGGGCAGCCGCGGTCCATATACGTATAAAGTTAATTGGAGCTGAACCGTTATAACTGGGTAATACCGGCTGCTGACCATATCCCAGGCCATTGATCGCCATCAAAAGTGTCAATATTGTATTTCTCACAAGAAGCCGATTCATATAAACATAAGTTAAAATATAAATAGATATATCAAATTATCTTCATTCGATTTATTTATACCGGGCCTACTGAGCAACTCTCTACCGGAACTGCTGATGTGCTGTATTCTATGGAAGAATCCGTACCCAACACGCCGTTCTCGCAATATTTGCGGGTGATTTCGTAGCGCCACTGGTACAACCCGTCAATCAACACTTTCTTATATATACAGGAAACCACGATCCATCTGCCCTGTGCGGTGCAGGTGCCATTTGCATTAGCATAGTTTTGTCCATTGACATTAATGTCATTAATCGCTTTCTGATCGGCATCCGCCTGGCTGATATTGGAACTGTATGTTCCTGCCGCTACATTATAGGTAACGATACTTCCGGCATAATTTGCAGGGCAATCGTTCTTTGTAAATACCTGTAATTTTGCCGCATTATAAAATACGGGTAATGGGCAGGCAGTTGTATTATAAGTGCTCAACACCCACCGGGTTTGGTTATATGTGCCACTGGCTATATTATTATCTTTTTCCTCCTGCTCCTGGTACCCCGTATTTTGATTACTTGCATTTTTGACACAGCGTATGTTTCCGGTTGGCGTCCACTGCGGAGCATTGTTTAGCGCAACCCCGCAATCGGTTTGCTGGCCGGCATAATTGTAACATATTTTTTTGACAATATTATCCTGGTCGTCTCTTACCAAAACCAACCGACCCAACCCGTCATATTGATAAATAACTACAGTATTGGTAGCATCCGTTATCGTATGTACACCAATAAAAGGATAATAAGTATATGAGGTGGGTCGTGATCTTGCCGGAAAGAGTTTTACATCGTCTATATTGGTACCACTTACTGTTATGGTTGCCGGGTCGGTTATTTTCCATTCATACAACCCCCAGCCTGCTACGCTTTTTTTCAACACCCCGGCAAATCCATTTACCGTGGCGGTTTGATTGGTCCATACTGTTATAACATAAACGCCTGGCGTTGATATTGTTTTGGAAAGCTGTCCGCTGAACCCCATAATCCCAAAAGGCGTATTTAATTGCACGGCATTACCACTTTGTACTGTCCAGTTACCGTTTTGTTCACCGCTTTCAAAACCGCAATAGGCTATCTCATTATAAGAAGCATTTTTAAATTCGCATACTGGCAGGTGATGCAGTGTATCCCACAAGTACACTGTATTACCCGCATCCGTCCATTTATGGGCCTCCAACAGGTTGCCGCTATTATCATACCTGTCAAATGTGACCTTAGTGGTGAGCTCGTCCGTTGCCGATTCTTTTGACGAAATTATTTGCGGAAGCAACAGGGTTCCATTTCCCTGCCAGTCTTTATAGTCTGTTTTAGTAAATTTGATCAGGGTGTTATTCCTGAGAATGCTATCCTGCAAAGGCGCTTCAATCTGGTTATTGGCGATCATTTTGGCAGCGGTAGTATCCAGCGGATAATCAGTTGCATAACGGGTGTAATTTTTTATAATATCTCCATTGCTGTTGCTGGCGATCACCCCATTGGGCAAGACATTCCTAAAGTCCACATAAGCATAGGTGAGCGTATCATACAATCGCTTATTTTCCTGGAAGCTGGTCGTTATTTTTGATCCGGGTCGTATCCAATTATTGGAATAATATATTTTCACAATATCAAAATCCCCCATACGCGCAATGTCACTATAGTTGCTATATAATCGCCGGTTTATAAGACAGGAAGGCACATAATGCGACATATCAATTAAATGGTCATAATTATTGGTGTCAACAGACACGGTATCCATATTCGCATTAAAGATTACAGTCCGATTAGTTTTCCCAAAAAGTGTTGGCGCCTGGCCCATCGGCACACTAATAGGTGTTTGCCCCATCAAAACATCTGTCCTTTGCCCATTATCCGGTGGATAAAAAGTATATTCCTTCCCTCCGGTTGAAAATACAGAATCCGAACTTTCAAGAATGCTCTTGTAAAAGATGGGGTTACCCTCATTTATTTCGTAAATATTATTTATGCTATTCGAGTGAAAAGTCGTGGTTGTATAATATTTGTATAAGGGATCAAACCCATACAGTCCGCATTGAGATTTGCCATCAATAACATTTTTAAACACAGGTGCTGGGGCTATCAGTGTAGAAAAATCCAGATACTGCAGATTGCCATAAGTATAAAACTTTCTTACCGGGCTATTGGTTATCGGGTCATATTGTTCTACTTTTCTGACCCTTAGCCCATAGCTTGGTATGTTTACTATAAATGGTGTGACTTTCTGGAAATAGTTAATATTTGCGTATCCGTTCAGATAGGAAGTTCTGAATACAATTTCCAGTTTATAATTGCTGCCTGCCTTTAAATTTACATCGAAACTTTCTGTGTTATACCCCACAGCGCACCGGCTATACTTTTGAACCCCATCCTCATATAGATTGATGATAAATATACAATGTGCTGAATCGCTAACCGAACCGTTTGTGCTTTGTGCGGCACCAATTATAGATCCCACATGATCGAAATTAGGATTAAAATAAACAGAATAGGTGGGATAAGGTCCCATTACAGATTGAACACTAGCAGAAACGCTTTTATTTTGAGGCTGTGTGTCATGCCATTCCGAACTTTTGTTTTGTTCATAAAAATATCTTTCGTAACCACCTGTGGGATATTTTATTTCCGAAAGCGTGCCCGTCACTGTATTGTCATAATCAGGCGTCCGATTGGGCAGAGCTGTGTCAGCACTTGTCAGACTTTGGGGCACGAGACTGGAAACACCTGACTTATAAAATCCCATAAAATCCTGCGTTAATCCGGAAGGAGGCCTCAAATCTGATAATTTATTGTATGATAACTGATAGCTAAGCGAGGAATCGACAAAATTAATGTTATCATTAAGTATCTGGGTATATTGCTTTCTTACGTTAGTCAACACAAACCGTCCATTAAATGGGGCGCTTCCTGACTGAGCTGGCACATCATAGTATTGAAATTTATAAGATACCCCTGTTGAAGAAATAGTAATACTCTTCAAGCGGTTGTCACCACTTTGATCCGGCCTTGACACGTAACTTAGGTCAATGCTTTCCCCTGTTGAAGTATTAATACCCGCGAGATAGTAAGTTTGATATTTTACATAAGATTCCTTGTTGTAATAATCTGATGAAAAGCCGTAGCCTCCGGGACTGCATTCATTCCGTGTATCTTGTGAAAGTGCAAGGCTCTGCGTAACACCGATCCTGTATTGCGTAGTAATGCCTCCGTACATAAAATTTACATAATCCCCGTTGAGTAAATCAATACGATCCAAAAAGAAGCTGGTAACCAACCTGTCATGACTTGCACTAAACCCTTTTACATTAAAATCAATAGTAATCTCTTTATGTTCCCCAAATCGGTATCTAACTCCATCTGGTGCCGTCAGTACAAACCCTCCTAACAGCCCACCTATTTGAACGATTTTACAATTTTGAGTACTAGTTACTCTTGCCACACCATTAGAATCTACAATAAATTTACCCGTATAACCATTTACCGAAAAATTGTACTCATCAGGCTGGGTATCGAATGATGGCTGAGATACTGAAGCCCCATTTAAAAAGTCATAATTGTAATCATTATTAATAGTTCCTCCATAAGGTTCTGTTTCAGGGCTTTCAATATACCTGTCTAATGCAGCCGGCAATCTCCGCTGTGGCACCAGTTCATCAGCAACACCCCTTATGGTCCTTGTAATAACACCATTTGCAACTAAACTCCATCCCAAACCAACCCTTGTGCCCGGGTCTGTCGATTTTAGCCCTTGCGTACTGTATGATAAAGAAATGGGGAACGAGAAATTCGCCATTTTTATGGTATATATTGGTATGGATGTAGCCAACCCGCCTGTCGAAAGATTAACTGTACCTAAAGTCTGCCGCAAAAAGCCCGTAGGCTCCGGAGAAGCAGGCATCAACTCTGGTATGTTTGGCTGAATGGGAGATGTAGTCGTTTGCCCTGACGAATAGAGTTGTGTGATAAACAACCCAAAAAGGAAAGCAATTTTCTTCATAAGCGTAGTTTCAATGGCAGAATGTGTTATCAAAATAACACGCTGATATTATTTTAAAATTTCTCTAAAGCAGTTAGAGACACCCGAATTTCAAATGATATAATCTTTTTATTAACGTTTTTCTTATAGTCTCATGTCGCAGTTCCATTTGTACAAATGCAAGTATAGACCGATATCGTAACACGCCATACCGCGAAAATTCCAGTCGCAGATACGGGAATTTTCCCGTCGCTTATTTTGCTCAGATTTCTTATGCCTCAAAAATTTATATCCTGCTTCGTTTTGTAAGTCATTCAAAATCGTATCAACATTTCGTTGCGTTTTCGTAAATACATGGGCACGCAATTTGTAAAGGATCTAGGGCCATGATGACATACACCTTATTAATCTGACAATAATAAGTAATTTAAAGTAAAGAGCCAAAATCAACTCGTTACGAAACTCCACGCAAAAGCACCACTAAAACTACAGATAGTACAAACTTTCTCATAACTGCAAAAACTACTTCTCATAAAACTACAACCCTGCTCAATCCCACCACACAAAACATCAACATATTTTTAAAAAATTATACTTTAGTCTAAAAAACCACAGAAAGTTTCACATACAAAAGGGAATGTCTACTTCCTATAAAAACACTACAATTGAATATCTCCTCGAACATACCCAACTGCGGCTGCAATGTTATTGACCCTTAATTTCCGGAAAACCTTTGTCTTATAAAATTTCACGGAAGCTTCACTGAGATGAACTCTCTTTGCAATGGCGCTATTTGTCAGACCTTGCGCTGAAAGAATTATTATTTCTCTTTCCCGATCCGACAGCGAAACAGCATCCTGCAATAACCATTCGGATTTTTCAAAATCATGGAAGTATGACTTTTTTGTTCGCTCATTCTTAATCTGGACTTGCCCGATATTATGGGTCGAAGCAATTGAAATAATTCCTATAGTCAACCAAACATGCCCAGATTTGTCAAGAAGTATCGGTATCTTCTTATGATTAACTGGTATCTGTTTATTTTTTCGCTCCAGATGAAAATTATAAGAAATAGAATGCTCTAACTTTTCTTCAGGTAACAAGTCTTCAAAAAATTTGGAATGCGCATCCCTAATTCTCGACAGAATCGCTGTTTCTTCCTTCGGAGCATTATTAATAAAGAACTCAAACCCTTTCTCCTTAATCAGGTTGATACTGTGCCCATCAAAAAGAAGTGGATTTTCTGAAATATATAAAAACCTGGAATTACGTTGATCGGAGATATAAATACATTGATCAATAAATCGGCTAAAAGTTTTAGCCATCTCGACATACGACATTACAGTAGAATAGCTTTCGTTTGTTATATTATTCTTCATTTGTTATATTTTTAACCCATATTTAAATACTCTTATACAAGATTACTCTGCATGACTAAATACTCCCTTTTTACATTTGTGCACTATACAAGACTTTAAGCAGGCAGTCGCCCGACTCTACACCCTCATCGCTACCGAAAAACTATGCTGCCAATTTTAAACAACAATGACGAGTTGGACGAAGGGATGCGATGTACTTGCCGATGTTTATTATGAGCGGCACGATCGAGTAGGGAAAATATACTGGTAGATTGTATTCATATTTTTGGCTTTGAGGTTTCAAATTAAACTTAACGGTTTTAGTTTCGCTTATAAATTTACCCCCCAAGCCCAACAACCAGTCTTCTTCCCGAGAAGCTAAAAGTCAGTTGTTGCTCATCAATGCTCAGAATTTTTGTTTTTTCATCTATTTTATCTGCAATCCCTACCACCATTGGTTTTCCGTTGTACGTAATAATAGCTGTTTTTTTCCTGGTCTGGGGGTTATAAATATATCCTTTGTAGGTAATAGAAGGCGGGGGTTCTACCGGTTTAGAGGGAAGTTGCTGATAGCCGTTATGACTATTTGCCGGTGGCGAGCCATTATTATTCAGAGAAGGTCCTGCTAAACCGGAAGCATTCATAGATGGTGCAGCGCTACTAAATGAGTAATCTATCTTCTGTCTTTCAACCTTGCTTTTGAAGGGATCAGCGTAAGGGTCGGTTGTTAGAAAGTAACCGGTGGCTGTATCAACCCTAACCATTTCGGTAGGTTTTGTGGTAGGCAATGCTGGGCTGTCATCGCTAAGACCTTTAACAATCTTATAGATGATCAATCCCCAGACAATTAAAACAAGGGTGATCAATACATATTTCGTATGTGAATTGTTTTTCAACGTACTGCATTTATTTAACCCACAAATTCCATATCGGGGAAACGGGGGTGCTTGTGCTGCTATTAAACCCTCTCACCCTCCACTGGTACTGTTTTCCTGTTTGCAGTGTTAACTTTACCTGATTGCTGGAAGTAATAGTATCTGCTACCAATTTTACCATACTATCAAAACCGGGAGATACTACCTGCAACTGGTAATCTGCATATTGCCTGGTGTGCTGCCAATAAAACACCTGCGCGGTATCTCCGGAAATCGTGCTGTCATGGGGTGATAATAAAACTATTTTTTCCGCGCGAAGATCGGGCTCCAATATCTCTTCGCAAGACGCTAAAGTCAGTGCCAGCACTAGGGAAAACATTATCACCCGAATTATTTTCTTTGTCATTACTGAATAATATTTTGAATGAATAACGTGCATTGTAACATCTCAGCATCATCGCCTGTTGTTGCTTCTTTGTAATTTATAGATGCCACCCGGCATAGCTTTTTTACCTGTTCAAGGGAATACACCAACCTTAGTATCGGGGAGAAATCTCCTTCCACAGTGACTGATCTTGTCCATATATTCTCGCCGTTAGTACCCAATGGTTTGTACTCGATGAACTTCAGCCCCAGGTTACGGCATTCAATATTAATATCAGCAAGGAGGCCGCCATCTACCGTTTCGGGCTCTATCATATATTGTTTTTTCCATAAGGCTATATTGTTTTGCCTGGCGTCGTAGATTTTCAGGCTGTCATTTAGCGCCGCGCCCTGAACAGCCAAAACAGTATTTCTACGATAGTCCCTGATGACATTAAAGGTTTTTTTAAACGCAAGGAAATAACATACCAGGAGGATGGGTACTATTGACCACCGCAATAGTTGCAGCCTGCGCCGGTAATCATACTTATGCAATAAGGTGCCTAAAGACTTCATCTTGTCAGGTTTTAATGGTTATTTCTATCGTAAATACGGCGGCGTTAAGGTCTTCTTTATAAGAATAATTCTTTAACGCGGTGCTTTCAACTCCTTCAATATTCTTCAGGGCTCTGCTAAATGTTTCCAACTCACTCGGATTGTTTGAAACTCCTGAAATCACGATCCTGTTTTTGGAGAATAGGTAATCGTTCACGCCAAGACTTTCCTGTAGTGGCGCCACATCAAGAGATTTGAAGCTTACTGAAGACGGAACCAACGCAGCAATCCTGTCGATATAAAAACCATATCGGGTATTTTTGTTCCATCCCGATCTCATAAAAAATGAATAGGACGAGTCCAGCTTTTCGCCCGCTAAGGTATTTTGCTGCTGCAGGGCCAAAGCCAGATTATTCATCTCTGTCAATTTCTTATTTTTTTTAAAATAATAGTTGAAAACAACGAAATTTATCAACAGAAGTGCAAGAGTGGAGGCCATTACGGTCCATTTTGTAAACTGGAACAGCTTATAATATACATAGTCTTTTTGCAGGTGACTGATCCCCGATGTGCTGATATTACTGCCAATGCTGTCAGCGGGCTTGTGTAAAAGATTTAAGGCATTGCCCACTCCGATAGATTCAGATTTTCGAAAAACCTGGTCGCCTATTCTTATTTCTTTAAATAATTGATCTTCGGATTTATCGGTATTGCGAACACTAACCACTTTTTGGTCTGAAACATCTATTGCCAGGGTTAACGTGGATAATGTCTGTTTGCTGCGATCAATAAAAGGCAATATATTTTCAACACCTTCAGTTCCTAATGAGAGAGATATGATCCTTAAACCGGCCGTTTCAAAAAGCCCGATGGTCTCCTCAACTTTAGATTTCCTGATGATAAAGGCAATCTGTTCCTGCTCGTTTATCTTGTGGATGGTATAAAGGAAATCATTTGGGTTCGATCCGGGCAAGATGTTCGAAATGAGGTTGCTGTTATTCCCCGGCGCTATCTTTCTCATCATAACCCCGTGGCCATTCATAGAGACCGACAATGGCACTTTTTCAGAAATGGTCCCTTTGAGTTCTTTAACATCTTTTACTCTGTGGATATTCTTAACCGTTTTTACTTTTCCTCCGGCCAATTTTAATTGTGCCCCGAAAAATAGCATCCCCCCATCGGGTAGCAGGTGGATGTCTATCCCCGCGACTTCCCTTATTGTAACAATGGTATTTCTGACGTACCTTACCATCAGGTTGCGTTAATTGTAAACAATGGTGGGTTTTATAAATACAATCGAAACAACTTTACTGTTCTTCTTCGTCCTTGAACTGAACAGCCATTTTAAAACCGGTATCCGCCCTAATAGCGGAACACCCTGAGATGTCTCACCTTTTTCTGTTCGTTCTATACCTCCCAACAATATCATATCATCGTTTTTAACACGAATGATCGAATTGAATTTACTGGTTGCTGTGGGTGGTGGTTGCCGGATATCCATTTCCCCGATAAAATTTGAAATATCCATCTCCATTTTTAACGTCACATCCTCATCAGCGGATACAAAAGGCGTAATATTCAAAGTCAGGTTGGCTTCCACCGGATAAAATTGCTGCGTCGTAATTAAAGTAGGGCTCAGAGATCCCATAGCATTCGATGTTTCAACCCTATAATAGCGGGTGCTTCCTATGCTGAGGGTAGCCATATGTCCGTTTAGCGTGGACAGTTTTGGGGTTTGCCTCATCTCTACATTCTCAAGATTCTCAATGGCCTGAAGGTTTACATAAAAATTAGGTGTAACATGCCCGAGATTAAAAACGTTATTCAATCCGATCTTATCGATAAAGCGGTTTATACTTCCCGATCCGATGGTAAAATCAACTCCACCTCCTAACAGTCTACCGCCAAATGCGGGCAATGAGTCATAATTTACGCCTGCTCTTAGTCCCGCTTTCGTTGTGCGGCCTTTCGTCACATCCATTATGATCACTTCTATGGTAACCATCGGCACTTTACGGTCAATTTGTTTTACAAGCGTTTCAATCTTATCCATTTGTGGTTCAGAGCCGGTAACTAAGAAAGCATTGAGTTCTTTAAATTCTTTAAGCACCACATCTTTCCGCATATCATCAGGCAAAAAATAACCTAAAGAATCCACAGACCGGTGCTGAAGCTGAATTAACCTTTGTCCTTTAATGCCTTCAAATGTTTTTTCGCCGATCATATACACGCCATCCTGCCTTGAGAATGAATAAGGTGTACCGACCAGCACTTTTTGTAACACTGCCGGGTACGACAGATTGCGCGCCTCTGCTGTCACATTGCCTTTAAGGTCAGCATAAATAAAATATGCCACGCCTGATTGTTCTGAGATATTCCTAATAAGGTCTGCAAGCGGGGTGTTCACCGCGCTAACGTTTAAGAGTCTTTCGTCCCCCACAGTCTTTGCATCGACCGAAACACGGCCGGGTGCGGTTTTATCTCGGGTTATCTTACGGGCAATCGTATAGCTCTCATTTAACGGTCTTGATTGCCTTGTCACGATCTCCTCATCGTCTGCAAGGGCTTCCATTATAAAACTGTGATCGTCAGATCTTGTGAATTTAAGACGATTGCTCACAGAAAGCTGCTCAAGTGCGTTTGGAATCGACTGCGAGTTCACAAAGCCGGAAATAAGTTTGTTTACAGCGTTGGGCATTACGACTATATTTATTTCCGTGAGCTGGGAAATTTTGCGCGCAACTTGCTGCAGTGTATCGTTTTGCAGATCAACTGTTAGCATGCGTGTCTTGCTGTCAAAACTGACATTGATTGGCTTGGGCGGGGGTGGCAGGTCCAATTGTGGGTCGCGGTAAGTTCGAACGTTTAGAATGGCGCCGTGAAAATCATAATCCAGATTATATTGCTGTGCCAAAAAATATAAAACATCCTGAACGGTGACATTTGAAAAATGATTAGTCATTTTTTGTCGCACATCCGGGGCAATATTAATACTTAATTTATATGACAGAGCTAAACCGCGCATAAAATCGGCAATCGGCGCATCTACCACGTCCATTTCAATTCTCTGATTCAAGCCGCGGATCTCTAGGGCAAGCGAGCTGAGCCTGTAGCGAATATTGAAGAGCCTGTCTGTTTGCTGGGCTTTGAGGGCTGTTACACTTATCAAAAGCATTAGCAAAAACAGAAAAGATTTAAAAGGCCGGCAATTCTTTACGTGTTTAGTCATTTCCTTAGCAGATCGTTATTATCACCGCGTTGTGAATATTCGAATCCGAAGAGAATATACGCATCCCCATAGACTCATCCACTGGGTGTGTATGAACCGATCCCGAAATCTCTATCCATTTATCCAGGTACTTAACATGGGTAATTTCACCTTTACTATTATACTTTAATGGCCCGGTATCCCATCTTGAGCGCATCACAGTATTCGTGCCATCCCTCAGATATATGGTGTCGGACAAACTTTTTTGGGCAGCACAATAAAATGATGATGAAAGCATCAACGCGGCCAGCATAATCTTTCTCATGATTCAATTGGTTTAGATAATCAGCAAATAGTTTTCAAAAAACGGTCTTCTACGGTTGAACCTTTTATAGGCATCAGTCTCATAAGGAAAGCTCCCTAATCCAAATTTAATTACCGATTTTGAATCCGCAAAAAATGTTTTCGCCAAATAGTTATAAACTTTACTTCGGTAATATATAATAACCTGACAATCACAGAAATCCATCTTTGCTTTGTGGTGATAATATTTTTAAACTAATTTAAAATGATAACATAGCTACCTATGTGCCATCAAAACTCAGAGAACTATCCGCGATCGAAATATTGGGAAATTAAAGCAGTCTTGTCATCTGCATTTTTCAGCCCATCAGTATCGGGTACACTTCTTCTAACGAGGTCAACCCTTTTTTAAACAATTCAAAAGCATTGCTTGATAACGATTTAATATTTTTTTCTTTAAGCAGGTCGTCAACCCTCGATGTTTCCCTTTTTATTTCCTCCGCCAACCGCTCATCTATAGGAATTACCTCGTAGATTGCTTTCCTTTTTTTATAACCGGTATTATAGCAGGATGTGCAACCTACCGGTAAATAGTGTGTGCTCACTTCTTCGGGCGGTGTAAATTTTGAAGGGTATAGTTTTTTATCAAATGGCACTTCCTTTTTACACTGCGGACAGAGCATACGCACCAGGCGCTGTGCAACGCTGGTATTTAACGTATTGGCAATTAAAAACGGGGGCATATTCATGTCGATAAATCTGGAGATGGTGCCCCACGCGGAGTTTGTGTGTATGGTAGATAATACGAGGTGCCCCGTAAGGGCTGCCCGAATCGCCATATTTGCCGTTTCTGAATCACGAATCTCACCCAACATGATAATATCCGGATCCTGCCGTAAAAAAGTACGAAGCGCTTTCGCAAAGCTAAGTCCGATATTATCACGCACCTGTACCTGGTTGATGCCGGGAACGGTATATTCGATCGGGTCCTCTACCGTTAAGATATTTTTAGTCGTTTGGTTCAATACTTTTAAAGTAGCATAAAGCGTAGTGGTTTTTCCCGACCCGGTAGGACCGCTGATCAAAATGATCCCGAAAGGCTTTCTGAGGCCTTCTTTATAATTTTTCAGGTCGCTTTCCGAAAAACCGAGATTCTCCAACTTGATATCAGCGGCGTCATTACTTAACAAACGCAGCACCACCTTTTCTCCATACAGCGTAGGAATGATCGAGACGCGAATATCAAATTTGTCATTAGCTCTTTCATAAAAAATACGACCATCCTGAGGCAACCTTTTTTCGGCAATGTCCAAATTGGCCGCAATTTTAATCTTATTGATCAGTGCCGGATATTGTTTTTGCTCTATCAAATAACGAAGTACTAAAAGTCCGTCTACTCGAATTCTTACACGGCATTCATTCTCATACACTTCTACGTGTATATCGCTGCTTTTTAGCTGTTGCGCTTCGGCGATAAGGTCGCTTAAAAAATTATCAGGGTTGCTACTGTAATAATTATTCTGGAGACGTTGGTCGGTATGATCCTGCCTGGCATAATAAAGTGTTAGTTTTTCAACTAATTGCTCCTTCGGTATTTTCTTAAAAGCAATCCTGCTGCCAGTGAGCAATGAAAGTTCCTCGGCTTTGGTAGCCAATGCCAGTTCGCTGCTAAGTTCATCCACGTAAAAAGACAGGGAATCTGTATCCGATGTAGCCAAGGCCACTTCGTAACGCCAGGCCTGTTCGGCGTTTAAATATTTATCTATATTGCTTCGTGTATCGCTCATGTGGTGAAGGGTGTTAAAGATACAACATCCAGCGACAGATCTTTATGAAAAAAAAGCTCGTTGAGGAAGATTACCGACAGCAGCAACATTGCCTGTAAACCTGCCAGGGGAACGGTTTGATGTATTTTCTTCGTTGAGAAGGCCAAACGAAGAAAATGGATGAATAAAACAACCACAAGTGAACCAATGAACCATATTAAATAATTGATCGTTGAAAATAATGGAGCTGCACAAAACCACAACAACACATCCCCGGGACCCATTTTTTGTTCGAAAAAAAATTTAATACTTCTCTCTTTTAAATAATAAACCAATAACAGTGCAGTGATCAAAAAAGCTGTCACCAACCCGTTTACCAGTAATTGCATGGCTGTCGCCCGGAGAGTATTTTGTATTGAAGTCAGCAGGAAAACTGCAACAAATAATATTACAAACAGAAAAACCGGCACTGCTCTGTATTTGCAATCTTGTACGGCAATTAAAAAAAGCGTAACAATAACTACGGAAAGCAACAAAAAATGCATAATAATCTAATCTGGTACGGTTTCCACCAATTTTTTATCCTGGTCAATCTCCCACTGGTTAAAATTTCCGTCACCATCAAAATCGGCAACCGCCGTAGCTCGTGCTTTAAAATTCTTGGGCGTAGCATCTAATATTTCTATTCTGTAATTAGCCTGCCCGCCCTGAGTGGTCAACTTTTGCTGCTCAAAACCTATCGCTGGCAAGTCTTTTGAATACGAAGAGTTCTCAAAAAAATAAGAACGTTGCAGAGTATATACATGTTCCAACTGCAATTTAGCCTCTGTACTTTTTGCTTTGGAAATTAAAGGCATCAAACTGGGCAGAGCTAATAATACTAATATACCGATGATAATGAGCACTACCAATACTTCTGTTAGCGTAAATGCCGGCATCTTTTTATTAGTTCTTATGGCGAGGGACTTTTTCAAGGCAGTAAATTTTATCGCGCCAAGATACAAAATGCATTTTAGATTGGGAAATGAAATTTGAAATCGTGGACTATGTGTCAGCACTAAAACACTTTGGTCAGGCTGTATGCATTTGCGTCACGCAGCAAATGTTTATGTTTATGAGGATATTGCAATACTACTCGAAAAAGAAAAGGAATGCCTGCCCACTACAGTTGACCACTTTATCAGGGCAATGAAGATTTCCTTGATGTAAAACGAAAAACGCCAAGCTGTTTGCCTGGCGTTTGATTTATTATGCTAATTCTTCTTTGACTGCTGGCAGTAAAAATATTTCTCCTTTCTCCGCTAATTCTCTTATGCCTGACTTTATAAGTGTCTTATTGGTAAAAGGGACAATATGATTTTTAAAAAGCTCTTCTAATCGCTCTTTCCTTATATCATCGTCCATTGGTTCATCAAAATCAAAAACTGCTTTATATTCTGGGGTTTCGTTAGTAGTAACATGACCCATTGAACTTTTTATTAAATCCTTACTTGGTATATACGTTCTATCAAAAGCTCCTTGAATGAATATTTTTATAAGAAGTTGATAATAATCTCCAAAGTTTGATTTTTGTAATTCAAGTATAGCGATACACTCAGGGCTTTCTTTATACCAACCCCCAAATGCTTTTTTAAAATCATTAGCCTTAGCTACTTCACCGAATACGGCCTTAAACTCTTTACTATCCATATTAATATGTATCTAAAACGGACTTCCAATTAATGCCCCTAAATTCAGGGTACTTTTGAAGCATTGCAGGGGATTGCAATTCTTTCAGGTACATATTAAGCTGATTTTGTCCTGCTTTCATTGCTCTTGGGTTAAATGGCTTCAACTCATAAATAATACCATTTTGTATATCAAGGTAATCTATTCGTTTGCCACTTAACAGTCTGAACTCTTTACCAACTTTCCCTGCGTTATAAGCCTTATGCATTTCCTGTCCGAGCTTCAGGCTTGACTTGGTATATTGCACTCCCCCCTTAGCTGCAAGCTTTCCAAACGCCCCAAGCTTTCCAAGTCTTCCTACCGGGAATATGGCCATTAATGTTTCCTGACCTGATTCCAGCCTGGACTTGGGCTCCGTAAAATTACTGCTATAGGACCTCCCTGATATTAATTCTGCTACAGGTACCAAGGGGTTTATCTCCCTGTTCATCCAATCCATCGAAGGTTCCAGATAATTATTATAAACACCTTGCACACTCCTCCCTGCCTTTCCCCAAAAATTTGTCGAAGAACCTGATTTTATATGTCCAACCACTGTGACATTTGCTAAGGTCTCACCACGGCTAAAATTCTCATAAGTCTGCCCATTTATTATGGTATCTCCCAAAGGATCGATATTCAATACCGGATTATTCGCCATTGCAACAAAGGGACTTTCCCAATCGGAGGCTCGCGGGTCAACTTGCCACCATCTGCCTAGTTGAGGGTCTAAAGTACGATTATCCGCATCATATTGGTTGAGGTATAAGTCAGTAGTTTGCTCAATTCCGTTGAACTTATACTTATTAGCAGCTACACTAGTATTCAACCAACTTATTCCCTTTTGTTGTAGTCCGAACGGATAGTAATGCGTTTCTTCCAGCACGTTACCATTATCATCCAGCATCATGCGAACATTACCCAGATGGTCTTTCAGAAAGTAATCGTATTTCCATGCACCGGATTCCAGCCTTGCCCTGCCTTCTTCAGTATTTACGAACTGCAAAGCATTATTTTCAAAGATCAAATTGCCGAGGTATACGGTGACTTTCTGGGG
>NZ_JBYTEI010000010.1:0-4074 GCF_058792415.1 Niabella sp. CPT15-335-S11
CGTCATAAAGCGTAAGCGTGTATATATAATCCGCGGTACCCAGTTTCTTTATTCTCGTACCCGTTACCATTCCTTTGGTCCTGTCATCTTTGGCAGGTTGCTGCGCATAGGGGTAAGTGTTGTTGGATGCGGGTAGCAGGTGGCTGTTGTGCAGCGGATCAAAGCTCGCATGTAGGCCTGAGGGTACGCTCCACCGTGCATCGGTAACCCAACTATAATCATCATACCAGGTTCTTCACTGACTGACAGGCAAACGCATCCTTTACCAACCGGCGCATTCAATCGGAAAGCCTTATTATCTCACCCCACAGCTTCTGCCTGATAGTGTTCATGTTCCTCGAGCAGGAACTTTGCCTTAAGCTTCCCCGTCCGAACGGCTTGGCCGGGAGGGCTTCAGATTCAACCTCACGGTCGCACCCTTGCTCTCGGCTAATGGTTGGCGATTACATACCCCCTTAACGGACTTCCTCCGTCAAGTTTATCACTATGCGTGGGGCACCAACATACAAAAGCCGCTCATTAAGTGATTTGTATATTGCATTTTATTTTCTTATTTCTGAACCATACGTGTTTCCTTCTTCTTGTTCTAAATAACCGCTTATTGCCTTTGTGTATTTGACAACCTGCTCTCCGGTTAGATTTAATTTTTCAACACATACGGCAAACTCCTTAATAACCCCTCGGGGATTAAACGCTCCTTCATTTTCAAAAATAAAAATGTCGCCTTTGTTATAAATAAATAATCGTCTCGGAAAGTGAGGTCCTAAACCTTTGAATGAGTATATCCCATCCTTAAAAATTAAATCTTTTTTGCTTTGCAAATTCCACACATATAAACCCGTTTTGGGGCTTATGTCGCTACTTCTCTTATAAGTAATTTCAGCAAGTTGCAAATTTATACTATCTGGAACTCTTACCGTTTGAAATAGATTTTTCTTTTTTACTTGTGCGTACGAACAATTTGAAAGTGTAAGTACTAAAACAATACTAAGAAATAAACCTTTCATAATCAATCGTTTAATTTTTTAGATTGGCGAATTATTTTTTTCTCAACAGCTTCAGGTTTCACTTCTCTTGAAATGTCTCTTGCAGCTTGTTGCTTTCTAGTGCCAAATTCTGCTTGAATGTCTTTATTTATCTCAGCTTTATCTGTGGCATGAATACCTTCATGTCCTGCTACTGCACCTATAGCCTGTTCAAGTGTCAACCCTTCATGTTCTAAACCTGAACCCGCTTTTATACCTTCTTTCAATGTCCCTTCAAAAATAGTAATAGTAGCTTCTTTTATGCCAAAAGAGCCATCATCATTTTGATACTTACTATAAGTTGGTGGATTATTTCTATTTCCTTGTTCAGTTTCACCATAGGTATAATGAGTACCGTCAGATTTGGTTTCAATTTTACTATCGGAAGAAATGCTGATTTTGGTTTTTATGTCAGAGGAATTAATTCTTTTCAACTGAGTGGCACCTTCGGTAGTCAGATTTAAAGCTCCTGCAACCCTTTTTATATCAGCAGTAGCATATTTTGTATAGTGCATACCACCCTTTTTGTCATAGTAGATTGCTCTCCTACCTTGTGGGTCTACGATTTCTCGTCCGTCAGGGTCTATGTATCTTATGGGGTTATTAGCAACAAAACAATAAGGTGATAGACTTGGATATTTGTATGCTAACGGGTCAACCACATGCCACCTGCCGATCACCGGATCATAAAACCTCGCGCCGTAGTCGTACTGCCCCAGCTCCTCCTGTTTCTCCCTGCCGTTGTATTTGTACTTATTCGGCACCGCCTGGTAACGGGCTATACCCAAACCAAATGGATAATAATCCGTCTGCTGAAGTACCGCTCCCGCGCTGTTGTAAACGATCCGCGTATTACCCAGATGGTCTTTTAAAAAGTGCTCAAACGTGTAGCTGCCGCCATTATTGCGGGCAACGCCTTCCCCCATGTGTAAAAGATCTATCGTCGTACCGGTGTACTCGATCCCATCGATGTAGCTTCTCGCTTCAACCGGAGTCTGTTTGCTCAGCTTCTCGCCTGTTGCGCTATAGCCGTATATGACCGTACCTACGGCGGTGCCCGTAACCTGCTTAGGCAAATTTAACTCATTGTATTCAATATTCAACACACCATCACTGGTTATACTGCCGTGGTACACAAGTGCCAGAACCCTGTAACCAAAGTTCCCGACCACCGACAAGCAAACGCATCCTTGGGATTACCGGGACGTACGAACGCAATGAAAATTTACCGTCCATTGAGATGGTTGCCAAAATGGCTAACGTTTTTGGCGTAACCGTTGATTTTTTAATCGGGGAAGGGGAAAACGCTTCTTGTGAAAAGGAAACGGTGGAACGTATCAACGACATACAAAAAATGGATGCTGATACCAAAAGCGTCCTGTTCAACGTCATTGATACCTACATCCAAAATTTTAAAACTAAACAGGCTTTCAGATAAGAAAAAAATTATCTTCTATTACCTGCATACTATTTATTTAAAATCTAACTCTATATTCAAGACTTTCTTTTTGTTTTCAAACTCGGTTAAACTCAATGGCCCTGTTACATGGCTTTGAAGAATGCTATCGCAGTTAACTTTTGAACAATCCACATTCTCAATATTAAAGTCTTTGCTAATAATATAATAATTTTCTTTGTTATCTTTTATCTGTAGCGTTTTTGCTATCGCCCATTCTTTGTTTGATGTGGCTTCTTCTACGTATTCACCGCTATCCGTCTGTCTTTCACGAATAGGAAGAACTTGTATTCCTCCATGGCAATCCCCTTCGCAATAAACAATAATCGCTGTTTTTTCTTTATCATTATCCCATAATGAAAGATGGTTGCCCAATGGATATTCTCCCGATATCCAATTGCAGGAAACTGTAAAAAATATCAACACTTGAAGAGTGGTATAACAAAAACGCTTGCTCATAAAATTTTTTTTTATAAATCCTACCTACGGGCGCAATTGCCCTGTACCATAATAGAAGGTTCTAAATCCGTGAGTATCATTCAAACCTTCCGACCACCTTTCATAATTGATAAGTCCCTTCCTCCATATACTTCCTCCCTTATTCCAATCATAATCGGTCGCTCTACCAAACGGTAAATTAAAATCATTCACGACTTTTACGCTACCTGTATTGTTCAACAATGTAATATTTACACGTCCCAGGGCATAAACCGTAGATGCCAAAGTGTAGTTGGTTTGAGCTGCAGCAAAGTTTCCCGGAGTATTTAAATTTATCGGAGAGGATTTACCTGCTCCGTTTTTAAAATCAGAAACAGAGATATTTCCAAAATCAAGTTTGGAAGCGTCTATGTAAAGCATATTTTCCGATGTGAGATTTTTTAACGCCCCTACATGTGATTTCGCCCAGTCTATTCCTTCCCGGATTGTAACAAATCCATCGTAATCTGGTCGGTTAGGTAAGTCATTATAATGATTATAGAAATCAAAATAATTTCCCCAATCAGGTATTGCTTTGTAATATTCTGTACCTCCATTAGGTGCTAAATCTTTCTTCATTGCATCTTCATGCTTCATACCTTGCGTGAAGTCCTCGTGCTTCATTACAATAGCTTTACCCTGCAACCCCTCATCATCAGTACCCAGGAACTTCCCATCAGTTCCGTATATAGGGCTATAAGCAGCCCTTCCATCAGGATCTATTTTATTTATAGGATTATTGTCAAAAGCAGAATAACCAGATTGCCAGGGAAACTTATGTGCTAATGGATCCACCGTATGCCACCTGCCTATTTGAGTATCATAATGCCTGGTGCCAAAATCATACATTTCTAAACCCGAACCGTCGGCAAATTCCTGGTTATCGAGCTCCTTTCCATTATATAGATATTTGTTTCGAAGAGATGCATTTGCGTTTTGCAGGCTTATCCCTTTCATGGAGAGTCCGAACGGATAGTAATGCGTTTCTTCCAGCACGTTACCATTATCATCCAGCATCATGCGAACATTACCCAGATGATCTTTCAGAAAGTAATCGTATTTCCATGCACCGGATTCCAGCCTTGCCCTGCCTTCTTCAGTATTTACGAACTGCAA
>NZ_JBYTEI010000011.1:0-3920 GCF_058792415.1 Niabella sp. CPT15-335-S11
AGCTGCCTAATGAAAAAGAAAGAAATCTTAACTTAGCAATCAACCCTGATGGTCCTAAAATTGGGGAGTGTTATAGAGTATCAGGATCGGATACGCGAAGTAAATTTCTATTTGGAAAATTCTCAAAGATATTCCTCACTTAGGAATGAGTTGAGAGCGATTGAGTTATTATTGGCTCTTTCAATCTTTTATAAACGGATAATTGCAAATTTGGAAGGAACAATAAAATTCTATGGAACGGTTACCAGAGTAAGCGAAGCGGACACAATTCAGATAGGAAATTATTATTTTACTCTTAAAGAGAAAAACAACCTGCAGGCATTGACAATAAATTACCACTCAATTTTAGAAAAGTATCACATTTCTGAGAATATCTTCAATTATTATGATACTCGAGATTTTATTGAAAGCATTTTGAACTTAAAGAACTATGCGGATAATGAGTAAAGCAAATTTTGATACCCAGAAAGAATACAAGTCACCATTTAAGGATATCGCGGAATTCGATCAGGAAATAACTTCTTTCATAAATGTTTTTAAAGCCACATTCGTAAACCATTCAAAGCGTGTCAGTGATTATTTTGAAATGTCTTGCTTCAACCTGATTATACAATATTACAAAAGGAAAAAATATAAAATCAAGGTAGAGAATTTGAAGGATGGAAATTGTTACAGATATAAGTGTTCAACTGCCGGCAATCAACCAAACTTTTCTAATTTTTACATTTCCAAGAAGGTGGGATCGAAATATTTCAGATTTGAGATTTATCATAACCTAACTGTTCAATCTTGTCATCACAAAGAACTTTTTACGACGCCCGATATTGTTGTTGTGAAGCGAAATTCAGTTACATTTCGAAGAGATTATTACAATACAAAACGCGCCTTGTATTATGTCAGGAACAAAGACTTAATAACCTTTTGTGAGGCTAAGAATTTCAATCCGTTTCCCGAGTTGCTCTTTAACTTTATTGGGACAGTCAACGAGTTGCGTACCAGGATTTTAACGAATTCAGCACCGGTATTGAAACCCGTACACATTGCGCCGTCTCTGATGGTGTCTGGGAAGGCAAATAAGGCGACCACGAAAATCAAAGAAGTATTAGAAAAGCGGTATGCCATTAATATTTTTTACGACCTTTTTTATACCAGCAGCAAGTCCTTTTTTAGATTGTCCAAAATACAAACTACTGGACCACTTTTGAAGGAAGCTCAGGTAATTGAGATCATCACGACAAAAAAGAAACAGAAGACAGTGAGTCTTGGAGAATTGCCGTTCTAATTTTCTGCGTAAAGTAAAATCTGCGATGGGATAGTATGGTACAGATATAGAAGGGGGGGAATTCAGATACTCGATCAAAAAATACTATCGAGGATATTATGTGTAATATGTAATAGCTACTACTTAATTCGACACTGTTGGTTTTTTGAGAATAAGTTTTTTTGGTATTGCTTAAGGAATAACTTGCTGGAGAAGTGGCTGGTTGGCCAAAAAGTTTTTTAATAGGGCTAGAGTGAAGCCAGTTTTTATATTTTTACGATTGAAAAGAGGAAAAGAATAATTTTTTTAAACCAATCTAATGAACATTACTAAAATCCATATAGAGAATTTCAAAACCTTTAAGGGTTCATTCAAACTTACTTTAAGTAAGGGGATAAATATCCTTGTAGGAAATAATGAAGCAGGTAAATCGACAATTATTGAAGCCATTCATCTCGCCTTAACAGGTTTGCATAATGGAAAATATTTGAAGAACGAATTATCACAGTATATATTTAACAATGAGGTTGTCGCAGAGTATATTTTGGGATTAGAACAAGGAAATATAGCCCAACCTCTACCACATATTCTTATTGAGGTCTTTATGGAGGGCGAAGATATTGCTGAATTTGAGGGAGACGGGAATAGTGAAAAATCAAAAACAAGTGGTTTTTTCTTAAAAGTGGCTTTTGATGAGAACTATCAGACAGAATATGAGGACTTGGTACAACTTGGAGGGATAAAAACACTTCCAATCGAATATTATAACGTTTCGTGGACAAGTTTTGCACGTGATGAAAGTATCACACCAAGAAAAATTCCTATTAAATCAGCTTTAATTGATTCTTCAAGCCACAGACTTCAAAATGGTTCTGACATCTATATTTCTCGAATTGTAAAAGAATTTTTGGATTCAAATGAAGTTGTAGAAATATCACAAGCCCATAGGAGAATGAAAGAGTCTTTTATGAGTGAGGAAGCAATAAAAAAGATAAATGAGAAAATAAAAACAGCTTCAAAAATTTCAGATAAAAAAGTAGAATTGTCTGTTGAACTATCTTCAAAAAATGCGTGGGAAAGTAGCTTGATGACATATTTGGAAGATGTTCCGTTTCATTACATTGGTAAAGGCGAACAATGTTTAATAAAAACTAAATTGGCTCTGGGACATAAAAAAGCAAAGGAAGCCAACATTCTTTTGTTGGAAGAACCTGAAAACCATTTATCTTATTCTAAACTCAATCAGCTAATTAGCGATATAAAAAACGATAGTGAAGACAGACAGGTCTTAGTTTCTACTCACAGTAGTTTTGTAGCTAATAAATTAGGGCTTGACCATTTGATATTATTGAACGACAGAAAGACAGTAAGATTAAATCAGTTACCTGTAGATACGCATAAGTTCTTTGGGAAGTTGTCTGGGTACGACACTTTAAGGCTAATATTATGCAAGAAAGTGATTTTAGTAGAGGGAGATTCTGATGAGCTTATTGTTCAAAAGGCATTTATGGCTACTAATGACGATAAACTTCCTATTGAGAAAAGTGTTGATGTAATCTCGGTTGGTACTTCTTTTTTAAGGTTTTTGGAAATAGCCGAAAGAATAGGGACAAAAGTAGCTGTTGTTACTGATAATGACGGGAATGTTGAAGCATTGAAGCGGAAGTATGAAAATTATATTGGTAATAACATTAAACCAAACATAAAAATTTTTTTTGATTCGACAATTGATAATGGTGCTTTACAGGAGTTCAATTACAATACTCTTGAGCCGAAATTTCTAAGAGCGAATAATCTTGAAAAACTGAATACAGTATTTGGGACAACTTACCAAAGTAATGATGACTTGCATAGATATATGAAATCCAACAAGACCGAATGTGCATTGAAAGTGTTTGAGACAGAAGAAATCTTAGAATATCCTCAATACATTTTAGATGCAATCAACTTTTAACAACAATAAACTCATTATAACTGCCGCAGGCTCGGGAAAAACAACTTTTCTCGTAGAAGAAGCTCTTAAGCAAAAAGAGGGCAAAGTTCTTATTACCACTTATACCCAAGCTAACGAGACCGAGATAAGAAAGAAAATCATTGAAAGAAATAAGTGTGTTCCTGAAAATGTTACTGTACAAACGTGGTTTTCATTCTTGCTAAAACACGGAGTGAGACCATTTCAGGGAATTTTAGTTGACAAGAAAATTAGAGGATTAATTTTAATAAATAATCAATCAGGGCTAAAAGCATATAGAAATCCTTGTCAAGATTGCAAGCAAAAAAATATAATTAACAACAACTGTCGTAACTGTAAAAATCCTATCTATTTTGGAGAGGAGAAAGAGTTTGAAAGACACTACTTCTCAAAAGAACTAAAAATATATTCAGATAAACTCTCAAAATTTGTATTTCGGTGTAATGAAAAATCAAACGGTTCAGTAATAGACCGAATATCAAGAATATATTCACATATTTTTATTGATGAGATTCAAGATTTGGCTGGTTACGATTTGGATTTACTAAAACTTCTTTTTAATTGTAGTTCTGACATATTGTTAGTTGGCGACCCTAGACAAGGAACATATTCTGTAAGCTTCCCCTAAAACTGGGCCAGTGTCAATTAGAGTTTTTCAGCTTTTCAAATGCTTTATCCACTAAGCGG
>NZ_JBYTEI010000012.1:0-2163 GCF_058792415.1 Niabella sp. CPT15-335-S11
CCCCAGAAAGTCACGGTATACCTTGGCAATTTGATCTTTGAAAATAATGCTTTGCAGTTCGTAAATACTGAAGAAGGTAGGGCAAGGCTGGAATCCGGTGCATGGAAATACGATTACTTTCTGAGAGATCATTTGGGGAACACGCGGGTGGTAGTGGATGAAGTAGGAACGGTATTACAGGAAACTGACTATTATCCGTTTGGATTACCGATTGAAAAATACTCGACAGTAACGAACAACTACTTGTACCAGGGTAAGGAGCTGCAAAGGGAACTGGGGTTAGGGCAGTTCGATTTTGCGGCAAGGTTCTATGATCCACAGATCGGAAGGTGGCATGTCTTAGATCCGTTAAGTGAAAAAGCCCGCAGGCAGAGTCCTTATAACTTTGCATTAAATAACCCGATCCGGTTTATAGATCCTGATGGCATGGAAGCCGATGACTGGATCAAGCGAGGGAACAGGTGGGCGTATGATCCGAATATAACTACCCGGCAACAAGCGATGGATGCTAAAGCTGATGATTTTGCCAAAAACGGAACGGTACTCAATAATGCAAAGTTGGGTGATAATGGTGAAGTTGGCAATGTATGGTTGCAGGAAGGAGGCAAGGCCAGTTATGTTCCGGATGGATTTACAACCATATCATCAGCGGAGCCTTCCTCTATACCCAATAACTGGCTGACCAGGGCGATCAATGAACTATATGTAGGAGGCGCAACGTTAATGTCGGGCCCGATGGGGTATAGCAAAACAGATGTCAAGAATTTATGGGAAGGTTCTACCACTACAGACCAAAGGATCGGCGCCGGGTTAACAACCCTTTCAATCCCATTGACCATGGGGTTAGGTTCAGGGGAAGCGGCTGCCGCTAAGACGGTAGGTTCGGGAGCTCAATATTCTGTTGCTTTTGAAATGAAGTTAGCAAGTGGCTCTTACCCAGGAGTGTATAGAGGAGCACACTTCCTTGAAGCAAATAAGGCTCTTAGTGCAACTATGGCAACAGATGCACGATTTGCTTCGTCAATGTCACAGCTAGGTATAAATATTCCGAGGTCTTCAGCAGGTAGTATATTAGGGAGGTCTCCTGCCAATTGGGTATGGCATCACGATATAAATGCAGGAGTAATGCAGTTAGTACCTAAATCACAGCATACAATAGGTAGTTCGTTTTGGAATACGTTACATCCTGGTGGTAGAGGCGGTTTTTCAATTTGGGGTAAATAAAATATGTATAATATGAAATTAACTGATTTAATAAAAGACATTGAAAACGTAGACCAAGAAGCTATAATTTTCCAAGAAGATAGAGAAAACCCAAATTCTGATATAATACTTTCTTATGCAGAAGGAGGGGATGAAGGAGTTAAAGAAGAAGATGGGAAAAAATATTATTACCTGATTGAAGTTTTTTTGGCAAAAGAGTTTGTGGATGATTGGGAAGCAAGTATAGATTATGTGCCGTCTATAGAAGAAAAGGCAAAACGATTATATGATTATGCAATCAATGACGCATAATACAAAAGCCACCGATTAAGTGGCTTTGTTATTCCGCAGAGCGGGACCGACTCTGCGCCCTCTCATGGCTACCTGCGGACAGGTAGTTTTTGCATCCGGTGCGACCGGTCTCATAGAGTTCTCAATAAGGTTGTTGTCGATTGCAAAATGCCATTAGAGGCATATGCATAGGTTCTCCCGTCTGCGTAGCGTGTACGCGATAGCCTTGCCTTACCCTGCGGGCTTGATGGTCATGCTTTTGTTAGTAAATCTTTCAGCCGTTGATTGAGTTGCGCAAGTATTGGGATTGAGTGAGTCTGCCGATATGCTTTGATCTGCTGGGGTGTAGAATTCGATTCCCTTACCGTCATCACGATCACCAAAAACACCTACGATGCGCTGGGCAGGCTTACCGAAACGGTGAACAACATGATAGACTATGCCACTGGAGTGAGCAGTGGCGAAAAGGTCATTGTTCAAAATAGCTATGATGACGTTGGGCAGTTAAAAACAAAGCGGCTAGGGGTGAACGGTACAACAGCGGTTGAAACTCAAAAATATGATTACAACGTCCGGGGGTGGCTGCTGGGTGTGAACAGGGATTATGTGAACAATACCCAAAGCACAAGTAAGTTCGGATTTGAGTTGAGCTATGACAAGCCCGCTTCG
>NZ_JBYTEI010000013.1:0-1297 GCF_058792415.1 Niabella sp. CPT15-335-S11
TGTAAGCTCCCCCGATGTTCGGCCAAAGAAATTAGAGTTATCAATTGTATGAATTGTTAACTTTAAATTTTGAAAATGAAACGTAAGAACTTTACAGAGACGCAGATTATTGGAGCGATCAAGAAACAGGAAGCAGGCATTGCAGTTAAGGAGATAGCCCGCGAAATTGGCATCAGCGAAGCCACCTTTTACAACTGGAAGGCAAAATACGGGGGTATGGAGGCCAGTGATGTTGCCAAGATGAGAGCATTGGAAAAGGAGAATGGTGAACTTAAGAAAATGTTTGCCGAGCTCAGCATTGAGAACCGGGCCATGCGCGTGCTCATCGAAAAAAAGTTGTAACGCCCCAGGAGAAACGGGAAGCAGTTGATATTCTGACCGAAGAGCAACTGAGTATCCGAAAGGCGTGTAAGATCGTAAGTATTCCCAGATCAACCTACGATTACGAGTCCAAACCTAAGGATGATGGAGAAGTTCAGGATGCCCTGACCAAGCTTACTGAAAAGCACACGGATATTGGATTCTGGCAGTGCTATTACCGTTTGAGAAACAAAGGACATATCTGGAACCATAAAAAAGTACATCGCGTGTATATTGATCTGAGACTAAATCTCCACCGTAAGGCTAAACGAAGACTACCAGAAAGGGTAAAGGAAGCCTTGTATATACCGGAAGCGCCCAATGAGGTCTGGAGCATCGACTTTATGAGCGATGCACTGACGGATGGCAGAAAATTTCGGTTGCTAAATGTTATCGACGATTTTAACCGGGAGTTTCTTTCCATTGATGTAGATACTTCTCTGCCAGCAAAGCGCGTCATACGGGCACTGGAACGCCTGGTTAAGCAAAGAGAATTACCCAAGTGCATCCGCTGCGACAATGGGCCTGAATTTATCAGCCACCAGCTTCAGCAGTGGTGCGAGGAAAATGGTGTGAGACTGCAGTATATCCAGCCTGGAAAGCCAACACAGAATGCATTCATTGAAAGACATAACGGGAGCCTTCGCAGAGGCCTACTGAATGCCTATTTGTTTTCAAGTCTCAACGAGGTGAGAATCATGGCCGAGGAATGGCGATTGGATTTTAACCACGAAAGACCACACAAAGCACTTGGTTACTTATCACCCGTTAAATATGCGGAGAAGTATTACCAGAAATTAAATGCCGATCTACAACTTTATCCACAAGCGGTGACCGGAAATCCATCACAAATTGAAGGGAGCCGCTTAGTGGATAAAGCATTTGAAAAGCTGAAAAACTCTAATTGACACTGGCCCAGTTTTAGGGGAAGCTTACA
>NZ_JBYTEI010000014.1:0-1256 GCF_058792415.1 Niabella sp. CPT15-335-S11
TATAATACTCCCCGAAATTCAGACCAGAGGGTTAGTTAATAAATTTGTATTAATTTAAACCTCAATTATGAAGAAGCAAACACGCAGAAAATTTAGTGCCTCATTTAAGGCAAAGGTAGCTCTGGAAGCAGTAAAGAATCAACAAACGCTGGCTGAATTGGGCAAAAAGTTTGAAGTAAATCCTGTGATGATTTCGAAATGGAAAGCTGAATTTTTAGAGAATCTGTCTTCCACATTTGAGCGGGAAGAGGCCACGGGGCACCAGGAGCAGGACACGGAAAAGCTGTATGCTGCCATTGGTCAGTTGAAGGTCGAAAACGAATTTTTAAAAAAAAGTTGCAGGAAGTTGGGGATCGAGATCTGAGAGCTCAGTTGGTTCAGTCCGGTGTATTAAAAATATCTGTCCGCAAACAGTGTGAACTTCTATCTGTCAATCGAAGCCGGGTTTATTACAAGCCTGCTGCTGAAAAACCAGAGAATATCGAGATGATGAATATTATGGATCGCCACCTGACCAAACACCCGACAGAAGGCGTAAAATCAATGGTGCTTCTGTTGGTGGCTATGGGTTTTATCGTCGGACCAAAGCGAATCCGCCGATTGTTCCGGATCATGGGCAGGCATACAATCTATCGGCGGAAGAACCTGACTAAATCGGGACAGAGAGAATTTATCAGGCCCTATTTGCTCAAAGACCTGAAGATTACCCATGCCAATCAGGTCTGGAGTACGGATATTACTTACATACCGATGAAGCGTGGTTTTATGTACATGACAGCGATAATCGATGTCTACAGTCGCAAGATCGTTGGTTGGGGTATCAGCAACTCTATGAGTTCCGCATGGTGTAAAAATGTACTCGAAGATGCCATTGTCACATATGGTAAGCCTGAAATAGTGAACAGCGACCAGGGCAGCCAGTATACCAGCGCTTTGTGGACGCAGTATCTTGAACAACAGGGCATCCTGATATCGATGGATGGAAAAGGCAGAGCCCTGGATAATGTCTGGATAGAGCGGTTCTGGAAGACTTTAAAGTACGAATACGTGTATCTAAATCCCGTCGATGATGGTTTTGAACTTTATGAAGGAGTTCAAAACCACATCGACTACTATCATCAAAAAATCCATCATACCACCTTTCAGACACCCAATACCCGGTATGAGCAATCAATTCAAAAAGCTGCCTAATGAAAAAGAAAGAAATCTTAACTTAGCAATCAACCCTGATGGTCCTAAAATTGGGGAGTGTTATA
>NZ_JBYTEI010000015.1:0-1256 GCF_058792415.1 Niabella sp. CPT15-335-S11
GCCGCTTAGTGGATAAAGCATTTGAAAAGCTGAAAAACTCTAATTGACACTGGCCCAGTTTTAGGGGAAGCTTACACTTTCGCTGTCTCTTTTGTGGATGCCCATTCCGCTTTTAATGCAAACTTTGGATATAACTCTAAAAAAGAATTTAGCTCAAGCATGTAATATATTTTTACTCGGCTAAAAAGAATATCGAAAATAAAGTCAGGGCTAAATGGAAGGAAAAATATCGGCTTGTTTAAAGAGCCAATTGTATTAAGTACGTCAACTATTATATATTTATCACTTCCAGCTTGCTCTGCTATTGCTTTAAGCAAACGGCTCCCAATAAACCTTTTTTCACCTTTGTAGATACCTATATGCAAACAGTCTTGGATAACATCATAAGCCCAATAATTCCTCTCTTTTAGTTGTTCCTCTAATACCGATAGTCTTTCGGTATATAACGGTGTATGTTCTTTGGGTGTAATAATTTTAATTTCCTTATTAGATGTTGGGTCAATTCCTTTGTCTTCGTTAAGGATAGTTGTTACATTCTTTAATGTCGTTTTTTGTTTGATGTTCCTTTTTAATTGTGCAATGAATTTTTTATCATCACCGTATTTTTCTTGAACAGCCTCTATCGTTGTATTTTCTTTTTCTAAGTCTGCTAAAACTTCGAGAACTTCAATATTTTTCTTTCCTTCCTTTACTTCTCCGATTATAAATTTTCCATCCAGGAAGCCAATAATGTCTCCAACTTGGGCGTTATTAGTGATATCCGTAATCAACAAAAAGTTTTCAGGCTTCTTGTTTGCATCATCGACAACCGACTGAACGGATTTTAAATTTATGTCTTTTAGTTTTTTTGAACCTTCGACTTTTTGAAATAACCTTCTTGAAATATATAGTTGCCCTTGTATTAGCTGCCAAAGAATTGCATCTGCACAATGTTTAAATAAGACTTGTATGCTTTTTAAATACTTTTCTTTAGACTTTAAATCATTAACAAGCTCTTTTTCTCTATTAGTTTTTGCTTCTTTGAGTTTTGCTCCAATAAGTTCTTCTTCAGCTTGAATTTCATGTATACAAGAAATTATTCTTGTCTGTGCTGCTTTAAAACCATCATGAACACTACTTATGAATTTAGATTTAGAAGTTTTTATTCTTTCCAAAAAATCAGCTCCCGAAATTGGATATTCTATAACACTCCCCAATTTTAGGACCATCAGGGTTGATTGCTAAGTTAAGATTTCTTTCTTTTTCATTAGGCAGCT
>NZ_JBYTEI010000016.1:0-566 GCF_058792415.1 Niabella sp. CPT15-335-S11
CCTTCTTCAGTATTTACGAACTGCAAAGCATTATTTTCAAAGATCAAATTGCCGAGGTATACGGTGACTTTCTGGGGCTGTCCTGTTTCATTGACCGTTTTTGTCAGTTTGTTACCAACCCCGTCATAACTATATACAATACTCCCTTTTCCGGCTACACTAATATTCTCGGGTAAATTTAAATAATTATACCCGATATCAGTAATGTTTTTGTTTAAATCCTGTTTCAGGTTGCCATTATCATCGTAGCTGTAATCTATGTTATCACCTGTGTTTCCATTGTAAAAATCTCCCAGGTTTAAGTTGGCCGTTTGCCCGTCCGTTACCTTTTGCAGTTTGTTAGTACCGGGGATATAGGTGTAGGTAAGTTGGTCTATGGTGGTACTGGCGCCGCCGTATAAGCCCTGCTGCGTCATGGCCAGTATATTGCCATTATAGTCATAAGCGCTTTCGGGGTTTATGCCATCGCCCATCTGGCTGTTGAATGTCCCACTTTGTACCGTTCCTGTCAGCGCTTTAAAATCAGCTTTCAAAAGACGGCTGGTATTGTCGTATGCAAAATCATA